>JAFYGK010000022.1 GCA_017543285.1 Clostridia bacterium | reverse complement strand
GGTAGAGCAGGGGACTGAAAATCCCCGTGTCGGTGGTTCGATTCCGCCCGGAGGCATTATATCTGCGGCTTTAGCTCATCTGGTAGAGCGCCACCTTGCCAAGGTGGAGGTAGCGAGTTCGAGCCTCGTAAGCCGCTTTTTGTTTTACCCTTATACCGGATCTGGCGCCATAGCCAAGCGGTAAGGCAGAGGTCTGCAAAACCTTTATTCCCCAGTTCGATTCTGGGTGGCGCCTTGAAAAAAGCACTTGCGAAAGCAAGTGCTTTTTTCAATGAGATTGTCTACGCTATTTTTCATATTTTTTCCGACTCAGCCGGAAAACAGCCGTCAGCAAAAAACTTCACAAAGCGTATGCCTTTTACCGCCTCTTGCGGAAGGTCTGAAATGCCGCCGAGGGACAGGAGAACGATGGAATTTCGGCGCGATATAACCGCCGGCGGAGTACGTCGCCGGTTTCTTTAAGCGAAATACGACTTGACACGTCATATCCCTGCAAAGCCTGATAAAAATGCAGCCCGATCTGCCGTTAACGCAAACCGGGCCGCCTTTCGTCTGTGATTACATATCAGTCCTTGACATACTTTTCGACGAATGCCGCAATGTTCTCCTGATCGGTGAAGCTGGGCATTTCATCGCACTTTTTGACTATCCATGTTTCGGTGTGCTTTGCCGACTCGCCCTTTTTGAGCTTCATGCTGGGGCCAAGACACTCCATTTCAATGAAAAACCGGTCGGTATAGGTCTCATAATTGCATCCGAAATCGGGATAGCAGAGGGAAGGATCATAATCAAACCTCTTGATGATGGCAGCGCCCTGATTTACATAGCACGACCAGCCGGAGGCATTGTTGAAGCCGATCTTCATGCTGGGCATATCGGCTGTTTTGAGGGTGACAAAATCGCGTCCGTAGTTAATACGCTCGTCGTCAAAGTTGACATATGACCAGAAGGCGATTATCCTGTTGGCGGCAAGGCTGTCATAACGCGGAAGCTGCGGGATTATCTGAATACCGCCATGGTTATACTGAGTGATGCCCCACGTGGCGTAGGTCTGTTCTTCGTCGCGAAGATTTTCTATCTCATGCAGCACCTTCAGCTCATTGGAGTCGGACATGACTATTTCCATCGAATGGCGCACGTCGTTGACCGGCTGCGGCTCGGCAGTGAATTTTACGCCATTTTCGGTCTGCTCCCATTTTACCGGATGGCAGTCGGGATAATAGGACAAAACGGGATCCTCGGGGCTTGTCCACATACGGTGTCCGCCGTAGAACTGAAACACCTCACCCTCACCGAAGGTATCCGCTATGTCCTTCGACCTCTTTGCGCTGGTTCTGTCGACGTCGTTGTAGAGCAGGTTTTCTCCGCCGACAAAGCCGTACCAGAGGATTCTTGGGCCGACGTCGACCGAGACATAGACCTGGATCGTGCCGTTCTCAATGCATACGCATTTGCCGTAGTTTTTGTAATCGAGTGTCGTGACGTTTATTGACATAATGTTTGCTCCTTTGCTGTTTGTATATTGTGCAAAAACTATACGATCAGTATAATCTTGCTATTCTGTATTCTTCTTCGCTGTAGTTTTTCAGCGGTTTCCTGCAGCAAACGCCGTACAGACGCGCCGCGTTTTTCTGCAAATCGTATACCCGCTTCCCAAAACCGCCGAGTGATTGAGCCTGTGAATGGCTTCCTATTACCGGAATCGCCGGATCTGCCGATCGGAGTGCCTGAACCCCCCTGCCGTTCATTGCGAGGATCCTGATATAGGGCGGCGGCTGCAGGGTGTCGGACTTGGTTATGCCAAGCATTGCTGACAAGCAAATACGCCTTATGCGCGAGTGCGGGTAGCGTTTTGTCTTTGCCGCGTCGAACAGTTCCGCAAGATCCTGCGCAGATTTAGCCGCGGCAATTATCCTGTTTTCCAGACCCTCTCCGACTCCGGCTATGCCGGAAAGCTCGTCGGGATACATGGCGCGCAGTCTGAAAAGGATCGCCCTGTCAAGCGTCCCCTTTTCATAAAACCTTCCGTTCCTAATGCAGTCGAATAATATTTCCCGGCTTTGTTCGGGCAAATAGCCGGCCGCTTCATCGTGCTTGCCGTCTGCAATAAGCTCGCGTATTGCCGAAGCGCTTGCAAAACAGCCGCGCGGCGCCCCGTCATGCAAAACGCCGGCGCGCTTTACCGCAACGGGCCTTATTGCGCTTTTAAGACGGTTCAGGGCTTTGATGTATTCTATTGCCAGGATGTCGTTGGGACGAAGGCTTTCGCTGTCTTTTGTGCAGCCGGGCAAAAACTCCGCGACAGCTTTATCATACGCAGCAGCGTAGTTCATCCCTGCGGACACGTTGCCTTTGACACTTTGCTGAAAATCCGCATTATCCCAGAGATCTGCAAGCTCCTGCAGCCGTATGATATCTCCGCATTCACTGCCGAAGCAGAGCATGTCGATATTTCCCAGGGCGTTTGCTATGTAAGCGCCTCCGAAGGCAAAGCTCTCGGCCGGACTCATTGCCCATGGCACCGGGTTTTCCACGACAAGATCGGCTCCGCAGGATACGGCCATCCCGGCACGGGCGCATTTGGACAAAAGCGCAGGCTCGCCGCGCTGAACAAAATCGCCGCTCATGACCGCGACAATGACGTCGCACCCCATTTGGCGCATTTTTTTCATCAAATAAAGATGACCGTTGTGAAAAGGATTATATTCTGCAACAACCGCACCTATCATTTTTTCTCCGAATTTTGCAAAATCACTTGTATTTGTCTTGATTTTACAGTATAATAAAAAATTATGAAGGCGTTTTTGCGCTGACAGAGAGCAACCAAGCGATAATAACCTTCAGATATCATTGGATTATGCCGCCGGTTACACGCGCGGGCGGTATTTTTTAAGCACTGATAAAGACCGGTTCAACGCTGTTTTATCATTTGCCTTACAAGTATTTTACTCCATTTTGGCAAACTATTCAATATAAACGGGAAAAATTTAATGCAATTATCATATTTTCAGGAGGATGACAAAATGAAAATTCTTATCGTCAATGCCGGAAGTTCTTCGCTCAAATACCAGCTCATGGATATGACCGACGAGTCTATCATCTGCAAGGGTCTCTGCGAAAGAATAGGCGGCGGCGGACGTATAGTCCATGATCCCATCAACGGCGAAAAGCTTAAAATGGAGATCGAGCTCAAGGACCATACGCAGGCCTTCCATGAAGTCGTCAGACTTCTTACAAGCGGCGATACAAAGGTTATCGAGGATATGCAGGAGATCGACGCTGTCGGTCACAGAATAGTCCAGGGCGGCGCCATCTTCAAAAAGTCCGAGCTTGTCACCGAGCAGGTCATGGCCGACATCGAGAGTCTTATCCCGCTTGCACCCCTTCACAACCATGCTCATATGCAGGGCATCAGAGCCTGCCGAGAGGTCCTCGGAACCGAGATCCCCGAGGTCGTCGTTTTCGATACATCCTTCCATTCCACCATGCCTCCTGAGGCCTATCTCTTCGGTATTCCCTACAAGTATTATGAGAAATACGCCATCCGCCGTTACGGCTTCCACGGATCATCGCATCGTTACATCAGCGCTAAGGTCGCTGAGGAAATGGGCAGACCCATCGAGGAGCTGAAAATCGTAACCTGCCACATCGGCAACGGCTCTTCTCTCGCGGCCGTAAAATACGGCAAGGTCATCGATACCACAATGGGCCTGACCCCTCTTGACGGTTTTATTATGGGAACGCGCTCGGGCGCTGTCGATCCGTCGGCTATATGCTATCTGGGCGAAAAGGAAAACATGACATGGAGCCAGATGGCTGAAATGCTCAATAAGGAATCGGGTATGCTCGGCATTTCCGAGCTTTCTTCCGACAGCCGCGACCTCAACGACGCTGCCGACGCCGGCAACGAGAGAGCAGCCCTCACGCTGAAAATGCAGCGTTATCAGATACTCAAGTTCATCGGCGCGTTTGTCGCAGCCATGGACGGCGTTGACGCCATCGTATTTACCGGCGGCATCGGTGAAAACTCCGATCCTCTCAGAACGGTCGTCTGCGGCGGTCTGAAGTATTTAGGCGTTTCCATCAATGAAGAGGTCAACAAGATCTACCGCAAGGGCAAGGGCGGAGAAATCTCCACACCCGAAAGCAAGGTCAAGATTTATGTCCTGCCGACAGACGAGGAAGTCGTCATTGCAAGAGACACCAAGGCGATCGTCGAAGGACTTAAGAAGTAATAATCTCCTTTAATCGGTTATCATCCTCCGAAGGGGCTGCCCTTTCGGAGGATTTTTCCGTCTTTCAGACCCGGTAATATAATAGCGCAGAAGGCATTTTTAAATAATCACGCTTTACAGGTTGAATATATCCCTCGCATATGATACAATAAAGTGTCATAATGTATTATAATACGGGAGAACTATCCTGCGGCGGAACATCCGCGCCGCGGCAGCAAGGGTGAAACTATGGACAAACCAGTAAGAGTACTGCACGTTATAAGCGCCATGACAAGCGGCGGCACAGAATCCTTCATCATGTACCAGTACAGGCACATGGACAGGGATAAGGTGCAGTTTGACTTTCTTACCTCCAGAGCAGGAGAATATATCTATAACGAAGAAATACGCCGTATGGGCGGAACCATATATCTTATAAAACCTCCGACCGAGCAGGGCGCATGGGGGTTTGTAAAGGATATCCGCAGGATATTGAAGGCCGACCCTTCCATCAGGGTAGTCCATGCGCACACCTTTCTGAACTGCGGTCTTGCAATGCTGGGAGCATTTTTGGGCGGCGCAAAGATAAGGATAAGCCATTCGCACCAGGCAAGGCATTTTGTGCACAAGGGACTCAAGCGCAAGCTGTACAACCTGACCATGCGCGCGCTTATAAAGCTGTTCGCCACCGACTATTTCGCCTGCGGAAACGCCGCCGGAGAAAATCTGTACGGCAAAGCCTTCTACGGCAAAAAAGGCAGATTCATTCCCAACGCCATTGAATTTTCCAGATTTGACAATGTCAAAAACGAAGATAAAGCCGCCCTGAAAAGGGAATTTGACATCCCCGAAAATGTGCCGGTATATACCAATATCGGCCGCTTCATGAAACAGAAAAACCACGCTTATATAATAAAGATCGCCAAGCAGCTGATGGACAGCGGGCATGACTATCGTATGTTTCTTGTCGGTGAAGGGGAGCTGCTGCCGGAGATAAAGCGTCTCGCCGAGCAAAACAACCTGTCCGAAAAGCTCATTTTTACCGGCGCAAGACGCGACATACCGGCGATATTGGGAATCACCGACGTTTTCATCCTGCCGTCGCTGTTTGAAGGTCTGCCGGTCACCGTAATTGAGGCGCAGGCTTCTCTGGTGCCCTCGGTATGTTCGACCGAAGTGACAAAGCAGGCAGACGCCGGCATGGGACTGGTGGATTTTGTCGGAATAACCGACGAAGATCTCCCGAAATGGGAGGACGCAATAAAGAAAAGCGAAAAGAAGAATAATTTTGACAGAGATGCCGTTTACGCCAGGCTCAGAGAGCTGGGGTACGACAACGAGGAAAATGCGCGCCGTCTGAGCGAAGTCTATCTGCGCGCCGAACAAAAATCCGGCATATAAGCTCAAAAGAGGATAAAACAATGCTGAAAGACATGACCATATTCGGATTTAAAAAGCTCCAGCTGACGATCCTGACGATTATTGTAACATTTATCGTCGGGCTGGTCGGCGTTTTGATGATGAACGGCTCTATCGGAGGCGATGTATCATCCAATGTTGTCAGCTTTTCGAGAATAGGCGTTTTCTGCCTTGTCTTCAGCGTTGCCGTATGGTTTGTGCTGCGCAGGGAGATGATCTGTCCATATATTATGTATCTTGTCTGCGCGTGGGGCTTCATGTTCGGACAGTGCCTTTTCTGGGCATTCGGCTCGGTCACGCTGCACAAAAACCTCTATAACAGATACGATGACGCCACAATGCTTCCGGCAATGGTGTTCACCGTCCTGTGCCTCATGGCAATGCATTTGGGAGCCATGTTATCGGCAAAGGATCTTTCGGTCAACAGGTTCAATCAGGGTACCCTTAAAAGGAGGATGACCACCGAGGAAGCCATGCGCGCCATAAAAATCTCCGCATGGATACTGTTTGCCATTTCCGTTCTGCCATTTATTTACACGTCAGCGAAGAACATTTCTCTTGTTCTGTCCTCTAATTACAAGCAGCTTTATCTCGAGGAGTCGAACAGCAGATTCGACGAGATCCTGGAGGTGCTTCGGTCGTTTCTGATACCGTCTATGGTGCTGCTGCTGGTGGCGTATCCGAAGAGCAGATTTATCTCCTTCATGTTCATTATATTTTCGGCAGTGATAATCCTTACAAAATCGGTCATCGGCGGGCGAGGAGGCTCGTTTATGATGGTGATTACCTTCATCTGCGCATGGCATTTTATAAAAAAGCCGCTCAACTGGGCAAGGATACTGGCAATCGTCCTAGTCGTATATATCCTGCTTGTCGGATCAACGATTTTGGGCGCGGTAAGGAATACCAGAAACAAGACCGTAGAAACATACACCTCAGCCTATGAGATCGTATCGGAAAAGGAAAATCCGGCAGTTTCTGCCATTGGCGAGATCGGATGGCAGCTTTCCAGTACGGTCGAGGTAATGAAGCATGTCCCTTCGGATTATGAATTCAGAAACGGAAAGACATATTTTTATTCCATGACCACGATCATTCCCAACCTCGGCTTCTGGGACGTACACCCGGCCGTAAAAAACGCTCAGCTTACAAAATGGCTTCAGGCGGTAATGAATCTCAATTACGGTCCGGGCTTTTCGATAGTAGCCGAGGCATACATCAATTTCGGATGGTTCGGCATACTGTTTATGATAATCGAGGGACTGATATTCGGCAGGATACTTACATCTTCAGACAGGTATTCGATCAAGTATAACCCGGAAATGCTCAGTATAAACCTGACTTTCCTTGTGGTCAGCACCCTTTCGGCAACCAGATCTTCGGCGCTTGTGTTCGTCAGAAGCGTTCTGTATAATGTTGTGCCGGTCTATCTGCTTATTCTTATCGTGAATTACTCGATCAAGTACTCCAGCAGAAAGGCGGAAATCAAATCGACCGGAGCGGATAAGATCAAGAGCAGGCTTACGGGTGCAAAACAATGATGGGCAAAAAACTGATAAGCGTCATAATTCCCGCATATAACAGCGAAAAATATATCGGAGCATGTCTCGACAGCCTGACAGATCAGATTAACGGTCTGGGAGAGGTTATAGTTGTGGACGACGGCTCGACTGACGGTACGGCTGAGGCCGTGCGAAAAATCGCGCAAAAATATGAATGTGTCAGACTGCTGCAAAAGCAAAACGGAGGAGTTTCCTCCGCAAGGAATGCCGGCCTTGAAGCCGCTTCGGGAAAATACCTGCTTTTCTGCGACGCCGACGACGCCTTTGCGGAAGGGTCTGCGGAGTTCCTGCTGGAGCTGATGGAAAAAAGCGGTGCGGATGCCGGCAGATTTGAGGCTCTCAGCGTAGGGAAAAACGGCAGAACGCGGCTGCCGCTGCCCGTAGCCCCCGGCGTTCTGGAGGGACAAAGACTCAGGGACGAATATCTGTTCCCCATGATTGGCCCTTCTTCGTCCGGTGAACTCAACAGGCCGTCGCTGTTTTCCGGAAATGTATGGAATCATATTTTTAAAAGGGAAATAATCGAGCAAAACGGCGTCCGCTTCAGCACGGAGCTTTTTCACGCGGAGGATCAGCTTTTTGTCATAGAGGCGCTCATTCACTGCAATAAGCTTGCCGCCGCCGACAAGCCGCTTTATCTGTATTTTCAGCGGGAAGGCTCTGCCGTAAGGAGCTTTAACGAAAGAATCACGCAGAATGCCGCTGCATACTGCCGGATGCTTGACGACCTTGCGATAAAAAACGGCATGGAAGAGCGCACGAAGGTCAACCGCCGGCTCAACCGAGCGCGAACCGCCTTCACCATAGCCGAATACATTTTCTCGGCGTATAATAAATCCTCCAAAAGCGAAAAAATAAAACAGGCCGAGAAGCATCTCGACCGTGAAGAATTTGACAGCGCGCTGGCTGAGCTGGACCTGAGCCGGCTGAATACAGTATACAGGCTGCTTTACCGCTGCCTTAAAAGAAAGAATTACTGCGGATATATGGCGATAAAAGACTTCCGCAATATAATATATAAAATAAGGCATTGACGCCCGTTCGATTATCTGATCAGAAACTGTTCAACGGAAACCGCCCTTCCGGTTTTCGCGTCGATGTCCATGAGCACACAGTCCATCTGACACGTTCCGTCCGCAGGATCAAACCGAGCCGATAAAGATTTTCCGGTCAGCCACGCTATGGACTGCTCCTTTTTTACCCCCAGCACCGAGTCGACGGCTCCGGTCATTCCAACGTCGGTAATGTATGCCGTTTTATTCGGCAGTATCTGCGCATCGGCCGTAGGAACATGAGTGTGCGTGCCGAGAACGGCGGAAACCCTGCCGTCGCAATAATAGGCAAACGCCTTTTTTTCCGCCGTAGCTTCGGCGTGAAAATCAATTATTTTTATCGGGCAGCCGGAGTTCTCGTCTATCAGTTTATCCACGAGCTCGAACGGCGAACCGTACTGATTCATAAATACATTTCCGAGCAGATTGATAACGCATACCTGTGCCGATATCATATCGACGATGCAGAATCCTTTGCCGTAGGACGGCTCTGGAAAATTTGCCGGTCTTATGATATACGGACACTCCTCATAATAATAATTGCAGCTGCTTTGCCGGAAGGCATGGTTGCCGGTGGTTATAACATTGACGCCGCTTGTAAATATATGCTCGGCCGTCTCGGGCGTAATACCGTTGCGGTCGGCGGAGTTTTCACCGTTTGCTATCACAAGTCCGACATTGTGCCTGCGCTTGAAATCGGGCAGTATTCGGCGCAGATGCTCGCAGCCGATCCGGCCGACAATGTCTCCGATAAACAATATTTTCATTGTTTTTTTCCGTTTCGTCAAGTAATTTGTTTTGCACTGCAAAACACTTATCATATTAACCTTAAATCATAAAACTGTCAAGATTAACATCGTATTCGGTTTGAAGCGGGCCTGAGATCGCCGCTTTTTAACCGAGACTATAAAAGAAAAAAGGTCTAAGGAGTCCGCAATGAACTATAATGAGTTTCAGATTCGGTTTAACAAAGAGCTCAAATCGAAGATCCACAGGGACGTGTTTTTTGATTCGCTGTTCATCGGCGGAGCGATTGCCGCCACAATTATTCTGCAGCTGATCGCCCCCTTTTTCTTTGCGATTTTTTATGAGGGGAGTATATTCGAAAGACTGGTGGCCTTTCAGGACGACGTTGTTGCCCTGTCGCTTTTATCCGGCGTAACCCTGGTCATACCCTTTGCGATAGTCGCAGCGATAAAAAAACCGGGAGTGAAGGATATTTATACCCCGAAGCTAAAGGATGGCGGAGCCGTATTAGGCTTGCTTTTTGCCGCATTCGGAGCCGCCATGGCGGCCAACCTTTTTTCCGGCTTTATTGTCTGGACGGCAGAGCAGGCGGGCGTTTTCATCAACGCGCCTGAGATCGGCGCGGGAAGCGCCGGTTACGATGTTTTCGGCAAGACATGCTTCTGCTTTTTCATAAGCGTTATCCCGGCCATCTGCGAGGAGTTCGCTTTTCGCGTCGTAACGCTGGGTATGCTCAGAAAATACGGCGACGGCTTTGCCATAGTTGTCAGTTCGCTGCTGTTTTCTCTTCTGCACGGGAACTTTGAACAGATACCCTTTGCCTTCCTGTGCGGTCTGGCGCTGGGTTATGTCGCCGTGGCGACCGGCTCTGTCTTCATCTCGATGGCGGTGCATTTCGGAAACAATTTTATCAGCACTTTATTGACCGCCCTTGACGTCAGCGATATGGTTCAGTACAGGATAATAATTCTGTTTGTAATAATCGGAATCATTGCGGCGATACTTCTTCGCGCGCGAAAAAAACTCGTCCGGCTCAACAGACCTATTATGCCCGCGACAAGAGGCGGACTTTACGGAATGTTTTTTGTTTCGCCTCTGACGCTTATTTCTTCGCTGTTCCTGTTGGGCACGGCGTGTCTTATGCTGGAGATATATTAATGACGGATGAATATTACATGTCGTTTGCGATCGGGCAGGCGAAGAACGCCGGTGAGCGCGGCGAGGCTCCGGTGGGTGCGGTCGTGGTCAGAAACGGCGAAATAATCGGTTATGGCGGAAACGACCGGGAGAGCGCAAAAAGCTGTTTCGGCCATGCTGAAATAAACGCCATTAAGCAGGCACAGAAAAAAACCGGAGACTGGCGGCTTGACGGCTGCACCATTTATGTTACTCTCGAGCCCTGTGCAATGTGTGCGGGAGCGATAATAAACGCTAGAATCGACAGGGTCGTTTACGGCGCGGCGGACGAAAAGGCCGGCTGCATGGGATCGCGGATCAACCTGGCGCACTGTTCTCTCGGATGCTCGCCGAGGATAACGGCAGGAGTGATGCGGCAGGAGTGCGAAGCTCTGCTCAGAAATTTTTTCGGCTTGATCAGGTAATGCCGTTTACCGCCTGTTTCATTTGCGGGTAAAACCCGTATATGGCAATACAGTAAAAAAATGCCCCGAGATTCCTCGGGGCATTGCTTTGCTGATTATCGGATTATTCTTTCTTTTCTTCGACCTCAAGCTGAGAAGTGCAGTGCGGGCAGCGGGTTGCTTCGATAGCGATCTTTGTCTTGCAGAAGGGGCACTCTTTCTCTGTCTCGGGTTTGGGCTCTTCTTCCGGCTTGTTTCTGTCGCGGAGCTTATTGATGCCCTTGACCATCAGGAAGATGATGAACGCGAGGATGAGGAAGTTGATAAGTACGGTGATAAAGGAGCCGTAGTTGAGGGTAACGGCGCCGGCTTCCTTGGCAGCCTCGAGGGTTGTTCCCGGAGCGACGTCGCCGCGAAGAACCAGATACCAGTTGTTGAAATCAACATTTCCGAAGATACCGGAAACCAGCGGCATGATCAGGTCGTTGACAACGGAATTAACGATGCCCTGAAACGCGCCGCCGATGATAACGCCGACTGCCAGATCCATGACATTGCCCTTGAGGGCAAATTCCTTAAATTCGCCGATAATGCCTTTTTTATCTTTTTTTGCCATAATCATTCTCCTTTTCTTTCGTTTTTCCGCCATATGATACATCCTAACGGAACACCTATTCTAATTATATACCGCAGGACGTTTTTGTCAATTATTTTGTGATGATTTTTAAGTTGGGCATGAGTGCTTTTGTATTGCTTTTCGTCAGAAAAGCTTGTATAATATAGGGTATGAAAGTATGCAAATATATTGGAATAGGTATGTTTATCTGACTTTTTTGATTTGACATAATACTGAAATCCTTTGGAGGGATTATATGGGCTTGATAACAAAAGCAATAAGAGGAACGCAGGATGTTCTGCCAAACGACAGCTATAAATGGCAGCATGTAGAGGGCGTTATAAGGCAGGTGTGCGACGCGTTCGGATATAAGGAAATACGCACGCCGGTTTTCGAGCATACCGAGCTTTTTGCAAGAGGCGTGGGGGACACCACCGACGTCGTTCAGAAGGAAATGTACACCTTTGAGGATAAGGGCGGACGATCCATAACGCTGCGCCCCGAAGGCACCGCAGGCGTTGCCAGAGCCATCCTGGAGCACGGGCTTCACAACGGCGCGCTGCCGCTGAAGGCGTACTATTTTACATCATGTTACAGATATGAAAAGCCTCAGGCCGGCCGTCTGCGCGAGTTTCACCAGTTCGGCGCCGAGCTTTACGGCGCATCGGAACCGTATGCCGACGCCGAAATGATAATGCTCGCCGATGAAACGCTGAAGATGATAGGGCTTGACGGAATAGAATTACAGCTCAATTCCATAGGCTGCCCCGAATGCCGCGCAAAATATCACGCTGCGCTGAAGGAGTATTTCAGCTCGCATATTGATGAGCTTTGCCCGACCTGCAGGGATCGTCTGGAGCGCAACCCGATGAGGATACTGGACTGCAAATCGCCGGTATGCTCCGGAATAGCCGAGGGCGCGCCCGTCATCCTTGACTATATATGCGACGACTGCCGCGCACATTTCGAAAAGGTGCAGGAGCTGCTGACTTCATGCGGCATAAAATTCTCGATAAATCCGCAGATAGTCAGAGGGCTCGACTATTATTCCAGAACGGTATTTGAGTTTGTGTCAAAGGATCTGGGCGCGCAGGCAACCGTCTGCGGCGGCGGACGGTACGACGGCCTGACAAAGCAGCTCTCCGATACCGAGATACCCGCCATAGGCTTTGCAATGGGTCTCGAGCGCATAATGCTTATTCTGGAAAAAAAGCAGAATATTCTGCCCGACCAAAAGACCTGCGATATATACATAGCTTCCATGGGAGACAGGGGAGCGCACAAGGCGTTCGAACTGGTTTCCGATTTGCGGCAGGAGGGCTTTTATGCCGAATGCGATATGATGGGCAGAAGCCTCAAGGCACAGATGAAATATGCCGACAAGATAGGCGCCCGGTTCAGCATGGTGCTGGGCGACAACGAGCTCGATACAAATAAGGCCGTTCTCAAGAATATGACCGACGGGTCAAAGACCGAAGTTGAATTGGGCGAAAAACTGATAGAGGAAATTTACAGGCACAAAATAGATCGCGAGCTTGCCGACTGCGTAAACGGATTGTCCGATGGGGGCGAAGCCGAAGCAATGGCGGCGCTTCTGGGCGGATTAAAGTAATTGTTACCGGCGGGGGAGAGTAATGCTCCGCGCTGAAAAATCATTATCAGAGAGGACAGTTTACATAAAAATGGACAGCATAAAAGGAATCAAACGCACAAACTACTGCAACGATCTTTCGATGAAGGATATAGACAAAACCGTCACGGTATGCGGCTGGATTCAGCGCAGACGCGATCTGGGTCAGCTCATGTTCTTCGATCTAAGGGACAGAACGGGTATTGTCCAGCTTGCATTTGACGACAGCACCGACCGCGAGGTTTTTGAAAAGGCATCGACCATGCGAAGCGAATATGTTATTGCCGCTGTCGGCAAGGTACGCGAGCGCTCCAGCAAAAACAGTGAAATCGCCACCGGAGACATTGAAATAGAGGTCGCCGAGCTGCGTATATTCTCAAAGGCGCTGACTCCGCCCTTTGAAATCACCGACAACACCAACGCCCGCGAGGAACTTCGTCTTCGCTACCGTTATCTTGATCTTCGCAGACCGGTTTTGCAGAACAGCCTTCTCATGCGGCACAAAATCGTAAAGGCTGCGCGCGACTACTACGATTCACAGGGGTTTATCGAGATCGAAACTCCCGTGCTGATTAAATCGACTCCCGAAGGCGCAAGAGACTATCTCGTGCCGTCACGCATACATGAGGGCAAATTCTACGCCCTGCCGCAGTCTCCGCAGATGTACAAACAGCTTCTGATGGTTTCCGGATTCGACCGATATATGCAGATAGCCCGCTGTTTCCGCGACGAGGACCTGCGCGCCGACAGGCAGCCGGAATTTACTCAGATAGATCTGGAAATGTCCTTTGTCGATATGGAGGACATCCTTGAGATAAACGAAGGGTTTATAAAATATCTCTTTAAAACCGTGCTGGACGTCGATATCCAGACGCCGCTGCCCAGGCTCAGATACACCGACGCCATGGAGCGTTACGGCAGCGATAAACCGGATACCCGCTTCGGCATGGAAATAACCGACATCACCGATCTTGTCGCCGGCTGCGGTTTCGGAGTGTTCACATCCGCGATAGAAAACGGCGGAACGGTGCGCGGCATCTGCGCTAAAAACGCCGCTTCGGTTTATTCCCGCAAAGAGATAGACAAGCTGGTTGAATACGCCAAGGGTATCGGCGCGAAGGGCCTTGCATGGATCAGATGGGTCGATGAAAAGCCCTCATGCTCATTTGCGAAATTTATGACAGAGGAGCAGATGACCGCTATCCTGGAGAAAATGGGCGCCGAGCGCGGCGACGTCGTTCTGTTTGCTGCCGACCGGAAAAAGACCGTTCTTTCCGTCATGGGCGCGATTCGCCTTGAAGTCGCAAAGCGGCTCGACATTATCCCCGACCAATTCAATTTCCTTTGGATAACCGAATTCCCCTTCTTTGAGTACGACGAAGAATCGGGCCAGTGGCTTGCCATGCACCATCCGTTTACAGCACCGCTCGACGAGTGCGTTCAGTATCTTGACACCGATAAGGACAAGGTTTTTGCCAAGGCTTATGACCTCGTGCTCAACGGCGTGGAGCTGTCCAGCGGATCCATCAGAATAACCGACCCCGAATTGCAGGGCAAAATGTTCTCGTCGCTCGGCCTGTCCGACCGGGAAGCACACGAAAAATTCGGCTTTCTCACCGATGCCTTTAAATACGGCGCGCCTCCGCACGGCGGCATGGGTATCGGACTTGACCGCCTTACAATGCTCATGCTGAAGCAGGAGTCCATCAGGGACTGCATAGCCTTCCCGAAGGTTCAAAACGCTTCCGAGCTCATGACCGAGTGCCCGTCGGCGGTCGATGAGCAGCAGCTCAATGATCTTTCCATCGCGATAGTCAGAAAGCAGCAGGATAAATAGTTGTTTTCCCGCAGACCATAGCGCGGGAAGCGAAAGGAATGAAAAAATGAAAAAAGTATCAAAGCTTACGGCGCTGATTTTGAGCCTCCTGATGATCTTTGCGATGACTTCCTGCGACGATCCCGAAAAGGTTCTCGAGGTTATGGGACAGGTGCTGCCGTTTGACGTCAGCATGAAGAACGTCTTCGGCAAAACCGAGGAGGAAAAGAAAGCCGAGGAGATGAAGGAGCAGCAAAACAGCGCGCCATCGTTTGACGTTTTGCCGCTGTCGTCCGACGAGCAGGAAATGATCAAATCGGTGCTTTTCAACGCAAAGCACATGCTAATTTCCGAAACCAAGGTGAACAGTACCGCCGAGCTTTCGGACACCGAGCTGCTCTATTTCGCAAATCAGTACTTTCTTGCCGAAAGCGCGCCTCAGCCCGACTCGACCGAAGGCGGCTGGACAGATGAAACGATAAACGGCGTTGTAAAATCGATCTTTAACACCGAGATTGAAAACCTTTCTTCTCCTCCCGAGGAAACCGGATGGAGCAGATCGGGCAATTATCTGACTGCCGATACGGTTGAAAAGGATTTGGGCGTCAGCATATATATTACCGGCACGATGCAGATAAACCAGAACGATCACCTTGTTAATGCTCTTGCAACCGTGGAAAAAAAGGGCGCGATACAAAGTATTCTCGAGATAGAGACCGAGGTATCCAGAGACGAGGGGAGAAGCTTCGGATTTTACATCAAGAGCCTCGAATCCAAAAAGAGCGAGGGAAAACCCAATGCCGAGATCATGGCGACATCGCAGTCCAAAGGGTTTGAATCGACCAAACTGGGCGACGGAAATTACGGCTCGATGTGGTGCGAGGAGGCCGACGGCTTCGGTAAAAACGAGGCAATAACCTATTCGTGGTATACTCCGCAGACAATAAACGCTGTCGCAATATGCAATTCCGCCAAGAGCGGAGGCTGCAGAGTCAAAAAGCTGGAGATAACCTTCTCCGACGGTTCCACAGAGGATATAACCCTTAAGGACTCCGGCGACGTGAAGGGCGACATTCAATTCTTCCGTTTCAACAGGGAAATAAAGACGGAATTTATTAAATTCACCATCAAGTCGGTATACGGAAGCCACGACCTCAGCGCGGAAAGAACATACATCGCCGAAATCACCGTTTTCTGATGAAGCGCTCCAATATTTCCGTATTTGTACCGCATCTCGGATGTCCGCACAATTGCTCCTTCTGCGACCAGAAAGCTATATCCGGACACAGCGGCGTACCTACAGCTGAGGAAATCGGGCTTGCCGTCGCGGCGGCCGTGTCAAGCGGCAGGCTTGATGCTGCAAACAGTGAGATCGCTTTTTTCGGAGGCAGCTTCACCGCGATAGACAGATCGTTGATGGTGTCACTGCTGTCTTCCGGATACGAGCAGGTAAAAAGGCACCGACTGCACGGGATAAGAATATCCACGCGGCCCGACGCAATAGATGAAGAGATCCTCGAAATCTTGCTGCGCTTCGGCGTTACCTCCATAGAACTCGGAGCGCAGAGCATGGACGACGAAGTGCTTCGCCTTAACATGAGAGGACATACGGCGCAGGATGTTGTTAATGCGTCGAAAATGATAAGGGAACGCGGCATTTCGCTCGGCCTTCAAATGATGACGGGGCTGTACGGCAGCACGGCGGAAAAGGATAAAAAAACCGCCGAAAGGCTTGCGGAGCTTTATCCCGATACGATGCGTATTTATCCTACTGTTGTAATGAAAAATACATATCTCGCGCAAAAGCTCGAAAGCGGCGAATATCTGCCGATGGAGCTTGACGAAAGCGTCGGGCTTTGCGCATGGCTGCTCGATTTTTTTGAGCAGCGGAATATTGATGTGATACGTCTGGGACTTCACAGCGAGGAAAGCATGATGGAAAACCGGCTGGGCGGCAGCTATCACCCGGCTTTTCGTGAGCTTTGCGAGTCAAAAAGATATTTTGACAGGGCTCTGACCGCGCTGAAAAACGCCGGAATAACCGGAGGCAAGGTTGCTGTTTCGGTAAACCCGAGAGCCGTTTCACAGATGACAGGACAGAAAAAACAAAACGTGACCGCGCTGAGAGAGCTTGGCTATGAGTGCGTGATTCGCGCAGACGACCGCCTTGCAATGAACCGGGTCGAAGCTGCGCGCGTCCAGATCGACAGCACAGGACCGACCGGCGGTTTACGCCGACAGACCGAGAGAGGGAACCGTACTTGAAATTAAAATCACTGGAGCTTCAGGGCTTTAAGTCCTTTCCTGATAAAACAAAGCTTGACTTCGGCGAGGGAATAACCGCCGTAGTCGGACCGAACGGAAGCGGAAAAAGCAACATAAGCGACGCCGTGCGCTGGGTTTTGGGCGAGCAGTCCACCAAATCGCTGCGCGGCTCCAAAATGGAGGACGTTATCTTTATCGGAGCGTCCGGTCGCCGTGCGCTCGGATTTGCCGAGGTTTCGCTGACGCTTGATAATTCAGACCGCTCGCTCAATATCGACGAGGACGAGGTTACCGTAACAAGGAGATACTATCGCTCGGGCGAGAGCGATTATATGATAAACAGAACCGGCGTAAGACTCAGAGATATACATGAGCTTTTCATGGATACCGGCCTGGGCAGAGACGGCTATTCCATAATCAGCCAGGGCAAAATAGCCGATATCGTCGCTTCAAAATCGGCGGACAGGCGCGAAATATTTGAGGAAGCCTCCGGCATTTCCAAATACCGCTACCGCAAGACAGACGCCGAGCACAAGCTGAAAAACGCCGAGGAAAACATGCTGCGCCTCAAGGATATTCTCTCCGAGCTTGAGATACAGGTCGGACCTCTTAAGGCTCAGTCGGAGAAGGCGCATAGATTCATCGGTCTTACGGCGGAGAAGAGAAAACTGGAGATCGGCCTGTGGCTGCGCACGCTGGAAAACTCCAACGATACCCTGCGAGAGCAGGAAAAGCGCGTCATGATAGTTTCCGAGCAGCATGATCAGGTCAGCGGCGAACTGGAAGAGATAGAGCGCCGCATGGAGCAGGGCAGGGGAAGCGCACAGTACCTCACTGCGCAGATAGAAAAGCTCAGACACGATCAATCCGCCTTTGAAGAGGAATCGGTCAAAATAAAAGGACAGGCCGATGTTCTCAAAAATGACACACAACACAACAGCCAGTCCATTTTAAGACTGGATAGAGAGATTGAGGAAGCAAAGGAAAACGGCGAAAACACAGAAAACGCCATAAAGGTCAGACTTTCGCAGATAACCGAGCTTCAGGAGGTTCTGGGACAGAAGCAGACCCAGCTGAAAAGACTGGAGGAGGGGCTTGCCCAGATCCGTAAGGAAACCGACGGACAGGTTGACCTCAAAGAGGATCTTGAAAACAAAATACTGAAGTTGACCGGAGATATTTCCGACATAAAGCTCAAACAGGCGACGATCTCATCCTCCGTGGATGAGATAACAACGCAGGCGACCGCACTTGAAAACAGCCTCAGGGAACGCGAAAAGCGCATAACCGAGCTGACCGACGAGCAGAAGTTTATGGGCGAAGAGCTGGAAGAGGGCAAAAAGCGCATAACCGCAAACAACGACTGGATAGATTACTACAACGAGCTGTCTGCCGAGCAGGGAAGCCGGCTGGAAAAGCTGGTCAAACGCGGAGACGAGCTGAAGCTCGACGTAAACGACAAGAACCGCCGCATTGAAATGCTCAAACAGCTCGACAAAGACCTTGAGGGATTTACCCGAAGCGTAAAGGCGGTCATTAAAGGCTCCCAGAACGGCTCGTTAAAGGGCATTTACGGCACGGTTTCCATGCTCATGAAAACCGAAAACAAATACGCCGTTGCGGTGGAAACCGCACTTGGCGGAGCCATGCAAAATGTTATCACCGCTAATGAGAACAATGCAAAAACCGCGATTCAGATGCTCAAGGACAGGGACAGCGGACGCGCGACGTTCCTGCCGCTCAATGTAATAAAGGGAAATACGCTCAATTTGATGGGTCTGCAAAGAAACGCCGGATTTATAGGCATCGCGAGCAACCTGATCAGCTATGACAGCCAATACGACAATGTTTTCAAATATCTTCTCGGCCAGACGGTGATTGTGGACAATCTGGACAACGCCATATCGCTTGCAAGACGATATAATTACCGCTTTAAAATCGTCACTCTTGACGGACAGGTTATTAACGCCAGAGGCTCGATGACCGGCGGCTCCAATTCAAAAAACAGCGGACTCATAAGCCGCGGAGCGCAGATAGAAGCCCTTACCGAGCAGCTCAAGAAGCTGGAAATACAGATCAGGGAAAACAACGACCTGAAAACCAAGCAGTCTGACGAGTACAACCAGACCCAGCTCAAGCTGATAGAAATACGGGACAAGCTCGCTGTCGAGACCGAGGACAGGATAAGGATAGAAAGCGAGCTGCGCAATATCGGCAACCAGCTGGAGGGCGTAAAGCTGGACGCAAAGAACATAGGGCTTCAGTTATCCCAGACCGATGCGCGCAAAAAGGCTCTCGAGGACGAGTCAAAGGAACATCTCGAAAGAGTCAGAGAGATGGAAGCGAGCCTCAGCGATATGAAGAACAGACTGAGCGGCATCACCGACAAGCAGGAAAAGGCAGCGGCCCAGATTTACGAAATCAACTCTCGCATTGCCGAAATAAAGTTGTCAGAGCTTACCGTAAACAAGGATATCGAGGCTGTCAATTATTCGGTGGAGCAGCTTGCGACGCAGAAAAAGAGCTTTACCGAACGCATGGACGATCTTCTTCTTGAAAAGAAGAAGTACATCAGCAGCAACGAAAGCCTGGACAAAACCATAGAGGAGCTGCTCGAAAAGGCGAAGAAGCTGCATGAGGATTCGGTAAAATGCGGCGAAGAGATAGAACGCTCGCACATTGAACGCGAAAAAACCGAAAAAGGTTATCAGGAGCTGCGCGCAAGAGAACGCGAAAAAACCGAGGAAAAGGAAAAGGTCGGACGGGAGCTTGCCCGCCTGGACGAGCGCAGGGTCTCACTGCAAAAGGATTACGACGAAATAATCAAAAAATTATGGGATCAATACGAGCTCACCAGAAACGAGGCGCTGCAGGAAGTTGAACCGGCGGAAAACCCGGTTGCCTCACAGAGAAAGCTCAATTCGATCAACTCCGAAATAAAATCACTCGGCTCGGTGAACCTTGACGCGATCGACCGTTACAAGGAGGTCAGCGAACGGTACGAGTTCTTGGGCGAACAGCTTTCCGATGTGGAAAAGGCCGCGGCAGGACTCAACCGTCTGATAAACGAGCTGACCGTCAAGATGAGGGAAATCTTCAACGAGCGTTTCAGACAGATAAACGAAAACTTCGGACAGATCTTTGCCGAACTGTTCGGAGGCGGAAAGGCCTCTCTTTCCCTTTCCGACCCGACCGATATTCTCAATTCGGGAATCGACATAAATGTACAGCCTCCCGGAAAGATAATCAACAATCTGGATTCGCTGTCAGGCGGTGAAAAAGCCTTTGTCGCCATCTGTCTGTATTTTTCCATACTCAAGGTCAATCCGTCGCCTTTCTGTATTCTCGACGAGATAGAAGCCGCGCTCGATGAGGTCAATGTTGACAGATTTGCCGAATATATCCGCACTCTGACCGGCAGCACGCAATTCATCTGTATAACCCACAGGCACGGCACCATGAAGCAGGCCGATATGCTGTACGGCGTGACCATGCAGCAAAACGGCGTTTCAAAGCTGCTTTCGCTTAATGTCAACGAGGTGCTGGGCAGGATGGCATAAAGAAAATCCGACGTCCGTTTTGAAATGCGCCGCTCTGCGCCGCGGGAAAAGGAGGAAAAGACCATGTCGGACAGCTATAGATTATTGCAGATAGACCCGTATTTGCAGCCGTTTGAAAGAGATATAAGGCTGCGAATGGAAAACTACCGCAGTATGCGCAGCCGTATCGCGCCCGAATCGCTCAGCGAATTTGCCAATGGTCACCTGTATTTCGGATTTCACACCGACGGCAGGGACTGGTATTACCGCGAATGGGCGCCCAATGCCGAGCAGCTTTTCCTCATCGGCGATTTCAACGACTGGGACCCTGTTTCTCATCCGCTCACAAGACTTGACAACGGAGTCTGGGAGATCTGCCTGAAAGGCAAAAATGCTCTCAGACATAAGCAGCGCATAAAGGTGCGCATTATTGCCGACGGACATTCGAGCGACAGAATACCGGCATATATAACAAAAATCATCCGTAACGACGATCTCAGCTTTTCCGGACAGATCTGGCATCCGGAAAAGCCGTTTGAATGGACCGATTCAGACTTTATTGACAGCAGGATCCATTCGGCGCCGCTAATATATGAAACTCATGTCGGTATGGCTCAGGAAAAGGAAGGCATCGGCACATATATTGAATTTGCCGATAACATCCTTCCGAGAATAAAGGCGGACGGCTATAACACAGTTCAGATCATGGGAATCATGGAGCACCCGTATTACGCGTCATTCGGCTATCAGGTCACCAATTTCTTTGCTCCGTCACAGTGGTTCGGTTCCCCCGACGAACTGAAGTACCTCATCAACAGGGCTCACTCGATGGGCCTGAAGGTGCTGCTCGATCTCGTTCACAGTCATTCGTCCAAGAATTTCGACGAAGGCCTCAATATGTTTGACGGCACCGAGCTTTATTTCAAGGGCGATCATCCTGCATGGGGCTCCAAGCTGTTTGACTATGCAAACGTTGAGGTGCTGCATTTTCTTCTGTCCAACATTAAATACTGGCTGGAGGAATATCATTTTGACGGATTTCGCTTCGACGGCGTAACCAGCATGCTTTATCATGATCACGGTCTGGGAGCCGCCTTTGACAATTATTATAAATATTTCTCCATGAACACCAACACCGACGCCGTTTGCTACCTTCAGCTTGCCAACGCTCTGGCCCGCGAGATCCGCCCCAACGTCATCACGATAGCCGAGGATATGAGCGGAATGCCGGGAATGTGCATACCCATAAAGGACGGAGGGATCGGGTTTGACTACAGGCTTTCTATGGGAGTCCCCGATTTCTGGATAAAGACCCTGAAGGAAACCCCCGACGATCAGTGGGATATGTTCAGGCTGTGGCATGAAATGACCACGCGCAGACCCATGGAGAAAAATATCGGCTACAGCGAAAGCCACGATCAGGCGCTTGTTGGCGACAAAACACTGATTTTCTGGCTTGCCGACAAGGAAATGTATTACTCGATGGAGAAAAAGACCCATAATTTGACGATAGACCGCGCTATTGCGCTCCACAAGATGATAAGGCTTGTGACTGCGTCTCTTGCGGGCGAAGGATATCTCAATTTCATGGGAAATGAGTTCGGTCATCCCGAATGGATAGATTTTCCGAGGGAAGGCAACGGCTGGAGCTATAAATATGCCCGCCGCCAGTGGTCGCTGGTCGACTATGACCTGCTGAAATACCAATGGTTAGGCGATTTCGACAAGGCAATGATCAGCCTCCTGAACGAAAACAACACCCTGGAACTTAGTGCAGAAAGCCTCTGGATCGATGACGTCGGCAAGATATTGGCCTATAAAAAGGGAAAGCTGATATTTGTTTTCAATTTCCATCCGACAAATACGCAACAGGGCTTTTTCGTACCGACGCACGGTTCGGGAAGCTACAGGGCGATCCTTTCCACGGATGAGGGAAGATTCGGCGGATTCGACAACATATCCAAGGAATATGTCTACAGGGCGGTATCGTCCGACGACAGAGGCCTCGGCTTTTCCGTATATCTGCCCCCGAGAACGGCAGTTGTGCTCAAATCGGTCTGACGCCGGACCGCCGACAGCCCGACGGCCTTCGGGCAGCGGCAAAAATGCGGTTTTTTCTGATAAAAACGGTTTCATAGGCCCGAATAATTCGATTATTTGGGAATATTGCTTGCTTTTAATATATAATTGTTGTATAATATACCATAATGTCCAAGTATGTGCTGTTAGGTATTTGGACGTTGAATATACCGCCCGGAGCAGTATCCGGACGGAAAACAGGGCTGATAATCAATCGGCGCGATATTTTGCGCGCCGAATTTATCATATGCAAAAAGGGCATATTATAATTACCGGACCTTCAAAAAAGGGGTGTCTTTTTGGATAAGCTGATAATAAACGGACCTACCCGGTTAATGGGCGAGGTCACGATCAGCGGCGCTAAAAACGCCGCAGTTGCAATAATCCCCGCGGTTATTCTTTCCGATGAGGTTTGCAGGCTGGAAAACGTTCCGGATATTAGCGATACAAAAATTGTAATTGAGATTCTTCTCAAGTTGGGCGCGATAGTCAACAGGATCAACAAAAACACCATAGAGATCGACCCCCGCCCCATCAGAACTACAACCGTTCCTCATTCGCTCGCGAAGCGTATGCGCGCCTCCTATTATCTTATAGGCGCTCTCCTCGGCAAATTCAATAAGGCGAGGGTGTCCATGCCCGGCGGATGCGATCTCGGAATAAGACCCATAGATCTGCATATAAAGGGTTTTGAAGCGCTCGGCGCAGAGGTGAAGACGGAAAACGCCATGATAGACTGCAAGGCGGTCAATCTTATAGGCAGGCCGGTTTATCTCGATATGGTTTCTGTCGGCGCTACCGTAAACATCATGCTTGCTGCCGTCAAGGCATACGGCCTGACCGTTATCGAAAACGCTGCGAAAGAGCCGCACATCGTTGACCTTGCAAACTTCCTCAATTCAATGGGAGCGGACATCAGAGGCGCAGGAACCGACATTATCAAGATTTACGGCGTTCCCCGTCTCGGCGGAGTGACATATTCGATTATTCCCGACCAGATAGAGGCCGGAACATATATGGTCGCAGCCGCAGCAACACGCGGCAATGTCCTTATAAAAAACGTGATTCCCAAGCATCTTGAGTCCATAACGGCAAAATTAGAGGAAATCGGCGCAATAGTGGAGGAATACGATGACGCTGTCAGGGTCATCGGCGCGGAAGAGTATACAAAATGCAATATCAAAACGATGCCTCATCCGGGCTTTCCGACCGATATGCAGCCTCAGTTCGGCGTATTGCTTTCTATGGCGAAAGGCACCAGTATAATATCCGAAAATATTTGGGGCAACCGCTTCAAATATCTTGACGAGGTTCGCAGAATGGGCGTTATGGCCGTTGCCGACGGGCAGGTTGCCGTTTTTGAGGGAAGCTGCAAGCTGACAGGCGCTCCCGTTGCCGCGACCGACCTGAGAGCCGGCGCCGCCATGATAATTGCAGCCATGGCTGCCGAAGGAAGATCGGAGATAGAAAATATCTACCATGTTGAAAGAGGCTACGAGGATATCGTGTCCAAGCTTAATGCGATGGGCGCGGACATCACACGAGTCAGCGTGGACGACAGGCCGGTAAATACAGTCAAAGCCGAATTGGCATAACAGAAAAGCCGAAGCTGCATTTTTTCGCAAGACTGCGATTATGCAGCTTTTTTGATAATAAAGAGCCCGGAACCATCGTTTTTTCGGTATCCTCCGAAAAGCGCCCGCTCAAAACCGAAAGGAAAGAAAAGAATGTCCCGCATTTGCAGCCTTTTCAGCGGAAGCCGCGGCAACTGCACATACATATCAAACGCGCACGGTTCAATACTGATTGATGCCGGAGTCTCGGCATGCAGGATCGAAGCCGCGCTGAAGGAAAGAGATATAGATCCGGCGTCAATAGACGCGCTTTTTGTGACTCATGAGCACACGGACCATATCAGCGGAGTCAGGGTTTTCGCGTCGCGTTACGGTACCAGGGTTTATGCGACGAAGGGTACGCTGGAGCAGTTGGACGGTATGCAGATACTGAATGGAAAATTTCCGGTTGAAGCCATAACAAATAGCGGAATCGAGACAGCCGGGATGAAGATAGCTCCCTTTGCCACCTCTCATGACTGCAAGGACAGCTGCGGTTACGTTATAAAAACCTACGACGGCAGAAAAATTGCCATCGCTACCGACCTCGGATATGTTTCCGACGAGGTCCTTCAAAGCATAACCGGCTGCGATTACGTTATCATAGAATCAAATCACGACATACATATGCTCGAAGCGGGATATTATCCCTATCCGCTCAAAAGACGGATTCTGTCAGACAAGGGTCATCTCTCAAACGACGCCTGCGCAAAGCTCCTGCCGCATCTCGCTCAAACCGGAACGACAAGGTTTCTTCTCGGACATATCAGTGAAAACAACAATTTGCCTCAGATCGCCTATCATACCGCGCTGAATTCGCTGACCGGGTCGGGACTCAGACCCGACCGGGATTTTCTGCTGAGCACAGCCGAACCGGTAAGCCGGAAGCCGGTGGAAATTTTGTGAGGAAAGCGAAGACAGATAAATGACATCAATCAACATCATAGCCGTAGGAAAGCTCAAGGAAAAGCAGTTCGCTCCCGCGATGGAGGATTATCTCAAAAGAATATCCGGCTATTGCAGAACCTGCGTTACCGAAATAAAGGAAGCGCGTCTTCCTCAGCAGCCGTCGGAGAACCAGATTTCCGCCGCTATCGAACAGGAAGGCAGTGGAATAATGGAACGAATAGATAAAAGAAGCTTTGTTGTCGCTATGTGCATAGAGGGTATACTGATGTCAAGCGAACAGCTCAGCGAGGTTTTCCGGCAGACCGAAATGGAGCAGTCCGGCAATATCACTTTTGTTATCGGCGGCTCATGGGGCTTGTCGGACAGGGTGAAAAATACCGCCCGGCTGCGCCTTTCAATGTCCAGGATGACCTTTCCGCATCAGCTTGCAAGGGTCATGCTTGCCGAGCAGATTTACAGAGCGCTGCAGATTATGACAGGCGGAAAGTATCATAAATAGCTTGGCGTTCACAGCCTCGCGATGAAACAAACAGGTTCGATAAAGAAGGAGGCCCGGCGATGAAAAAAATGACTGCCGCTGTTCTGGCGGCGCTTGCAATGTTTTTTTCGGTCTCCTGCTCAAGCGCCCGGTTTCCGGAACAGCTCCCGGCTTCGTCCGCGGAAGAATCGGCGCAGTCGGTGGAGATCGCCTATAATGAGACATCCGGCGAAAATGAGTCGCAGAGCCCCGAGGAGGCTCCGGTCATATCCGATGCGGACAGGACGCGCATAGCGGATATGATGCTTTACCTGATGGCGCTCGGCGCATCGGAAACGGAGGAATGGACGCACTTTGAGCCGTCAGACGAAAGAATGATGAGCTTTGCATGGGCGGCGATCACCGACGGAAAATACGATTTTATCGCAAAATCGGAAACCGAAAAGGGCGTTTACAAGAGAGCGGATTTAAATGAAAAGATCTTCATTCCCATTTTCGGAAAGGAGATAAACTCTTTTGAACAGCAAAGCTTTCCGGGTTGGGAGACAACCGACCGGAGCACGGCAGAATACTATGAAAGACACGACGGCATCGGCGGAGAAATAAGACTGGGAGATATACTTATCAACTCCGTCGTTAAAAATGAAGACGATACCCTTACAGTCGCGGCAACGACCGCAAACGGTTCATGGCAGGGAATAAGATACCCGATGGAAAAAGTGCTGGCGGTTATAGAAGCATCACAGGACAGTCCTTTCGGATACAGTTTCAAAGAAATTCAGATCTGCGGAAACAACGGAACGACAATACCGGCCGGCTCGGTTGAAGCATCCTCGAGGCTGACCATATCCGATACTACGCTTATGCCGGAGAGCCTCTTCGATACGGACGTCAGGACGGTCTGGGCTGAGGGCGCGCAGGGAAGCGGAGCAAGGGAATACGTCAAAGTATATCCGAACTATACCGACCAGACCTCGACTGTCTGGGCGATAGGAATAGTCAACGGCAATATGTCCGATTACATCCCCGCAGCAGATGACCAGTTGCACAGAACAGAGTATCCTATAAGCCGTTCATTTGCTGAAAGCGGCAGAGCAAGGCGAATCAGTATTTCTCTTTCTGACGGCTCGACGGGAAGCTACGAGCTTCCCGGCTATGATGTTCCGTCGGTCAGACCGTATGTAATAATGTTTAATTCACCTGTCAGGCCGAGCTGGATAAAAATATCCATAGACGCGGCAAAGGAGGGCGAGGGAGAAAACGGCAGTGACATTTATTTAAGCGAAATATACCTGTATAAATAATCGGCCGCCATGCCCCTTGCTGATTCCAAAAAAAGCAACGGGCATTTTTTATTGTTGCCGCATCCGGCGTTTGTTAATATTTTTCAAACAAATCATAAAATTATCTTGACATTATTTTAGTAAAGATTTAAAATAATAAATAGCTTTGCAATTATTCACAAAATGGAGTAATGCAGATTTATATAAATAGGGTATTCTTTTACAAATAGTTATCTTCTATCAAATGGTTATTTATACTATAGAATTTAAATGTAAAATAAGATACTTTAGTTATTGGAGGCTGTTGTTTCCTAATTTATTATGCAATTTCAGATGATTTGCATATTACTGCGGCGGTGTTTTTGTTGTTTCCTGTATCGTTGAATATTACAAAAGCCTGCCGAAAATTGGATATTAAGCTTATTTTCTAAATAACACCTTATAAATTGGCATTGCTCCTCCTGAGTAAAAAATAATAAAAAAGGGAGGTGCAGCACGACAATGACAACAACGACTGTTGTTATTTTGTGTATTGCAGCGTTTCTGCTTGGAGCTGTAATTGCTGCTGTTGTCGCGTTTAATCTGGGCGTAAGGCACAGGAAAAATGTTGCCGAGGCACAGATAGGCTCGGCCGAAGATGAGGCTAAACGAATAGTCAGCGATGCGATAAAAGGCGCAGAGGCAAAGAAAAAGGAAACCATCCTCGAAGCGAAGGATGAGGTTCACCGCCTCAGAGCAGAAGCTGATAAGGATATCAGAGATCGCCGCAACGAGGTACAGCGTCAGGAACGCCGCATATCTCAGAAGGAAGAATCTCTCGACCGAAAGATGGAAAATATCGAAAAGAAGGATGAGATACTTTCCAACAAAATCAAGGATGCCGAACAAAAGGTGGCCAAGGCCGAGGATATTGTCAAGCTCCAGACCCAAATGCTCGAGCGAATTTCCGGATATACCTCCGATCAGGCCAAGGAATATCTGCTGTCCAACCTTGAAAAGCAGCTTGTGCATGAGAAGGCTGTCAAGATCATGGACATTGAGCAGCAGACAAAGGACGAAGCCGACAAGAGAGCCAGAGAGATAGTCTCAAGAGCCATCCAGCGCTGTGCTTCGGACTATGTCGCCGAGGCAACGGTTTCTGTCGTTCCTCTGCCCAACGAGGAGATGAAGGGCAGAATAATCGGACGTGAAGGCAGAAACATCAGGGCCATTGAGACCCTGACCGGCGTCGATCTTATTATCGACGATACGCCGGAGGCCATCACGCTTTCCTGCTTTGAACCGGTCAGACGGGAAATCGCAAGGATCGCACTTGAGAATCTTATTGCCGACGGAAGAATCCATCCGGCAAGAATTGAGGAGACGATCGAAAAGGCGCGCCGCGAGGTTGACGCCACGATCAAGTCCGAGGGCGAAAGAGCCGTTATTGAGGCCGGAGTCCACGGAATGCATATGGAGCTTGTCAAGCTGATAGGACGGCTGCGTTATCGCACAAGCTACGGTCAGAATGTTCTCAAGCATTCGCTTGAGGTTTCGGCACTGTCCGGCATGATGGCGACCGAGCTTGGCATAGATCCCACAATTGCCAGACGGGCAGGTCTTCTGCACGATATAGGCAAGGCGCTCGATCATGAGATGGACGGCTCGCATGTCGATCTCGGCGTCGAGGTCGCAAGGCGTCACAAGGAAAACGAAGCCGTTATCCACGCCATTCAGGCCCATCATGGCGATGTTGAAGCCAAAACGGTCGTCGCCTGCATCGTTCAGGCTGCCGACGCTCTTTCAGCGGCCCGTCCGGGAGCAAGACGCGAAAATCTCGAGAACTACATCAAGCGGCTTGAAAAGCTCGAGGAAATCGCCAATTCCTTCGAGGGCGTTGAAAACTCTTATGCCATTCAGGCGGGCCGCGAGATCAGGATCATGGTCAAACCTGAGGTTGTCAACGACGACAAAATGGTGCTTGTTGCACGCGATATAGTCAAGCAGATAGAGGATACAATGGATTATCCCGGCCAGATAAAGGTTCATGTTATAAGAGAAAGCAGAGCTATAGAGTTTGCAAAATAGTTTTTTTCGGAGACGCAGAAACTGCGTCTCCTTTTTGCTTATCGCAGTCAGTGAAAAAACCGGCTGTTATCAAAGACTTTTTTGTGCGGGAAAAAACCGCGGAAAAAATCATTGTATTAAAAAGCAGGCCTCCCGGATGTGTCCGGGAGGCCTGTGTCCGATATTTCATAGTTTGGTCTTTACAGCTTTACAGGAAGGCGTCGCCTGCGACTATTTTACCTCTGTTCCGCCCCATTCAACCACTGTGAATCCGTTTCTTTCAAAGGGTTTAATTTCGGGCTGCTTTACGCTTACCGGTTTGTCAAGAGCCTGATACGCCATAAAAATACGGAGCATGCTGTCGGGTTTGGGAGAAATGCTGAGCCGGGCCGCGTCGGTATAAGCCTTCTGTTGGAAGGTTATAAGGTTATACTTATTATTCTGCATGAGAGGCAGCCAGTAGACGATGAATTCGTTGTATTCCTTTGGAGTCAGACCCATCTTGGAAAGGGTGCTTTGCAGGAATTTTGCCGTGTCGCTTCCTCTTACAACGTAGCCCTGACTCATATCGTATTCGGTGTTGCTTTCGCCTTCCCAATACAGATAGGAGTATTCCAGACCGTCGGCCTTGTTGACGATCCTTCCGCCGGGATAAGCGGTGACGTTCCAGCCGTTGTTATACTGCGGATATGTGCAGGACAGCTTGCCTCCGGATATGTCAAGAGATACCTTTACGTCGGTCTTCTTTGTCGGATAAAGATAGATGACCGGCTTCGCCATTCCGCCTTCATACTGCACGAATTCCGTTGAAACCCAGCCGTACTTTCCCTTGTACTTGACATAGATCCAGCCGTCCTTATATCCTTCCTCAACAAGAGGAGTTCCGTTGGGAATAAGGGCTATTTTGCCGTATTTTTTGCCGGGACCGTATCTCATGTTGAGACCGCCGTCAGCATTTACGGTGCAGTGATAGCCGGGATCGAAAATCTCATCCGGCTTAACCAGCTTATCCGAGGAAGACTTGCTTGATTGGGCTTTGCTTGAGGAAGACTTGCTTGAAGCGGGCTTGGAGCTGGTCTTTTCGGGTTTGCTTGAAGAAGCCTCGACCGGATCGTTGTAGTTTGTGTTCTCAAGCTTAGGGTCGATTCTCACTCCGCTGTTGAAAGCGGTTATAACGAAGTTGGATCCGTTCCACGAAATAGTGAAGGAATCGTTGCATTCGTAATCGCCGCCCGAGCCGTAAAGCGGAGCTTCTACTACAAAGGTGTCGTTCGTCGCCTTGATGGGTTTTATTTCGTCAAGAGCGTGGAAGATATGCCCCTTTGCTCCGAGCACACAGTAAAGAGACCCGTCTTTTTCAATAAGACGTGATGTATCAAGGGTTGCGAGAGAGGGATCGATCGTGCTGTCAAGATGCTCCTGCGCCTCTGCGATGGAATTGCAGCATGAGCATTTTACCACCGAACCGGCCGAGCCCGCGACTTCCGGATCGACAAGACTCAGCAGGTCGTCGTAGCCGCCGGAGTTTTCCCAGCTGCAGGCCATGCCGGCATTCTGGTAATTGTCCCACGATCTTATCAGCTGATCGGAAAAGGCATACATGCTCTGTTCGGTCAGATCGACCTCGGGAGCCGTGTGTGACGGCGTCTGAGACTGCGGCTCCGGCTCTGAGGAAGGTTCGGCTATAGAGACGTCGGAAGCGACGCCGGAAGAACCGTCCTCCGTGTTTTTTGAAGTTGTTCCGTCGCCGAGACTCAGGAATGCGCATGAGCTCATCACAAACAACATGGCAATACATAGCGTTAAGGATACTATCTTTTTCATAAAAAATTCCTCCTTAGAGTATTTTACTCCCAATATCATATTACAATGATTTTTGCTAAAATGCAAGTGATTTTTTAAAGTAATTTTTCTTTGCCGAAATGCTGCCCATGACAAGACTTTTGCTTTTTCCGAACATGTAGCAAAACGGCATGCGGCCGGTATTTTGAAACGATTTAGCCAGGAAACCTTCCGACACGAAGTTTAAGCTTTCTTTTTTTGGCAATGAACTATTGACAATCAATTCCGATTATGCTAAAATATATTGCGTTGTTCAAATTAGAATTTTCGGGGTGTAGCTCAGCTTGGTAGAGCGCTTGGTTCGGGACCAAGAGGCCATGGGTTCAAGTCCCGTCACTCCGATAACCCCCTGAGAGTTTTCTCAGGGGGTTTGCTTTTGCCGGTCCGCCGGGAAAATTGTCCTGCGCCGCAATGCTTTATAATAAAAAGGAGGACGCAGATTGCGTCCTCCGATTTTTATGTTTTTTGATCAGTTGTCGAGATAGTTTCTCAGCATTGTGCGCAGCAGCTCGTCGCGGTCAATCCTGCGGATGAGGCTTCTTGCGCTGGCGTGGGTTGTAATATATGTGGGATCCTCCGACAGAATATAGCCGACAAGCTGATTTATCGGGTTATATCCTTTTTCGCGCAAAGCGTCGTAAACCATGAGGAGGGTTTCCTTCATAGCCTGTTCATCGCTGTTGTTCAGGTTGAAGGTCAAGGTCTTATCCTGCACAAATATCACCACCTAAGATTTTCGCTAATAATATGATACACTATTCGGAACCAGTTTTCAAGGGCTATAATTATTAAAATATATTAATAATTTTCCCTGCGGAAGCTGCTTTTTTATGAGCGAAGCTCGGCTCCCATGCCGGACAGCGCCTTGATGACCCTCTTCATGACGGCGTCGGCGTCCGCGTCGGTCAGGGTGGAATCCTTTGAGCGCAGAGTCAGGTTGAACGCGACGCTCTTTTTATCCGACGGGATCTGCTTGCCGGTGTAAACGTCGAACAGAGCGACGTTCTCCAGACGGCTGCCGCCCGATTGAACGATTGCCTTTTGCAGCTCGGCAACCGGCAGCTCTCTGTTGCAGATCATGGCTATATCCCTTGTGATGGACGGGAATTTGGGCAGAGGAGAGTACTGCTTTTCAAAGTTGTGCAGGCTGAACATTTCCTCGTAGTTGAGAACCGCCGCGTAACAGCGTGCGCTGATACCGTAATTCTCGCAGACAGACGGGTGAAGCTCACCGAAAATACCGAGCGATGCTTCGCCGCAGATTATCTTTGCGGAGCGTCCGGGATGGAAGGAATAGCCTTCTTCGCCCGCTCTGACGGTTTCATAACCGCTGATCCCAAGTGTTTCGAGCAGCTTTTCTATTATGCCCTTTAAATCAAAGAAATCAACATTTTCGCCGTACATCCCGATGATGAGCGACTGCTTTTCGTCGGGCAGTTCACCTTCGACCGTCGGGATATATTCGGTGGAAATCTCATAAAGGCAGGCCTTTGGGTTTCTGTTGTTGTAATTGCGCGAAAGAACCTCGCACATGGACGGCAATGAGACCGTGCGCATTATGCTTGTGTCCTCGCCTAAAGGATTTGTGATAACGAGAGAATTTCTCAATTTGCAGTCCTTTGGCATATTTATTTTGTCGTAATACTTGGGACTGATGAACGAGAAGGTCGCAACCTCGCTTGCACCAAGCGACTGCATTGTGGAATTGACCCTTTTCTCAAATATCTGCCGCTCGGTGGCGCACGCCTCCGCGCTGCCTCTGAGAGGCGTAGTGGGGATTACGTTGTAGCCGTAGATTCTGGCAATTTCCTCTGCAATATCCGCCTTGTGCTCGATATCTATACGGAAGGGCGGGACAAGTATATCGTCGCCGCTTACTGTAAAGCCAAGTCTTTCAAGGATATCGATCATCTGTTCGCGGTCTAATTTTATTCCCAAAAACGCGTTTATCCAATCGGGCTCTAATTTAACGACCCTGGTTTCGGGGACGGTCGGAAACTCGTCGATTATTCCGTTGACAACGTCGCCGGCGTCAAGAAGCTGTACCAGCTCCAGCGCCCTCTTTAGCGCGTCCATGCAGCCCCTCGGGTCGAGACCCTTTTCAAATCGCGCCGAGGAGTCGGTCCTCATGCCCAGACGTTTTGCTGTTTTTCTGACGCTGCTGCCGTTAAATCCGGCTGATTCGAATACAATCGTCGCAGTATCGTCCATTATGCCGGAGTATTCTCCGCCCATTACTCCGGCGACGGCTACCGGCTTGTTCGCGTCGGCGATTACCATCATATTGCCGTCCAGTTCTCTCTCAACGCCGTCAAGGGTCGTGATGGTTTCACCTTTTTCGGCGCGGCGGACTTTTATCTTAGAATCGTCGATAAAACGGATGTCGAATGCGTGCATGGGCTGACCGTATTCCAGCATGACATAGTTTGTGATATCGACAATATTATTTATCGGACGCACGCCGGAGGCACGAAGACGCTCTCTCATCCAACGCGGTGACGGCTTGATGCGGACGTTTCTGACGACAGCTCCGCAATAGCGGTAGCACAGGTCGGGAGCCTCAATGCTGACCGAAAGCAGCTCGTTAACATCGCCGTTGCCGGGCTTTACCTCGGGGGCGTGCAGCTTTAACGGCTTATTGAAGGTGACGGCGGTTTCTCTTGCAAGACCAATGACCGAAAGGCAGTCGGGCCGGTTGGAGGTTATCTCGAATTCGACAACGAGATCGTCGATGCCGAGGGCCTCTTTTGCGTCCTGTCCTATCTCGCAAGGCTCGTCTATAATGAAAATGCCGTCCTCAACAGCATAGGGAAAATCGTTCTTTGTGAGGCCAAGCTCGGCTATCGAGCAGAGCATACCGTTGGAAACAACGCCGCGCAGCTTGCCTTTTTTGATGTGCTTGCCGCCGGCAACGTCGGAATTATCAAGCGCAACGGGGACTATATCGCCCTTTTTGACGTTCTGCGCGCCGGTGACTATCTGGATGTTTTCACTGCCGCCTGTGTTTATCTGGCAGACAAACAGTTTGTCTGCGTCGGGATGATGTTCGATTTCTTCAACGCGTCCTATGACGATATTGTTAAGCTCTGCGCCTTCATATTCGTAGCATTCCACTTTGGATCCGGACATGGTCAGCGCTTCGGCGAACTGTCTCGGAGCAACGTCAATATCTACAAAGTCCTTTAACCATTTCATTGATAAATTCATTGTACGCTCCTCCTTTAACTAAAACTGACCCAAAAATCTCAAATCATTTTCATAGAACATGCGCATGTCGTCGATGTTGAAGCGTCGCATGACTATTCTTTCAAGACCGATGCCGAATGCAAAGCCGCTGTATTCCTCGGGATCAATTCCGCAGATCTGCAGCACCTTGGGATGCACCATACCGCAGCCTAAAATCTCGATCCAGCCCTCGTTTTTGCAAAGGCGGCAGCCCTCGCCGTGGCAGGAGAAGCACTGAATATCCATTTCGGCAGAAGGTTCGGTGAAGGGGAAATGGTGCGGACGAAAGCGCACTACGCTGTCCTCGCCGTAGAGCCTGCGAGCGAATGTCTCCATTGTACCTTTGAGGTCGGCCATAGTAACGCCCTTGTCAACGACGAGACCCTCGATCTGGTGGAAGAGGGGGGAATGGGTTGCGTCAACAGCGTCCGAGCGGAAAACTCTGCCAGGAGAGATTATTCTTATCGGGGGCTTCTGTTTTTCCATGGTCCTTATCTGCACGGGCGAAGTCTGGGTGCGAAGCAGGATATTTTCCGAGATATAAAATGTGTCCTGCGTGTCGCGCGCCGGGTGATCCTTGGGGAGATTCAGCGCCTCAAAGTTGTAATAGTCGGTTTCCACCTCCGGACCGGTAACGACATTGAAGCCCATTCCCGCGAAAATATCCTTAAGCTCATCCAAGACAATGGAAAGCGGGTGCTTGTGGCCTATTTCCTGCGCCTTGCCGGGCATTGTAACGTCGATGCGTTCGGCCCTGAGGCGGTTTTCGGTTTCGAGCCTTTTGAGCTGTGCCGAACGCTCGGCGATCATATTCTCGATATTTGTGCGGACCTCGTTGGCAAGCTGGCCTATTTTGGGACGTTCCTCAGCGGACAGTCTGCCCATCTGCTTCAGTATGCCGGTGAGCTCACCTTTTTTGCCGAGAAACTGTACGCGCAGCGCCTCTAAATCCACCTGACTGGCGACTGAGGAAAACTTTTCCTTTGCGCTCTGTCTTATGCTTTCAAGCTGGTCTTTCAAAAATATCACACCTTTTACTGTTTTGAAAATGAATAAAAAAGCCGCCCCATAAACGGGACGGATAATTTCCGCGGTACCACCCGAATTTTCACGCTCACGGCGCAAACACTCGCCGGCGTATAACGGCACCGAACCGTCGCAGCCTACTTGTTTTCAGCTGCGCCGCTCAAAAGCGAAATTCGGTCCGGCGGGACATAACGCGCTTTCAGCCGGGGGCGCGATCTCTCTGCAATGCCATATGTCGCCGAACTTACTGCCGCCGGTTACCCGACGGACCTTATCGTTGCGTTTAAATATGAATACTTTTAAAATCATAGCACTTTTCTCTGTAAATTTCAAGGGTTTTAATGTATAATTTTATTGGGTACTTAAAAACGTACACACTTCAGCCTATCAGGGGAGAATCCTATGTTTATATTGAACGCGGAAAAATCAAGAATTGCTGAATTGGAAGCCGCAAAGCGCGGCATCGGCCTGACGGAGCTGATGGAACGCGCCGGAAGGTCTTCTTTTGAGATAATCGAAAAGTTTAACTCACCGGAAAATAAAAAAACCGTCATTGTCTGCGGCAAGGGAAATAACGGAGGCGACGGTTTCGTCATAGCGCGGCATATGCTTGCAAAAGGGTATGACGTCAAGGTGATCCTTGCCCTGGGCCAGCCGGCCGCCGACGACGCAAAACTCATGATGGAAAGGATCGACGGAGGTTTCATAGAAGAATACGACGAAAACGCCAGGGAGACTATAATGTCCGCGGACATTATAGTGGACTGCATTTTCGGATTGGGACTTTCAGGAGCGGTAAGAAAACCGGCTGAAGAGGTAATCGGCGTCATAAACCGCAGCCGCGCCAGAATTTTTTCCATTGATGTGCCCAGCGGGATGAGCAGCGACAGCGGCATGCTTGCTGGCGCGTGCGTCCGGGCGCACTGCACAATAACCTTTTCGTCGCTTAAACCATGCCATGTTATCTTTCCCGCCCGGCAGCTTTGCTCAAGCGTGGTCGTCGCCGATATCGGAATCGCTCCGGACATAATTGCCCGTCTTGCTGTAATGCGGACAGCCGACGACGGTTTTGTCAAAACCATGCTGCCCAGGAGGTTTGCCGATTCCAACAAGGGCAGCTACGGCAAACTGATGAGCATTTGCGGCAGCATGCGCATGGTCGGCGCGGCAGCTCTTTCGGGTATGGCGGCAATGAGATGCGGATTGGGCCTGCTCTGCTGTGCTCTGCCCGGGCCTGCTACGGCGGTACTCAGCCATCATCTGATAGAGGCGGTCATGCTGCCTCTTCCCGTCAATCAGAGCGGAAACACGTCGAAAAGCTCCCTGCCGATGATATATGTCGAAATGGAAAAATCCTCGGCTTGTCTAATCGGATGCGGTCTTGGACTGGACAACGACACCAGAGCCATAGTTTACGATATAGTGCAAAATGCAAAAATTCCTCTTATCATCGACGCGGACGGCATAAACGCGCTTGCGCTGAATAAAGATATATTAAAACAGCGTCAATGCGAAGTTGTTCTGACTCCGCACCCGGGCGAAATGGCGCGATTGTGCTCGACCGACGCGCAGACAATACAGAGCCGCCGTCTGGAATACGCGACCGGACTTGCACGTGAATACGGCGTGACGGTGGTTCTGAAGGGCGCTAACACCATAATCACCGATGGCAGACGCACCTTTGTCAACATGACCGGAAATGACGGAATGGCAAAGGGCGGCAGCGGAGATGTTCTGGCCGGAATGATCGCCTCTCTTGCCGCGCAGGGCATGGAGCCGTTTTATGCGGCTGTTTGCGCCGTTTATCTGCACGGACTCGGCGGTGATATCGCGGCCAAAAATCTGTCACGTCGAGCCATGCTTCCGACCGACATAGTTAACGCGCTGCCTGCGATATTCGCCGGATTTGAAAAGCAGGACGCTCCGGTCGCGCCGAAGGATCTGAAGCAGACGGCAAACAACGCATGATATATCCGGGATTGCCTGCTTACGACACATGCCGCCCTTTTGCCTTTCAGACGCTGTAATAACCGAAAAGGACGGTAGCTAAATGAACATTAAAAAGGCGCTGTTGCCGGCTTTAAGCGTTTTTTTCTGTATTTTTCTTTGCTCGTGTTTCTCTTCCCGGCCGCAAACGGTATGCGTCGGACAGGGCTTTCGCTGTGAAATATCGCTTGAATGCAGCGGAATGGACATTGTTGCCGAAGTTGCGCATCATGCTCCGGGACTTTGCACCGTTTCGATCGTCCGGCCCGATTCGCTCAAAGGCCTGACCGCCGAATGGGAAGGCGGCGAAATCCGCATAGATCATCTCGGCATGAGCATGTCTCTTGATCCGGACAAATTCCCGGACGCTGCTTTTTTGCCCGCGGTGCTGGACGCGCTGGATTCGCTCAGTCTGGCCGGGGAGATAAATCCCGAGCCCGACCAAACGGGCGACAGATGTATATGCAGGGGATATTGCCGCGCAGGGGAGTATATTGCTATGCTGGACAACGAAACAGGCGCGCTTTATCGCCTGCAGATACCTGATTACGGCATTGATGCGGGCATAACAAAATTTGAAAAGTCGGAGGACGTAGATTAGTTTGCCGTCTTCGACAAATCCGCCGGAGGGTTTTCTCCGGCGGATTTTTGCCGCTTTAAAGAACCTGCGTATTGAATTATGACGCGTCGGGGGATATAATTAGATTATCAGCATGGGAGGTATTTCACATGGTTTATGAATTTAATCTGTCCACCGGGCGAGAGGGTTTCTACAATATCACAAATCAGGTAAAGAGCGCTATATCCCAAAGCGGTGTCAAAGACGGCGCATGCATTGTATTTTGTCCGCACACCACCGCGGCGATAACGATTAACGAAAATGCAGACCCCGACGTCGTGGACGATCTGCTTTTCGCGCTGGATAAGACCTATCCCGATCGCCAGCAGTTTCGTCATGCCGAGGGAAACTCGGCAGCTCACCTTAAATCAAGCTGTATAGGATGCAGCGAGACGGTTATCATAGAAAACGGCAGGCCGCTTTTGGGAATATGGCAGGGCGTCTATTTCTGCGAATTTGACGGGCCGAGAAGCCGCAGGTATTATGTTAAGGTGCTCGGAGAATGATTAAGCATATATAAACATGCTTACGAAGCGTATTCGGCAAAGCGTTTTCCCATACGCACGTTGCGTCTGTTATTTCGGAAGGCACTTTGAGGCGGAATGCGAAATAAGGCCGGCATGGATTGTTGAAACGACAACTTTATAAGGCCGTAACGGAACTGTTATCACCGGGGAGCGACCGCCTTTATGGGGCTTTGTCGGAGGATCGGCAACGATATAAGACGGCAGCGACGCGAAAAGAACCGATGTAATATCAGGACCGGGCATAAAAAACCTGATCGGCGGCCCTGCAATACCCGATTGTTGATAGTTTTCCAAAAAAATCAATCCAGACTATTGACATTCAAAATACCGTGTGATAAAATATATAAGTCGCTGAAAAGCAGTGCTTATGCGGGTGTAGTTCAGTGGTAGAACTCCAGCCTTCCAAGCTGGTCGTGTGGGTTCGATTCCCATCACCCGCTCTTTCGTTTTATTGATTAGATGCGCTTGTAGCTCAGGTGGATAGAGCAACTGCCTTCTAAGCAGTGGGTCAGGGGTTCGAGTCCCTTCAAGCGCGCTTTTCTTTTTTACGGTGGATGTAGCTCAGTTGGTTAGATCGCCAGATTGGGGCTCTGGAGGCCCTCGGTTCGACTCCGATCATCCACCCTTTTCTCTGAATGCAGGGAAAAGATACAAAAGAAAATGCAAATAGTAGACGTATTAAAAGTACGTCTATTTTAATATATTAAAATATATTGATATATTGGGGTATCGCCAAGCGGTAAGGCAACGGACTTTGACTCCGTCATTCGCAGGTTCAAATCCCGCTACCCCAGTTTTAAAAAGCAGCGGGCTGAGGCTCGCTGCTTTTTTGTGTTTGCTTAGATTATTAAATTTGCAGCAGCCGGTTGTCTGTTTGTTGGCATTTTCGTTTTAAAAAAGCTGACAAAAGGTTAAAAACGACTAACGAAATGTTATTTTATTACATTTAACATCGCTGAATCCCCTGAAATACAAGGAAAAAACCGCGCGATCATCAACGATTGCGCGGTTAAAATATTCAAGCGGAAAACGGGACTCGAACCCGCAACTTTCAGCTTGGGAAGCTGACGCTCTGCCATTGAACTACTTCCGCATAAGGCATGACCCGATCGGGACATGCCGATATTTTTTTATTCTCTCTCGGTGAACGAGAATGTGGACGATTCTCTTACGGTTGTTACACGGTTTTCCATGCCGTTGAGATACAGCTTATCCCCGCTGACAAACAGAACATTGCTGAAAGAAGAATCGCTGTCGAAGCACAGAACATTTTCAGCGATAACAAGCTCGCTGCCTGCTCCGTTGATCTTAATGAGCTCGCCTGCGTTGTTTATCAGCAGATAACTCTTGCCGCCGCTGCTCGCAACGGGATAGCTCCTTAGAGCCTCGCCGTAAATCTCGATGCATTTTTCCGAATCAAGACGGAATACCGAACTTTCGCCCATCGCAAACCAAATGCCGCTCTGTTCATCCTTTGCGAATCCGGTTATGCCGTCCGAAACCTGAGCTGATTTTACCTTACCACTTATATTATAATAGTAAAGAATATCATTTTCAAGTCCGTAAGCGGTATTTTTGTCAATATCGCAGCCGAAAGCGGAATAAACCGACGTGTCGCATACCGAAACGGTATTGCCGTTGTCGTAAGCATAACACATTCCGTCGGAGGATTTATAGCAGAATCTGTCGGAGACTTCGCTGATCGAAACAATCTCGGCGATGTCGGCCGTCAGATCGTTGATTTCCCTTGTGTCGAAAAATGCGTAAGCGCCGTTATTATAAGAAACAAGAATGCTCTGTTTTCCGACTTCGGTGCAGGAGGAATAGTTGTCGAACGAGGCGATCTCAGTACCGTCAATATCGTAAAGGGTACCCGTTTTGTCTTTACCCGTCAGCATTATATATCTGCCCTGAATGAGCTCGATATTTGCCGTTGATTCGGGAGCGGCAATAATAGCTCTGCTTTTGCCGCCGGCGTCGATGCGGTAAATGACTGCCGAGCCTGCGGCGGTGTTGTAATCGTCAAGATAGACGGCGTATTCACCCTTTCCGCTAATGACATAGGGCAGACCGTTTGGTTTAACCGGATCGTTGCCTTTGGACAGAGCGGTTATGTCCTTGCCGTTGAAGTAGTATACCCTTCCGTCGGTGGATACAGCGCACAGTTTCCTGCCGTTGTCAAAGAAATCATATTTAAATACGTTGCGGACGATGCGCATGAATTCAAGCCTGTTAAGGGTATAGCAGTAAAGATCGCTGTTTTTTACGTAATATACCAAGCCGGCCTTGCTGAAATAATGCACGCTGTCAGCGTTCTCAACGCCGCTTGAGGCTATATTGTGCTTGTCCTCAGGCCGCTCGCTTTTGAGAAGGACGACCTTTCCGTTGTCGAAGTAAACTTCGGGGAAAAGCTGTTTTTTATATCCGCCGCCGGAACCCTTGAACAGCGTAACGATCAGGACAACAAGGACCAGAGCGGCAAAAAGAACCGCGAAGAGGGGCAAAAACTTTTTAATGCCAGTCTTTTTTCCGGGCGCTGCAGAGCGCTTTTTATTCCCGCTAAAGACCCGACCGGCCGTCTTTTTTTGCTGTACGGGCTTAAATGCGGGCTTTTTCCACGGCAGTATCTCCGGCTCATCCGACTGTGCGGGCTCATTAACAACGGGAGCGGCCTGCGCCGGTTCTTCATCGGCATAGGGCATTTCATCGTCCCTGATTGTGACGACGAAGGGCTTTTCCGGGACTGCGGCTTTGCTTTTTCCGCCGCGTACGGAGGCCTTGTCCTGCCGGGCGTCGCCCTTCTTTTTAAAGATGGAGGCTATGCCGTCCTTTGCCTTTTTGAAGGTGTCGGCAACACTGAAGGTAGAGGAGTCCTCGAGTTCCTCCTCGTGTCGTATGTCACTGAGAATATCGGGACCCTGGTCGAAGTCGCCCGGAAATCCGGAATCGTATTCATCAGGCCCGTTGATTCCGTTTCTGCCTGCATACTCAGGTCCTGCGGACTTCTGACGCTCCCTATAAACCTCGCTGGCGGGAAGACTGTCATAATCGAAAACAGGATAATCCTCCGGGAAATAGTTCCTCTTTATTTCATATTCATCCGTTATGTATTCATCATCAGGTGCCGCTTTAGCTTCGTATTTGTAAGTATTCTGCTGCTGCTCATGAGCCGAATCGGAGAAGATCTCCTCGGAGACATCGTTTTCGGCGCCGAACGAGGCTTCTGCGTCGGATTCGGCCGGTCTTTCGGGGAAATCAAACATCTGCGGAACATATCCGTCTTCGGGGTATTCCCCGGCTTCTTCCGGAATGACGGCGCCTATGTCCGACTGGACCCCTGCTACGGCCTCTTCAAAGGTTTCGTCGTCTTCCGAAGCGGCGTCGCCTGCCGGCTGATCATCAGGCTGCTGCGGGGCGTATATTGCCGCCGCCTTCGCCGTCAGATCCTCATCCATCATGTTGAGTATGCTTTCCGCTTCCCTGTAATAGGATTGCGATTCGTCCATCGGAGTGACGCCGGGCACATTATTGTCGGAATGATCGCCGGAATAAACGGGGCCATCGGAGAATGCCGCGCTTTCCGAAACCGCCTGAAGCTGTTCCTCGTAATTATCTCCGGGAGGCTGTTCTTCGGGTTCCGCCGTTTCCTCCGCATTTCCGGTCACGGGTACAAAACCGGCGGCGCCGTCCTCAATGCCTGAAAACACCTCCCGATTTTCCTGGTTCTCCGGAATGTCAAGGATAAAATCGCCGCCGACGTCAGGAGTCTCCTGCCCGGACTGCTCCTGCAAGGCGTTATCCGGAGCTATTTCGGAAAAGGCATTTTTCATTTTCTCGGAGAAATCATAGGAGTCCTCGGTATGAGGGCTGTCTATTGCCGAGGGAATATGACCAAAATCCTGATCCTCGACCCGGTTTTGACCGAACAGGCGGGAATCGGAGTCAAGGGTACTTCCGGCCGGCTTATTCACCGGAGACTTTGCCAGATCGGGGTTGATTTTATGTCCGCAGAACGGACAGAACGCCATGTTTTCACTGACATAGCTTTCGCATCGTGGGCAGATCATGCGGTTCTCCCTTCTGCCGAAACAATCGGCGCGAGTCATTGTTTTAAGCCGTCGGACGCAAAATATAGTATGTCAGGCGGCATATTTTTTAATATATACACAATTATTGTAACTCAAACGGCGGGAAAAGTCAATTAATACGGTGCAAAACGGACAGATTTTGGGGAAAATTGGTATTCGCTATTCTCCTATTACCTTTATCAACACCCGCTTATCCCTCTTGCCGTCGAATTCATAATAGAATATCTGCTCCCATGTGCCGAAATCCAGCCGTCCTCCGGTGATGGCTACAACGGTTTCCCTGCCCATTATCGTGCGCTTCAAATGCGCGTCTGCGTTATCCTCAAATCCGTTGTGGGCGTAGCGGCTGTATGGCTTTTCGGGCGCAAGACCCTCCAGCCAGCGCTCATAGTCGCCGTGCAGACCAGATTCATCATCGTTGATAAAAACGCTGGCCGTTATGTTCATGGCGTTGACCAGGACCAAGCCCTCCGAAACTCCGCTTTCCTGTACGGCTTTGCGCACGTCGTTCGTTATGTTGACAAGACCGCGTCTTGAAGGCAGGTTAAAGTGCAGTACCTTTCTGTATGATTTCATTTTGAAGGACCTCCATAGAAATTATCAGCTTTCATTATACAGCATGGCAATGATATTTGAAACAGGCCGTCAGACGGTTTTGCTTTTTGAGATAAAAGTATGTTATAATAATATCAATCACTTTTACCGGAGATTATCTTGCCATGCGAAAAGACGGAAAAAATATAATACTGATCGGGATGCCCGCGAGCGGCAAAAGCACTCTGGGCGTTGTTCTGGCGAAGATGGCAGGCATGAATTTTTTGGACTGCGATCTTCTTATACAGCAGAAGCAGGGCAGGCTGCTTCAAAACATAATTGACGAAGAGGGCGCGCAGGGGCTGCTGAAAATCGAGCAGGATGTTCTGTCACGGATAGATGTGCGCAATACGGTGATTTCCACAGGCGGCAGCGCGGTTTGCGGCGGCAGCGCGGTGGAAAAGCTCAGGCAGAACGGCGTGTGCGTATATCTCAACGTGCCGCTCGACGAGATAAAACGCAGGATCGACAACATAGAAACGCGCGGGATCGCCTGCAAGAAGGGCGAAACGCTGGACGATGTTTACGCCGAACGGGCGCCGCTTTATGAGAAATATGCCGACATAACGGTAAAAACCTGCGGCATGAGCATGGCGCAGGCGGCCCGGCTTATAATTGATGAATGCCGGAGAATGATGTGACGCATAAAAAACAGGCCGACCGGTTTGAGCTGGCCTGTTTTGATTTATTGCTGCTTTCCCGGGAATACGATTATTTTCTCTTCATCCGGTTTTCCGAAGATTTCACTGATGCAGAATTCGCCTTCGTCACAAAAATCCTGCTTTGCGTAGTCAACGAGGAATTGCTGAGCGGCAAAAGGACTGTCGAAAAGGCCGTTCCCGTTCAGTCTGTCGCCCAGTTTCATCCGGTTTGCCGCCGTCAGTACCGCGGAAAAGGTCTCGTCAAAGCAAAGGGGATAGCAAACGTCAAAACCAAGCGAGCAATATCCGGCGGGGGCCTCGTCATCGCTGTCCGCGACCCTTGCCCAGATTATGTCGTAGTCGGCTGAATCGGCGAACATGCCTTTAAGCCGTACGGCATTTTCTTCGATCAGGAGAAATTCATCAATATCCTGCGTGAAGTCGTCAAGCTCACGCAGGAGCTTTTTGTCTTTTGCGGAAATGCCGCGCTTCAGGGGCATATAAAAATTTATGCCGCGCCGGCCTGCTCCCCGGTAGTTTTCGAGCGCAGGAGGTTTATCGGGGTCAACAGCGAGTCGGGTTTGGATGTATTTTTCGTATTTCTGTAAAATAAAGAACTGCGACGTACAGCCGGGATATTCCTTTGCCCTGACCGCGCCTTTTGAAATTTCAAAAATGCTTGCCATTTTTTTCTCCGTTGATTTTGCCATACGGCATTGTCTGACCGATATACGCGGACCCGGGCGTCATGCCTGCCCGAAGAATTCCCTTGCTATCCTTGCTGTTTCCTGCGCATCCTTAGCATAATAATCGGCGCCCATCTGACGGGCGTAATCCGGATTGAGCACGGCTCCGCCGACCACGATTTTGCAGTCGATATTGTTATCGCGCAATGCCCGAATGGTTTCCTCCATACCGGCGAGCGTCGTTGTCATGAGCGCGGACAGTCCGACGAGGCGGACGCTGTTCTCTCTGGCGGCTTCCACAACGGTTTCTACCGGAACATTGTAGCCCAGATCAATTACATCGAATCCGTAGTTTTCCAGCACCGCCTTGACAATGCTCTTGCCTATGTCGTGAACGTCGCCCTTGACCGTCGCAAGTATTACCTTTTTGCCCGTCTGCGCGTCGTTTGAGCTGCGGCTCATAAACTCACGCACCTCGGCAAAGGCTGCCTTTGCCGCCGTTGCCGATTGCATAAGCTGCGGCAAAAAAATCTGCTTTTTCTCAAATTTCTCGCCTATGCCGTCCAGACAGGGCATCAGGCGGGTCTGTATCAGCTCAAACGGCTCGACAGTTTTAAGAAGTTCGCGGCAGCACTGCACCGCTTCCTCACTGAGACCCTTCGCAATGCAGTATTCAATGCTTTTGCCTTCTGCCTTTGCAGGCACAGCAGGAGCAGAGGCCTCCTGCGAAAACCGCTCTATATAGTTTTCACTGCCGCGATCAATATTTTTTAGCTGATGGAAGCAGTAAACGGCGTCCACTATTGACTTGACATTGGGGTTGATTATGGGCAGATCGAGTCCGTGCGCCATGGCGAGGGTGAAAAAGGTGAGATTTAGCCTTTCACGCGCCGGCAGACCGAAGGAAATATTGGAAACGCCCAGCGCTGTTTTGACGTTAAGGCGCTCTTTCACCATTTTCAGCGCCGTCAGTGTTTCATATGCTATTTCCTGCTCGGCGCTGGATGTCAGCGTCAGGCAGTCGATGATAATATCCTGAGGAGGTATGCCGACGGAAACCGCGCGGTCATAGATCCTCTGCGCTATATCAAATCGTTCCTGCGCTGTCTTGGGTATTCCCTTTTCGTCCAGCGTAAGGCCGACTACGCACGCGCCGTACTTCTTGACGACGGGCAGAACGGCTTCAAGGCTTTCCTTTGAACCGTTGACCGAATTGACTATGGCCTTGCCGCAGAAACAGCGCAGGCCCGCTTCGATCGCCTTTATGTCGGACGAATCTATTTGCAGCGGCAGATTGACGACTCCCTGAACCGCGCCGACCACGCGTTTCATCATTTTCGGCTCGTCGATCTGCGGGAGGCCGACGTTTATATCAAGGATGTCCGCGCCTCCGTCAAACTGCTCGGCGGCCTGCTTTACTATATAGCCGATGTTGTTTTCGCGCAGAGCCTGCTGAAACAGCTTTTTTCCGGTCGGATTGATTCTCTCGCCGATAATGCGCACGCGGTCAATTTCTACCGTTTTTGAGCCGGAGCAAACGGCGCATCTTGCGGCCTTTTCACGCAGCGCCGGTGTTTTTCCTTTCAGCATGGATGTGAGCATACGGATATATTCCGGAGTTGTGCCGCAGCAGCCTCCGAGAAGCGAAACTCCCAGATCGGCGATTTTCGCCATCGCTTCGCAAAACTGCTCAACGGTAATGCTGTAGCGGCTTTTGCCGTCGATAAGCTGCGGCAGACCGGCGTTGGGCTTTATTATTATGGGCAGGTTTGTCCATTTTGTGAGCTCCTCGGCCATGGGCAGCATTTCCACCGGACCGAGCGAGCAGTTTATACCTATGGCGTCGCAGCCGAGTCCGGTCAGAGTCAGCGCCATGGCCGATATCGGGCAGCCTGTGAAGGTTCGCATATCCTGCTCAAAGGACATGGTACAAAACACCGGAAGGCAGCTGTTTTCCTTTGCGGCAAGCACGGCGGCGCGAGCCTCCTGCAGATCGGTCATGGTCTCTATATATATTACGTCCGCGCCGCATTCCGCTCCGACGGTTATCTGCTCTTTGAACATTTCATAGGCTTCGTCAAAGCTCAGTGTTCCCATAGGCTCCAGAAGCTGACCGAGCGGACCGATATCCAGCGCGACGAATTTATTTTCAAATTCAGCCGCGGCGGCTTTTGCGCAGTCAACGCCTGCTTTGACTATGCTCTCAACAGAAACGTCTCCCGGCAGTTTCAGGCGGTTTGCGCCGAAAGTGTTGGTCAGAACAATGTCCGAGCCTGCGGCATAGTACATCTCATGAATCCCGGTAATAAGCTGAGGATCGGTCAGGTTAAGAAGCTGCGGGTTTTCGCCCGGCCTGAGCTTTTTGTCCTGAAGAACGGTTCCCAGACCGCCGTCTAAAAAGACGGAACGGTTCTTTATGAAGTCTGCGAATTTCATCGTTGTTTCCTTTCGCATGCTGTGATGTAAAAATCCTTCACCCGCGTCTGAATACGCAGTCGGTTTTCTGGCATTGGGTGCATTTGATCTTGCAAAGATCCGCGTCGCTGCCGGACAAATCCGCGCCGTCGCATATTCCGAAGATGGCAGTGACCGACTTTTTGGGCAGCATTATTCCGCCGTCGGAAACGCTCAGGCCGATTTTTCTTTGCGCGTCCAGAGCGCGCAGCAGCTCGGGCTGCTTTTCAAGCGGCAGATCGCCGTAGCCGCAGCTGAACCGGCGCGTGATGCTTTGGGCGTTGAGCTGCTTTTTCAGCTTTGCTTCAATGCTGTCGCATTGCTGCTCGATGAGCGCTGCAGCGGCCGCGTTCAGGATCACTGCCTTTGCCGGGTCAAGCTCCTGCGCAAGTCTGATCTCATTGTCGATGGCTCCGCCAAGCGTCGCGGCAAAAAGCACAGCTTTTTTGCAGTCTCGCAGCAATCTTTTTACGTCAAGGCTCCGGAGAAGGAGAGAGCCTCCCAGAAGCACTCCGTTATCGCGCTGACAGACGTCAAACACATCGTAAACGCATCTGGGCCGTGCTGTCCGGCCTATCATACCGATGCATTTGGATATGCTGCAATCGAGATCACCGGAAATATCCTGCCCGTCATGACCGAGGTATCTGAGCGTCTCGCTTCGGGAAGGGCAGAGCCTGTCAAGCTGTAAAACATACATAGTTCATATTCCCTGCTCGTCGAGCGACAGAGCGTAACCGGGCAAAAACTCCTCCATGAAAATATTTGCCTCGGGGATGTCCATTCTTTCCACGGCCTTTGTCAGCGCGCTGTAGGCTTTGTCAAATTCATGGTTGCCGCAGCCCTTTTCCTCTATGCACTTAATTATTGCCGAAATTTTATCAGCTGCCTTGACAAGCCGCAGCAGTTCGGGATCCTCGTCTTTAAGGCTGAGTATGCCGTCATATTCCTCGCGAATATCGTCCGGCAGAAGCGAAAGCAGCCTTCTGCGAGAATTATCCTCAATATCGTGATAGACGCTGTCTATTTCGCGGTTGAAATATTTAACGGGAGTGGGCAGATCGCCGGTCAGGATCTCAGAGCAGTCGTGGTAAACGGATAAAATCGCAGCACGGTCGGCATCGAAGCTTTTCCCCAGCCGCCTGTTTCCGATAACGCAGAGCGCGTGCGATATCATGGCAACGTCGAGAGAGTGTTCGGAAAGATTTTCGTATCTTGTGTTGCGCATAAGCCCCCAGCGGTTTATATATTTCATGCGTGCCATCACGGCAAAGAAATTACTCATTTTTGTACTCCTCATGATTATTTCCCTTTTCAAAATTATACAGCAAAAGAGCCTGCTTGTCTACAAATGCCCTGGCTTATGCTGATGATTTTTGTTTTTTATCGGCAATCATAAAAAAGCAACAAGGCATTGACTTTTTCATGGATTACATGTATTATTTATATTAGTTCTGTGTAAATACATGCTGCGTTGCGGGCTTTCAGTATCATATGTAATTTATATCAGGAATTTTTCAAGGAGCGAAGGGCAGATGCGTGATAAAAAAGTTGAAAACCTGATGCGGAGGATAGGCAATCTTATCAGGGAAAAATGGTGGATTGTCGTCATTACGACCATAATCGGTCTGGGTCTGGCATACGGCGCGACCACCTTTATGGACAGGGAGTATTCGGCTTCGGTTCTCATTTTTGCCAACAGTAAAAGCGATGCAAACAAAAACGAGCAGGTCACCAGCTCTGATGTTTCACTTATAAACTCTCTTATCGCCGACTATCGTCTTTTTGCGACCAGCCGCACCCTTATTGAAAACGTCAACGCCGAGCTTGCAAAGGATAAGCTCGGTTCCATTTCGGTAAATAAGGTTTCGGTTGCCTCGCAGGGGAATTCCAGAGGTTTTACCATTACGGTGAAAAACGGCGATCCGATGGTCTGCTACAAGGCTGCCGAGTATATTGCAGAGCAGCTTAAATCCACCATAAAAGAATACTACGACATGGACAACGTGGAAATAATAGACCATGCGAAGGTGCCGAACAAACCGGTTGCACCTGATGTGCGTTCGATTATGCTGTTCGGAGGATTTGTCGGGTTCTTCCTCGGCGTGGGATTGCTTTATCTGATCCTTATGCTTGATAAGGCGATAAAATCGGTTGAGGATTTTGAATCCAATTTTGATATTCCCGTTCTCGGTGTTATTCCCGAATTTGATAAGATGCAGGTGCAGAGCAAGGTCGGGCAGTCCAACGGGGCAGACGGCAAGAATCAGACCACGATAATCCGTGAAATACCGAAGGAAACGGAGAAAGAAATATCCATTGATCAGAAACCGTTTGCTGCTTCTGCGGACGTCGGCGTTCCTGAAACGACCGAAGGGTTCGGTGGTACGGCGATTTCGGAGACCGACTTCAGCGATACCGACGATATAATCCAGAGATATCTCAACGAAGCAGATGAATTATTATCCAGGACCGACTTTGAGGATATCACCTCCGGATATGACGGAAAGGAGGGCGCGGAGAGTAACTCCTGATCCGCGGCAAATGTTATGAACAAAGCCAAAAGAGGAAAAAGAAAACAGCGTGAATACTATAAGCTCAGGCTGGACAGCGCGAGCATGGAAGCATACAGCATGCTTCAAACCAATCTTGATTTTTACGGAATAGACCAGAAACAGCAGGTTATCCTGATTACAAGTTCTCTTCAGGCGGAAGGAAAATCCACAACCATTTCAAATCTGGGCGTTGCCTTTGCGCAGTCGGACAAGCGTGTTCTTATTGTGGACCTCGACCTGAGAAAGCCTGTACAGCACAGGATCTTCAACGTTCCTTCGACAACGGGCGTAACCACCGTTCTGACCGGTAAGAGCAAGATAGAGGACGCCATAAAGCCGACCGACAGGGATAATCTTTTCCTTCTGCCCTGCGGAATTCGTCCGCCCAACCCGACCGAGCTGCTCAGGAGCGAGGCGCTCAGACAGCTTATCGAATATCTCAGAACAAAATATGACATCATAATTCTGGATACTCCCCCGGTGCTTGCCCTGGCCGACGCAGCGATACTTTCAAAGTATGCCGACAGCGTGCTGCTGGTAGTTTCCGCCGGCATAGTCGATATGACCTCGCTGGAGCTTTCCATCAAAAACCTTAACATGGTAAACGCCAACATAATCGGCGTTGTCATGAACAACATCAAGGTCGGCGATCACAGAAACAGCTACTACTACAGATACGGATACGGCTACAGATACGGAAACGACTGACAGGTAAAAAACCGCACCCTGCACCTTTACGGTACAGGGTGTTTTTTGTGTCCGGATTTATCCGCGCTATGCCGTTATTCTGATTCTTGCCGAGCCGTTGTCGGATTTTGTCACCTCGATACGAGCCGCGATGGAATCCCTGAGTTGTTCGACATGCGATATGAGTCCGATGATCCTGTCCGATTTCAGAATATCGTTCAGCGCCCGCATGGCAGTATCAAGCGTTTCGGGGTCGAGCGAGCCGAAGCCTTCGTCAATAAAGAGCGAATCGACGCGTATTCCTCCGGCAAAGCTTTGCACGGCGTCGGACAGACCGAATGCCAAAGACAGGGATGTAATAAAAATCTCGCCGCCCGAAAGGGTTTTTACATCGCGGGAGCCTCCGATGTAACTGTCTATAACGTCGAGCTCCATTCCCTTGTAGCCGTGACCGCCCTCCCTGTCCACGCGCACAAGACTGTACTTGCCGCGGCTGAAACGGTCGAGATATACATTTGCGTATTGCACGATGTTTTCAAGCATTATACCGAGAACAAACTGGTGTATTGGAGTATTAAAGCTGTTTTTTCCGCTAAGGAAACCGGAAATACGGCTGACATTTGAATAAAGCCTGTCCTTTTCGACCATCTGCCGGTCGAGATTTTTCGCCCTTTCGGCGCATGATCTCATGTTTCCAAGCTCGCTTTGCAGCCTTCCTAAAGATATTTTCATCTGTGACAGCCTGTCGGAAAGGCTGTCCTTACGCTGCAGATATTCATGCAAAGCAGGCTTTTCCCGTCCCTTTGTGCGCAATTGGCAGTCGGAGAAGTTCTGTCTTGCCGTGTGAAGCTGCATTTCAAACTGCGAGACGGCGTTTTTTCGACGGTCAAGCTGCTCGCGATCGGGCAGCCCGTCGAAAATCCCTTCCCGCAGCTCCAGACCGGAATCCTTAAGCCGTCCGCTGAATTCAAGGGATGCTTCCTCGAACGCGGCGCGTTTTTCCTCTTCTGCATTTCGGGAGGAAGCAAGCTGCTCGGAGATACGGGTCAGTTCTCTGTCGGCCTTGAAAAACCCATCCTGTACGGCTTCGAGGCCTGCCTCTGTTTTTTTAATTTCCTCATTCAGCCGCAAAAGTTCATCCTCAAGCTGAGCGGCGGTCTTTTCGCCGCCGACGCTTTCGGTTATCAGGGCGATCTGGTCCTGCTTTGACCTTTCCTCCGCCGAAACAGTCAGCTTCCTGCTCTGAAGCAGCGCCAGCCTGTTTTCCATATCCTTTATTTCCGAATTGAGCTTTTGCCTTCGTTCTTCGATTATTCCGCGCTGAGACTGCATTTTGTCCAGCCGGTTGTATTCCTCCTGCATTTGCCCGGAATGAGCGCGATAGTATTCGGATGATTCTTTGTATTTTTTACACCGGTCTCTAAGTTCCTGAACGAGACCGAATACAGCCGAATAATCGGAGGCGGCCTTGTTCTGCCCGGAAACCGCCATTTGCAGCTCGTCAAAGCTGTTGCTTGCGCTCTCCTCGGCCTGTTTGACGTCCTGAGCCGACGGAGAATCCTGCGGCTTTTTTGCCGGATGGGGATGCTCGGCAGAGCCGCAGACCGGGCAGGGACTTCCGTCGCTCAGTCTGGAGGAAAGGGCATAAGCGCTGTTTTGTGAAAACATATCACGCAAAAACTCAGCGTTTCTTCTCATGCTGTCATATTTGGCGTGAGCCTTTTTTGCGTTTTCGTCGCAGATGAGTTTTATCTGATATACACGGCTGAGCTCATGTTCCTGTTTTTTCAACCGGTCGAGGTCGTCGGCGGCCGACTGCATATGTCTTATGCCTTCCGACAGCTCGGGCATGCGGCCGATCTGCTCCAGTGTGTCACGCCATATCTGCTCGCCTTTTTTGTATCTCTCCCTTGCGTCATCCAGATCACAGGTGAGCGAGATCTCTTCGCTTTTGATTTTTTCGAGCCGCTCAAGTAAAATTCTGTGCTCATTTTTGGCGTAATCAAGCCTTTTGGCCTTTTCGATTTGCTCGCTGAGAGCCTTTGCCATGAGCTGCATTTCCTCCGCCTGCTTTCTCATGGCGGGCAGCGCGTCGTATTTCTGCCTGCGGGCGTTCAGGAATACCTGAGCTCTTTCCTTTTGCTCCGCAAGTCTTTTGCTTGATTCCTTTTGCTGCTTATGCCTTAGCAGAGCGCCGTTCATTCTGTCAAAGAACGGCAGCAGCGAAAGCAGCTTCTCGCTTTTCTCCGTATCGCAGCGCAGAGAGTCGATCTGGGCCTGTTTTTCTTCAAGTTCCTTTACCGTCCTCTGCCATTTATCAAGCTGTAAAAAGGCGTCGGACAGCGAACGCATTTTTTCAAGCTCCTTTTCCGCCTCGGAAAGCTGACCTTCGGTTTTTTCTATATCGCTTAGAAGCGACGCTTCGTTTTGCGCGCTTTCGGTTATTTTTTTGTCGAGGTCGTCTGACGCCAAACAGCCAAAGGAGCCGAGCAGAGCAGTGTATTCGCTGCGCATTGCGAGAAGCGATTCGTTGAGCTGCCGGCTTTTTAACGCGGCAGCACCGGCAATATCCTTCCAGCGCGAGGCTAAAAAGAGGCTTTCAAGAATAACGCTCTTTTCCTTGGAGTTCGCAAGCAGCAGTTTTTTGAATTCACCCTGAGGCAGTATGATTATCTGGACAAACTGTTCTCTGGTGAAGCCGAGAAGCCGCTGGGCCGCCTGCTGGACTTCACGCGGATTTTTGGCGATCATGCTCCATTCGCCGTCGGCAAATTCAAAGGCGGCGGCTTGAGTTTCGGCTGATTTTATTTTTTCGCCGCCTCTTTTTCGCTCCTTGATCTGCATTGTCCGCTCGAACCGGTAGAGCTTATTGCCTATGGAAAATGTAAAATTCACGAAGGTCGGTTTGTTTTCCGGAGCGATCATGCTGCGCATAAGTTCCCACTGACGTCCTTCTCCTGTCGCGCTTCCGTAGAGCGCACAGCACATTGCGTCGAGTATAGTGGTTTTTCCGCTTCCGGTGCGTCCCGTTATAAGAAATATTCTGTTTCTGCTCAGCTCCTCAAAATTTATTTCACAGCTTTCGTAAAAGGAGCCGAAGCACTGCATTTCAAGTTTTAGCGGTTTCATTTGCCTTCCCCCGTTAAATCCGGTCGGCCTCGCCGCTGTCCTTTAGCAGCTCGGCGAAAAGCTCAAGATCCTCTTCGGTCGGTTCGACCGAGCATATCTGACGCAGAAACTCCGAAAAGACCGTTTCATCGCTGACACGGCTTTGCCTCATGCGGAGCCTGAAATCATCGTCGCCTGCGGCCGATTTTGTATTTATCCAGCGGTTGTCTATGTGCAGCAGATTGGGATAATATTCGCGCAGGCGCGCCATAGGCTCAAAAACCGGCGCCTCGTCGGTAAGGGAAACAAACAGATAGTCGCTTTTATCCTCGCATTTTTTCAGCAGCTCAAGGAGGTCGTTAAATTTACCCGAAAGCACCCTCATATCGTGCGGCTGTTTTACCTCAATGCGGCGGATGCTGACTTCGTCGTCTATCTCTATTGCAAGGATCGCCTTGGTCTGGTGCTGCTCGTCAAAGGAGTATTTCAGCGGTGAGCCGGAGTAAAAGACGTTGTCGGCGCCCTGGGGCGAATGAAGATGCCCGAGCGCCGTATAGTCAAAGGCGGAAAACAGCTCGCGGGGTATTTCGCCGGCGCCGCCGATATACGACGGCGATTCGCTTTCGCAAACGCAGGAGCCTTTGACAAAGCAGTGTGCCACAGCTATATTGACCCGGCGCCTGTCCATTTTCTTCTCTATAAGATTTATGTATTCCCGGTATCCGTCCTCAAAGCTCTTTATATTTTCGCTGCAGAGCATTTCTCTCATATCAATAGGCTCGAAATATGGTATCGGCCATATGTCTGCCATTTTTCCGTCCTTTTCAACAGTGACCGGTTCGGGCGGCTGAAGCCTGAGCGAAATGTGCAGGCCAATTTTCGACAAAAGAGCGCCTCCTATTGCCATGCGGTCTCCAGAGTCGTGATTGCCGGAAATGATAAAAACACGGGTTTTGCAATCCAGACAGAGAGCTGTCAGCGCGTCGTCAAAAAGCCTGATAGCGTCGGGAGGCGCTATTTTTTTGTCGTATATGTCGCCGGCTATTATTACGGCGTCAGGCTTTTCCTCGGCGACGAGCGGCAAAAAGAAATCGAAAATAAAACGCCTCTGATCGTCGAGCAGCGAACGTCCGTATATTATTTTTCCCAGATGCCAGTCGGATGTGTGCAATAATTTGATCATGGCTGCGGCTCCTTGGGCTGATCAATACTTCCGGAACGGAAAGCTGAAGATTTTGTGATGTTTTACGCGGGTCTTCTCAAACGAGCGAAATACTGGTATAATAATATCGGTAACAGCTCTGTCCTCTATCCTATAGTATAGCATAAAAAGCTGCGTCCGGAAAGCGACCGGACGAAAAACCAGATAATTCGGAGAATATGATGATAAAGAAAACCATTTGCGCTATTGCGGCAATATTATTCCTGTGCTCTGTCTGCCTCCCGGTCATTGCGGCCGAAAAGGAGACGGATTTTGATGTGATGTCCGAATCCGCTCTTCTTATCAATACCGATACGGACACCGTAATGTATGAAAAAAATATCGACAAAAAGCAGCCGACCATTGCATTCAATAAAATCGTCACAGCAGCTATTGCCATAGAGGAGACCGACGATATTGACATGACCGTGCTCACCGTATCCAAAAATGCCGTCACAAGCGCGAGTTTAGGCGGCTACGGCTCGGGTATCGAAGAGGGAGAAAGGTTCACCATGAGGGATATGCTTTCGTCGATACTAATTTCCTCTGCAAATGACTGCTGCATAGTTATTGCCGAGCATATTGCCTCGAGTGAAGAGGCCTTTGTGGAAAAGATGAATGATTTCGCAAAGAGGCTGGGCTGCACCGACACCAATTTTACAGACGTTCACGGCGTCGACGATGAGGGACAGTTTACCACATGCAGCGACATGCGAAAGATAATCGAATACGCGAGAACCCTGCCGAATTTTTATGATATAAGCTGTCAGACAAGCTATGAAATACCAGCCGCCGACAATCAGAAGGAGAGAAAGATCAAGACCAATATATCCATGATGCTCAAGAGCACGGATTATTCCTACAGTCCGGTCAGAGGCATTAAATACGGATACTCTCCCTCAAAGGGCAGGAATTTTGCTTCTACGGCGACCAGAAGCGGTTACAACTATATGCTGATAACAATGAACGGCCCGATCAAGGATGAAAACGGCGAAAGATTAGAAGACAATTCGGCCTTTCTGGACGCAAAGAACCTTTATACATGGGCGTTTGACAACTTCAGAATAAAGCAGATCCTGAGCGAGACCGTTCCGATAACCGAGGTTGAGGTTAAATATTCTCTCGACGCCAACAAGGTACAGGCCGTACCGGAAGCCTCCATTACCGCGATCGTGCCGAAAAACATAAACACCAACGAGATCAATCAGTCGGGTGACCTTGAGTATGTGTTCGATCTGCCGGAATCGCTGACGGCTCCGGTCAAAAAGGGACAGGTTCTCGGTACTCTGACGGTGAAATACAGGGACAGGACGCTCGGCGAGGTCAGCCTGCTTGCGGGCCAGTCACTCAACAAGAGCGAGTATATTTATGTTCTCGAGGTAATAAGAGGCATAGTCAGCCAGACATGGTTCAAGATAGCGGCAATTGTTATTGCGGGACTGATAGTTATCTATATCACGATCGCCATAATCTCAAACTTTATCAGAACTTCGAGGAATAAGCTCCGCCGTGAGCAGGAGGAGCAAAACCGCAGAAATAAAAAATAATAATCCGAGCCGGACGTTATTTATGCAGCGTGCTTTTTGTACGCTGCATTTTTTGCTTTTTACAGCAACGACGACTTACAAATAATAACGCAAACGGTTTTTGGAATGCGCATCGGTAAAACACCGGCGCAATAATACATAAAAAGCAGCAGCACGCGTCGGCCGCGCCGCAGGAGTCTGCCGCCGGACGGCCGTGAGAGGACATCTTTTGCAGCGCAGCGCGTCAGAGCAAAAACCGCAAAAACGCTGCCGCCGCAATAAAAAAGCGCTTCCCTTTCGGGAAGCGCCGGTTGATCACTGCTTATTTACTGAGCCTTTTTTACGTCATCAACGCTGATCTGGTGGACATATCCGTCGTCGGTAAGGTTGATGAAATAAATCATGTTGCCTACTACTGTAATTCTGTACGCCTGAGCTTCAAACAGCTTCACCATGTTCTGACCGTTGAGATCGGTGCGGTAAACTGCGTAGCCATCGCTGGAATTGAGGCACATTACGATGTAGTTGTCAACGAGGCAGAAGGATTCGACATAACCCTCGACGAGCAGGGTCGCCTCTGTTTCCAGCTGGTTTTCATTGCGTACATAAACGCCGTTCTTGTCAAAGCCCTCGTTTATGCCGAGGTTTTCATAGATTTTACCGTTCTTTGTATAGGTGGTAGGACCGAAATAGTCAAGGAGCAGCTCATGGTTGTCGACAACGTTATTGCCGTTTTTGTCCATTGTGAAGGAGTTGGAATCCATTCCGGCCTCCATGTTGATGGTGTAGACCAGCTTGTTGTCGGCAGCTACATCGACGGTGGAAACCTTGGCGTCGGTCAGTTTTACGGGGGTGTCAGAGCCGTCGATCTTTACCTTGAAGATATTCTCGCTGTCGTTATCGACATAATAGAAATAAGTTTCGTCTGCGGAGAAATACGATGTCGTAATGTAGGCGTTGCTTCTTACGGAATTGGCATTAACAACCTTGACGCTGCTGTAATCGGGCTCTGCGTCGATGATGACGGGAACAGTTTTGTTTGAAGGCACTGTACCGTTGTTTGCCGTGCCGCCGCCGTTTGAGTCGGAGCCGTTTGCGTCGGAACCGTTGTTGGCAGCATCGCCGCCGTTGTTGGCATCGCCGCCGGAGCCGTTGGCATCGGTAATATTCACACCGTTTCCGCCGGTGAGATCCACATTTTCATTTTTCTTGCAGGAAACCATCACGGATGCAAGCATGATAACGGCACAAATAACAGCAATAATTCTTTTACCTGACATAAGTCTTTCCTCCGATAGAAACAAATAATATTTTTTAAAAAAGTGACGCTTCGGGATAATAGCATCTTTACTTAAATAATGATAACACGGCAGGCGGAATATGCTTGACAGGTTTTTTTCTAAATTGTAAACTTATTAATAACAAACGCCGCTCAAAAGCCGCCGATACCGGACTATCTTCCGTTTCTTTTGACAATTGTACACATAAAATATATCAGAAGAATAAATCAAATATTAAATATTTGTAATATCGCGGGTTAGATAATTTTTTGACAAATCGGATATTTTGTATATAATGTTGTATTAAAGGGTTCAGAGATTAATTATACGGTAAACCGGCCGTTATAACGATATTTTATTCATGGAGATGGGTCTATTTGAGTATGATAATTGATTTCCACAATCACATTTATCCTGAAAAAATCGCGATGAAGGCGACAAAGAGCATAGGCGAGTTTTACAATGTGGGCATGTGCAAGGTCGGAACCACCGACACTCTGGTTGAAACCGGAGAAAAAGCCGGAATCGGCAAATATCTCGTTCAGTCGGTTGCCACAACCGCCGCGCAGGTGCACAGTATTAATGATTTTATCTCCTCGCAGTGCAGGCAGGAGGAAAGGTTTGTCGGATTCGGTACGCTCCATCCCGACGTGGAGGATATCCCCGCCGAGGTTGACAGAATGATTTCACTGGGTCTCCGCGGGGTAAAGCTGCATCCCGATTTCCAGAAATTCAACATTGACGACAAATGCGCCCTGCCTATCTATGAGGCCTGTGAGGGCAGAATGCCCATCCTGTTTCATACGGGCGATTTCCGATACACCTATTCTCATCCGGAGCGCGTTCTGAATATACTTAAGCAGTTTCCCGACCTGACGGTTATCGCCGCTCATTTTGGCGGCTGGGGAATCTGGGACGAAGCGGTTCCTTATATGATGCGGTGCAGCTGCTATATGGATACTTCAAGCACGTTCGGTTTTATCGGCGCGGACAGAATGAAGCGGCTGATCCTGAAATACGGTCCGGACAGGCTTGTTTTCGGCACCGATTTCCCCATGTGGAGCAGTGTGGATGAGGTCAATAACCTTCAGACCATGGGTCTGAGCGACGACTGGCTGGAAAAGATCTTTTACTCAAACGCCAGGACAATACTGAAACTGTAACAGCAAAGCCGATAAAAAGGCTGAGAGAAATTGTTCTCTCAGCCTTTTTTGGCGCCGGTAAACGCTATTTTATAAATCTGTCCATAGGGATCAGCGGCTCGGGAATCTCGATCTCTTCATCCTCTTCCTTGTCAGGCATGAAATCCTTCGCCTTCAGCCGGCCGTAAAGCAAACCGCACACTATTGCCGTAAGAGGCACCGTGAGCAAAATGGCGGTGCTGCCGATTATCGCCTGAGTGAACTCGGTTATGATCTCCTCCCGGTTGAAAAGCTCGGTTACCGAGGTCGCGTAGGTGATAAGCAGCAAAACGGTGGTCAGCGAGCTGCCGATATAGGCCAGCACAAGGGTGTTTGCCATGGTGCCCATGATGTCGCGTCCTATCCTTATGCCGCTTTTCACAAGCTCTCCGAAGGAAATGCCGGGCGCGTGCCGTTTCACCTCATACAGCGAAGAGGAAATATCCATCGCTACGTCCATAACGGCGCCCATTGCGCCGATCACGACGCCGCCGAAAATAACAGCCTTCAGGCTGATGGGGTTGTCCGGTTTGAGCATGAGCAGGTACATGGAGCTTTCACTGATAAAGCCTGTCAGCCTGAGCGCCATATCGCACAGCAAAAACAGTCCGGCGGCGGTCAGTACGCCGAAGGTACAGCCTAAGATCGTGGAGGCTGTTTTGCGGTTTACACCGTTTGTGAGGATCAGTGTCATTATTATGGTAAAAACGCATATTATCACGGTTGAGACATAGATATTGTATCCGCTGAGCACCGACGGGACAAATACCAGAAAAACGGCAAGGCAGGTGAAAATAAGAGAAATAATAGTGTTGACCCCTTTTTTTCCGCCGAAGACAATGAGCAGCAGGAAAAAAACCGCGACCATAATAATAATCTTGTCTATCCTGACAAATTCTCCGAAAGACCACTCAATTCCGTCAACGAGCGTGTCGCCCCGGTAGAGAACGATCCTGTCGCCCTTCTTAACGTCAGCGGTCCCGATATCAACGTCGTGATCTATCTGCTGAACGGCGTCAACCGTCTGTCCCTTCATGTCTCCGTTGAGAATTTCCGCCGTGAAGGTGATGAGCGTGCTCTCCGTATAGTTTTCGCCGTTTATCGTATATATGTCGTCGGTCCTGTCCGCAACGTCTACGACCCTTGCCTTGACGCTGATTATGCTGAAATTCTGGAAAATATTCATATCCCGTCCGGCGATACGGTTGCCGGCGACGACAAAAACAATCGAGAGGACAACGGTCAGTATCCACGCTATAAGATCTGTTCTTTTTGACTTTTTCATTTTGCTATTCCCCGTTTTCGGATTTAAGCGCTATTGGCCGAGCATATCGAGGAGCTGCTGCTCGTCTATTATCGCAACGCCCAGAGCCTGCGCGTTTGCCAGCTTGCTTCCTGCGGCTTCTCCGGCGACGACATAACTCGTTTTTTTCGATACGCTGCCCGCGACCTTGCCGCCCTTTGATTCGATCATCGCCTTGGCCTCGCTGCGTTTCAGGGTCGGAAGCGTTCCGGTCAGAACAAACGTCAGACCGCTGAGCTCGGCGGTTTTTCTTGCCGGTGAACGGGGCGACAGTCCGGCGGACAACAATCCGCCGATCAGTTCGCGCGTTTCGTCAAGCGAGAAATAATCTGCGACTGACTGCGCCATAATCAGCCCGAATCCCTCGATGGAAGCGATTTCGTCCGCCGTTGCGGCAAACAACTCGTCCACAGTCGCAAACCGCTCACAGAGCAGCATGGCGGCCTTTTGCCCGATGTGCCTTATACCCAGGCCGAAAACAAGCCGGTAAAGCTCATTGGTCTTGGATTTTTCAATGGAGCTTATCAGGTTCTGAGCCGATTTGTCGCCCATACGCTCGATTTTACTGATTTGCTCGGGCTGAAGCTTATATATATCCACCGGTGAGGAAATGAGTCCGTTTTCCACAAGGACGGTTATGACGCGCACGCCCATGCCTTCGATGTCCATCGCGTCGCGTGACACAAAATGGATAAGATTGCGAACAAGCTGGGCGTGGCAGGATGTGTTGAAGCATCTCAGCGCCGCCTCTCCCTCAAGGCGCATGACACGGCTGCCGCAGGACGGGCAGGTTTCGGGAAAAACGTACGGAACGGAATTGTCCGCGTGGGCTATGACACGAACTACCTCGGGGATTATCTCGCCGGCCTTCCGGAGAGCTACGCGGTCGCCGATACGAATATCCTTTTCACGGATGAAGTCCTCGTTGTGCAGCACGGCGCGCGAAACGGTAGTGCCGGAAAGCGTGACCGGATCAAAAATGCCGGTCGGAGTCAGAACGCCCGTTCTGCCGACGTTTATCTCTATATCGAGCAGGGTCGTTTCCTTTTCCTCGGGCGGATATTTGAAGGCGGCCGCCCAGCGGGGAAATTTTGCCGTGCTTCCCAGAGCGTCCCTCTGAGCAAAGCTGTTTACCTTGACGACGGCTCCATCGGTGTCATAGGGATATCCGGCGCGGTTTTCGCCTATTTCCTCTATTTTTTTGATGACGCTGTCTATATCGTCGAATATATTGCTTTCGGGGATCACATTGAGTCCAAGCGAGCCGAGATAGCTTATCGAATCGGCGTGATTGTCCGGAAGCTGCCCCACGATCTGCTGGACGTTAAATATAAGGATGCTCAGATTTCGCGACGCCGTGACGGCGCTGTTTTTTTGTCTCAGTGAGCCGGCGGCTGCGTTGCGCGGGTTTTTAAAGGGCTTTTCTCCGTTTTCGTCCTGCGTTCTGACAAGCTCGGCAAAGGAGGCTTTGGGCATAAAAACCTCGCCGCGCACTTCCAGATATTCCACGGGCGAATTGAGGCGATCGGGAATATCCTTTATTGTACGCAGATTGGCGGTAACATCTTCGCCGGTAATGCCGTCGCCGCGGGTGGAGCCGCGCACGAACCGGCCGTTTCGATATTCCAGCGAAACCGAAAGGCCGTCTATCTTAGGCTCGACGGTATACTGCGGCGTTATTCCCGTTTCGCGCACGCGGCGGTCAAAATCGCGCAGCTCGTCAAAGGAAAAAACATCCTGAAGACTCTGCATGGGTATCTCATGCTCAACAGGCGTGAACAGCTTTGCCGCTTCTCCGCCGACACGGTTGGTGGGGGAATCCTCCGATGCCAGCTGAGGATACTCGCGCTCGATCTGGCGAAGCCGTCGGGACAGCGCGTCATATTCGCTGTCTTCTATTTCGGGCGAGTCCTCGTTGTAGTATAAATTATTGTGGTATTCTATCTGCGCTCTCAGAGCATTGTATTCTTCGATTATCGGATTGATCTGAGCCATAATTATCTCCGTTCGCCGTTTGATGGATCGGTTTTGACCTTCATTATTATACACCAAAACGCCGCCTTTTACAATCTTCGCGCAGACAAAGAACGGCCGGGCGTTCATCGGCTGCCCGGCCGTCCGATATGTCGGGATAATACCATGACGGATAACATTTGCCGCCCTTCCTGCTTCCGAAAAGGGGAGCCGGAAAGCCTGTGACGGCCGGATCGCTTCGGCGCCGGACCTGACCGGGCGCAGAGGATGCTCCTTGTCAGCCCTGCGGTTCGACACAGAATTGTTTTCCGTTATTGTCTATCGTGTATCCGCTGTGATAAATCAATCGGGAAACGGGAACTATTTCATAGCCGTCACTTTGAAGACTCTCCAGTATTGTCGGCAATGCCTCGGGCGTATGTATCGCGGCGTTGTGGAACAGAACTATCGAACCGGGTTTAACACGCGAAAGCACCCGGTCGGATATTTCCGAAGCAGGCAGCTCTTTCCAGTCGAGCGAATCGACGTCCCACTGAATGCACTTCATGCCGATGCTGTCGAGGACTTCTATCAGGGCATTGCTGTACTCACCGTACGGCGCGCGCAAAAGGGAGGGAGCTTCGCCTGTTATTGCGCTTATCTTTCTGTTGCAGGCGTTTATTTCTTCAAGCATTTGCTGTCGGGAAAGCTGAGGCATATGCGGATGAGTATCTGAATGATTCATTATCTCGTGACCCGCGTCATGCAGAGCCTGCACCGATTCGGGGTATTTATCCACCCACTGACCGACGACGAAGAAGGTGGCTTTGACGTCAAACTGCTCAAGTATATCAATCAGCTTCTGAGTGTCCTCGTTGCCCCATGCGGCGTCGAAGCTGACGCTGATCCTTTTATCCGGGCAGTCTACATTATATATCGGGATAAGCCTTTGAGCGGAGGATGCGGCGGCAATCCCGGGGATGGCTCCCGACGCGAAAAGCGCCGCGGCGGCAACCAACAGAACAGCAACTATTATAAACGGCATGCCGACCCTTAATTTTATAACGCGCGACTTCATGTTTTCGTTTCATTCCCTTCGGTTTTACTTTTATGCATATATATTGCGCCGGGTCAAAATCTATTCCGGCTTGCTTCGGCGCGAGGGGGGAATATCCGCCCGATGCAAGGCATAGTAATTAGCGAACGCAAAACGGAGGACAAGACCATGAAAACAAACGGCGGGTATCTTTCGCTGATCGACTGCTTAAAAACCGACATGCTGAGACCGCTAAGGCTTGTCGATGAAGCGATAGCGGACGACGCGCAGGAAATAAGATTATACGCCGGGCGTCCCGTAATGATATTATGCAGGGACCGGGCGTATTTTCCGGACAGCGGCGGCAAAACGGGAAGGATCCCTCCGGAGGATTGTCTGACCCTGTCCGGCCGTGAGCTGCAGTCGGTTTTTTCCATGCTGTGCGATTATTCGGTGTTCAGCTTCCAGAATGAGATCAAAGAGGGCTATATTACCCTGAAAAGCGGACACAGGGCGGGCATATGCGGAACAGCGGTTACAGAGAACGGCGGCATCAGGACGATAAGAGAAATATCCTCGATTAATCTGAGAATAGCAAAGCAGGTTTACGGCTGCGCGGACGGGCTTATAGGACTGCTGCGGAGCGATTTTGATTCACTCATTCTTGCAGGTCCTCCCGGCTGCGGAAAAACAACGATCCTGCGAGACGCGGTACGGCAGCTTTGTTCGGGAGCTTTAGGGAGATATGTCAGGACCGGCGTTGTCGACGAGCGCTGCGAGATAGCGTCCTGCGCGAATGCGGAACCGGGATTCGATATGGGAATAAGCTGCGATATTCTGTCCGGATACCCCAAACACATCGGCATCGAACACGCAGTGCGGAGCCTTTCTTCAGAGATTGTGGTGTGCGATGAGATTTGCTCCGCAGAGGAGGTTTCGGCAATTGAGCAGGGCATGAATTCGGGCGCTAAGTTTATTGTGACAGCGCATGCGGGCAGTCTGAGGGAGTTAAAAATCCGTCCTGTAGTGCGGCGGCTGATCGGGACGGGCGTTTTCAAAAGGATAGTGCTGCTCAAATCGAGGGCGACTCCCGGCGAAACGGCTGCGATATACAGCGTTGACGACGTCGGTGGGATAATATGATAAAGCTTTGCGGAATAATACTCGTCATGCTCTGCTGCGTTGGAGTTTCAATCAAGAGAATGAACACATATAAATGCAGGAGCAAAGAGCTGACGCAGGTAAAAAAGCTGCTGGATTTCTTTGAATCGCAGATAAGATACTGCGCGGAACCGACGTCGGAAATAATCCTGGACTTCGTCCGGATCAACAGGGAGGATGATTGTCCGGTAATTTCATGCTGCGCGGATATGGTAAGCAACGGACATCCCTTTCCGGCTGCCATGCGCGAATGCTGCGATCATTGCGAAAGCTCGCTGACCGGTGAGGAGATAAATGCTCTCGCGGAATTTAGCGGCACCATAGGCAGAAGCGATGCGGAGAGCGACATAAAATGCTGTAAATACTATGGCGAATTGTTTTTAAATCAGCTTAACGAGGCAAGGGAGCAGGAAAGCTCGAAAGGGCGCATGGCGATAAGGCTCGGCCTGCTGGCAGCGGCAGCGGCGTTCATATTGTTTATATGACCTTGTCTGCCCGAAAGGATCAAAACGGCGGAGGACAAAGAATTTAATGGACATTGACCTCATATTTAAAATAGCTGCCATCGGCATTATTGTCGCGGTGCTCAATCAGGTGCTTATACGGTCGGGCAGAGAGGAACAGGCGATGCTGACCACCCTGGCGGGGCTGATTGTTGTTTTGGGAATGATCGTTTACGAGATAAGCGATCTGTTCAACACGGTAAAATCGGTGTTTGGGCTATGAGCGTATTTGCCGTTACCGGAGTCGCCGTAATCGCTGCGATGACCTCCGTGCTGCTCAAAAAACAAAATCCCGAGCTGTCGCTGCTCATTTCTCTTACGGCAGGCGTGATAATTATTCTTTTTGTTGCAGGTCTTATTTCGCCTGAGATCGGACATATAACCGCCCTTGCCGAGCAGACGGGAGTTTCCGGACGGTACACAGAGATCCTTTTGAAATGTCTCGGCATCTGCTTTATTGCTCAGATGGCGTCGGACAGCTGCCGCGACGCCGGAGAAAGCTCTCTTGGAAACAAAATAGAAACTGCCGGAAAAGTCACAATTGCCATAATGACGCTGCCCATGCTGGAGCAGCTTGTCGAAACTGTAATATCACTGATAAAGATGTAGATAATGCAATGATTATAAAAAGCGTGAAAAGAGCTGCTTTACTGGCGCTGATAATGATTCTGCCGATCACATTCTGCTTTACCGCGCAAGCGTTCAGCGGCAATATAGACGATTATTACGATGAGCAGATGGCGATCATCGGAGCGGATGGCCTTACGGACGGACTGACTGACGAGACAAAGGAAATATTGTACGACGTAGGTGCGGATGAAATCAAGCCGGGCGAAATCCTGAGCATGAGCGCGGACGATATATTCAGAAAGATTACCGATACCGTTAAGGGGAAGGCGACGCAGCCGGTGAGAACATGCTGCGCCGTCATCGGAATAATCCTTATTTATTCAATGCTTGATTCCATGAAAAAGTCAACGCTGGGCGGCACGCTGGACAAAACCTTCGGAACGGTTTCGGTTCTTTGTACGGCGGCAGTGCTGATCGTTCCGGTGACAGGGATTATCAGCGACTGCACAAGGACGGTGGAAAGCTGTTCGATATTTCTTGACGCATATATACCCGCGTTTGCGGCGCTGATGGTTTTTTCTTCGGCAGGCGCCGCGAGCGCCGTATACAGCTCGATTTTATTCGGCGCTTCCCACGCGGTGTCCGCCTTTGCAAGAGACGTGATAATACCGTTGAACGTGATCTGCTTCGCCGTTTCGCTCATGTGCGCGCTGTCCGAAGCGCTCGACTTCGGAGCAATATCAAAATGCCTTTCCAAAACGGTGACATGGTCGCTGGGGCTGATAATGACCATATATGTGGGGCTTATGACCATACAGGGCGCGGTAGGCGCCTCCGCCGATTCGGTGGCGCTCAAATCGGCCAAATTCTTTGCCTCATCTGCGCTTCCCGTTGTCGGGGGAGCCGTCTCAGAAGCCATGGCAACGGTTTTTTCCGGATTAAATCTGGTAAAAACGACAGTCGGTTCAGCAGGCATAGTTATCATCGCCGCGATATTTCTTCCGTATCTGATAGAGCTTTTATGCTGGAAAGCTCTGCTCGGTCTTGCATCATCGGTCGGAGCCCTTATGGGACACCGCAAAATCGCCTCTGTATTAAAATCAGCTTCTTCGGCCGTTTCGGTGATCCTGGCGGTTATAGCCTGCTACGCGCTGCTGATAATAATATGCACCGCTCTGATGCTGAAGGCGTCAGCTGATATATGACAAAAACAAAATACACAGGGAAGGTGGAAAAATGCAGGCAATAGCACAGTGGGCAGTATCTGGCTGCGCCGCCGCGGCGGTCTGCACAGCGGCGCTGATGCTCGTGCCGAACAGCGCGCAGGAAAGAATGATGAGGATAACCGTATCATGTTTCTTCCTTATCTGCGTTGCGATGCCGCTGATCAATCTTTTGCCCGAAACAGAAACCGCCGGTCTGATGCTGCGGACGGATAATACCGTATCGCAGGCGGCAGGCTTTACGGACGAGCTAGTGATGAATGAGATAAAAACCCGTCTGGAGAAAAGCGCCGCCGAACTGCTCTCGGAAAAAGGATGCGAGGGTTTTGAAGTAGGTTTTTTGCTGAAGGAACAAAACGGCAGGATCGACGTCAGCGAAATATATCTTGCGCTGGACAGTCGGGACGCCGGAAGAGCGGCGGAATTGTCGGCGCTCTTCTGCCGGACATACGGCTGTACGCCGCAGGTGGATATCAAGGAGAATCGGTTTTATGAGTAAAAAAATGCCCTGGAGCGGCTTTAAGCTGCCGCAAATGGATAAAATCCGCGAAATGTTAAAGGGAGAAAAAGGACGCAGGCTTATACTGATCCTGGGCTTTGCCGGAATCGCGCTGATTTTTTTATCCACGCTTATTCCGAGCTGCGGCAAAAAAGACGACACGGAAGCAAAACAAACAACAGACTCATACGATCTTGAGCAAAGGCTTGAGGAACGCCTTGGCGACATAGTGTCGTCAATCAGCGGAGCGGGAGACGCGCAGGTCATGGTGACCCTGGAAACCGGGATAAAATATATTTACGCTACCGATAACAGTATAGAGACACAGACACAGAACGACCCGGGCAAGTCTGCGAATGAAAAATACAAGGAGCAAAGGGAAATTGTCGTCGTCGATTCGGGCAGCGGCAAGCAGGCTCTTGTCTCGACCGAAATGCAGCCGGCGGTAAAGGGAGTGATAATCGTATGCTCCGGCGGCTCCGTCGCTTCGGTAAAGGAAAGGGTGACGCGCGCAGTGACGACTGCGCTTGATATTCCGTCAAGCAGAGTGTGCGTAGTGCCGTCGGGATGATCGGAATAATCGGAAAAGAACAAAACATATAATCTATAAGAAATCAACATTCAGAATACGGAGGAAGATATGAAAGACACAAAACAGGCGGTCGGCGCAAAAAAAGTGAAGAAGGGTTATGCCGCTGTAGCAGCTTTGTTCATTGCGGTGATGGGCGTGGCAATATTTATTAATCAGAAGCTGAGCGACACCGAAGAAAGCCTTCATGCGCAAAGGGTCATGGCGGAGGACGCCGCGATGGCAAATGCGGAGAAGTATTACGGCGAAGCGACCTTTGTGAACGCTTCTTCGGTCCCGGGAGTTGCAAGACCGGATGCGGTGCAGTCAGAAACGCCGTCGGAAGAGTATTTTTCGCAGGCGCGGCTTAACCGTGACACGGCGAGAGAAAAAGCGCTCAGCACCATAAAAGAAACCTTGGGCAATGCCGAACTGAGCGAAAAAGCAAAGAACGAGGCGGCCCTTCTGGCGGCAAAGACCGCAGAAAGGGCAGAGCGGGAGGCGAATATGGAAAATCTGATAAAGGCAAAGGGCTTTAAGGACTGCATGGTTTATCTGGACGGAGAAAACGCAAACGTCGTCGTGCAGTCGGAAGGGCTGACGGCAAATCAGGCGGTGCAGATCAAGGAGATAATCTCAAACGGCGCCGACGGCTGCGGAGAAATAAAAATAGTTGAGGTAAAATGACTCTTGCAGCCGGGCTATATATGCCGTAAAATCCGGTCGGACTAAACCGATTGCGGAAATTTCCAAAAAAATGTTGACTTTCGTCCTGCGCCCTGCTATAATAATTTTTGTTGTTAAGCGGCGGTGCTGGAATAGGCAGACAGGCACGTTTGAGGGGCGTGTGTCCAAGACGTATGGGTTCAAGTCCCATTCGCCGCACTTTGAAAGAGATCGTCACAGCGGCGATCTCTTTTTTACGCTGCATTTTCCGGGATAAGCGTACCGGACAATACCGATTTAAGGAAGTATGTTAAATGGCGCTTGAAAACGCGAGGGCATATCTTACAAATCTGGGCTATGAGGACAGAATACACACATTTGAGCTTTCCAGCGCGACGGTAGAGCTTGCTGCAGTTGCCATCGGCACACAACCGGCGAGGATCGCGAAGTCGCTCACCTTTAAGGTCAACGGCAGACCGGTTATGATTGTCTGCGCAGGAGACGCAAAGGTGAGCAACTCAAAATACAAGGCGTTTTTCGGAGTTAAGGCGACCATGCTCAAAAGGGAAGAGGTCTGCGGGCTTATCGGACACGACGTCGGCGGCGTCTGCCCGTTCGGAATAAAGGACGGTGTGGACGTTTATCTGGACGAATCGCTCAGGCGGTTTGAAATCATCTATCCTGCCTGCGGAAACGGCAACAGCATGGTGGAGCTGACTCCGGAGGAGCTGGAAAAGCTGTCGAACAGCAGGGGATGGACAGACGTGTGCATTTATTAAAAGTGTGATGACTCAATGATACTTTACAGACCTGTCGGAACGGGCGAGCCTGACCTTATAAAGCAGAGCGAATACACAAAATTTCCGCCGAGGCTTCCTGGACGGCCGATATTTTATCCGGTTTTAAACGAGCGATACGCCGCTGAAATTGCGTCGCAATGGAATGTAAAATTCAACGATGACCACAAGGGATATGTAACGCGGTTTGAGATAGACGATGAGTATATCGGCAAGCTTGAAATACATACTGTCGGCAAGGATCACCATCAGGAGCTTTGGATACCTGCCGGTCAGCTTGAAGAATTTAACAGTCACATTACAGGAAGGATCCAAATCACGGCGGAGTTTTCGCAAAATATGTAATTTCCTCTTCGCCGGGTATTGACATTTTCATTTTGTTCTGCTATAATATCATACGTTGTTAAGCGGCGGTGCTGGAATAGGCAGACAGGCACGTTTGAGGGGCGTGTGTCCAAGACGTATGGGTTCAAGTCCCATTCGCCGCACTGAATAAAGACGGATGCTCAAATAAGCACCCGTCTTTTTCTTTGCCGTTTTTCCTTAGCTTCGCAAAAGGGATATTACAACAAAATAGCTATTTAATTTTTTGCCGTAATGTGTTATACTGATACAAAATGAAGAAAAGGTCAGTGAGCACATGGATTTTCCGCATTTGACAGATCTGCATATTCATTCCGACAATTCGCCTGACGGCAACAACTCGGTCAGCCATATCTGCGAAACAGCAGTCGCAAAGGGAATGGAAGTCATCGCAATAACGGATCACTGTGAAACCGACCTGTATTATCAGGACAACTACGACCAGTCGGTTACACAATCCTTCTTTGAAACGCGCAAAGCCATCGCTGTGTTCAGCAGCTATATGAAGGTTCTGTGCGGAATAGAACTGGGACAGGCAGTTCATGACCTTAAAACCGCCGACATGCTGCTCGCAAAACGCCCGTTCGATTTTGTCATAGCGTCAACCCACAATGTAAAAGGCAAGAGAGATTTTTATTATCTCGACTACTCGCACGAGGATATTCCGAACCTGCTCGACCGCTATTTCGACGAGCTTCTCGAAACGGCCCGCTGGAACGGCTTCGACATTCTCGGACACATAACCTATCCGCTGCGATATATCGTTGGCGATCACGGAATCGACGTGGATATGTCGCCGTTCAGGGAAAAAATAGACGAAATTTTCCGCGTGACAATAGCCAACGGCAAGGGAATAGAGGTCAATACATCCGGCCTTCGCCAGAAAATCGGAAGGACATTGCCTGACGCTGAATATGTCAAACGCTTCAGGGAACTGGGCGGAGAAATAATTACCGTAGGCTCTGACGCACACTATGCAAAGGACGTCGGCGCTGACGTCCGGAAGGGCCTTGAGATCATATATGAAGCCGGATTCAGGCATGTAAACTATTTTGAAAGGCGCAAACCATATAGAATTGAGCTGACAAAGTAAAACAACTAAAGCGGCGGACGGCGTCTGCCGCAATAAAACAAAAAACGGAGGGAAATCTATGAAGGCATTACTCAAGCTTCTCAACGAGAACGCGAGATATACAAACGCGCAGCTCGCAGTTATGCTCGGCATAACCGAGGATGAGGTACAGCAGCAGATAAAAGATCTGGAAAACAGCGGCGTTATAAAAGGATACCGACCGGTCATCAACTGGGACAACGCCAGACCGGCGCACCTTACCGCGCTCATCGAACTGAAGGTAAGCCCTAAAAAGAACTTCGGATTCGACGAAATAGCCCAGAAGGTCATGGCATTCGAAGAGGTGGAAAGCGTGTATCTTATGAGCGGCGGATACGATCTGGCTGTCTTTGTCACCGGGCAGTCCTTCCAGGATATCGCCATGTTCGTCGCAAAGCGTCTGGCTCCGCTGGAGTCGGTGCTGTCTACAGCGACCCATTTTATCCTCTCGAGATACAAGCAGTCGGGCGTAATCATGCATGAGGAACCGCAGGATGACAGAAGGAGTATTCTTATCTGATGGATTACAACAAGCTTATCAATAAATCGCTTCTGGACATCAAACCGTCCGGAATACGCCGGTTTTTTGATATTGCCGCCGAAATGAAGGAGGTAATCTCGCTCGGAATAGGCGAGCCGGATTTCTTCACTCCGTGGCATATCAGGGACGCCGGCATACGTTCTCTCGAAACGGGTCACACCCATTACACCGCCAACAGCGGTCTCCAGGAGCTGAGAGAAGAAATATCAAAATACATATACAGCAGGCAGGGCATAACCTACGACCCGCGCAGCGAGATACTTGTTACGGTGGGCGGCTCAGAGGCGCTTGATCTTGCCATCCGCTCGTTGGTTAACTGCGGCGATGAGGTGCTGATTCCCGAGCCGGCATTTGTTTGTTACGATCCGATTACCACCATTGCCGGCGGCATTCCCGTTAAAATCGAAACCAAGGTGGAGAACAATTTCCGCCTGACGGCAAGGGAACTGAAAGAGGCTATAACCGACAAAACCAAGCTCCTTGTGCTGCCGTATCCCAACAATCCCACGGGCGCGGTCATGAGAAGACGCGACCTTGAGGAAATAGCTGAAGTGCTGCGAGGCACGGACATAATAGTGCTGTCAGATGAGATTTACGGCGAGCTTACCTACGGCGATACCCCGCATGTTTCGATCGCTTCCATAGAGGGCATGCAGGAGAAAACCATCGTCGTAAACGGCTTTTCCAAGGCATATGCCATGACCGGCTGGCGACTTGGATATATCTGCGCTCCTGCTCCGCTGACCAAAGCAATGACAAAGCTGCATCAGTACGCTATAATGAGTTCTCCCACCGTTTCTCAGTATGCCGCCGTTGAAGCTCTGAAAAACGGAGACGAGGATATTGAAAGCATGAGGCAGGAGTACGACAGAAGACGCCGCCTGGTTGTGGACGGTTTTCGCAGCATAGAACTCGACTGCTTCGAACCGGAAGGCGCGTTTTATGTGTTTCCCTGTATCAGATCGACCGGTCTGTCGTCGGAGGACTTCTGCGAGCAGCTGCTCCATTCTCAGCATGTCGCCGTTATCCCGGGGACTGCTTTCGGAGAATGCGGACAGGGCTTTGTAAGAGTGTCCTACTGTTACTCTGCAAAGCACCTTCTGGAGGCATTGGACAGGATAGAAAGATTTCTGAAATCCCTCAGGGGAAGATAGACTGCAAGAGGTAAACAAATGCGCATAACCGTTAAGGCTCCGGCAAAGATCAATCTGTCGCTCGATATTCTCGCAAAGCGAGAAGACGGGCTTCACGAAATATCTACAGTGCTTCAGACGGTTTCTCTCTGCGATCATGTGACGGTCGAGGAGATACCGGAGCAGGAAATAATAATAGAATGCAGCAGAGAAAACATTCCGTGCGGCGAAGGCAATCTTTGTCACAAGGCGGCACGGGCGTTCTTTGAACGCTTTGGTATTTCCTGCGGCGTGCGCATTATAATAGATAAAAAAATTCCGGCTGCCGCCGGACTTGCCGGAGGCAGCGCGGACGCTGCGGCTGCCCTTATGGCCTTGAGTATGCTGTGCGACAGAGGCAACGGAGCCGAGCTGTCCGATATTGCGGCCTCGATCGGTGCGGATGTACCCTTTTGCCTTAACGGAGGAACGGCGCTTGCCGTCGGCACGGGGACCCGTATGAGAAGGCTGCATCCGATGCCGCAGTGCGACGTGACGATTATTAAGCCGCCATGCGATATTTCCACGGCTGAGGCCTATTCGCTGTTTGACAGCGAAAGCGGCAAAGCCGTCGGAAAAACCTTCGATATGATCATGGCGCTTCATTCGTCGAGTGTGCGCGGCATTGCTTCGGCCGCCTTCAACGGATTTGAGCAGGTCATAAAGCATGAGGACATCGGCAGGGCAAAGGATATATTGCTGCAAAACGGCGCTCTATGCGCTGTAATGAGCGGAAGCGGTTCGTCGGTATTCGGCATATTCGGGAGAAAGGATCAAAGCATACGCGCCGCGGAACAGGCGAAGAATCAGGGAATGGAGGCATTCGCCGTCCATCCGGTGGATCACGGCTGTACGGTGACCGAGCAGGATTTTTAACCGAATAGGGTTTTCAAAGGCGGAAAGGAAATCATTATGGAATTTAACGCGCAGACCGCGGGAGTCCGTCCGGGCGGACTGAACAACAGAGAGCAGATAAATATAATGATCTGCGGCGTTCTGAAAAAATTCAGCGACCTCGACGAAAGCGTATTGCTTGAAGCCATATATGACGGTCAGCTTGCAAATCAGTTTGAGATGCAGAGAGCTTTGGCAACGCTCAAGGAAAGGGGAATTATTACCGAAACGCTGTCGGGCGGGGAAAGACTGCTCAACATAACCGAAACCGGAAAAGCCGCGTATGAAGAGCTGAAAAATCTTGTTCCCAAGTCGGTGAGAGAGGATTCGCTCCTTATTGTTGACGAGACGCTGCGCAGAAAAAAACGCCTCAGAGAAGCGCGGTTTGCCCTGGAGGAAAAGGGAGACGAATTCTATTTCCGCTGCACGATATATGACCGCGACGTCGACCTGATGGCCATAAAGCTGCTTGTTCCCAGCAAAGAGATAGCAAATCAGCTCAGGGAGAACATAATCAAGGGCAATCCGGCGTTTATCTATAAATCCATCGTTTCGCTTTTAGGAAACGACATTGAGGGCTTTTTGGAGTATTACGACAACCTTCGCAACGAAGAAATGACTAAAAAGTATATTCTTGAGGATTAGCTTAAAAAACAGCCGCTGTGAATTTCCACATCGGCTGTTTCACGTTTTTATCCGAATATTACGCCGCAGACCACCAGAGAAGCAACGCCGGGAACCCCGAGAGCTGACGCGCAGCCTACGCTGACCCCGTTTACCGGAAGCGAAATCCCAGTGACCGGTTCGGAAAGATTTACAAGCATAAGCGCCGCAAGACCGAGAAAACACATTTTCACAAAGGAAACAAAGGGCCTGCCCGTCCTGAACAGCGACCACAATAAAAACGCCGCTCCGACGACGGCGGTCAGGGCTATAATAACAATCGGCAACGCTTTCATGCTTTTACCTCCGCTGTCTTTACTTTGTATCATTATTATGACGCACGGAGAAAAAATATAACAAATCCGCGCCGGGAACCATACCCGGCGCGGATTTTAACCGGCGCCGCAGCGCCGAAAACCGATTATTTGTGCGGCGATTTATGCTTTGCCGGACAGGCCATGAAATCCGGCGCGAAAGGGATAAGCAGAATGAATACGGATCTCGGATTGAATAATGAAAAGTCAATCATTCAGCCAGTTGTGCTCCAACTCATGACGCTTGGGACGTTTCATAAGATCCATTACGCCCTGCTGAGGAGATTTGCCTCCGTAAAGCACCTGATAGCACTGTTCGATTATCGGAAGCTCCACTCCGTATTTTAAACCGAGCTTGTGCGCGGCAAGAGTAGCGGGATAGCCCTCTACGACTCCGACCTTCCTGACAGCCTCCTCGGCGGGGATTCCCTCTCCGATAAGGACGCCTGCGCGGTGATTGCGGGAATGCCGGCTGCTGCATGTAACTATAAGATCGCCCAGTCCCGAAAGACCGGCGAAGGTCTCCTTGTTTGCGCCCATTGCGCTTCCGAGCCTTGCAATCTCGCTGAGTCCTCTTGTCATCAGCGCGGCCCTCGTGTTGTCGCCCATACGAATGCCGTCGGAAATGCCCGCGACAAGTGCGATGATGTTTTTGAGAGCGCCGCCGAGCTCAACGCCGATAAGGTCATTGTTGATGTAAACTCTGAACGTATTGCTGATCAGCGCGCTCTGCACGAATTCGGCGCACGCGGTATTCTTTGAGGCTACGGTAACTGCGGTCGGAATACCGCGGGAAACCTCTTCAGCGTGCGAAGGTCCTGTCAGTACGGCAATACTGGCATTGGGCAGCTCCTCCTCGATGACGGTGGAAAGCTGCTTGAGAGTGTCGTTTTCAATTCCCTTTGCGACGTTTACCACGATCTGCCCTTCGGGGATCTTATCGGCTATAAGCCGAGCGGTATCTCTGACAGCGTTAGAGGGCACTGCGAGAATAATAATGTCCGCGCCGTTTACGCAGGAAATATCCGTCGTCAGATTTATTCCGTCCGGAAACTTAACGCCGGGCAGCAGTTTTTTATGCTCTCTGTCCGATTGGAGCTGAGCTATCTCGTCCTCGAAGGGCGACCACACGGTAACCGCCTCTCCGTTTTTTGAAGTCATTATGGCAAGGGCGCAGCCCCAGCCTCCCGAACCTAATATTGTTATATTCATGGGAATCCTCCGGCGGAACGCATTTTGCAAATGAAGAACCGCTTTTACTGCCGAAACGATGATAGAATAATAAATCAGGTATTATATCAAGTATAACTCAATTTATATTTTTTTGGTAGTAAAAATATTACAATAATATTTGTTTTTCTTAATATTTACAAAAACTTAAAAATAAAAACCGCATCGACCGGAAGGACGCTGCGGTTTGTATGCCGGAAAGATCCTATTTTTTCAGCTTCAGGCGTTTTTCCTCGCCTTTGATTATTCGCTTTATGTTTTCACGGTGCATGATAAATACTATAACCGCATAGCATGCAGACAAGACGGTGCAAATCAGGACATAGGTATCACCCATGCCCTGTTCTCTGAACGGATGAAAATGATACATCAGGTAGGTCACAAGAGGGAAAAGGGCGACTGCGGTGAGGGTGGATACGGAAATGATACGGGTCATAATGAACATCAGCAGAAAAATACCGACCAGTATCAAAAGTATTCGCCAGTCAACCACCGCAAGCATTCCGGCAGTTACCGCCACGCCCTTGCCTCCGCGGAATCTGAAGTAGATCGGCCACAAATGGCCTATCAGACAGAACAGACCTGAGAGATAGGAGGCAATAAGGATAGGGGAGTTCATGCCGCTCATTTTTATCAGCATGTCCGCGCCGCCGAGAGCGCGATAGATCGCGCGGCTTGCGAGGACTGCGCCGGCTGCCTTTGCAATATCTCCGACGAGAGTAATTATGCCCGGGACCACGCCGACGCTTCTCATTACGTTGGTCATGCCTGCGTTGCCGCTGCCCAGTCCGCGAATATCCTGCCTGATATAAAGCCGGGTGACGATTATGGCAAAATTTATGCTGCCGAAAAGATACGATACGACGGCGGCCAAAATGGTTGCAAGATAATTGTCTGCAAAAAAATTCGCTAAGTTTTGAAGCATTATACGAATCTCCTGAATGTGAAAATCTGTTGCCTGGAATTATTCAGCCGAAAACTGCCTATTTATTGCTTTCACGCTCGCGAACGATAAAGCGTACCGGAGTACCCTCCAGTCCGAAAACCTCCCTTATGCGGTTTTCCAGAAATCGCTGATAGGAAAAGTGGAAAAGATCGGCCTTGTTTACAAAGCATACAAATGTAGGCGGACAGGTCGAAGGCTGCGTCATATAGAATATTTTGAGCCTCTTACCCTTGTCGGACGGCGGCTGCACGCGGGCGACAGCGTCGGCAAGAACATCATTGAGCATGCCGGTGGAAATACGCATGGAGTTTTGGGACTGAACGAACTTGATAAGCTCGAACAGACGGTCGATTCGCTGTCCGGTCTTTGCCGAGATGAAAAGAATGGGCGCATAGGACATGAAGGAAAAGTCACGCATGAGATCCTTGCGGTAGGTATCCATGGTCTTGCCGTCCTTCTCGACAAGATCCCACTTGTTGACGACTATAATGCTTGCCTTGCCGCTTTCATGCGCGAGACCGGCGACCTTGGAATCCTGCTCGGTAAAGCCCTCCGCAGCGTCTATCATTATTACGCATACATCGGCGCGTTCAACCGCCATCTGAGCGCGCAGCACGCTGTAATGCTCTATTTTTTCGTAAACCTTGCTTCTGCGGCGAAGTCCGGCGGTGTCGATAAAAAGGAAGCTGCCGTGCTTGTTTTCGATAACGGTATCTATCGCGTCTCTTGTCGTTCCGGCTATATCGGAAACTATGCTGCGTTCTTCACCGGAGATTTTATTAATAAGGGATGATTTGCCGACGTTAGGCTTTCCGATGACGGCGACCTTTATTCTGTCCTCGTCGTCTTCTTCATCGTCGGTTTCCGCAATATGCTCGAATACGGCGTCCAAAAGATCCCCCGTGCCGTGTCCGTGAACCGAAGAAACTGCTACAGGATCGCCCAGACCCAGATTATAAAACTCGTAAAACTCGTCGGGGACGGCGCCGACAGAATCGCACTTGTTGACGCAAAGCACAACCGGCTTGCCGCTTTTCTGCAGCATTTGCGCCACTTCCACGTCGGTTGCGACTACGCCGGTGCGGATGTCGGTCACCAGCACGATAACATCGGCCCTGTCAATGGCAAGCTGAGCCTGACGGCGCATCTGCGAAAGAATTACATCGTCGGAGAAGGGCTCTATGCCGCCGGTGTCGATGAGGGTAAAGGGCCTGTTTCGCCATTCCGATGTGCCGTATATCCTGTCTCTGGTTACGCCGGGCGTGTCCTCAACTATGGAAACGCGGCTGCCTACCAGCTTGTTGAAAAGGGTGGATTTGCCCACATTGGGTCGTCCGACTATCGCTACTATGGGTTTTGCCATGGGTATTTCTCCATTTCGCCTGAATCTATAATTATCCGGCGGCAAAAGCCGCCGCGCATTTGCTTATTAAAGCGGCTGCCCGATGATCGCCTCGAGCAGCTCAAAGCCGTCGTTTGGAACAGGGCGCGCCTTTACTCCTAGCTGCCTTTCAACCTCTTCGACAGACACATCGTCCAGAAATACATCGCCCTCCGACCGAAGCATTACCGAAGGAAACAGCAGCTCCCCGCAGGGGATCCGGCCCTTCATCTGATTTATCAGATCCCGTCCGGTCACTAGTCCGGAAACGGTTATCCTCTCGCCGAAAAAGTCGTTTCTTATAGCGTGCACGGTGCAATTCAAATTATGCCATTTTTTACAGCATAAGTCAACCATGTTTTTGATAAAGGGGTATGCCGCCATGCCGGTCGCGACGCATACGCTGCGGTCGCCTATTGTATCGGGAGCCGTTTTCATCGCGCTGTCAAATTCGGTCTTGAGCAGCGTGACAAGACCCACGCCGTTTTCCAACTGCAAATAATCGCCGTAAAAGCTGTTGCCGGGCATCTCGCGTTCCGCTTTGATGTAAAACTCATCCGCGGGATAGATCATTCGTTCACCGAATTTTTCAAGGCAGATTTCGCCGTAATGCTCCGCAATATCTATTACGTCGCCTGCCGTTTTTTTGTTGAACGGTTCCAAAGGGGTCAGACCTTCGCGATATTTTGTAAGCCCTACCGGAGCCAGCGCTATTGACTGCACCGAAGGAGCCAGAGATATAAGATCCTCAAAGCTGCGCCGTAGCTCATCGCCGTCGTTGTAGCCGGGGCAAAGCACAAGCTGACAGTTTATCTTTATCCCGTTTTCGGCGAATCTGCGCAGGATAGAAAGCGCGTCTCCCGCAAAGCGGTTGTTCATCATCCTGCATCGCAGCTCGGGATTGGTCGTATGGACCGATACATTTACGGGGATGTGCATTTTAATTATGCGTTCCACCTCATGTTCGGAGAGATTTGTCAGCGTGATGTAGTTTCCGAACAAAAAGGACAGCCTCGAATCGTCGTCCTTAAAGTAGAGAGAATCGCGCATACCGCCGGGAAGCTGGTCGATAAAGCAGAAAATACACTTGTTGCGGCAGGTGCGGTGCTTGTCCATCAGATAGGTTTCAAAGACGAGCCCAATATCATCGTATTGCCCCTTTTTAAAGGAAACGGAACGATTCCTGCCGTCCGTATCGAGCAAGTCGAGCGTTACCGAGCGCTCGGACAGGTAGAATTGATAGTCCAGAATGTCAACAATATCAAAGCCGTTCACCTTTAAAAGGGTGCAGCCCGGTTTTATGCCGTGTCTGTCGGCTATGCTGTTCTTAACGACGTCGGTGATTATAACTGCCATAATTCGTACTGTAGGGATAAAAACATTCCGGCTAAAAAAATAGAGAAGGATCGCTCCTCCTCTAATGTTGTTGCGCAAAGTAAAAGGAAACTACGCCTCGATCTTGACGACCTCGCGGCCGTTGTAGTAACCGCAGTTCTTGCACATTCTGTGAGCGAGTTTGAGCTCGCCGCACTGTGAGCACTTTACAAGTGTGGGAGCGGCTATCTTCCATACGTTGCTGCGTCTCTTGTTCTTTCTTGCCTTTGAAGTTTTTCTCTTCGGTACCGCCATCTTCAGCACCTCCTTATATATTTACATATGATTTATTATTTGTTAATCCTCTAAAAGACTTTTCAGCGCTGCGAGCCTCGGATCGATTTCGGAGTCGTTGCAGCCGCAGTCGCCTTCGTTGAGGTTTTTTCCGCATTTCTGACAGATGCCTCTGCAATCCTCCCTGCAAAGCTGTTTCATCGGGAGACTGAGCTGAATATCTGACGTGATTAGCTCATCCAGATCGACGCGGGAATCCTCGATAACGATTATGGTATCGTCATAATTGTCGGTATTGTGCGAGGTTACGAGGATATGCTCTATCGGGAGCGAATATTTTCTTGTGAAGATTTCGGTGCATCTGTCGCAGCTTACCGTCAGGAAGTAGTCGGCTCTCAGGTCGAGATAGACCATGGAGGAGACAACCTTAAGCGTCCCGCTGACCGAGATTTCGCTGCAGCCCGCAAGAAGCTCCTCATCGGGAGAAAAGCTGTAGCTTATGATGTGCGGCCTGTCTTCATCGGATATGGTGAGTATCTCTGCGGCTTCGGTTTGGTTTAACGTCCCGATTGGGGAGGACGGCAACTGATTGGAAGCGATTCCGACCAGCATCTTTAAATCTAAAATCATATTCCACCTCATACCGATACCGGACAGATAATACGTCTTGTTCCAAATATCAGTATTGAGCATCACTCGTTCTATTATAAAGATTGTGAGCGGGTTTGTCAATAGAATTACGGAAATTTTACCGTATAATGAGCGAAAAATCTACCTGCAGTCATCGGATGAGCCGTGCGCGCATTTTTTCACGTTTTCTTTGTAACGGTCGTAACCCATAACCGAGTTTATATAATTAAGCATGGCGTTTTGGAGATATGCTCCGGCAGGCCGCAAAGCTCCTTGAAACGGCGCAGCCTTTCGCCGCTGTTTTCGCTTCCGCTCAGTCCGTCGGTGAACAGATCGGTCTTTGTGACCGCTCTTTCGCCGGGAGCGTTTTTTGCCTGTTCCCGACCGCAGAAGACGACGCCGCTGTCGCTCACGGCGTTTATTATCGTTTCGGCGTCAAGCCCCTCTACGCCCAGCTTTCCTTCCCTGGAAGGCTCGCTCTTGCGTCTTTCCTTGCCGAAAACATCGGGCACATAGGCGTTATATACTTTTGCGTCAGGCAAACAGGAGACCAGCTTGTGGCGTATCTCAAAGCCTGCCCAGTCGCTGTCGGTCAGAATGACCACCCCGTTTTTTTCGGCTGTCGAGCATATCATGTCCATACGGCGCTCGTCCCTGAAAATATCGAAACCGTTTGTTACGAAAATCACGGCGTCAAAAATGCTTTCCAGTTTTATTTTGTCGTATTTTCCCTCGACTATTATACATTCCTTCAGCTTTATCATTTGGCGAAACCCTCTGAATCGGTTGAGACCGGCGTTATCTTGCGATAGCCAATATCAGTTCCATAACGACGTTCTGGAGCACAGCGGCGGGATCACTGCGCGTCGATTTAAGCGTTATATCGGCGTCGCGGAGCACGCGCAGGCATTTTTTTGCCTGACCGAGATCAGTATTTCTGCTGTCCCTGGCCGCATTTCTCAGGCGGAACTCGCGGCCTCTGTAGTCAAAATCGTTGGCGATGCTTTCCGGCTTGGCAGAGTTGCTTTCGGCGCACTTTGCTCTGTAGACGTCGCAGAACGCATTGGAAAGCGTCGCGAGGATCATGACGGGCTCCTCACGGTTTTGCAGCAGCAGGTTCAATATGCGAAAGGCTCCCTCCGCATCTCTTTGCAGGATCCTTTTTGACAGATCAAAAACCGAAGCCTCTGTTGATTTTATTACAAGGCTGTCGATAGCCTGCCTTGTTATCTCGCCGCTTTGAGTAAAGGAGATCAGCTTGTCCAGCTCGCCGTACAGCACACTGAGTTTCACCGAGCATATTTCGATCAGATAAAACGCGTCGTTTTTCTGCAGTTTACAGCCGCGGTTTTTTGCGTAATCGGTCAGCATCGAGGCAAGCTCGCCGGACGTGCGGCGAAGTATTTCTACCGCGCTGCCGTATTTTTCGGCAAGTTTCAGCAGCTTTTTCCATTTTGCGCTCTTTTTAAAGTCGGCCGCCTTGTTTGTCTGGCAGACGATAAGCACCGTTTCCGCCGGAATATTCTTAAAGATGTCCTCATAGCTTTTGAAGTCGTCGGAGGAGATCTTTTCAGCGTCTACATCATCAAGAACGACGCATCGCCTGTCGCTAAGAACAGGGCAGGTGTTGACGGCGTTGTAAAGATCGGCGGTTTTTGCCGTTTCAAACGGCATTACGAGCAGATTGAGATCCGGAAAATCGGTGCAGCCTACTGCAATCAGCCTGTCGCAGCAGAGCTTTTTCATATACTGCTCCTCGCCGTAGATGAAATACAGGCGGTCGGGCGAATTGTTCTTTATATGTTCAAAAAGCTGCTTTTCCGAAATTGACGGCATTGTCGCACCACCTTTCCTGCTTGGCTACCCTTCATTTCTTATCGTTATATCGTTTGCTCCTCTTGTCTGTATTACAAGCCTTCGGTAATCTCCGGAGAGCAGGCAATCGTCGGTAAATCTCCGCATTTTAAGCGCGGTCTGCGAAGCCTTTTCGGTTTTGCCGGCGATTATTGCAACGGAAGGAACAACCGCCTGATAATCGGCCGGGAGCTCCTGCCTGTATATGGCCACGTCGGGGCGGACCGTTTCCTGCGAGAGCATATCCATGTCCTCGGTGCAGTAAAGTATCTCGGTTTCGCCGTACCCTATGGTATACGCCGATTGCTCGCCGTTCCTGGTCACTGCTATTGTCAGTCTGCCGCCAAGAGTGAAAAGACAGCTTTCAAGCTCTTCGAAATTGCCTGCTTCGGTTGAGGAATAATTCAAATATGGGCCGCTGACAACGGTTTTTTCGGGAGAAAACACGTCGATAAGCTGTTTTGCACCGGAAGAGTATTCATAGTCGGCACGGGGAAGAATCAGCAGTCTGATGCTTCTGACATTGCGTGAGTCGAGAAAATCCTCCATGTCATAAAAGGCGCTGTAGCTGCCGCCGCAGCCTATTACAACAGCGTCACCGTCCAGCACGGCAGCCACCGAGCAGCCCTTTTCGGTACTTATGACCGCCGTTTCGAGAACACCGTTATAAAGCAGGGCATGGCAGAGCACTCCGCCGAGCAGACAGACGACCGACAGCAGGAGCGACAGGATCACAGCGCGTTTTTTGCGGATAAAAACCGCTGCAGCCAAAAGAGCCATTGCGCCGCAAAGCCAGATCCCGATATAAGCGTCCTGCGGAGAAACGCAGGCAAAGGGTATTTCAGACAGCTTTTCCGAGACAAACAGCACCAGCTTTGAGCAGATTCCCGCGACAAAAGCAAACGCCATTGCAACAGGGTGCAGAAAGGGAACAAGATTTATGATTGACGCAATGCCGCCGCAGATAAACATGACGGCTGCCGGCAGCGAACAGATTATATTTGTTACCGGCGAAATGAGCGAAACCCCGTCGAGAAAAAGGATCGTTACAGGCAGAGAGAAAAGTATCGCGGACAATGTCATCGCAAGCGCCGAAGCTGCCGGCGAAGAGATCCTTAAAGCACGCCGGCTTTTGATCGGCTTTTGCAGCAGGGTTTTGATATGCGGAGCTGCAAGGATTATTCCCAGCGTTGCCGAGAAGGAAAGCAGAAGCCCCGGATTCGCGGCCGAAAAGGGGTTTGCTGCACACAGGACGAGCACAGAGAAGCCGAGCGAATTAAGAGGATCGGCTTTTCGTCCTATGCCCATACCTATACTGAATATTATACACATTATTCCGGCTCTTGTCACAGACGGAGAAAAGCCGACCACCGCCATAAAGAACAGCACCGCAAGCGATGTAACGACCGGGCAAAGCAGCCGCTTCAGTTTAATACGCCTGAACAGCAGCAGAAGAAATCCGCTCAGGACGGAAACATGCAGACCGGATACTGCGAACAGATGGGAAACGCCGCTCATGGAGAAACTCTTTTTCGCCCGGTATGAAAGGGAGGAATCATCGCCCAGAGTTATTCCGTTCACGACCGCTGCGGCGTCGCCGGACAGCAGCGAAAAAGTACTGTCGGACAGCGCCTTTCTGACGCGGTCGGCATAATACATTATACCTTTTCTTTGCGAAACGATCTCGATTTCTCCTTCTGCGGCGCAGTACAGGAAAACGCCGTTGCTGCGCTGATATATTCTTGTTGAATATCCGCCGGCGTCAGCGGGGAGGGAAAATGTGCCGGTAAATTCCACGGTATCGCCCGGATGGAGCTGCAGATCATCGGAGCTAAGTCGGAATCCGACGGCACGCTGACCCAACGAAGTAGGCAAAGCGGCGGCAAGATCATAGTAATGCCGGCCGAATGAGCTTTCGCCTTCATCGCGGCAGACCAGCGCCTGTATTTTCAAAGTCTGGCCGTCAAGCTTCAGACCCGGCATATAGATATAGGCGCAGCAGAGACTGTAGCTGAGCATGGCGGCAAACGCGCAGACAGCAGCCGCCGGAATAACCTCTGCTTTTCGGAGCTTAGGCGAAACAAAAGAAACAAACGCTGTCAGCGCAAATACTCCGCACAGCACGGCCGAAACATTCAGCCCCAAAAAGTTAGCGACCGCAAGCGTTGAAAGATATGTGAATCCCATCAATGCAAACGGTCGTTTCATCTTTGTTTCACCTCATGCGGGCATTGCGCGAAATCCTGCGATAATGCGACTGCGGCTATTTGAAGAAAAGCGGAAGCGGCTCCAGGAATATAATATCCTTGCGCTTCGCGGCATCGCCTTCCGCGAGCACGGCGGCCTCGCCGACGATATTTCCGCCGGCAGTCTTGACAAGGCCCTCGACGGCGTTAAGCGATTCGCCGGTGCTGATAACGTCGTCAACTATTAAAACGCGCTTATCCTTTATAAAGTCGGCCTCGATCTGGTCTAGGAAAAGGTGCTGTACATGGTCGGTGGTGATGGATTTTACTTCGACCGCAAGCGGAGCCTTCATGTAGAGCTTGGTATGCTTTCTCGCGACGATATAGCGTCCGCAGCCCTCGCGGGCCATTTCATAAGCAAGAGGAATGCCCTTTGCCTCTGCGGTTACTATGACGTCATGCTCAGGACAGATCTTCAAGAGCTCCGCCGCGGATGCTTTTGTCAGCTCTACGTCGTCAAACATAACAAACGCGGCAATATCGAGATTTTCGTTTACCGGGCAGAGAGTAAGATCACGCTCTACTCCGGCTATGGTTATATGATATTTGTTATCCATGATAAACCTTCCTTGGATTTCGTTTTCTCAAAACGGAAAGAGCTTACAAACCTTTTTTAAAGCCATTCGGCAGCCTGCGAAAATTTTTGCCGATCAGCCGGGAGGCCATGCGAGGCTTCTGCCTGCCAGCATATGAAAATGCAGGTGCTTTACCGTCTGTCCGCCATCCTCGCCGACGTTTGTGACGATTCTGAAACCGCCGTCCAATCCGTTTTCGGCGGCGATTTTCGCGGCAGTCTCAAAAATATGAGCTACTATGGACGAATTGTTCTCGTCGATCTTAGCGGCGGAGTCGATATGCTCCTTTGGTATCAGAAGAACGTGAAACGGCGCCTTGGGGTCGATATCCTTGAAAACGAGGATTCTATCGTCCTCGTAAACCTTGGTCGAGGGAATCTCGCCCGCGGCTATTTTACAGAATAAACAATCCACTTTTCGTGCCTCCTTCTTGTATTTTTGATTATCCTGATGCGATTGCGGCGATTGACCGCATTTGATGCTGTTTTATACTGCAAGGGCAAAGACCGTACCGGCAGACCTTGCCCGGTTTTTGTTTATCAGCCGATCATCTCGGAAACAATTCCGGCAACCGCGTCCAGAGCTTCATCCAGCTTGGAAATATCCTTTGCGCCTGCCATGGCATAATCGGGCTTTCCTCCGCCGGAGCCGCCTGCTATCCTGGCGACGCTGCGGACGATATTTCCGGCGTGAGCCTTTTTGGCAATGGCGTTCTTGCTGCAGGCGCAGGCGATCGTAGCCTTTTCACCGTTAATGCAGGCCAGAACGGCTATGCAGTCAGCTTCCTTGTCGCGCAGCTTGTCGGCAACTGTGCGAAGAACGTCGGGAGTTGCTCCGGCCAGCTTGGCGGCGACGACCTTGATATCGCCGACCGACTTTGACCCGTCGAGCAGCGAATCGACCTGGGAGCCTGCCAACTTGGAATTGAGCGCTTCGATCTCCTTGTCCTTGGCTTTCATTTCGCCCATGACCGTCTTGCAGCGGGCGGGCAGCTCTTCGATGTTGCCGACCTTAAGGCTCTGCGCCGAAAGATCAAGAAGCTGTTTTAATTCCGCGAACTTGTCGAGTACGCCGAAGCCGGTAACGCCCTCAATACGGCGGACGCCTGCGGCAACCGAGCCCTCGGAAACTATTTTAAACAGACCCAATTTGGATGTATTGTCAACATGGGTGCCGCCGCAAAGCTCTATCGAGCAGCCCTCGGCATTTACCACGCGGACGACGTCGCCGTACTTTTCACCGAACAATGCCATTGCGCCCATCCTGCGAGCCTCGTCGATCGGCATTTCGGTCATTGTGACCTTTACGGCGTTAAGAATATCTGCGTTGACCTCCGACTCGACCTGAGCGATTTCTTCATGCGTGAGAGCGGAGAAGTGGGTGAAATCAAAGCGGACTGTTTTGTCGGTGACAAGCTGACCGGCCTGCTCGACATGGGTGCCGAGCACCTTTCTGAGCGCAGCCTGCAGCAGATGGGCTGCAGTATGGTTGCGCATAATGGCGGCGCGGCGGTTTTTATCCACCTCGAAAGCGAGTTTGTCGCCGTCGTTGATTTCACCCTTGACAAGCTTGCCGGTGTGCATATAAATGCCGTCCTGGGTTTTGGTGGTGTCGGTAACGATAAACTCGATTCCGTCGCCGCGGATAACGCCGGTATCGCCTGTCTGGCCGCCGCTTTCGGCATAGAACGGGGTTTTGTCAGCAACGATAACAGCTTCCTCGCCCTCGCTGAGCGTTTCATGTATTTCGCCGTCGCGCACGATGACGAGCACCTTGCCCTCGTCGGACATTTTCTCATACCCGGTAAAGACGGTCTTTTCCATGCCCTCGAGCACCGAGCGTGTTCCCGCCCAAGCCTCGCTGACATTCTTCTTGCCCGCGTCCTCTCTGGAGCGCTGCTTCTGCTCGTTGAGAAGCCGGGTGAATCCTTCCTCATCGACGGTGAGGCCCTTTTCCTCGGCAATATCTCTTGTCAGATCGAGCGGGAAACCGAATGTGTCGTTGAGTTTGAAAGCGTCCTCGCCGGAAATTACCTTTCCGTCGCAGTTTTCGATTATGGTGTTAAGCAGGGTCAGACCCTGATCGATCGTCTTGCCGAAGGAGATCTCTTCGTTGAGAATGACCTTTTTAATGAAATCCTTTTTGTCGCCCAGTTCAGGATAAGCCGAGGCGTTTTCCTTGATTACTGTATCGCAGACTTCGTTGAGGAAGGGTTCGGTTATGCCCAAAAGCCTTCCGTGGCGAGCTGCGCGGCGAAGCAGTCTGCGCAGGACGTAGCCGCGGCCTTCGTTTGTCGGCATAACGCCGTCGCCTACCATGAAGGTCGTAGAGCGGATGTGATCAGTGATGACTCGCAGGGAAATGTCAGTCGATTCGCTTTCGCCGTATTTCACGCCGGCGATCTGCGAGATGTGCTTCATTATATTTTGTACCGTATCCACCTCGAACAGGTTGTTGACGCCCTGCATGATGCAGGCGATTCGCTCGAGACCCATGCCGGTGTCGATATTTTTATGATCGAGGAGAGCGTAATTTCCGTTTCCGTCCGAATCGAACTGGGTGAAAACGAGGTTCCAGAACTCAACATAACGGTCGCAGTCGCAGCCGACGGCGCATGTCGGGGATCCGCAGCCGTATTCCTCGCCGCGGTCGAAATATATCTCCGAGCAGGGACCGCAGGGACCTGTGCCGTGCTCCCAGAAATTGTCCTCTTTTCCGAGGCGCACCATTCTGTCGGGGCTTACGCCGACCTGCTTTGTCCAGATCTCAAACGCCTCGTCGTCCTCCTCATAAATGGAGACCCACAGCCTGTCCACAGGCAGCTCGAGCACCTTTGTGCAAAATTCCCACGCCCAGGCCGTCGCGTCGGGCTTGAAATAATCGCCGAAGGAGAAGTTTCCGAGCATCTCGAAATAGGTGCCGTGGCGAGCTGTTTTGCCGACTCGCTCTATATCGGGAGTGCGTATACACTTCTGGCAGGTGGTTACTCTCTTTCTGGGAGGAGTAATTTCGCCGGTGAAAAACTTTTTCAGAGGCGCCATGCCGGAATTTATCAGAAGAAGCGATTTGTCGCCCTGAGGAATGAGCGACGCGCTCTTCATGCGAAGATGTCCCTTTGATTCAAAAAAGCTGAGATATTTTTCTCTAAGTTCATTCAGACCGGTCCACTGCATTTTAAAAATCACATCCTTAATCATGCTTTAAAGGGCAGCGGCACGGAAAACGCGGCCGCAATAACCCATATTATTTAATAAAATACACTATAATATTATAGCCGATAGAAGAAAATTGTCAATAAATTATTGGCATTAGCTTTGAGAAATCACCTGCTCAAGGCAATTGTTTTTTGCGGCAGAACCTTCTGCCCGGTTTTGAAATGATATATCCGCCTATTTCCATTTCGGTCAGGGTAAGCGCGAGACTTCTTGCCGGCCTGGACAGGCGGGATGATAACTCGTCGATGTGCAGCGTTTCTTCACCGAGAGCGTTATATATCAGAAGCGCGTCGCCCGACAGACCGGACGGAGCGTTTCCGGGTTGCTTTTGCTGCCGGTCTCCTATTTCGGGCGGATCCTGGCTCGCCATCCTTGTCGGGCCCTTGCGCCTGACAGCAGAGCTTTTTTCCGGGGAGACCGGCCGGACGGAGGGAGAAGAGCCGCCTGCGGGATTTGCGGAGCTCTGATCTGTAATTCTTCCGAGGATATTGACCGAATGAACGGTCACCCCGCCTCTTTCGGAAACTACCGTACCGTTTTCCTGCTGCGCGGAGGAGACATTGTAATTCATTGCCAGCTCCTGAGCGGCCTTTTTCCTGTTTATGCCGGTTTTTTCGTCAGAGCTTTGCACCTCGGACGGCTCAAACCATGTGTAGCCCGAATATCTGTCGCTGAAATCGGAAAAGACCCCCGGTTTCGGGCTTTGAAGGGCTCTGTAAGCCTTCTCGTTTGCTCTGGACATGTCGTTGACGGGATCTATCCTGTCGTTCCATATTTTATTGCTGAAATCGCGATATCCGGTTTTGCCTGCCGGAGCCCTGTATTTGTCCGGTATCGTGATTTTGTGCGGATAAAGATCGATATATTCCTCCAATATTTCAAAAGCGTTTCTTATTGATTTGGCTCCCTTTGCTATCAGGTCGTTCGGACCGCGGGAGGTCGGCTTGTTTATGCTGCCCGGCACCGCGAAAACATCGCGTCCCTGTTCAGTGGCGTGTCTTGCTGTGATAAGGCTGCCGCTTTTATCTTTTGCCTCCACAACGAGCGTTCCGAGAGAAACGCCCGACATAAGCCTGTTTCTTACTCTGAAATTATTCCTGTATACAGGCGTTCCCGGAGGGAGTTCTGAAATAAGAGCGCCGTTTTTGGAAATGGTATTTCTCAGCTGTTCGTTCTGGCTGAGATATTTCACATTTATGCCGCAGGGGAGGAAAGCGACCGTTCTGCCCTTTGCCAGGATCGCGCCCTCATGAGCGGCGCTGTCAATACCGCGGGCTCCGCCGCTGACGACAAGAGCGCCCGATTTTGTGAGATTGTACGAAATGGATTTTGCATTGTTTATACCTTCGGCCGTGCAGTCTCTTGAGCCGACAATGGTTACGGCGACTTCGTCGTCGAAATCTATCGCATCGCCGCAGATATAAAGAACGGCGGGATAATCGGTTATATTACGAAGGCGGTCGGGATAAGAGGGGTCGTCCGGCGTAACCATTCTGTAGCCGAGGCGCCTGCATACTGCGATTATCTCGTCCGTGTCGTCCGGTACGATCGATATCATGCGCTCCAGCTCTATAGGAGAGAACAGTCCGCATTTGCTCCATGTTATGCGCCCTGCCCGATAAAAAACCTCAACGTTTCCAAAGGTTTCGCATATCTGTCTTACCTTTGGGCTGCCGCAGCCCAGAGAAAGCTGCAGCCATATCCACAGATGGAGATCGGAAATCATATCATCACTCCCAGACACTTTCGAAAAAACGGTTTGCCGAAAGTCTTTTATTATATATTAAATAATACTACAAAAGCTCGTAAAATTCTACCTTTTTAACAATAAATGTTGTCTGTGAAATAATTGCAAAAAAATTCCGCCGGCACCCAGAAAAATAATGGGCCGCGGCGGTTAAAAAAATGAAACGGATTATTCTTGCCTGGTTTTATTACCTTAAAAAAGCGCGAAACCGCCGGAGAAAAACAGAAAAAAACTCCAGCGGTTCCGCGACTGAGCAGAGTGTTTTGCAAAACGGCATATTTAAAAGCGATCGGGCGGAAAATCAGCCTGCTTTTAATCGCAGCCTCATTTTGTCGGCGATCATGGCGATAAACTCGGAATTAGTGGGCTTGCCTCTCGATGTGTGTATTGTGTAACCGAAGTAGGAATTGAGCGTATCGACGTCGCCTCTGTCCCATGCGACCTCAATCGCGTGACGTATGGCTCGTTCTACCCTGGATGAAGTGGTCTGATAGTGTTTAGCGACGGTCGGATAGAGCTGTTTGGTTACGGCGTTTATCATCTCGCTGTCGTTGACCGACATTATTATGGCGTCTCTGAGATAATGATACCCCTTTATATGCGCCGGTACGCCGATCTGGTGGATTATATCGGTGACAATAAGCTCAAGGTCTGCATTGCCGCGATGAGTCTGCGATATTCCGTCGATCGCGATTTGCGGCTGGCGGCTGCATATTTCCCTGATCCTCACCGCTATCATTTCCGGATCGAGCGGCTTGAGGAAATAATAGGCCGTTCCGGCGGCCATAAGCTCGCGTTCAATGCTTTGATTGTCAAAGGTCGCAATAGCGATAAAATGCGGTTTTTTCGGCAGCGCCCTTTGTTCTATCGCCCTGATAACGCCGATTGCGTCGAGCTGCGGCATGAACACATCCAAAAGCGCGGCGTCGGGACAATAACCGATTATGGCTTCGACCGCCTTGTTGCCGTTTTTAGGGCAGGTGATTATATCGATGCCATGAGAAGTCATAGCGTCCTGAAATTGGGCTATCGTTTGAGCGGAATCATCCGCAATGAGAAGTTTGATGTTGCTTTCCTTCATTTGAGCATCCCTCACAAATAAATTGCTAATAATTACCAGTTATTAGCTTGTCTGTATCTTACCATAAAATACCAAATAATGCAATAGTGTTTTGGAAAAAAATTCAAATTTTTTCCAGCCGGATGATTCCCTGACGAATACAATGCTGCGGATCCGCCGCAAAGCGCTTAGGCTTTTCGGCATGTCATGCGGCCTTATCATTCGATCCGTTGATGGTATATAGCATGTTTTCGGCAAAGAGACCGTAGCCTCTCGTCGGATCATTGATGAAAACATGGGTAACGGCTCCGACCAGTTTCCCGTTCTGGATTATGGGACTGCCGCTCATGCCCTGAATGATGCCTCCTGCTTCCGACAGCAGCCTGTCATCTGTTATCCTTATTACCATGTTTTTTGCGGGAGAGGAGCTGTTTATGCTGACTCTTTCGATTTCTATATCATAGTATTCGGGACTGCCGCCGACCTGCGAAATGATCTGCGCGTAACCTTCCTTTATATCCTGCTTCATGGCGATTTCCATCGTTCGGCCCGTTTCGGAGGTTTCGCCGGTCGCATATATTCCCGTGTCGGTATTCATTATCAGCCTGCCGATCACCTCGTCCCGAGAAAAACAGCCCTTTATTTCTCCGGGCGATCCCTGCCTGCCTTTAACGACTCCGGTTATTTCCACCGGCACGACCTCGCCTGATAAAAGCGGCATGACCTCGCCGGTGTCCACATCGCAAATACCGTGACCCAATCCGGCATATAAATTGTAATCGGGAAGATAAAATGTCATGGTTCCTATGCCTGCAGTGCTGTCGCGCACCCATGCGCCAAGCCTGTAGCAGCCGTCCGCCTTGGACCTTGCTGCCTTCGCGGTCAGCTCTATCTGCTCGTCGTCGCGCAGCACCTTTATTTTTGCCAGACCTCCCGGACAGTTCTCAATCACCTTAGCAAGCCTGTCGGCGGAATTTATATCGGCGCCGTCCGCCTCGGTAATAATATCTCCGATCCTTATTCCGGCTTCCTTTGCCGGGTTAACCGGACCTTCCTCCGTTTCAACATCGTTCATGCCAATGACAAGGACTCCGTCGGTAAACATTCTCACCCCGAACACATTTCCCATCGGCGCCGCGCGTACCGATTTGACTACGTCCACGCTGACCTCCTTTATCGGAAGCACTCCGAGCAGCGAAAGATTAACGGTATAGCTGCCGGAATCTTCACATGGAACGCTGTCAAGAATGTTTCCCGCGGCTTCCACACGGGTGCTGATCAAATCGTTGTTCAGATCAAATTTGCCGCCCTGAGCGACGAAAAATTTCGTCGGGATGCTTTCGGATAAAAACATGGCCGCAAAAATCGCGGCAATAAACACAATAAAAAGCGAAGCCGCAGTAAACCTGATAATTTTTTTCATAAAAGATCTCCCATCTGCCGTTTTTTCCGGTCAAATAACAAAATCTCCCAAACGGCAAGCGGAGATTTTCCGTCGGTTATAATTTGCGCGGCGCAAGATTTTTATTTCATCCAATTTCATTTTTCCATTATTGTTTTATGGGTCGGCGTGAAACTTTTGCCGTCTTATATCAAAAAAATGAACAATTGACAGCGAGGCGCGTATCTGGTATATTTTATGTATAACAATGGTTTTTGACAGCGCTTTTTTTACGGCGCATATGCCGGTTAAAAAAGCATACAATACGGAGGCGTAAATGACTGTTGCGGTTGTTGGATCGAGAGATACCGAAAAGGACTATACTGACGAAATAATAGGCAATATTCCATCCGGATGCACAAAAATAGTAAGCGGCGGAGCCGTCGGAATCGACTCCTGCGCTCAGCAGGCGGCAAAAAGACTGGGCATTGATTTCCTTGCGATACTGCCTGATTATGATAAATACGGCAAAAGCGCGCCGATTGTGAGAAACTGCGAGATAATTGAAAGCGCCGATTATGTTATCGGCTTCTGGGACTATTCCTCTGCCGGCACAAAATTTGTTATAAAGGAATGTCTTAAACGAAACAAGCCGATAAAAATTATAAAAATATAGATACGCTTATGATATTATCCCATTATCATTCCGGATTATGTCAATAACGGCTTTGACGGCAGCAATATCATATAAAAACAATAAAGCGACGGGAAGATCCGTCGCTTTATTGTTTTACTGCCTGAGTTTTGCGGCCTTCTGCATAATCGCCGTCTTTTTGTCATAATAATTCCAAAAAGGCAGGTGCTTACGCTATGATGAACTATATCTGGGCTTTTATTATTATCGTTTCGCTGATATTTGCCGTATTCACAGGAAACATACCGGCCGTTTCATCTGCGATGATCTCCGGCGCGCAAAGCGCGGTTGAGATTGTCCTCGGCCTGCTCGGAGCCATGTGCATGTGGAACGGATTGATGAAGATAGCCGAGGAATCCCGGCTCACCGGCAAAATCGCAAAGCTGATAAGTCCGCTTATAAGGAGGATCATGCCGGACTTAAAGCCCCATGGGGAGGCTATGAACGCAGTATGCATGAACATAACGGCAAATCTGCTCGGTCTCGGCAACGCGGCGACTCCTCTGGGGCTTTGCGCCATGCGCGAAATAAAAAAAGAATGCCGTCTGACCGACAGGGCAAACGACAGCATGATCCGCTTTGTAGTGATGAATACCTCCTCCATACAGCTTATTCCGACGACGGCGGCAATGCTCCGCATGAGACACGGCGCGGCGTCTCCCTTCGACATAACGCCCTGCGTCTGGGTAACGTCGTCCGCGGCGCTTGCGGCAGGGCTGCTGATGAGCATTCTTCTCGGCGCGCTGAAAGAATCGCCCGGGCGCGCGGCACGGAGGACAAACCATGCCTGAAAAACTGGGCGACTGCATAATGCCCGCCTTTGCGGCGTTTATAATCATTTACGGATTGTTTTCGCGGGTGAGCGTTTTCGACTGCTTTTTAAACGGCGCGAAGGATGGACTTAAAACCTCCGCAAATATACTGCCTACGCTTATAGGGCTGCTTGCCGCGGTAACCATGCTTCGCGCCTCAGGCGCATTGGAAGCACTGACGAATGTCCTGAAGCCTGTCGCAAACGCCGTCGGGCTGCCCGAGCAGGTGGTGCCGCTTGCGCTGCTGAGGCCCGTTTCGGGAAGCGGCTCCATGGCTATTGTCGAGAGCATTCTCTCCGAAAACGGCGCAGACAGCTTTGCCGGCCGCGTGGCAAGCGTCATACAGGGCTCGACCGAGACTACGTTTTATGCCGTCGCGGTTTATTACGGCGGCGTCGGCATAAAAAACATCGCCCACACCATACCCAGCGCGCTGACAGCCGATCTGACCGGCATGGTGCTGAGCGGGATCCTGGCGAAGGTATTTTTCGGGATGTAGTTTAAAGCATGATATACATTTCCCGGTAAAAAGCATAGGAGAGAATAAGAAGCGGAAAAAGGAAAATAACATCAATAAGCCTGGCGATCCTGCCGCGGCGCCGGTTCCTTCGCGCGGCCGGCGCGGAAACTGCGGATAAACCGCCGGCAGCTCTCTGCGATCATCCCGCCGACGGCAGATTATCCACCGGGGACGTTTTCATCTCTCTGAAGGCCGCCCGGCATTAACGAGTCAGACGAAACGCAGCCCGAAACTGACGACTATAACGGCGGCGGCAAATTATCTGCCGAGGACGCGCTGCTTATATTAAAACACTCCGTGGGGGCAATCAGGCAATTCCCGATCGGGACGCAGCATTGACGGTTTCTTTCCAAGCTGTTATATTTCAGCAAAACGCCGCTCGTTTTCGGGCGGCGTTTTGCTTTTGTAATTTCCTCCGTCGCCATCGCATATTTATTATCGGAGGACGGTGATAAAAATGAATTACGATTTTAACGAAAGGCCATATCGTGTAAAAAAGGAGACAATAGATCTGAGCGAACTTGACACAGATGTACCGAAACACAGGCACCTGCCGTTTGCAATAGAGCTCATCGTCTGCGCGGCGCTGGTGCTGTCGGTGCTGTGCATAAAATATTTCGACGCCGAGTCCTTTTCCAGGCTGCAAACAGGTTATAAGCAGGTGATGTCAAATCAGCTTGAGCTTTTCGGCGCGGACAAGACCGCGGAGAATAAAGCGGAAGAACCCGAGCAGACCGCAGTGCGGGATCGGGACAGGGAAGGAAGCGGAGAAAGCTCCGGGGACGATAAACCGGAAACAGCGGATAACGCAGCTGAGCCTTATGGGCGGACTGCGAAACTGCTGGGTTTCAACTGCTTTCGCATGCCGGTCGAAAAGGCTGTGCTGACCTGTGATTTCGGTCTGCAGGCCTCCGATCAGTCGGTTTATTTCCACAGAGGGCTGGATCTCGCCGTCCCCAACGGCACGCCGGTGGCGCCCGCGATGAAGGGGACCGTTATCGCAACAGGGGAGTCGGACAGCTACGGAAACTACATAAAGATACAGCACACCGAAAACATATCCACATTTTATGCCCATTGCAGCTCCATTCAGGCAAACGAGGGAGACAGCGTGGATGTTGACGATGTAATAGCTTTTACCGGCTCGACGGGGAATGCAACCGGACCTCATCTGCATTTTGAAGTCCGTTTTGACGATTACGCCATAGACCCAAACGGCTTTTTTGCGAGTGAGGTCATGCGATCGGTACAGGATGAACCGAAAAAGTAGCACGCTTTCCTGCTCTTCGGCGAAGAAAAACCCGGGCGCCGCGCTCTCCGTATGTGTTTCGCCGGTATGGATGACAGCGTTCACCGTTATGTGTCTCATAGATACAGATGCGATCATTCCGGTTTCGCTGCTCTCATCGCTTTTTCACGAAACGGCTCATCTGGCGGCGGGTTTCCTTTCGGGATGTCCGCGTGCGGATTATTCC
>JAFYGK010000001.1 GCA_017543285.1 Clostridia bacterium | reverse complement strand
CAATAATATCAAGCCATCGTTTGTTGAATTGCTCTTTTCTCATTGCTATGTCCTCTGTTTTAAAGCAGTTTTTCACTTTGTTGCTGTCCTTTTGGTTTCTCATGGGTATTGTAGGGTGTGCAATCCCGGCCCGCCTCCTCTCTCCGGATCTCCGGGAGCTTGCCCGGCATGAGCCTTGGGGCAAATTCCCGGCCTTTTTAATATATGCGGCGGTGGAGAAAAATAGCCGCTGCCCAAAATGAAACAAAGGTTGTTTTTACAGCAAAAATGCCGGTGAAACGCTACGTTCATCGGTGATGAGTTTGTTGGCCTGCCCTTTGACGGCAGCCGCGTGCAGGCTCCCTACAGCGCAACCGGCGGCGCGGGCTTCGGCAGGAGCACGGCGCAGAAGGCTGTGCGGGCGGACAGAAAAGACTATGAAATATGGAAAAAGCAAATTGGAGGAGATTTTTTCCCAAAAACAGTTGCAGAATACAGAAAGATGCAGTATAATAACTCTCCTGAGTTTCAGATTATCAGAAACTACGTTAAAAGCGTTGATTTCGGCATGATATCTCCGTTGTCCGGATATGCCAATTACAAAAGGCTTTACGACTATATCGAAGATAACATTGTCGGTATAACAACGCCCAATGGGATAAAAGTTGCCGGGCAAAGTAAACATTTCATGGAGCGCATAATAGGAACCATGAAGGACCCCAGTCACGGAAATATCCCCAGGAGCGGCGTTAAACCAGTTGATGTATTAGATGCATTACTCAACGGGGAGAGCGGGCCGATAAAACTTACTTCCGATAGAAAAACAGGCAAGTTTTCTCCAAGTCAATTATTCTATACTTCAAACTGTTCAGTTTCAATAAATCCGGAAACCGGTTTTCTCATTCAGTGCAATCCGTAGAAAGGGAAATGACCTATGAAATTTGTATTCGACTGCAATCCGAAATACTACAAGAACGAAGACTTATTTAAAACAGCTACGGAAGTCGATTATTCTGATATGAAAAATAAGCCCACAATCGAACGTGTTTCACAGAATGGGGCGTTTACAATTACCATCCCTGATGACCAAGTTCGAGAGTTACAGATTGCTTTAAATTATGCCATTGTGGGTATGGGTATGGATAATCAAGACACGGTAAACTACACAGGCAGACTGCTGTATTGGATATACGACGAAATTGTGATTCAACTGAGAGAAAACAAAAGGTAATTAAAGCACCTTTCACGAGGTGCTTTTCTTATGCCCTGAGCACGGCGTTAAAAGGCTCTTTTGTTATGCAAATCTGCCCTTGTCGGCCGGGCTTAAAATGCTTGTGCGCGCAGTTGACCGGCAGATATTGATCACCGCTTTTCGGGTCAAAGCAAAAACATGCATTCCGGCGCCGCCCATATTGAGTTTTGCCGCGCTTTGTTGTATTATTAAGCTGTACGGCAGCTCCGCATTGTCAAAGCCTGCGGCAATGCCCCAATATAACGCTTTAAAAACCGGTGGTGTAATAATGACAGAGGTTGTAGCCGCTCTTATATGGAGCGAAAACAAGTTTATGATTTGCCGGCGTCCCGCCGACAAGGCAAGAGGGCTTCTATGGGAATTTGTCGGGGGCAAGGTCGAGCCCAATGAGACAAAGGAACAGGCTCTGATCAGAGAATGCAGGGAGGAGCTTGACATAATCCTCAATGTCGGTGAGGAATTTATGGCTGTCATCCATGAATATCCCGATATAACCGTGCGCCTGACGCTTTTTAACGCGAGCATAAAAGAGGGCGTGCCAAAACTGTTGGAGCACAGCGATCTGAAATGGATAACTCCGGACGAGATACCGCAGTACGAATTCTGTCCGGCGGATGAAGAGATATTAAAGAGGATCACTGAAGCCTGCACCCCCGACGACAAAAGAGATCCCGACATCCCCTGAAGGAGATTTGCCCATGACCGACCTTCTAAGCGCGTTTTTTGTCTTTACGCTGACTACCCTTGTATTTACCTTCTTCACACGGCTTTTTATCAGGATAGTTATCAACTCCGTGCTTAACAGAAGCGCATACAAAAAACTGATCAAAAATCAGAGCTTCAGGGAATGGCTTCTCTGCTCAAGGTTCAGAGGCGTCATTCCGAATGTGTTTCTTCTGTGGTACTTCGGCAATTTTGCGCTCTGTCTGATTTTTTTGGCCGCCTCAGCCGTTATTGTTTACTTCAGGCTGAGTTTCAGTCTGATTGCCTTGTTTTTGATTTTCAACGTAATTATCCTTGTGCCTCATATCATAGTTGAAATCATGTTCGGCACAAGCAAGGAAAAGGGCGCATACAATATCTCCCGATGGATAGGGAAAAAGAAAAACAGATAATAAGAAATGCGGCCCGGTTCTCAGATTTAATTGCGCCGGATGAAAAGGAGGTTTTTTGTTGAAATTTTACGACGCTTATAAATCATTCAGCGAACTATATAACACCGTTTTGCGCGGCAACGAAATAGAATTTGTCTGCAACTCAAAGCATTACTATATTCTGCCGCACTGGGGCGAAAATAATCTCGCAGACGGCGCGTGTTTCGGCGAAGCCTGTGCAGACAACAATGTCGTCTGTATGACCGAAGAGGAGCTTTATAACGCAAAGGCAGGCGATACCGTGCTCGGAGAGATCATCCCGCGGGTGGAAATCACATGGATGAATTTTTAAGATTGGTTTTGGAAATAAGCAAAAAAGCGCCTTTTTTACAAGGCGCTTTTATTTATCATCCCGATAAATTCGGTAATATTTGAGCCGATCGGTATTATTGCATCTCCTTTGCCGCCGCGGGCTGCTGCGCTGTGGTTTGCGGCGTCAATTATAATGCGGTCATTTTTTCATTTCAATGATCTCGGCGTCATTCTGCCCAAGTTCGGTGAAATCAGCCTGAGAGGATAGCTGTTGACCGCCGACGCGGGAAGGGCGCTGCTTTGCCGGCGGCCTATCGCTGCTTCAGCAGCAAAGGTAGGCGCAACCGGCAACGCAGCTTTATTCTTAGCAATAGCCTCTTTGCGCTATTTGGTAAAACTGAAGCTTTCAAGCAGCTTCTCAAAGGCCTTCTCCGATTCCTCGGAGCGCACGGATTTGCCGTCTTCGTCTTTCATTTCAATGTTTTTAATATAGTAAACATCGCTGCCGTGCTGGATGTAATACTCATACGGCGCCTTGTTTTCGTCATATGTCGGAACAACGCTGTATGTAATGCCGTTTATTTCCTTTTCCTCGTTATATTTGGAATCGCTGTATTGCTCTTCGATCGTCGTGTTCCTGTACGCTCTGACAATAAAACGGTATTCTGGCTTTTCGATGTCCGTGCCAAAATCCCAGCGAATATACTTATAGACCGGATCACCGTCCTTGGTTTCCGTTACGCCTATTTTCCATGCGACAACGGGAGCCAGTCCTTCGGTCGAATACTTCAAATCATATATTTCAGCATCAACTGTCGGTTCATCGGAAGGATCGGCAAACGCCACGCTTTGCAGAGCAACATCAAACGGCTCTCTCGGCGCGTTCTCAAGATCTCCGCCCTTTATGCCGTAAAGATTGTATTGGATAAGATAAACTCCGCCGTCACGTTCGGTAAGCGCCATGGCCGAATTAGTACCTGGTTTGTTTTTGATCAGGAAGGTCTCGCCGCCGAACTGCTCGCTCTGGTATTTGCTTTTATCCGATCCCGTCTGCTCAAGGAGATCGTCGACGGTCAGCCCCGATTCAAAGGCGTAGGTCAGCTTGCAGCCGTTTTCAAAATCATAGGTGATATCCTTGTTGGAGGTCTTTCCGTCGGTGCTTTCGAAAACTGTGATGTTTGCTTTTTCATACTCCTCGGGCGGCGTAAAGCTCATGCCTATTATTCTTTCACTGCCCGAAGCAGCCGGCGCTTCCGATGCAGCCTCCGGCTCGGAGGATTGTGCAGGCCGGGCCGTCTCGGTCTGTGAACTGCCGCCGTTGTTGGCAGCAGTACCGTCGTCCTGCCCCGAACCGGCGCAGGAAACAAGTGCAAAAGCCATTATGATCAACAGTAATAATGCAAATATCTTTTTCATATGCATTCTCCCTTTAATTTAACGGTTTCGTATGCGGTCTTGATACGCAGGAGGTTTATCAGGCCGAATTAATGCGGAATACTCCTGCCGTATGCGACGCTTGGCGCGTATTCCGCAAAACCTTCTCGAAAGCGCAAGGGGCCGCTGTCCGATCGGCAGATCCGAAACAACGGGCCGCGTTAATAGCAATGCAGCGAATAATAAGGGCATCCCGACGGTTTTCTTTTTTACAGACAGTCCCGATTTGCTCAATATACGGTCGTTATCAACCGGAAACGGTAAACAATTAGAAGTACAATACTATTGTACATGTAATACAAATAAAAATCAAGTCTTCTGCCAAAGGTTTTTAACGCGGACCAAACTATATTTTCCCCAAAGAGCAAACAAAAAAATTTGTTTTCTTCCCTTCCCCCGGACCGAAGGGTCAGATTACGGTTTTACAGCGTTGCTTCACGTTTTCTTCGCCTGTCAGCCAGAATATTCATCCGTTTAGGCGCTTGTCCTTGCCTTTTAGACAAATTGGTGTATCCTCTGCTGCCGTACCCTCCGGTACGGCTTTGATGGCGCCACATTAAAAATTCCAGTGGATCGTTATGGGTCTTTCCTTTGATTTGGGTATTCTTGAGCCGACCTCAATGTAGTCTATCATGCTGTCGACGATGTCGCCGGTCAGGCTTTCCGCGTCGGTATATCTCTCAATTAGCTGCATCACGCTCTCGGAATTGTCCGGCTTTTTCTGCAGGGCATATATTTTGCTCTCAGTCTCCCCGATGAGCGTCTTCATGGCGCTCAAGCTTTGGTGAAACTCCCTGGACATATCGGCAAAATCATCGTCGGTGATAAGGCCGTTTG
>JAFYGK010000021.1 GCA_017543285.1 Clostridia bacterium | reverse complement strand
TACGGTCCTGAATCCTCCGGCAAAACCACACTGGCTCTGCATATTGCGGCTCAGGCTCAGAAAAGAGGCGGAGAAGCCGCCTTCATCGACGTTGAGCATGCTCTCGACCCCGTCTACGCGGAAAACTTAGGGGTAGACATTGATTCCCTGCTCGTTTCCCAGCCGGATACCGGTGAACAGGCTCTGGAAATAGCCGAGGCGCTCATTCGCTCCGGCGCCATCGACGTTGTTGTCGTAGACTCGGTTGCGGCTCTTGTTCCGCGCGCTGAAATCGAGGGCGAAATGGGCGACTCTCACGTCGGTCTTCAGGCACGTCTTATGTCGCAGGCTCTCAGAAAGCTGGCCGGTATTATTTCCAAATCAAACTGCGTCCTTATCTTTATAAACCAGCTCCGCATGAAAATAGGCGTCATGTTCGGCAATCCGGAAACAACCCCCGGAGGCAACGCGCTCAAATACTATTCCTCTGTCAGAATCGACATAAGGAGGATCGAAACCATCAAGAACGGTTCTGAGATGATCGGTTCCAGAACACGCGCAAAAGTAGTAAAAAACAAGGTTGCTCCCCCGTTCAAGGAAGCGGAATTTGACATCATGTACGGACGCGGCATTTCGCATGAGGGCGAGGTTCTCGATCTGGGCGTCAGCCTTGACATAATAAACAAAAGCGGCACTTGGTTCAGCTATAACGACATGCGACTGGGACAGGGCAGGGACAACGCCAAAATATTCCTTGAAAACAATCCCGAACTTTGTAATGAGATAGAAGCGAAGATCCGTGAGAACGCTCACAATCTTGTGCTGACAAGGGCCGCCAAGGGCAAAAAGCTCCCGGTCAGGTCGGCCGTGTCCGATCCCGCTCCGGCTCCGGCACCGGCACCGGCGCCCAGACCCAAAACCTCCATCGACATCACGGTGGACGACGACGAATAAGGCGGACTTGTCCGCAAATGAGTTTTGCGCCGTTTTCATTCGTTATCGGCGCGCATTTACAATACTTTGGAACTGGTGAAACGCTGATGTCATATAAGGTTGGAATGGTTTCTCTCGGCTGTCCCAAAAATCAGGTTGACGCCGAGCTGATGCTGCACCGCATTGCCTCCTGCAGCGATATGGAGCTGTGCAGCGATGAAAACGAGGCAGACGCCGTTATAATAAATACCTGCGGATTTATCGAATCGGCAAAGGCCGAGGCGATAAATACCATATTGGAATTCTGCGAAAGCAAAAAGCAGACCGGCAGACCGGCGGCCGTCATAGCGACCGGCTGCCTGTCGGAGCGCTATCGCGAGGAGATGCTCAGAGAAATCCCCGAGCTTGACGGCGTTGTCGGCATAGGCTGCAACGACAAAATAACCGAAATAATAAGGCGCGTCGCTCAAAAGCAGACGGTCAGCGAATTCGGAAAAAAGACCAACCTGTGCATGGAAGGCGGCAGACTGCTGACAACGCCTCCCTACAGCGCGTATCTTCGTATTGCCGACGGCTGCGACAACCGCTGCTCCTACTGCGCCATTCCTTCCATTCGCGGACCGTTTCGCTCACGCAAAATGGAGGACGTTCTGGCCGAAGCCGTTTCGCTCATGCAGAAGGGCGTTACGGAAATAACCCTGATAGCTCAGGACACTACTCTATACGGCAAAGACCTCTACGGCTTTCTTGCTCTGCCCGGCCTGCTCACCGAAATGTGCAAGCTGGACGGCATCCATTGGATCCGGCTGCTCTACTGCTATCCCGACTGCATAACCGACGAACTTCTGAGTGTAATTGCCGAAAACCCCAAGATCTGCCGTTATATGGATATTCCGTTTCAGCATTGCAGCAAGGATATTCTGCGCCGCATGAACAGGCGCGGCGATAAAGAATCCCTGCTTGAGCTTATCGGAAAAATAAGATCGCGCGTGCCCGGTATCACCCTGCGCACCACGCTTATCGCAGGTTTTCCCGGTGAAACCGAGGAACAGTTTGCCGAGCTGTGCGAATTCGTCGACGAAGCAAAATTTGACAATTTGGGCTGCTTTGCCTTCTGCGCGGAGGAAGGAACTCCGGCATACAGCATGGACGGACAGATAGACGAGGAAACAAAGCAGCGCCGTCAGGATATAATTATGCAGAAGCAGTGCCTTATCTCGGCAGAGCGTCTCAAAGGATACGTCGGTAAAACCGTCGAGGCTCTAACCGAATACTATGACGGGCAATCGGGCGTCATGGTTTGCCGCGGTCAGAAGGACGCCATTGAAATTGACGGAAAGATTTTTGTCCGGTGCGGCCGCGATATCGGCGAGGGAAGATATATAAACGTGAAGGTGACCGGCAGCATGGACTACGATCTGACGGCTGTTTTGTCCGACTGGAGGGATATGGATGACAACTCCCAATAAGCTCACTATTGCCAGAATCGCACTCTCCCCCGTTTTTCTGTTTTTCCTCCTGTTCAAAACCATGCCGCATCACTATCTCGCCGCCCTTCTTGTTTTTATCGCCGCGTCGGTAACAGATCTGCTGGACGGCAAAATGGCGCGCCGCGACAATACCATAACGACATTCGGAAAGTTCCTCGATCCGCTCGCCGACAAGGTCCTTGTTTCCTGCGCCCTCGTCGGCATGGTGGAGCTGTCCCTGTTCAGCTCATGGTTCACAGTAATAATCCTTACGAGGGAATTTCTTGTCACCTCGGTTCGGCTGATAGCGTCCGGAAAGGGAAAGGTGATTGCCGCCAACTACTGGGGAAAGGTCAAGACGGTCACACAGATAGTCGCGATTATATCAATACTTGTATTCAACGAAGGATTGTTTATCCTCGAGCGTTATTTTTCGTATAATGCCGGTCTCATCGACGTCGTTTCCAAATGCGTCGGCATTGCCGACGTCATACTGATTTCAGCAGCAACCCTGGCGACGGTTGTTTCCGGGATTATATATATCAAGGAAAACATCGGCATAATAATGGACGAAAGCAAAGGGTAAATCTAATACGATTGGAGTATTTATCATATATGAGAATATTTAACACCATGTCCATGCAAAAGGAAGAGTTTATTCCCATGGACCCGCAAAACATCAGAATATACGCATGCGGACCCACTGTATATAACTTCATTCACATAGGCAACGCGCGTCCGCTGTGCGTTTTTGACGTGCTGAGAAGATACATGGAGTTTATCGGCATGAAGGTAAACTTCGTGCAGAATTTCACCGACATCGACGACAAGCTGATAAACAAGGCCAACGAGGAAGGCATTACCGTGCCTGAGGTAGCGACGCGCTACATCAAAGAATACTGGACGGACGCCAAGGGCCTCAATATCCGCGAGGCGACGACCCATCCCAAGGCAACCGAAAACATCGAGCAGATAATCACGTTTATCTCCACCCTTATCGACAAGGGCTATGCCTACGCCGTTGACGGCGACGTTTATTTCAGGACGCTCAGATTCGGCGAATACGGAAAACTGTCTCACCAGCCTATAGAGGATCTGCAGTCGGGCGCGCGAATCGACGTGAACGACATCAAGGAAAACCCGCTTGATTTTGCTCTTTGGAAAAACGCGAAGCCGGGCGAACCCTATTGGGAGACCCCGTGGGGCAACGGCAGACCGGGCTGGCATATCGAATGCTCGACGATGGCCAAAAGATACCTCGGCGACACAATAGATATCCACTGCGGCGGACAGGATCTCATTTTCCCGCACCACGAAAACGAGATAGCCCAGAGCGAATGCGCCAATTCGGTACCGTTCGCAAGATACTGGATGCACAACGGCTATATCAATGTCGACAACAAAAAAATGTCCAAATCGCTCGGCAACTTCTTTACCGTTCGCGACGTCGCAAACGCGTACGGCTACGAGCCGATACGCTATCTGATGATAGCGTCGCACTATCGCAGCCCGATCAATTACTCCACCGAGGTCATAGAGCAGTGCAAAGCGTCCCTGGAGCGGCTTTACAACTGCCGCAACAACTTGGACTTTGCCGTCGAAAACGCTCCTGACGGCGAAGCGGACGGCGAATTTGCCGCTAAAATGAACGAATACAAGGCGAGATTTATCGAAGCTATGGATGACGATCTCAATACCGCCGATGCGCTCGCAAGCGTATTCGACCTCGTAAGAGATATAAATTCAAACGTCATCAATTCCGGCATGTCAAAACAGACCATGCTGCTTGCCGCGGACATGTTTGACAGCCTGTGCGGTGTTCTGGGTATTGTGTACAACCGCAAAAAGGAAAGCATCGACAGTGAGATAGAAAATCTGATACAGCAGCGTGCCGAGGCAAGAAAAGCCAGAAACTTTGCCGAGGCCGACCGAATCAGAGATCTGCTCAAGGAACAGGGCATTGTTATCGAAGATACCCCGCAGGGCGTTAAATGGAGAAGGATCTGATCCCCCTGTTTTACCCTGTCGGTTAAGCCGTTTGGTCCACTGAAAAACGTAACATGGCTGCCGTTGAGGCAGCCATGTTTTTTTGATTTCACCTTTATACTTCGCCGTTGTATCCTTCCAAAAAGGAATGCTGCCTGCCGTCTTTTTTATATGCCGGAAAGGTTTCGATACACACCGAATGTATGCTGTTGAAGATGCTTTTTTCAATATTCGGATTTGTCTTTTTCAGCGACCGGATGAGCTTCTTTACCTCCTGCCGTTTTGAATCACCTGTTTTATCCCCGCCGGCGCCGCTGTCCTCGGTAAAGCGGCACGCGCACTGCAAAAACTCCAGATTATTGTAGCGCGCCCATGCTATTATGCTGTCCTCATGAATGCAGTAGAGCGGACGAATCAGCTCCATGCCGTTGAAATTGGTGCTGTGGAGCTTTGGCATCATTCCCTGAAGCTGTGAGCCGTAAAGCATGCCCATGACGGTCGTCTCGATCACATCGCTGAAATGATGACCAAGCGCTATTTTGTTGCAGCCGAGCGATTGTGCCTTGGCATAAAGATGACCGCGCCGCATTTTGGCGCACAGGTAGCATGGCGATTTTTCCGCCCTGTTTGCCACGTTGAAAATATTTGTTTCAAAAACGGTTATCGGAATTCCCAGCAGCGCGGCGTTTCGCCCTATTCTGCGGCGGTTTTCCTCGCTGTATCCGGGATCCATAACCAGAAAGGCCAGTTCAAACGGTGCGTCGCTGTGCCTTTGCAGCATTTGCAGCAGCTTTGCCATGAGCATGGAATCCTTGCCGCCGGAAATGCACGCGGCAATTTTGTCACCCGGCTGTATCAGCTCGTAATCCTTCAGCGCCGCTATAAACCGGCCCCAGATCTGATCTCGGTATTTTTTGGTTATGCTGCGCTCGATTGTTTCGAGCTCTGAGAGTTCTCTGCTCATATCGTCTTCTCCTGCGGATTTTTCGCAGCGGCAGGCTTCCGGGAGCTGTAACCGATAATATCCTTTATGACCTCTCCGGCAATTATCAGTCCGACCACCGACGGCACAAAGGCCGCGCTGCCGGGCGTCTGACGGCGGATTGCGTGCGCGCCTTGTTGCCGCGCTTCGTCCGTCTCCTCCCGGTCCGAAAAAGGCGTGATCGGCGGCTCCTTGGAATAAACCGCCTTCAGACATTCAACTCCGCGTTTTTTGAGCTCGCGGCGCATTACCCTTGCAAGCGGGCAGACCGAGGTTTTGTAAATATCAGCTACCTCAAAGGCGGTCGGGTCGAGTTTGTTTCCTGCTCCCATTGAGCTTATTATCGGCGTGCCTGCGGCATTTGCCCGAACGGCAAGCTCTATTTTTCCGGTCACGGTGTCAATTGCGTCGACGATATAATCATACTGAGAAAAATCAAACTGTCCGGCGGTTTCGGGCGTGTAGAAGGTCTTATATGCGTTGACTGCGGCATCCGGATTGATTTCCCGTATGCGTTCCTTTGCGACCTCAACCTTGTATCTGCCGACGGTTTTTGTCGTTGCGATTATCTGTCTGTTTATGTTGGAAAGGCAAACCCTGTCGTCGTCAATGATGTCCAGTCCGCCTATTCCGGATCGGGCAAGCGCCTCGACCGTATAGCTTCCGACGCCGCCTATCCCGAATACGGCGACACGAGACAAAGCAAGCTTTTCCATCGCTTCCTCTCCGAGCAAAAGCCCTGTTCTTGAAAACTGATCGAACATATATATCCTTTCCGGCTTTTTTGCGCCGATGAATGCCTCTCCTCTGTCTATCCGGCGGCTTAATCTGTACCTCTTGTTGCCCGGTCTCTGAACGTCGTTCTCCGAAACGCACCGTGCATTGCCGCATATGTTTTGCATAATAATTCCAAATCAAACCCATTCGTCAGGTGATTTTTCTGCAATATCGTCTTCGGTGCCCATCAGCGGGCAACAAAAAAGCCGCAGATAACGATTCAAAAAGTATTGCATATTGGGGTGTTAGTGTTTATAATAATATTTATACAGGCGATATAGGCGGCGGCCGAATCGCGCCAAAATATTAAAACGGAGGTAAGGACCATGAGTCAAATAGCAAGCTTCGCGACAAACCGCGACATATTGGACAAGGGATTATATCTTTGCCGCATCGACGGCGACATACTTACATATGACATCCGTATGAAAAAACCCAACGGCGGCGATTATCTCACTATCGCCGAGCTCCACACCCTCGAGCATCTTTTCGTGGCATATACGCAGAATTATTCGCTTATCAGGAATGTCATATATGTCGGTCCCATGGGCTGCCGCACCGGATTTTATCTGCTGCTGCGCGATAATGTCAGCCGTCAGGACGCGGTCGACCTCGTAAGAAAGGCTTTTCAGTTCATCACCCGGTTTGACGGTGAGATACCCGGCAGCAAGCGCTGGGAATGCGGAAACTATCTTGAGCACGATCTCGACGGAGCGAAAAAGGTTGCCGCCGATATGCTGAAGGTTCTGAAATACTGGACGGTTGACGATCTCAAATATAAGGAATAGCTTTTCAGCGGAGACCGCGTATGCGGTCTCTTTTTTTATTCAGATAACATAGTCGCCGGAAGAACGCTCCCTCTGCTGATCCAGAATATCCCGCAATGTTATACCGTCGAGATATTCGCTAATGACACTTTCGAGCCCCTGCCATACCGGAAGGGTCGCGCACTGAGCGCAGCGAACGCATTCGACAGGATGGTTTTCAAGGCAGGCGACGGGCGCAAGCGTTCCCTCGGTAAGGCGCAGTATCTCCCCTACCGTATATTTTTCCGGACTTCTCGCAAGCTTATATCCGCCCTGGGAACCGCGGTTTGCCTTTAAAACATCCGATCTGTTGAAGATGGGTATTATCTGCTCGAGATATTTTTTTGAAATGTTCTGCCTCTGAGCTATATCTTTCAGCGCTATGTAGCCGCAGTTTTCATGCTCGGCAAGATCGAGCAGCATTCTCAGCGCATAGCGCCCTTTTGTGGAGATTTTCATGTCATTCACCTCTTTTGATTATACTATAATACCATATTTTTTGTAGGTTTTCAAGGCTCGGCTTTTTCCGTATGATCCGGCATTGACATGTTGCTGTGCAGCCGCTAAAATTATATTATCAAGTATTTGAGGTGCGGTATGGACAAGATATTAATCAACGGGCTGACAATATACGGTTATCACGGGGTCAACGAGGATGAAAAAACGAAGGGGCAGCCCTTTGTCCTCGATATAACGGCATATGCCGATCTGGCCGCCGCCTGCCGCAGCGACAACGTGAACGATACGATAAGCTATGCGCAGATCATAAAAAAGATAAAAATCGTATTCAACGACAGAAAATTCGATCTGATAGAGGCTCTGGCACAGTATTTGTGCAATGTCCTCTTTGCGGAATTCGACCGTCTCGTCCACGTAGATTTAAGGGTGACAAAGCCGCGCGCGCCGATTCTTGCCGATTTTGACAGCGTCGCCGTCGAAATATCCCGGAGCCGGAAATAGGCCGGTCTTCAAAAAAACAAGGGGGCGAAGATATGCCGCAATGTGCGCTGAGTCTCGGAACCAATCTGGGAGACGGGAGCAAAAATCTCGAAAACGCGCTTTCTTCCGTTTCGAGACTGCCGAAAACAGAACTGCTCAGGACCTCCTGTGTATACAAAACGCCGGCATGGGGAGTCACCGACCAGCCTGATTTTCTCAACTGCTGCGCGCTGATAGAAACCATGCTTTCTCCGTCCGCGGTTCTGGGCTGCTGCCTCGGAATCGAGGCGGCAATGGGCAGAAAAAGGCTGCGCAAATGGGGAGAACGGATTATAGATATTGATCTGCTGTGCTATGAAGGCTGCGCGTTGCAGACCGAAGAACTCTGGCTTCCGCATAAGTATATGCTTTCGCGCGCCTTCGTGCTGCTTCCGCTGATGGATATATTCCCTGACGGAGAATGCATGGGCATAGATATAAAAAGCCCGCTCAAGACCATGGACATAAGCGGAATAGAACAGGTCCGGTCCGTATTTTAAAAAGCTTTCGGGAGGCAAATCATGCCGAGAATACTTCTTGTTGAGGACGATGCGAGCATTGTCGCTTCCTTAAAGGAATATCTTTTAAAAGAGGGGTTTGACGTCGCTTCGGCTTCGGGTCAGAGCGAAGCTGTCTCATCGCTCGCAAAGCTTCCCTTCGATCTGCTGCTGGTCGATCTAAATCTGTCCGACGGCGACGGCTTCGGCGTATTCGAAAAAGCTAATGAAGCGAAGATCCCCGTAATTTTCCTGACAGCGTCGGACGATGAAAACAACATTGTCAAAGGGTTCGATGTCGGAGCGGACGACTATATCACAAAGCCGTTCAGACCGCGCGAGCTTGTTTCCAGAATAAAAAACATACTGCGAAGAAGCGGCAGTCACGACGCTGTGACGATCCTCGGAGGCAATGTTACGGTGGACACCGATAAGGGCATCGTTGCAAAAAACGGAAACGAAGTATTTCTGTCGGCGCTGGAATACAAGCTGCTGCTTGTATTTTTGAGCAATCGCGGACGTCTGCTTTCACGCAATCTGCTGCTCGAGGAAATATGGGATATCGCAGGCGATTTTGTCAATGACAATACCCTGACCGTATACATCAAACGCCTGCGTGAAAAAATCGAGGATAATCCGCAGAATCCCTCCATTATCAAAACGGTCCGCGGATTGGGCTACAGGGTGGACTGATGAAGATACTGCGAAACCGTGCCTTTCGGTGCGAACTGATTATTTACGTCGCCGGCACCGCCCTGTGCGCCGCAGCGGCATTTTTTCCCGGTATAGACAAAAGACTGCTGATACCTGTTACGGGGCTGTTCTTTATTATCGCGCATTTCGCTTTTACCGGAGCAAGATACAGGGCTATCGCAAAGCTCGTTCAGGGCATCGACCGGGTCCTGCACGGAAACGAAGAACTGATAATATCCGAAAACAGCGAGGGAGAAATATCGCTGCTGCAAAGCGAAATACAAAAAATGACCGTGCGTCTGCGCGAGTCTTCAGACATGCTGCTTCGTGATAAGCGGTTTCTCTCCGATTCCATAGCCGATATATCCCATCAGCTCAGAACTCCGCTGACCTCGCTGAACATCGTCGTTTCCACAATGTCAGACGGCGATGTTTCCGAATCGCACCGAACGGAGCTTCTCAGAGAGATGAAAAAACAGCTTAAGCGCATTGACTGGCTTGTCGAAACCCTGCTCAAAATGTCGCGCATAGATTCCGGAACGACAATCTTTAAGAACGATCGCGTTCTGATCAGGGAGCTTGTGTCAAAATCGGTCGAGCCTCTCATAATACCAATGGAGCTGCGCAATATCTCACTGACCGTCAAAACCGACAGCGAGAGCTTTTCCGGCGATCTGCAATGGACGGCGGAGGCTGTGCAGAACATTATCAAAAACTGTACCGAGCATACGCCCGACGGCGGTAAAATCGAAATTGAAGCCTCTGAAACGGCGCTCTTCACCCAAATCATGATAACCGACAGCGGAGAGGGCTTTGACAGCGAGGATATCCCTCACCTGTTCGAAAGGTTTTACAGGGGCAAAAACTCCGGAAAGCAAAGCATCGGCATAGGGCTCGCGCTGTCAAGAATGATAATTGTCGGACAAAACGGCACCGTCAAGGCGGAAAACGCTCAGAGCGGCGGCGCAAAATTCACGATCAGATTTTATAAAAGCGTTATTTAATCGTCTTCGACGCCTCAAGGTGACAATTCTGTTATCAAACTGTCACCGAGGCGTCACTTTTATGTGTTAGACTATGGTCATAATGATTCAAGGAGGACATGAAATGGAAATTTTAAGGATAGAAAACCTCACAAAAATATACGGCTCCGGAGAAAACGAGGTCCGTGCGCTGGATAATGTATCATTCTCTGTGCAAAAAGGCGAATTTCTGGCAATAATCGGTCCTTCAGGCTCGGGCAAATCCACGCTTCTTCATATTCTGGGTGGAGTGGACCGTCCGACCTCCGGCAAGGTCTGGATGAACGGTCAGGACGTTTACGCCCAGAATGAGGATAACCTCGCCGTTTTCAGACGCCGGCAGGTTGGTCTGATATTCCAGTTTTACAATCTGATTCCCGTGCTCGACGTCGTCGAAAACATGACCCTTCCGGTGCTTATGGACGGCAGAAAGGTCAACGAGGACAGGCTGAACGAACTGTTGAGCGTTCTTGATCTCAGCGACAGGAAAAATAATCTGCCTAACCAGCTTTCCGGAGGACAGCAGCAGCGCGTTTCCATAGGGCGGGCATTGATGAATGCTCCTGCGGTCGTGCTGGCGGACGAACCGACCGGCAATCTTGACTCCAAAAACAGTCAGGAAATAGTCGGCCTTCTCAAATACTCCAATAAAAAATACGGACAGACGCTGATAATCATTACTCACGACGAATCCATTGCGCTGCAGGCCGACCGTATAATCGCCATTGATGACGGACGCATAATCCGTGACGAGCGTATCCGGGAGGTGCGATAATGGGCGTTTTCCGCAAATTCACCAGAGCGTCGCTCAGACGCAACCGCGTGCGCACCATAGTAACGATAATCGGCATAGTGCTGTCCATGGCGCTGTTCACCGCCGTTATCGAGGGCGCGTACAGCGGTCTTCAGTTTCTTGTCCGCTCGGAGACCGAAAGTGTCGGCGCCTTTCACGGATACTACTATAACATGAGCGACGAAGAGGCAAATCAGATCCGGACCTCAGATCAGGTCAAAGACTCCGCCTCATGGGACAGGGTCGGCTGGGCAAAAGTCGACAGCCTGAACCGGTACAAGCCCTACCTGCTGATTAATTCCGTCTCGGATAACTTCACCGATCTTGTTTCTGTGCATATCACGAAGGGCGCTATGCCGCAGAACGGCGACGAGATTATTCTTCCGGAAGACTATTTGACCGACGCGAAGGACCCCGTCGGGGTCGGAGACAGCGTAACTCTGGAAGTAGGAAGACGTGTCCTTGAGGGTTATGAGCTGGACACGACAAACCCATATGAAGAAAACTCCTCTGAGGAAATAATCGACGCACAGCAGAAGACATATACGGTCGTCGGAATATACAGACGCTTCAACAACGCCGTGGTCGACTACAGTACGCCTGCCTTTGTCGCGCTGACCCGCGGAGCGGGCACAGGAAACCATACCCTGTTTTTCACGCTGAAAAGCATCTCGAAATTCCACGATTACGCAGCCGTTTCTCCATATGGCGACAGGTTGATGATTCATTCCGAGCTGCTCAGGCTGAACGGCTCTTTCAGTAATTCTGTTTTTGCCAGAGCGCTTTACAGCCTCGCGGCCATCCTTGTGATACTGATAGCCTTCGGCTCCGTCTCGCTCATCTACAATTCTTTCTCCATTTCTCTCAGCGAACGAACAAAGCAGTTCGGCATACTCAAATCGGTCGGCGCCACAAGGCGTCAGATACGCCACGCCGTTTACTACGAGGCGCTTCTGCTCAGCTGTATCGGCATACCGATAGGTCTTGCGGTCGGCTGCGCGGGCATCGGCATAACCCTCTGGGCGCTGCGTGACGCATTTGCGACACTTGCCTTCAGCGGAGCCTCGACCGAAACAAAGATGCAGCTTGTCCTCAATCCTGTCGCGCTGCTCATCGCCGTCGCCGTCTGCCTTGTTACGACGCTTATCTCGGCGTACATCCCGGCAAAACGCGCCATACGTCTGAATGCGATTGACTCCATCAGGCAGAGCGGAGATATAAAGATCAGCCGCAAAAAGGTCAGGACGTCCGGGCTCACGCAAAAACTGTTCGGTTTCGAGGGAATGATAGCCTCCAAAAACTTTAAGCGCAATAAAAAGCGCTACCGTTCCACAGTCATATCTCTTTTTCTCAGCATCGTGCTGTTTATTTCGGCGTCCTCCTTCAGCTCCTATCTGAACAGTCTGTTTGCCGGAGTTTCGTCCGACGAGTCCTTTGTTGATATCGAATACTATACGGTGCCGGACAGTGAAAGTGATCCCGCAAAAGTGATGTCCCTGCTCAGCGGCGCGGACGGTTTGACCGATTCTGTTTTTTACAGCATGATCTCCATTGAAGCTGACTTTGATAAGAGCAGCCTGGACAGAAGCTATCCCCTGGACAAAATCTCAGCGGCCGTTCTGTTTGTCAACGATGACAGATTTGAAAAGCTGTGCCGCGACAACGGGATAGACCCGTCGGCATGCTTTGACAAATCCTCCCCCTCGGCTGTAGTGTACAATCACGAGGTTTTGTTCACCGAAATCGACGGCAAATCAAAAAGGCAGAATTACACCGTTCTGAACGAAAGCTCCTTCCCTGCAAAAGGCACCTTTGCGACCCCCAGACAGATCGACGGCTTCGTGCTTTTCTCCGTGGGTCAGGACGATAACGGCGACGAAATATATACCTATTATCCGGCAGACTACATGGACTCTCTTGAGACGGGTAATAACGGATTTTCGCTGGACGATCTCGATCAGAGCAAGGCCAAGGTGCTGTCGGCAAAGGAGGCGGAGACCGTTTCCGAAATAAACATCGCGGCGTCGCTCAGGGAATGTCCCTTCTTCATCCCGTCCGGCTCGTTTACGATTTTTTATCCCGACAGCGTTAAAACTGCCGTACTGACAGAGGACCGGCTCAGTGAGCTTTATCAGACCGATTACAGCTTTTTATCGGACAGCCACTCCAAGACCTTTTCCGAAATGACTCAGATCCTTAAAGACAACCGGATGGACAACAGCCGCCTGCGCGATGTCGCAGCCGACAAGGAATCCTTCCGAATGATAAAAACCGTACTTGACGTATTCTCATATGGCTTTATCATACTGATTTCGCTGATATCCATGGCGAATGTGTTCAACACTATCTCCACCGGCATTTCATTGCGCCGCAGGGAGTTTGCCATGCTGCGTTCTGTCGGAATGTCGCAGAAGAGCTTCCGGCGCATGATGAATTATGAGTGCATAATCTACGGTCTGCGCAGTCTTCTCTGGGGTCTGCCGGCGTCGGTTCTCGTCACCTATGCAATATACAAAGCCGTTTCCATAACCTATCTCTCCGGCTTCTATATCCCGTGGTACAGTATCGTGATCGCCGTGCTGAGCGTATTTGTCGTCGTGTTCGCGACCATGCTCTATTCAACTGCAAAGATCAGGAAGGAAAACCCGATTGATGCGCTGAGAACAGAAAATCTGTGACAAATCACCTGTGACCGTCAAACAGCATGAAAGAGGCTGCAGATTGCAGCCTCTTTTTTCACGCCCGCCTTTTCGGAAACAGCGAAAAAAGCAGAAAAAGCCCGACCGCCAGAAGACTGAAATTTTTTCCTGTGGTCTCAAAAATGATCGCTCCTGCTGCGATTATCGGAATAATCACTGCAAAAGAAACGGCCTTGCAGATTCTTTCGGCGAATACCGGGCCAAATCTGTCCGACGCAACGCAGAAAAGGATACTTCCTCCGTCCAGCGTCATAACAGGAAGGGCATTTATCAGAAAAAGGGCAAAATTAATTGTCGAGGCGGTTTTGAGCCGCAGCGCGGCAAGCAGGGCGCACAGAAAAAGATTTGCTGTCGGCCCTGCCGCGGATACTGCCGCTTCGGTTTTGCAGTCAGGCATCCAGAGCCGGTCGTTTTCTATCGCCATAGCCGGAATCCTGAAGG
>JAFYGK010000020.1 GCA_017543285.1 Clostridia bacterium | reverse complement strand
TAGTTGTGCGGCTTGCGGTTTCTCTTGCGGTATCCGACTCTGTCTGCGGCGATAAATCGCCTTGCCAATCGTCGACCGCTGCGCCGTTTTTTTCTCGCTTCATCGTCCGCAGGACGCGCTCGCAAAAAATGCCCGAAATTTTCTTAACGCACCTGTCGGTGCTAAAAATTTCGACCGCTGCGCTAATGAACGCCTTCCTTCCTCGTCCACCGGACGCGGAAGGCGTTCATTCACAGTTGCCCATCATAAAGCAAGCGGTCATTTCACCGTATCTGGCAAAGAATATATCTTCCACGAAGTAAAAGGGACTAAGTCCGTTGCTGCCGCCGAGCGCGTCCCTGAGCTTTTCCTCATAGGTCGGTCGGAAGATGCCGAGCGGCTTTCCCAGGCGGCTTTCCAGCGAGGCTATCAACGATTTTGCCGTTCTGGGCTGTGGCTCCCAGAACCAGCCGGAAAAGATTTCTTCAAGCGTTTCGTTTGTCGGCTCGAGGCTGACCAGCTCGGGGGAAATTTCAAAAAATCCGGCAAACGCGCCTTTTAAGTTTTCCGTCGCGAAGCAGAATGCCTCCGCAAACGACGGGCTTTTATGGGAACAGGTCTCGCAGGCGTTTTCTATAAGATCATAAACATATTCGGCCGATGAAGTGTTGAGAACATAGCTTCCTTTCAGCGTATCGCCCTCCTTCATGCCCGGCCGGTCCGTAAATTCCACGTCGGAACATGTGACGGTAAAATAAAACAGTCCGTTCTTATCCAGCATAAAGTGCAGCTCGTACCGATCGCCCGATCTGTAAATCTCCTTGTATAAAAAGCATGCTCCCTCGAGAGGTTTTTCCCGCTTTATAACTGTGCAGTCTTTGAGGATCATAGCGCCATATCCGAAGAAGCTGCCCGAATTATCAATTGCGATCACCATGTCTCCGTCATCCTCGCGGCATGAGATCACATGGGAGTCGTGCAGATCCATTTCCTCTTCAAAATGCGGATCCTTTTCCCCAAACTCCTTTTTATGGTGTTCGCCGTAGGCCGCCAGGGACGACTCAAAAAAGCGCGCGTCCTTTCTTCTTTTTTTCATGGACTGTGGTTTTTCGTTCCCTTTTTTATCGGGACGCTCTGAGCCGCCGAACTTCTGCATAACACGGTACCATTCTTTGGTGAGGTATTTCATTTCATTTTCTCCTTTTCACGGAAGAAGGCGGATTTGTTTCATCGCATTTTCACCGCTGTGCCGTTAGTCCCGCGGCATATCGCGCACGAACAGACCTTCGCCATGCGCGAGCAGCGAAATCATATCGGCAATATTTTCCGAAGGGTTGTATACCGTCATATTCAGTTCATCGCCGTCCATGACTATCAGTGTATTCTCCGCCTCGATAAAAATGTGCAGGCGGCTTGGGGCTTTGCCGTCGGCCGGCAGGCAGCCGAATATACGTCTTTCCAGCTCGTCCGGCTCTGGATTTTTTGCCCAGTCATCGTCGGAGTCGCTGCAAATGCAGATATCGTAATAGCAGTAGAGCTTCAGTATGAGATCGGCAAAGCTGCGGAAAATGCGCTCGAGCCGTCCGCGCTTAAGATAAAACCGCTCGACGGAGAAATATCGCCCGGGGCTGTTGCCCGGGACTCGGACCGGCAAAATGTCAATGAGCATGTAAGAATTTTGGATTAGATTTTCTATTATGTCGGTTGTGTTGTTCATGCTGCTCCCCGCCTGACGTATTCTTTATTTGTTTTTGCCTGTGCAAAACCTGCCGGACAAAGACAGCCTGCCCGGTCTTTCGTTTTACCTGAACCATTTGTCCGCAATGGTCGGTCCGTCAAATCCCCAATCCTCCTCCGCTCCTGAAACGGTCATAATAAACCCGTTCTTTTTGAGCACGTTGGCGGAGGCTTTGTTTTCTGTCATGGTGCTCGCTGTTATTATACCGGTATCCGTGCGGTTATACAGATAGTCCACCATCAGTCCGACTGCCTCGGTAGCTATACCTTTTCCCCAAAAGCGTTCAAGCAGTCTGTATCCCATGCTGATCTTGCGGATCTCTTCCCTGTAGCCGTACATCTCGCCTATTCCGCAAAAGGTTATGCCGTCTCTCAGAAAAATCCCGAGATGGATTGACTCTCTGTTTTCGAAGCATTCACCGTACATCTGTTCGATAACATAATATATGTCCCGGCATTTTCGCTCGAACAAAAAGGTCGGGAGATATTTGTATACGCCCGGGCTTTTTCTCAGCTCGTCAAGAGCGCCGGCGTCCGAACGTTCTATTTTTTTGAGTATGATCCGCTCGCTCTCAAGATACGGTATCGTATCAAAAGGCTTTTCCATTTTGTTCTCCTTTCCGCGTCCCGAGGCGGCATACCTCATATGCCGGCATATAAACGCGGATCGCAACGGGAATCGTCCCTCTCCGCAAAGGCGGCGTATCGTATTATTTACCGTAAAAGCAGAATGCCTTTTGGAAAAGGCTTCTGCACTGTACTTCATCATCCCAGGAAAGGGGATCTCCCGCATAGCTCAGTATGTGAAAAGGCTCGACTGCGGATATATCCGAAGGCAGATTTTTCCAAATATCATATGCTTTTCTTGAAAAAGCCTGCAGGTCCGAGACGTTTTTTTGATATTCTCTGCCAAGCGCCGTCATCAGCGCCCCTCCGAAACGGTCGGTATTCAGCCGAATGGTCTTTATTAGAGAAACTGCGTGCAAAGCAGCCTCCTTTTTATCCGTTGTCCATTCGAGATCAAGCAATTCGGGGTCGTCCGGGTGTTCCGAAAAAAGTCCGTCGAGCCTTGACGCAAAGCCGTCCCATACGTCAAATCCCGCGGCGTATAAAAGAGCGTTCGCAATCAACGATTCCATTTGTGTCTTCTCCCTTAACGATTTGCCGTACGGCATTCGCGTACTCATCCGCATGGTTGATCGAAAGCTCTCCGTGTCTGAGCCCCCTCATGCGGTGCAGCTTACAGGAAGGACGCGTCCGGCAGATGGTTTCCGCAGAGCGCAGGATCTCACGGGTTTCCTTTTCCCCGACATACACATGTATCCCGGCGGACGATTCCCTGAAAGTATCCTTCAGAAAATAGGCGGTGCTCGCCTTCAGGAATGCGATCATGTCCTGCTTTTTTATTTGACGGGTATCCCTGTAATATTCTTCAAACAGATCCGGCTTAATGTGCAGAGACCGAAACTGCAATCGGGAAAAGCCTTTGTTCCTGATAAGTCCGTAGCAGCTTCCAAAAGCCGGTGCGATCAGCATATTTGTCAGCTTTGAAGGGATCACGGCCGTACTTTCTACCAGGGCGTAGGCGCAGAGGTTTTTGCGCCTTGACAGCATTTCCAAAAGGATCTGCCCTCCCAACGAAAGCCCTCCGATCAGCAAAACCGAACCGGATAGTTTTTCGTCGATAAATGAAATTATCTCTGATGCATTCTCTTCAATGGACGTAAACGGTCGATCGCTTCCGGCATGTCCGTCCAGAATCGGAAGGATGATATGATACTCTCCCTGCAGCAGCTTAGCCGCTTCCCGGTAGTTCCACCACGACAATCCGCCGCCATGAAGCAGAATGATCGTATTTTTCAGGCCGACACCATACTCTACTGTTTTCATTTCTTCCTCAGCACCGCAAAAGCCGCATAATGAAGTACCTCAAATTGTTCAGGCGCTATTTCACCAAGCAGCTTTCTGTGTTCTTCGTCCCATTTCGCAAGTTCTTCCGCAGACAGTGACGCGCCTGCGCCGCGGCAGGCTTTCATCCGTCCATGCCAGGACTCCTTCGTAAAAGGTATCTTCACATCATACTCTTCATGGTATTCCATCTCGAAATATTCATAAGCTGCATCCGGTATCCATATCGGGTGCCTGATCTCCCCCGCCCCCGACCAATTGGGGCTGTATTTCAGCACAAGGTCTTCACTTTTTCTCGCAATATCATCTTCGAAGGGAAGCCATGCCATATTCAGGATCAGCAGCTTTCCGTCAGGCTTAAGAATCCTGGCCAGTTTTGGCATCACGCGCTCATGGTCAAAATACCAGAAACACTGACATGCGGTGATCACATCAAAGCTTCCGTTCGGAAAATCGGCCTCTTCAGCGGACACAACACGAAAATCAATCTTCATCCCGGCGTCATCTGACAGGCGTTTTGCCTGCTCTATCTGCTCGGGCGAGATATCCGTGCCCGTCCAGCTTGCGCCGTATCGGTACATATTACGTGGCAGCACGCCGGTTCCTGTTCCGAGGTCCAGTACTTTCTGCCCATCGGTGCATAACCCTCTATCCAAGATTTTCAGATAAAACTCCTCCGGATAAATATCCCTGTATTTTGCGTATTCCTCTGAGGTTCTTCCCCAGTCAAATGCTTTCCCGGCATCTATACGGCTATCGGTTATTTCCGCGGGAATCATCCCCTTCCGTTCAGTTTTCTATATTATAGCATTTTTCCGCACCCTGACCTTATTATTTTTTGGCAGCAAAACGACTCCACGCGCCAGACGGCAGGAAAGCCGCCCGGACATCAGCCGTATGTCCTGAAACGGTCCGGGGCTTCCCTTGTCCGAAGTCTGTTGTACGCTTCTGAAGCGGAGCGATTCTGATCTCCGCCCGATGTTTTTCTGCCCGTTTTTCCTTCAAATGTATTATCGGCCGGGATTATCACCCTTTTTGTCTGCTGATTTCCTATTTCCTCTCCCCGCCGCCGATGACGGCAGCAGGGAGAGCCGTTTTTCACATCTCGTCGGCCTCTTTGTCCATATATTCCATGGCTCTTTTCATGCTCTCCATGAATGCCTCGTCCGGTATCAGGGCAATTCCGGTTTCGTCGCTGAGAACGATCAAACGCTGACCTCCTGTCAGCCCGAACAGGTCTCTCGCACCCTTGGGGATTACGATCTGGCCTCTGTCATTGACCGCGACAGAGCCCCAAACATTCTTCCCTTTCGGCGCGGGAGGAATCATTCCCACTCCTTCTACCGGCTCTGTCCGAATCAGGCTGTCAATGGTCGTTCCGTATACTTCCGCCAAAAGACTGCATTTTTCAACATCGGGAACGGTGGCGCCGGTCTCCCATTTTGCATATGCCTGCCGTGAAATGCCTATTTTTTCCGCGATCGCTTCCTGCGAAAACCCGTGAATGTTTCGCAGCATAACCAGATTATCTTTCAACATCGCCGGATTCTCCTCAAATATCTATTTTTTCAAACCGCTTGCATGATCTCCTGTATGACAGCGCGGTTGTCAGCAGGAAAATGAGGATTCCCGCCGTCAACATAATCAGCTGTACGGCAATATCTTCCGTACCGAAGGCGTTCAGCCTTTCCAGCCCCGGGATATGGTGCAGCGCTTCTGCCGTGAATATAACCAGGAAGCAGGCAATTATAAAGGCAACAAAGGGACGTCCGAACTTGTAGGCTGTTTTGAAGAATCCGCCCACAAAGATCCAGTTAAACAAGCCGAAGATGACGCACGCCATCCCTAATGCAAAGAAATTGGCGTTCATCAAAGCATTGTTTCGATATGCTTCAGACTGTGAAAGGACTGTCATGCGAAGACCGACCGCCAGCGCCATCAGCAAAAATGCACAGCCTTCGATAAGGCAGACAAACAGATACTTTCCTTTGACCACATCGCTTTTTGCCGTAGGCAGCAATACCGAAAACACAATATCGTTTGCTTCTCTGGCAGTCTGAAAGCTCTGGAATAATCCGAGGGACACAAAGAAGGCTCCGCACAGCACGGGGTAACCGGGCAGAAGAAACATCAGTCCGAACGGGATGAACAGGTATGAGAGTATTGATGAGCTCAGTCGCATTTCTTTCCGAAGTACGTTACGCATGAATCGCGCCTCCCTCCAGCCTGAGTATCGTATCTTCAAGGCTCTCGCCGGCCCCGGAATACTGCCGGATAAAATCCTCCTTGGACATTGCCGCAACGATTCGCCCCTTTGAAATATATATGATGTCGTCCGCGCACTTCTCTATATCGGTGATAATGTGGGTAGAGAAAAACACGGTCACGCCATTGTTCCTAAGCTCTGTAAAGATTCCCAAAAGCTCGTTTCGGGAAAACGGATCAAGGCCGCTTGTCGGCTCGTCCAGAATCAGCACCTCCGATTTGTGCGCAAGCGCAAGCATCAGGTTTACTTTCACCTTCATGCCCTCGGACAGCTCAAGCGGCGTTTTCATCTCGTCTATGGAAAACAGGTCGAGATACTTTCGATAAGACGCTTCATCCCATGTGTCATAGAACCTTTTTACAATATCGACAATATCCCGTATCTTTTTTCTTGGATACCAGCTGACAGTTCCGGTAGAATAGCCGATTCGCTTCTTTATGTCCGCCTCATTGCCCACGAAGGGTCTGTTGAAATATCGAATCATCCCGCTATCCGGATGGATCATGTTCAGCATGGACTTGATTGTTGTCGTTTTTCCCGCGCCGTTTCGCCCGATAAAACCAGTGATCCTTCCGCTCTCAAGGCTGAAGGATATATCCTTCAGCTCAAATGAAGGATATTTTTTGACCAGATCCTGTATTTCTACAATAACCATATAAACCTCCAAAAATTTGATTTGTATGAATATTGTAAATCATAGTTGCTCAAATTTCTACCAACTGCACATAACAGAATTCTTTGCTTTTTGTTATGTTTAGTTGCGTTATATGTATAATGACACTGCTCTGACGTCCGGATCACAGCCTCAGCATGCCGTTATCCAAATCACTGACTCTGCCCTGCCGAAAAACATCAAAATGGTCAACTCAGCCCTCCGGACAGAGCGGTTGATATGCTTCCTCGGAGCGATTTTTGTGTTTTGATCGGTTTTTCGGCGCCGCCGGTTTTTGGGGGCAAGCCTCGAATCCCTTTATTTCAGTATATCTCGGCCCTTTCCGGCGTCGGTCCTCGTCATCAATACTACTGTCCCGACATGGCCTGAGACCGCAATAGCGCTGATTAATTTTTTCGACCGTTCGCTGACTGGCGTCCGGAAACATTTGCCCGTTGACGGGAACAAGCCGATAAGCTGGAATTTGTCAGTCTGTTGCTTCAGCCATAATTACAACATATCTGTTCATACGCTTGTCATATATGCTCCAGCATGCGGCGCCCCACCATTCATGGCCGGCTTCAAAATAATTCGACCAGTCTGTCGTCCACTCAAATATCTCCAGTTCATCTGTGCCCTCCGGGAACAGGACTGAATTGACCTTGCGGAAATCATCCGGCCCGTATCCCGACGTATGCGGGGTTTCCCAGAAAGCATACCAGTACGGTATCTGCTCTCCTTTTAAAGGATCCGGTAAGCCGCAGTCATAAAACCTTTGGCCGATGCGGTCTGTCCTAAGTATCTCCGGTACATGAAGCAACGCTGCCGAATCGATCTGATGACCCTGTGCTTTCCCTATATCCAGATTCCATGGGAAAGGCTCATCCTGAACTTCCCCGCAATACATGATCTCGTCCATGAGCTGCTCTTCGATATACCGCTCTATCACTTTGAGCATAGCAAACAAAACAGCGTCCTTATGCGAGCGTTTCCCCTGATGAGGCGTATCGTCTTCGATGAGGCAATAGTCGATGACGCATCTGTCGTATTTTTTTATCAGTTCATAAAAAGGATCGTTTATCAATTCACGCATACTGCTCACCTGCAAACTTCGAGTTGTCGTCCTGACATCCGAATCACAGCCTCAACATGCCGTTATATCACGGGTTACCATCCGTATACGAATACCCCCGCGATACCGGCCAGGCATATCAGAAGTATCGGGGATATTCCTTTTTTCAGGATCTTCCTCGAACCGAAATACACCCCGCCCAGCGCGATCGTCATCGCGATCGCGACAATATCTGCCGAAGCGGCGGCGAAACTGCCGATGCCGTTTTTCAGGATCATATAGACACCGGTGGCGAGGACGATACCGATGACACACGCTTCCAGAGCGCCGAGCATCGACTGAAAAGCGCCATTCTTTATCAGTTTCTTCAAAAGAAGCGTCAGAACAATCACGATCAGGAACGCCGGGAGTATAACGGCGGCGGTCGCAATAATCGCCCCCGGGACGCCCGCCTTTGTGCTTCCGATGTACGTTGCCAGATTGACCATGATCGGCCCGGGCGTGCTTTCGCTGACAGCGATCATATACGATAGCTTTTCTTCCTCGATCCAGCCGTATGAAAGCACGACTTCGCGGATCAGCGGGATCGCTCCGTAGGCTCCGCCGAAGGAGAAACAACCGATCTCAATAAAACCGAGAAGCAGTTCAAGTAGGATCATTTGAACGCCTCCTTGTGATCAGGGCGCTTTATCAGATAAACGGAAAGGCCGGTGATCGCAGCCGCAAGCATGAGTATTATGGTAGAGACCCGCAAAGCAAAGATGTTTATGAGCATCATAGCGGCAAAGGAAGCCGAAAGAATCATGATCGGAAGCGGCGTCTTTTTCATTTTCACAATCATTTTTACCGCCGCGTCGAGAATCAGTATGCCGACGGCGATCTTGATTCCCTTGAATGCGCTCGCGACCCACCTGATCTCAAGAAAACTGTCAAGAAAAAACGATATGAGAAGGAGGATGAGGAAAGACGGAAGAATAACGCCGAGCGTCGCCGCGGCAGCCCCCGGGATACCCTTCTTCTTTAGTCCGACGTAAGTGGCGCAGTTGATCGCGATGGGACCTGGCGTTGATTCGGCAATCACCGCGATATCCATCATTTCTTCGTGGGCGATCCATTCTTTCCTTGTGACACAGGTGCTTTCGATATGCGGGATCATAGCGTACCCGCCGCCGAAAGTAAACAGCCCGATTTTTGAAAAAGTCAAAAACAAATCCAACAACAGTTTCATTATCTGCTCCCCATCTATTATTCCGGCAAATCCCGGGTTGTCGTCCTGACATCCAGATCACAGCCTCAGCATGCCGTTATCCAAATCACTGACTCTGCCCTGCCGAAAAACATCAAAATGGTCAACTCAGCCCTATGAAAAGAGCGGTTGATATGCTTCCTCTGAGTGATTTTCGCGGTCAGAATCTTCCTCCAGTGAGAGCGGGCAGATTCCCGACAGCCTTATTTCCGGCATTTTTCGGCCTTAAGCGTCTTTCCTCATCATCAATACGACCGTCTCCACATGCTCGGTATGCGGAAACATATCCACCGGCTGAGCATACTGCGCCCTGTAGCCGCCTTTTTTCAGCAAAACAAGATCCCTCGCCAGTGTTTCCGGATTGCACGAAACATAAACCACCCTGTCAGGTCTCATGTTTACGAGCGAGCGAAGAAACCTTTCGCTGCTGCCGGATCGCGGCGGATCCATTATAACTACGTCGGCCCTGTCGCCGTTCGAGGCCATTTCGTCCATGAAGAGGCCCGCATCTCCCTTGTAAAAGCGCACGTTGTCTATGAAGTTCAGCCTTGCGTTTTCCCTCGCATCGCGCACTGCGTCGCCGTTCAGCTCCACGCCGACGACCTGTCCGGCGGATTCAGCGGCAATCATGCCGATTGTACCGATACCGCAATACGCGTCGATGACCCTGTCGGATCTGGTCAGGCGCGCCGCTTCAATCGCCTTTTTGTATAGAATCTCTGTCTGTACGGGGTTTATCTGATAAAAGGAGCGCGGCGATATGTTGAAGCGCAGACCGCAAAGAATGTCCTCTATTTTGCCCCGCCCGTAAAGTACCTTTTCCCTGTCGCCCAGCACCATGCTTGTGCGCTCGCCGTTTATGTTCTGCACTATGGTTGTGATTTCCGGATGAGCTGCGATCAGCGCCCTGACAAAATTGCTTTTCCCGGGAAACATTTCCCTCGCGGTGACGAGAACGACCATTGTCTGTCCGGTCGCAAAGCCGCGCCGGATAAGCACATGACGCAGAAAACCCATCTGCGAATCCTCGTTGTATGGCAGCAGCCTGAAGCTCGAAAGCAGCGAGCGTATCGTCACAACGATTTTGTCGGCTGCTTTGTCCTCGATGAGACAGTCGTCCACCGAAACTATCGAATGGCTGGACGACTGGTATACGCCCGAGATTATCTCACGGCGGCGGTTGACGCCGAAGGCGGCGCTGACCTTGTTGCGATAGTGGTAGGGGTTGTCCATGCCGATGATCTTTTCCACACGGCAAAATGGTCTGAGCAGCCGCTCAACCCGCGACTGTTTTATTTTAAGCTGCGTTTCATAAGGAATGTGCATCATCTGGCAGCCGCCGCAGCGTTTGTTCTTTTTGCAGTATGGCTCTGAGACCGCACCGTTCTTGTCTGCGCCAGCGCCTTTTGCTTGTGCATTATTTTTGTTTTCCGCGCTGTGCGGCTTTTCTGCCCTTTGCGGCGGACGCCTGTCCGGTCTTTGCTGTCTTGTTGTAGCCATTTCCTGTCGCCTTTCTGCTGCCTGCCTGTGTGTTTTTTCCGTTTCTCGCCGACTCATTCCCGGCTGCGCCTTTGCCCTTTCCCGCGCCTCTCTGCGGCGGCACAAGGCATTTTTCGCCGTATCCGATGAGATCGCCGCGTCCGCATTTTATCAGAGCCCTACGTACAAGCTCATGGTTTTCACGCCGGTTATACTGCAGCAGCGCGCGCTGCATCCGCTTGATTTCCGGGTCGCGCTCGACATAGACGCTCCTGCCGTTGAGCGGATTTATGCCGGTGTAAAACATGACCGTCGACGCCGTGCCCGGCGTCGGGTAAAAATCCTGCACCTGCTCGGGCATGCAGGAGAAGGTCCTTAAATACAGCGCCAGTTCCACCGCGTCCTTTAATGTGCTGCCCGGATGACTGCTGATGAGATATGGCACCAAAAACTGATTTTTGCCGTACTGTCCGTTAAGCTGAAAATACTTTTTGCGAAATGCGTTGTAGACAGATATAGGCGGCTTTCCCATGTTCATCAGCACGCTGTCGCAGCAGTGTTCGGGCGCTACTTTAAGCTGACCGCTGACATGATCGCGCACCAGCTTTCTGAAAAAGCTGTCGTCGGGGTCAAGCATGAGATAATCAAAGCGCACGCCTGAGCGGATGAAGACCTTTTTTACGCCTTTGACCTGTTCCACCTGCCGTAAAAGCTCAACATATTCTTTGTGGCTGACCTTGAGCTGTTTGCACGGTTTGGGCGCGAGGCATTTTCTGTTTTTGCACATGCCGTCCGTAAGCTGCCTGTCGCAGGAAGGAAAGCGGAAATTTGCCGTCGGGCCGCCTACGTCATGGATGTATCCCTTGAAATCGGGCATGGCTGCGATATATTTCGCCTCCTCGACGACCGATTCTATACTGCGTGATGAAACGCTTCTGCCCTGATGAAAGGCCAGCGCGCAGAAGTTGCAGCCGCCGAAGCAGCCCCGGTTGTGCGTTATTGAGAATTTTATCTCTTCAATCGCCGGAACACCGCCCTTTTCCTCGTACATCGGGTGATAATTGCGTGTATAGGGCAGCGCGTATATTTCATCAAGCTCCTGTCTTGTGAGCGGCGGCATTGGAGGATTCTGCACCAAAAGGCGCGCTCCGTATCTCTCGGTGACCGCTCTGCCGTTTATGTGATCCTGTTCGGCATACTGCTCGCCGAATGCTCTGGCGTACAGCTTTTTATCGGTCTTGAGGTCGTCGTAATCATATCCTCCGACAAAATCGAAGTGCGGCGTATCATCTTCACTTGTCAGATATACCGTACCGCGCACGTCATGTATTTTCTTTACCGGCACGCCCTTGTCCAGCAGCTCGGCGATGCGCAATATGGATTTTTCGCCCATGCCGTAGCTGAGTATGTCTGCGCGGCTGTCCACCAGAATGCTTCGGCGCACCCTGTCCTCCCAGTAATCGTAATGGGCGAAGCGGCGCAGCGACGCCTCAAGCCCGCCGATTATTACGGGCACGTCGCCGTAGGCTTCCCGGATGCGGTTGCAGTAGACGATGACCGCCCTGTCAGGGCGAAGGCCTGTTTTCCCTCCTGGCGAATAATAGTCGGTTTTTCTGCGGTGCTTTGAAACAGAATAGTGAGCCACCATGGAATCAATATTTCCCGACGTCGCGAGAAAACCGAGGCGCGGCTTTCCGAAGCGTTTGAAATCGTCGCATGTTTTATAATCGGGCTGAGCAAGTATTGCGACAGAGTATCCGGCATGCTCCAGAACTCGTGAGATTATTGCAGCGCCAAAGGACGGGTGATCGACATAAGCGTCGCCCGTCACATATACAAAGTCGGGTCGTGATATGCCCCGGCCGAGCATTTCTTCTCTTGTTACCGGCAGGAATTGCGTGTACATAAGGTTATTCTTTCAATGAATTGTCAAATTGGCTAAATAATTTACGAATTGTATAATCTGACCGTGCCTTTGCCTGTGTCTTTCAAAAAGATCCCGGCAAATCCGGCAGCGTGTTTTAGACATACAGATAATAATATTTTACACTAAAACGGTGTTTTTTACAATGCGGGCGACGTATTTTACACGGTGTTTTTATGGCTCGCACAATAAAGGCCGGGCGTTTTCCGGTTTATTTACGCTGATTTTTTAATGAGCTGACCGGTCAGGAATCGTTTAACGGCGTCTGCCGGTCCCGTCCGGCGCAGGACTAAAATATTTTTTTAAATTTGAAAAAGCTATTGCATTTTAAAAGCAAATGTGTTATTATTTTATGTACGTTATTATATGAAAAAGAGGTGACAATCCATGAAGGATAAGATCCATCCCAATTACCAGCCGACAACCATCCGCTGCGCTTGCGGCGAGGTAATCGAGACCCGTTCCACAAAGAAAGATATCCGTGTAGAAATTTGCTCAAAATGCCACCCCTTCTTCACAGGTAAGCAGAAGCTGGTCGATTCCGGCGGACGTGTTGACAGATTCAAGAAGCGTTTTGGCATAACCGAATAATTATCGGTCACTTTAAGTTTAAACTTACGGATAGATGGGACAGCATCAAGCGCTTGGTGCCGTCCCTTTTTCTTTGCTCCCGGAGATAAGGTATCCCCTAAAAAAACCAAACCGCCTGTTTAACACAGGCGGTTTTGCTATGTCGATATTTAACGCTCAGTAGACTAATCTGCTCAGATAAGCTCGATGATAGCCATTTCGGCGGCGTCGCCGCGTCTGGGGCCTATCTTTGTAATGCGGCAGTAACCGCCGTTGCGGTCGGCATACTTGGGAGCTATCTCGTCAAACAGCTTCTTTGTAACATCTTCCTTTGTAATGAAAGCAAGAGCCTGACGATAATTATGGAGATTGTTGTCCTTTGCGATGGTTATGAGTTTTTCGGTCAGTGAACGGACTTCCTTCGCTCTTGTGACTGTGGTTTCTATTCTGCCTGTCTGAAGCAGAAAGGTAACCATTCCACGAAGCATGGATATTCTATGTGAAGTCGGTCTGCCGAGTTTTCTGGTTCCGGGCATCGAAATCACTCCTTAATTAAACTCTTTGCAAATACCGGTTGTAAATGCAAGCAAAGATTGTATTTGTTATTCTTCCTCGCTGAATAATGAACAGCCGAGGGATTCCAGCTTGACAATGACCTCCTCGAGCGACTTGCGTCCGAGGTTGCGGACCTTCATCATGTCTTCCTCGGTCTTGCCTACAAGATCCTCGACGGTATTGATTCCGGCTCTCTTGAGGCAGTTGAAGGATCTGACCGAAAGGTCGAGCTCCTCGATGGTCATCTCGAGCACCTTTTCCTTGCCGTCCTCGGGAGTCTTTACGACAATGGGTCCGTGCTCCTCATCGGAAAGATCGGAGAAAAGATTAAGGTGTTCTGTCAGTATTCTCGAGGCGAGAGAAACGGCTTCCTTTGCGTTGATCGTGCCGTTTGTCCAGACCTCAAGCGTCAGCTTATCATAGTCGGTGATATTGCCCACGCGGGTATTTTCCACCGAGTAGTTTACCTTGATACACGGATTGTATATGGAATCGACAGGGATAATGCCGATCACATGATCCATGTTCTGCTTATTGCGCTCAGAGGGAACATATCCTCTGCCCTTGTCAATGGTAATTTCCATCGTCAGCTTGGCGTCCTCGCCCAAAGTGGCAATGTGCATATCGGAGTTGAGGATTTCTACCTCGCTGTCGCACATGATAGAGCCTGCGGTCACCTCGCAGGGGCCTGTGGCCTCTATATAGATGACCTTGGGTCCTTCTCCGTGGATTGTGGCGATGAGTCCCTTCATGTTGAGAATGATCTCCGCGACGTCCTCCTTGACGCCGGGAATGGTGTCAAACTCATGAAGTATGCCGTCGATTTTGACATAGTTGACGGCAACGCCGGGCAGTGACGAAAGAAGCACGCGGCGCAGGCTGTTGCCAAGCGTTATACCATAGCCTCTCTCAAGGGGTTCCACAACAAACTTACCATATGTGCCGTCAGGCAGCAGATCGACAGTCTCGATTCTGGGTTTTTCTATCTCTATCATCTGTACCTCCGTTGTTTACCGTCGGAGTATTATCCGGCGCCATAACGCCGACAAACAGCCCCGACGCATGATGTTTTAATTTGTACAAATTCAGGGCAACAACCCAATGGCATGCATTCGGAATACCAGACAAAACCGGCATCCCGAACGACTGCCGCATGACTGTCTGTTTATTACTTGGAATAAAGCTCGACGATGAGAGTCTCTGCTACGTCGAGATCGATCTGATCTCTGTTGGGCAGCGCGACTATCTTAGCCTCGAATGTATCCTTGTTTGCATCGAGCCACTGGGGAATGGGTCTTCCGGAAGCCTCTGTGACGGCCTGGATCTTCGGGCTGTCGAGGCTCTTCTTTGCGATTGCAACGACATCGCCCGGCTTTACTCTGAAGCTGGGGATGTTTACGCGCTTGCCGTTAACGGTGTAGTGACCGTGGCGGACAAGCTGACGCGCCTCGGGGCGTGAGGACGCCCAGTTGAGGCGGTAAACGACGTTGTCAAGTCTGGACTCGAGGATACGGAGGAGATTTTCACCCGTAACGCCCTGCTGTCTTTCAGCCAGCTCGTAATAATGCCTGAACTGACCCTCTAAAACGCCGTAATAGCGTCTTGCTCTCTGCTTTGCTCTGAGCTGAACGCCGTATTCGGAAATCTTCTTTCTGCCCTGTCCGTGCTGTCCGGGCGGATAGTTTCTGCGGACAACGGGGCACTTATCGGTATAGCATCTCTCGCCCTTGAGGAAGAGCTTGTCGCCCTCTCTGCGGCAGAGCTTGCACACAGGACCTGTATATCTTGCCATTATTGCACCTCCAAAAAATCAGACGCGTCTTCTCTTGGGCGGACGGCATCCGTTATGCGGGATCGGGGTAACGTCTTTGATCATGGTGATCTCAAGACCGGCTGCCTGCAGAGCTCTGATGGCTGCTTCACGACCGGCGCCGGGACCCTTGACGTAAACCTCAACGATCTTCATGCCATGCTCCATGGCTGCCTTTGCTGCTGTTTCCGCTGCTGTCTGGGCTGCGAAGGGAGTGCTCTTTCTGGAGCCTCTGAAGCCCATCTCACCGGCGGAAGCCCAAGAAACGGCATTGCCCTGAGTGTCTGTGATGGTTACTATCGTATTATTGAAGGTGGACTGGATATGTGCTGCGCCACGCTCGATGTTTTTTCTCTCGCGGCGGCGACGGACAGTAGTCTTACCTTTTGTATTCTTTGCTGCCATATCCTGATTCCCTCCTTACTTCTTCTTATTGGCTATTGTTCTCTTGGGTCCCTTGCGGGTTCTTGCGTTTGTCTTGGAACGCTGACCGCGAACAGGGAGACTCTTGCGGTGACGTACTCCGCGATAGCAGCCGATTTCAATGAGGCGCTTTATATCAAAAGCGACATTACGGCGAAGATCACCCTCGACGACGAGGTTATGATCGATGTATTCACGGAGCTTACCGATATCATCCTCGGTCAGATCGCGGACTCTTGTGTCCGGATTGACGCCGGTGGATGCGAGAATATCATTTGCTGTCTTGCGACCTATTCCGAAGATATATGTGAGGCCGATTTCGACTCTCTTATCTCTGGGAAGGTCAACGCCGGCTATACGAGCCATAGTATTTGCACCTCCGAATTATCTGTCGCGCCGGGGATTAGCCCTGACGCTGCTTATGCTTTGGATTGTCACAGATTACCATGACACGACCCTTGCGCTTGATTATTTTACACTTTTCACAAATGCACTTTACGGAAGGTCTGACCTTCATTGTAAACGCCTCCTTGCTGTAAAGTTTGTCGTTTCGTGCGAAACGGCAAAATCATATGGAATGAGAGCGCGCGGCTCTCAGCGAAAACGCGTTTTTCGCGCTGCCCTTGCGGCTCAGCCGCTCTTTGTACGGCGCCGGGACTGATGACACCGGTCTCTGCCGTTCAAATGCCGCGCGGGCGATATATTCTGAGCGGATGCTCCGAATGGTTGATTGCTGCAGTAACAGGATATTTAACGTACTGCATTATGCCGCGGGAGATTATTTGAATCTCCAGGTGATGCGGCCCTTTGTAAGATCATACGGGCTGAGCTCTACAGTCACTCTGTCGCCGGCAAGAATTCTGATGAAATTCATGCGGAGCTTGCCGGAAACGTGAGCGGTTATCTGATGCTTGTTGGGCAGCTCAACCAGAAAGAAGGTGTTGGGTAAAACTTCCTTTACTACGCCTTCTACTTCGATTACGTCGTCCTTAGCCAAAATCAAGACCTCCTCAAGCAGGATTATTGCCGTTTTGCTGCTCGCTTTTGAGCCGAGCCAGCGACCGGCGAAGTTGTTTGTTGCTGATAAGCGATTGCTCCGGCAGGATCATGCGTGTCATTTGCAGGTGCTTTTGCTTTTTTCTTTTCGGTCTTTCAAGCGGCCGGAGCTTTCCGTCCGCCAGCAGGCAATATTCGCCTTCGACCGACAGGATCGCAAAAAGCATACCCTTGTCGCGTCCCGCCATGGAAATTGCAATATTTCCTCTTGTCGGCTGCATTGTTGACCCGCCTTTCCCTGTCAGTCAGGCAGTGTCATTATAACAGCGCCGCTTTCCGTAATGGCGACTGTGTGTTCAAAATGCGCAGACAGTGAGCCATCCTTTGTCGTAACTGTCCATCCGTTGGGCCCGACCTGCACTTCCTTTGCGCCCTGATTGATCATGGGCTCAATGGCGATGGTCATGCCCTTAACAAGGCGGACTCCTCTTGAGGGCGTCCCGAAATTGGGAACGCTTGGATCTTCGTGCAGGCTTGCACCTACTCCGTGGCCGACGTATTCCCGTACCACCGAGTAACTGGAAGCCTCGGCATACCTTTGCACCGCCGACGAAATATCGCCGATACGGCCGCCGGCATTGGCGGCTTTTATGCCTTCGTAAAGCGACTGTCTTGTGACGTCCATCAACCGCCGGGCTTCGTCCGAAACCCTTCCGGCCGCGAAGGTCGCGGCATTGTCGCCGTGGTAGCCCTTGTAGAAGGCGCCCGTATCTATCGACACGATGTCGCCCTCATGAATGACCCGCTTTTTGGAAGGTATGCCGTGGATTACCTCGTTGTTTACCGAGATACAGGCGGAAGCAGGAAAGCCGTAAAGACCGAGGAAGGAGGGCTTTGCGCCGCAGCCTTCGATATATTTACGGACTATGTCGTCGAGCTGCGCGGTTGTTACTCCGGGCTCGACCGCTTCGCCTGCGAGCTTCAATGCTCTTGCCGATATTTTGCACGCCTCCTGCATTCTTTTCAGTTGGCTATCGGATTTAAGCACTATCATGGATTATATGACCGTTCCTTTCCGGATGAAGGACAAATCAGTCCTTCATTGCAGCCAGCATATCCTTGCCGGTCTGCTCGATGTCGTTGGTGCCGTATACGATGGCAAGCTTGCCCTTTTGCTCGTAATAGCCCTTGAGCGGTTCGGTCTGCTCTTTGTAAACAGAAAGTCTTTCCATGATTGTAGACAACTGGTCGTCCTTGCGCTGGATCAGGGTGCCTCCGCAATTGTCGCAGATTCCTTCGTTTTTGGGCGTGTTCATGCTCATGTGGAAGGAGGATCCGCAGTCCTTGCAGACACGGCGTCCCGTCAGTCTTCTGATGATGAGATCTTCGTCGACCTCAAGGTCGACTACCTTATCGATCTCAACACCCATGCTGTCAAGAGCCTCGGCCTGAGCTATCGTTCTGGGGAATCCGTCAAGGATGAAACCGTTTTTGCAGTCGTCCTCCTTGAGGCGTTCCTTGATAATGTCAATAACGATCTCGTCGGGAACAAGCTTGCCCTCGTTCATGTAGGACTTAGCCTTTTTTCCCAGCTCAGAACCGCTTTTCAGCGCGTTACGGATGATGTCACCCGTAGAAATCGCGGGGATATTGAGTGCTTTAGTGATGTATGCGGCCTGTGTGCCTTTTCCGGCGCCGGGCGCACCAAGAAGAATGATTTTCATTGCCGATCTCCTTTCATTTCTGTGCTGCCGCGGAAAACGGCGCATTTGGCTTCGGTGAGGTGCGGACCGAAAAATGATCCGCACCGTTTTTTCTGTACCGAACAATGCGGAAAACCGCATTTATCACTGTCTTTTCCCGAAACATCAATTACTCTAAGAAGCCCTTGTAATGACGCATCATCATCTGGGACTCTATCTGACGGATGGTTTCGAGAGCGACGCCGACAACGATCATCAGGGATGTACCGCCGAGGGTTACATTCATCTTTGTGACGGCTGTGAAGATGATCGGAAGTATGGCGATAACGCCGAGGAAGAGAGCGCCCATGAGGATAACCTTCGAGATGACTCTCTTTATAAAGTCGGCGGTCGGCTTGCCGGGACGATAGCCCGGGATGGCGCCGCTGTTCCTCTTAAGGTTGTTAGCCATCTCTACGGGATTGTATTCAATGGATACATAGAAGTATGAGAAGGCAATGATGAGGACAAAGTACAGAACGCCGTACAGCCAGCCTCTCGGGCTGAACGCATTGAAGAAGCCCTGCCAGAAGGGACTGGGGTTCTTTACGAACATCTGAACGGTGCTGGGTATGGAGAGGATTGTGGAAGCGAAGATGATGGGGAGAACGCCGGACATATTGACCTTTATGGGCATATGTGAGGCCTGACCGCCGTATATCCTTCTGCCGACAACTCTCTTGGCATACTGGACGGGGATTCTGCGTTCCGCGTCGTTAAGTATAACGATGAATGCTACCATTGCAAGGAAGAGCAGGATAACAAGCGGAACGAGGAGATAGTAAACAGCCTGCTGGGAACCGGCGCGCAGATACTGGATAAGAAGCTGCACTGTGCTGGGCAGTCTGGAAAGAATGCCGGCAAAGAGCAGGATAGAGATACCGTTGCCGATGCCCGATTCGTTGATCTGCTCGCCGAGCCACATCATAAGAGCGGAGCCGGCGGTGAGGCAGAGAACGATGATTATTCCGGTGAACCATGCTTCCCAGCCGGTCGCGTATTTAATGACCTGAAGGGGAGCGTTGCTTGTGGGAGAGGAAGCGTTTCTCAGATAGATATAGTAAGCGATACCCTGGATGACGGCAAGCAGGACGGTCACATATCTTGTGATGGAGCCTATCTTCTTTCTGCCTTCTTCGCCTTCCTTGGACAGACGCTCAAGGGCGGGGATTGCGACAGTCAGCAGCTGCATGATGATGGAGCTGTTGATATAGGGAGTGACCGACATTGCGAACAGGGTGGCTCTGGAGAAAGCGTCGCCCGAAAGCGCGTTGAAATAGCTGAAGAGGTTGGTTGACTGATCAGCAGCACCGCTCAGAATGGAATCGGCGGTAACCGACGGGAAGAGTTCTTTAAGTGCAGTGGTATCAAGGAAAGGAACGGGAATGACCGCACCGATTCTGAAAATCAGGATAATGAGAAAGGTGAAGAGTATCTTCTTTCTCAGGTCGGCGATCTTCCAAGCGTTTCTCATGGTCGAAAACATACTCAGATCACCTCTGCCTTTCCTCCGGCGGCTTCAATCTTCTGTTTTGCGCTCTCTGTGAAGGCGGCCGCCTTAACGGTGAGCTTCTTTTCGATTGTGCCGTTTCCAAGAATTTTCACGCCGTCAAGCTGCTTTTTGACGATGCCGACCTCTTTAAGAGCAGCAAAGTCAACAGTAGCTCCATCGTCGAAGCTGTTGAGAGTTTCGAGCTTTACCGTAACATACTGCTTTGCAAATATGTTGTTAAAGCCACGCTTAGGGATACGTCTTGCGAGAGGCATCTGACCGCCTTCAAAAGCGGCTCTCATGCCCTTGCCTGCGCGGGCCTTCTGGCCCTTGTGACCCTTACCGGCGGTTTTGCCGTTGCCGCTGCCGTGACCTCTGCCTACTCGCTTTACGTCGCGGTTGGATCCGGCTGCCGGAGTTATTTCGTTGAGCTTCATTTTGCTCTCACCTCCTTGATTCTAACATACCTCGATGAGGTGGATTATCTTTTTGATCTTGCCCTGCGTCGCAGCGTTGTCGGGCTGCTCGGTTACGTTGCCTATCTTGCGAAGACCCAGAGAATAGGCTGTTGCGATCTGATCCTTTTTGCAGCCGATGAGGCTCTTGACCAGCTTGATCTTAACTGTTGCCATTGTTCTGCGCCTCCTTAACCGAGAATCTCGCCGACAGACTTGCCGCGTACTGCGGCAACCTGATCTGCGTCGCGCAATGATGCGAGGCCCTGGATTGTGGCTGTTACAACATTGCAGGGATTGTTGGAGCGCAGCGCCTTTGTACGGATGTCCTTAACGCCTGCTGCCTCCAGAACGGCACGGACCGGACCGCCGGCGATAACGCCGGTACCGGGTGCGGCCGGCTTAAGCAGAACTCTGCCGGCGCCGAATTTGCCGATGACCTCATGGGGTATTGTCGAACCTTTGAGAGGTACGTTGATGAAATTCTTCTTTGCGTCGTCGATACCCTTGCGGATAGCGTCGGGAACTTCGCCCGACTTGCCGAGACCGAAGCCCACGCGGCCGTTGCCGTCGCCGACAACCACCAGAGCTGCGAACTTATAGATACGACCGCCCTTGACCGTCTTGGATACGCGGTTGATGGCGACAATCTTCTCTATAAACTCGGGTTCTGTTTTAGGTGTTTCAAATCTAGCCAAAGTATTGTCCTCCTTCTTAGAAATTGAGGCCGCCCTCGCGGGCGCCTTCGGCCAATTCCTGAACACGGCCGTGATAGATGTATCCGCCTCTGTCGAATACGACGTCGTTGATTCCTGCGTCCTTGGCTCTCTTGGCGATAAGCTTGCCTACCTCGCGGGCAGCAGCCTTGTTGCCGCCGTAGCCTTCAATTTCCTTGTCAAGGCTGGAAGCCGCCGCCAGCGTCACGCCCTTGAGGTCGTCGATGACCTGTGCGTAAATGTTGGCGTTGGAGCGGAAGACACAAAGGCGCGGGCACTCAGCTGTGCCGGATATCTTGCCGCGAACCCTGACATGACGATGCAGCCTTGCCTTGTTAGTATCGGGTTTCTTTACCATTGTTCATTCACTCCTTTAATTACTTCTTACCGGCCTTGCCTTCCTTGCGGCGGATGACCTCGTCGGCGTACTTGATGCCCTTGCCCTTGTAAGGCTCAGGCGGACGCTTCTCGCGGACCTCTGCTGCAAACTGACCGACCTTCTGCTTGTCGGGACCGCTGATTATGATCTTGTTGGGTCCGGGCACCTCGATTGTGATGCCGTCCTTTTCGGGCATGATGACCTGATGGGAATAACCAAGATTCATGACCAGATCCTTGCCCTGCTTTGCAACACGGTAACCTACGCCGTTGACCTCCAGCTCCTTCTTGAAGCCGGTTGTAACGCCTGTAACCATGTTTGCGATGAGCGAGCGGTAAAGACCGTGCAGGGAGCGGTGCTCCTTGTCGTCCGAGGGACGGTTGATCTTTATCTCGTTGTCCTCAAGCTCGACGCCGATATCGGGGTTGACCTTCTGGTTCAGCTCGCCCTTGGGACCTTTTACTGTAATAACATTGTCCTTTACGCTTACGGTAACTCCGGCAGGTATGACAATGGGCTTTCTACCAATTCTTGACATATCTCAATACCTCCTGTTACCAAATGAATGCGAGAACTTCGCCGCCGACGTTTTCCTTGCGGGCTTCTCTGTCAGTCATAACGCCCTTGGAGGTTGAAACTATGGCGACGCCGAGTCCCTTGAGGACCTTGGGCATGTTCTCAACATCTGCGTAAACACGAAGACCAGGCTTGGATACGCGGCGGATGCCCTGGATGGCGGACATTTTGCCGTCGATATACTTGAGGGTGATATGGATAATACCCTGCTTGCCGTCTTCGATAACTGTATAATTCTTGATGTACCCTTCGTCTAACAGAATCTGCGCGATGGACTTTTTCATGTTGGAAGCAGGAACATCAACGGTATCATGTTTTGCCGAACTCGCATTGCGGATTCTTGTCAACATATCGGCTATTGTATCCGAAATCTGCATTGATTTTTCCTCCTTCTATTACCAGCTTGCTTTTCTCACGCCGGGAATCTCGCCCTTGTAGGCCAGTTCTCTGAAGCAGATACGGCAGATGCCGTACTTGCGAAGATAGGCGTGGGGTCTGCCGCAGATCTTGCATCTGTTATAAGCACGGGTAGAGAATTTTGCCGGTCTTGCCTGCTTGACCTTCATTGAAGTCTTTGCCATATTCTCTCCTCCTTACTTTTCAAACGGCGCGCCCATGAGTCTGAGTAACTCGCGGGCCTGCTCGTCTGTCTGGGCTGTGGTCACGAAGCAGATGTCCATGCCTCTGACCTTGTCTATTTTATCGTACTCGATTTCCGGGAAGATGAGCTGTTCCTTCAGGCCCATGGAGTAGTTGCCTCTGCCGTCGAAGGAGTTGGGGTTGATGCCTCTGAAGTCGCGGACTCTGGGGAGGGCGACGTTGAACAGTCTGTCGACGAATTCATACATGATGTCGCCTCTGAGGGTAACCTTTGCGCCTATCTTCATGCCCTCGCGGAGCTTGAAGTTAGCGACCGACTTCTTTGCGTAGCAGGGAACCGCTCTCTGACCGGTGATCAGGGTGATGTCGTTGATTATCGCATCGACGACCTTGGCGTTGTCGCGGCATTCGCTTTCGCCGACGTTGACAACGACCTTATCGAGCTTCGGAATCTGCATGACGCTCTTGTATTCGAATTTCTTCATGAGAGCGGGAGCAACTTCCTGTCTGTAGTAATCTTTAAGTCTGGCCATGATTCATCCTCCTTACAGCGCTTCGCCGCAGCCCTTGTTGCGGCACTTGCGTTCACGAATAACCTTGCCCGGTCTTTCGGGATCGGGACGAACCATTGTTCCGACTCTGGTGGGCTTGTTGCACTTGGGGCAGATGACCATAACCTTGCTGGCATAAATGGCGCCGGGAGCGTCGATGATGCCGCCGGGCTGGCCGGCCTGACGGGGCCTTACATGCTTCTTGACCATGTTTCTGCCCTCGATGATGACCTTACCCTCTTTGGGGCTGACTTCGATGACCTTGCCCTTTTTGCCCTTTTCGTCTCCGCTGATGATCATGACGGTATCGCCTTTTTTAACAAACATATTATGATACCTCCATTACAGAACTTCCGGGGCAAGGCTCAGGATCTTGAGATAGTCCTTCTCGCGGAGCTCTCTCGCGACCGGCCCGAAGATACGGGTACCCCTCGGATTTTTGTCTTCTTTTATGATAACTGCGGCGTTTTCGTCAAAACTGATGTATGTTCCGTCCTCGCGTCTTACGCCTCTCTTTGTGCGAACTACAACGGCTTTAACGACGTCGCCCTTTTTAACAACGCCGCCGGGTGCTGCTTTTTTAACGCTGGCTACCACGACATCGCCTATATTCGCATACCTCCGGCCTGTGCCGCCAAGCACTCGGATGCACATTAATTCCTTTGCACCTGTGTTGTCGGCGACCCTGAGGAATGACTGCTGTTGGATCACAGTAAAATCCCCTTTCCTAAGGTCAATATATTGCGGTCGTTTTTATTGACACGGAGCCGTGTGCTCCGCATAAACCCGAAATCGCAAATTGACGTTAATAATATTATTTTGCTTTTTCGATGATTTCAACCAAACGCCACCTTTTATCCTTGGAAAGTGGACGTGTTTCCATTACAAGCACTCTGTCGCCAACACGGCACTCGTTGTTCTCGTCATGAGCCTTGAGCTTGACTGTGCGCTTGACGATCTTGCCGTAAAGCGGATGCTTTACTCTGTCCTCGATACCGACGACAATAGTCTTATCCATCTTGTCGGATACGACCAAACCAACGCGGGTTTTTCTTAAATTGCGCTCACTCATTGTTCGCTACCTCCTTAGACAGTCTGGTCATTCTTCAGCTCTTCTTCGCGGAGGATCGTCTTGACCCTGGCGATGTCCTTTTTGACGGCTGAAAGACGCTGCGGATTGTCGAGCTGGTTGATAGCATGCTGGAAGCGCAGATTGAAAAGCTCCTGCTTAAGATCGAGCAGTTTCTTTTCAAGCTCCTGTGTTGATAATTCTCTGAACTGTGCTGCCTTCATACTTATTCACCACCCTGTTCCTTTTTGGTAACAAACTTGCACTTGATGGGGAGCTTGTTGCTCGCAAGTCTCATAGCCTCGCGGGCTGCTTCCTCGGAAACGCCGCCGATCTCGAACATGATGCGGCCGGGCTTAACGACTGCTACCCAGTATTCGGGCGAGCCTTTACCGGAACCCATTCGTGTTTCGGCCGGCTTTTCTGTGACCGGCTTATCCGGGAAAATCTTTATCCAGACCTGGCCGCCGCGCTTGATGTATCTTGTCATGGCGACACGGGCTGCTTCTATCTGGTTGGAGGTTATCCATGTCGGCTCAAGAGCCATAAGACCGAAATCGCCGTAAGTGACCTTGTTGCCGCGCATGGCCTTGCCCTTGATGCGTCCTCTCTGGACTCTGCGGTATTTAACTCTCTTGGGAAGTAACATTTATCTGCGGCCTCCTTCACGTTCACGTCTCGGTTTCTTAACGGCGGCGTTCTGAAGGACTTCGCCTCTGTAGATCCAGATCTTTACGCCAATGCGTCCGTATGTGGTCGCTGCCTCGGCAAAGCCGTAGTCGATGTCGGCGCGGATGGTCTGCAGGGGGATTGTGCCCTCGTGGTAGTGCTCTGTGCGGGCGATTTCGGCGCCGCCTACACGACCGGAAACCTGTGTCTTGATACCCTTTGCGCCGAGCTTCATCGCGCGGCCGATGGCCTGCTTGAGCGCGCGGCGGAAGGAAACTCTCTTTTCGAGCTGTGCTGCGATGTTCTCAGCGACCAGCTGTGCGTTGAGGTCGGGGTTCTTGACCTCTACAATATTGATAGCGACCGGCTTGCCCAGTCTCTTTTCACATTCGGCCTTGAGCTTTTCGATCTCGCTGCCGCCTCTGCCGATGACCATGCCCGGCTTTGCGCAGTGAATGTGAAGTCTGACTCTCGAAGCGTCTCTTTCGATCTCTATTTTGGGAATGCCTGCTGCATAAAGCTTTGCCTTGAGATCGCGGCGAAGCTTGTAATCTTCAACCAAGGTGTCACCGAAGACGTTGTCCTTTGCAAACCAGCGGGAATCCCAATCCTTGATTACGCCCACTCTGAGACCGTGGGGATGTACTTTCTGGCCCATTAGTTAACCTCCTCGCCTATTCCTGTTCCTTGACAACAAGTGTCACGTGTGAAGATCTCTTGCGGATTATAAACGCTCTGCCCTGCGCTCTGGGTCTGATGCGCCTCATAATGGGAGCCGGACCAACGAAGCACTCGGAGACGTAGAGTCTGTCGGGATCCATGTTGAAGTTGTTTTCGGCGTTGGCTATTGCCGACTTGAGGAGCTTTATAAGCTGCTCGCTGGCCGCCTTGGGAGTGTTCTTAAGGATAGCCATTGCCGTTTTTGTATCCTTGCCCCTGATGAGATCAAGAACGATCTGGACCTTTCTCGGGGAGATACGGATATATTTGAGATATGCTCTTGCTTCCATATTTTACTCTCCTTTCAGCCGGTTACTTCTTGGAAGTCTTGGAACCGGCGTGGCCTCTGAAGGTTCTTGTGGGGGCAAATTCGCCCAGCTTGTGTCCGACCATATCCTCGGTTACATAAACCGGAACATGCTTGCGGCCGTCATGCACCGCGAAGGTGTGACCGACGAACTGCGGGAAAATTGTGGAGGAACGGCTCCAGGTTTTAAGAATTCTCTTTTCGCCCTTCTCGTTCATTTCGTTGACCCTTTTAAGCAGAACAGGCTGCACAAAAGGACCCTTCTTTACGCTTCTGCCCATAATTTATGCTCCTTTCTGCTTACTTGCCGTTGCGGCGCTTGACGATCATCTTGTCAGAGCGGTTATGCTTGGCGCGGGTCTTGTAGCCGAGAGTCGGCTTGCCCCACGGGGTGACAGGTCCCGGACGACCGATGGGGGACTTGCCCTCACCACCGCCGTGCGGATGGTCGCAGGGGTTCATAACGGAACCGCGGACCGTCGGCTTGATGCCCATGTGGCGCTTTCTGCCGGCCTTGCCTATCTTTACGTTCTCATGGTCGATGTTGCTGACCTGACCGATGGTTGCCATGCAGTCGATGGGGACTCTGCGGAGCTCGCCGGACGGAAGTCTGAGGAGCGCGTACGCGCCTTCCTTTGCCATGAGCTGAGCCATGATGCCGGCCGAACGGGCAAGCTGAGCGCCCTTGCCGGGATAAAGCTCGATGTTGTGGATAAAGGTACCGGTCGGGATATTTGCGAGCTTCAGGGAGTTGCCGGGCTTGATGTCGGCGCTGTCGCCTGATGTGATAACGTCGCCCACCTTGATACCGTGGGGAGCTACTATATATCTCTTTTCGCCGTCCTCGTACTGAACGAGAGCGATGAAAGCCGAACGGTTGGGATCGTATTCCAGGGTGAGAACGGTAGCCGTCATATCGACCTTATTGCGCTTGAAGTCGATGATGCGGTACTTGCGGCGGCTTCCGCCGCCCTTGTGGCGAACGGTGATCCTGCCGTAGCTGTTGCGTCCCGAATGCTTGTTGAGGGACTTTAAGAGGCTCTTTTCGGGAGCCGTCTTGGAAAGCACCGAATAATCGGTAACCGACATATTGCGGCGTGCATTTGTAGTCGGTTTGTAAACTTTGATTGCCATTGTTTAATTACCTCCTACATCATACCTTCAAAGAACTCTATGGTCTTTGAATCTTCTGTGAGCGTTACGATGGCCTTTTTCCAGGACTTGGTGTAGCCCTGAGTACGGCCCTGACGGCGCATCTGGCCGCGTACATGCATTGTGTTGACGGAAGCGACCTTTGTGCCGGGGAATGCCTTTTCGACGGCTTCCCTGATCTGGAACTTGTTGGCGTTCTTGTCAACCTCAAAGGTGTACTTTCTGTAAGCGCCGTCCGCCATGCTTTTTTCTGTGATGATGGGTCTGATGATGATATCATAAGCGTTCATTATGCGTACACCTCCTCGATCTTGTCGAGCGCAGCCTTAGAGAGGATGAGCTTTGTGGCCTTCATCATGTTGTAGACATTGATGGTGTTGACGGCCTGAACCTCGACTCCTTCGATGTTTCTTGCGCTCTTGTAGACCTTCTCGTTGGCCTCGTCGGTAACGATGATGGCCTTTGTATCGACGTCGATGGCCTTTAAGAACCTAACGGCCTCTTTTGTCTTGATCTCGTCAAATGCGATTTCATCGACCACGATAAGATCGCTGTCCAGAACCTTCTGGGAGAAAACCGATCTCATGGCGAGCTTTCTGAGCTTCTTGTTTATTGTGAAGCGATAGGAACGGGGGTTGGGACCAAATGCGATGCCTCCGTGTGTGTAGTGAGGCGCTCTTGTGGAGCCCTGTCTTGCGCGGCCTGTGCCCTTCTGGCGATAGGGTTTTTTGCCGCCGCCGGAAACTTCCGACCTTGTCAGCGTGGACTGTGTGCCCTGGCGCTGATTGGCAAGATAATTGACGACCGCCATATGCATGGCATGCTGGTTTGGCTCGATGCCGAACACTGCGTCGGAAAGCTCGATCTCGCCGACCTGTGCTCCGCTCATGTTTACTAATGCTGTCTTAGGCATTTGATTTCCTCCTTCCCTTAGTGCTTCTTGACGCTGTCGGCAATGACCACCGTGCCGCCCTTGGGACCGGGAACGGCGCCCTTTATGGCGATGAGGTTCTGCTCTGCGTCTATCTTGACGACGTCAAGATTCTGGATGGTAACTCTTTCGGCGCCCATGTGACCGGGAAGCTTTTTGCCCTTGTAGACTCTTGAAGGAGAAGAGCAGGCGCCCATTGATCCGGCGTGGCGTGCTACAGGGCCGGTGCCGTGGGACTCTTTGAGTCTGTGCATGTTGTAGCGCTTGATGCCGCCGGCGTAGCCCTTACCTTTTGAGGTGCCGACTACATCGACCTTTTCGCCGATCTCGAATACGTCGGCCTTGATGATGTCGCCGACATTGAGAGAATCGATATCCTCAAGACGGAACTCCTTGAGGGTTCTCTTGTAAGCCACCTGAGACTTGTCGAAGTGACCCTTCATGGGCTTGTTGACGTTCTTGGGGCTTATCTGGCCGAAACCGACCTGAACTGCGTTGTAGCCGTCTGTCTCGACGGTCTTCTTCTGTGTGACCACGCAGGGTCCGGCTTCGATTACGGTAACAGGGATAACATTTCCCTTTTCGTCAAAAATCTGAGTCATGCCCAGCTTTTTTCCGATGATACCCTTTTTCATTGGATGATATTCCTCCTTGTTTGGTTATTGGTTGACGCTGTATTGTTTTATTAATATAGTGTGCGCCAACTTGACCTTAGAAGGTCATTGATTGGATTGTGTTTCGCGGCTGTCCGGCCGCAGGGGATGTTGAAAACCCGGAGAATCAAAAGCGGTTTTTTACAGCTTTATCTCGATCTCGACGCCGGCGGGAAGCTCAAGACCCATGAGAGCCTCGACGGTCTTCTTGGACGGGCGGATGATGTCGATAAGTCTCTTGTGTGTGCGCATTTCAAACTGCTCACGGGAGTCCTTATACTTGTGAACCGCGCGCAGGATGGTGACAATTTCCTTCTGAGTGGGAAGAGGAATGGGACCGGATACTCTCGCGCCTGTTCTCTTGGCTGTTTCTACGATCCTTTCGGCCGACTGGTCGACCAGAGTGTGATCGTAACCCTTGATTCTGATTCTGATGTTTTCCTTGACTGCCACTAAAATCGCCTCCTAATATAAATATTGGCGGGCTTGTGATGCGCTGAACATATAAATACTATATATAGTATATAATGTGTCCGGCGCTGAATCTGCCTTACACTGTGCCGGGTGTTTCACGACCCGCTCACAAAAAATCGGATTCACTTTTGCGCGGATGCACAAAGCAAAATCCGGGTAAGGTGACGCTCTTTTACGACGGAGGGCATAAAGACCCTCTCAAAGCGTCATAGCATAACTATGCCGGCGGCATGGCCTGCTTCACTTATTTTTTCGCCCGGTTCATGATCGGACATACTCCACGGAAAAACCGGCCCGTAAAAACGGCCGCAACCTCCCGCTTCAACGCATATCTGTGCAGTCTTGCCTAATGATAATATCACAAAACTCCTTTAATTGCAAGGGTTTTTTATAAAATCGGCGGTTTTGGGCGGTATTTTTATAATTTCTCCCTAACATACATAAACAGGAATAATGGTCAAACTATTTTTAGCCATTTTTACATCAGACGATGCCGGCTGTCTTTACGCCATGCTTCCGGCCGAAGCAAAAGATCCCCCCGAGGGGAAACCCTGCGCCGTAAACGACAAGGCGGAAAAGGAGCAAACGGCTTTGCGCAAAAAGCCAGCGGTATGCGAGCTTAAATAAAATCAGAAAAAATCAAAAACTCCCTTTGGAAACGATCAGACAGCGGCATTCAGACCGGAATCGTCGCCTTCGTTTCTTTGCTGCCACATTATGTCCTCAATAACATCCCGGACAGACGTCGGTGATGCCTTGTTATCGCACAGGATCCGCAATACCGATTCGGCAAAATCCCTGTCCGGACCGAGACCGCTCGTCCGCGCGGTTTCTATGGTACCGTCCGGACAATACTGGGTGACAATGACGCCGTATTGATCCTTTTCGTCGATGAACAGGCCGTATCTTAATCTGTAAATCCCCTTTTCGGTCAGGTAGTGTGCCTCATGATCTGCGGCAAGGTACTGGTTGGGCAGAGTAAAAACCTCCTTCATCGCAGTACCGCTATTTGCTTCTTGCAGGTATAATTATAGCACCCGAAAATAATCGAAGCGGTTTCGGGCGCTATGTTATTTTATACATATTCTGATACTATTCATGCAGAATACTGATCATAATATATAGTTAAAATAATATTGTGGACGATTGGCACTTAAGGTAAATATGCCGATAATTACACACGAACGGACAATTCCGCCGGGTACGGGGTTAATTCAGCGGGTCTTCCGATTTTTTCAGGCGGATTATACGATAATCCATGCCCTGAAGCCAAAGCTGGCTTTTTCCGCCGTCATCGGGAATCTGCTGCTCGTCGCCGCATTTCGTCAGGCCCTCAAGGGAGGGTATCTCCGAAGAGCCGACGATCTTTCTTACGGCGTCACGGCTGAGATATTTTTCCTGTCCCATAAGCTGTCCGACGGTTTCATATCCGTCGGGTATGGTCATGGCAACCGGCTCGGAGCCCTTGTTTACCGTAACAAGCAGAGCATGATCGCCCTTTGCGCGCATATACTGCAAAAAACCTCCGTCGGCCCTGAGCGGAACAAACTCCCCGTCGCAAAGCTCATCGCATGAGCGGCGCAGCGTCCCCAGCCGCCTGAACCATTCGGTCAGCTCCGTGTCACGCTCTTCATCCTTATGCTCGAATGAATCGCCGCATATTTCAAGGACTTCCGGATCGGTTTTGTGACCGTTGTTAATCACGATTCCACGCAGCTCGTCCCACGGGAACGTGCCCCGGTTGAAGGGATCGCGTCCGCCTTCCATCGCCGCCTCGTCGCCGTAATAAACCGACGGCACCCCCGGCAGGGTGTACTGCACAACGCTCGCAAGGCGCACAAGGCGGCAGACGCGCTCCTTTTCTGCGCGGCTGAGCTTCATACCGTTCTGGGTCTGCCTGTCTCTGCCCTCCTGATACCCGAAGGCGGCGACGGAAACGATCCTTTCGGTATCGTGCGTGGAAAGGCAGTTCATCAGTATGTCGACGCATGGCTTGGGATAGTTTTCGCATATGCGCATAACGGTATCGAGCAGCTCCTGCGATTTGCTCTCGCGGATGTAATCTATTACGGCGCGTCTGAACGGATAATTCATCACGGTATCAAGCTGCCGTCCCAGAAGGAACTTCCTGCGGCTGTTGTAGCTTATCTTGTTGGAAGCGTCCTCCCAGACCTCGCCCAGTATCAGCGCGTCGGGGCTTTTGTCCTTGACCGCGCGGCGCAGCTCCTCCAGAAAATGGTTGGGCAGCTCGTCGGCAACGTCAAGCCTCCATCCGGAAGCGCCCTTTTCGATCCATTTTTGCAGGATACCTCCCTCGCCGGTTATATAATCAAGATATGACCTGTTGTTTTCGTCGATGTCGGGCAGGGTCCTGAAGCCCCACCAGCAGTCGTATTTGTCCGGCCACTCAAAAAACTTATACCACTCAAAGTATTCCGACTCCATGCTGTTGAAGGCGCCGACCGTTTTGTACCGCCCTTCTCTGTTGAAATAGACCGAGTCGCTGCCCGAGTGGCTGAAGACGCCGTCAAGGATTATCTTTATTCCCAGCTTATCGGCTTTCATGCACAGCCTCTGGAAATCCCCGACGTCGCCCAGAAGCGGATCTATGCGTTCATAGCTTGCCGTATTGTAGCGGTGATTGGAGTGGGCTTCGAAGATGGGATTGAGATAAATGCAGGAAACGCCGAGCGACGCGATATAATCCAGCTTTTGCTCTATGCCCTGAAGATCGCCGCCGAAATAATCGTTGTTGCGGTATTCGCCGTCCGGATCGGGCTGCCAGCGCTGCTTCTCAAACCACGATTTATGCATGATTCTGTCGGTATATACGTCCTTTTTCTCCTTTCCGGAGTTATTGAATCTGTCCGGAAATATCTGATATATTATTCCGCCGCGCAGCCAGTCGGGCGTTGAGAAATCCTTATCGAAAACCGTAAGCTGCCAGCAGTCCAGCCCACAGCCTATCTGTCCGGCGCTTTCTCCGCATTTGAATATGCTGCAGAACCCGTCTTTCACGGTGAGGTCGAACCGGTACCAGTAAAGCGAAGCGTCCTGCGGCGCAAAATCGTACTCCCACCATTCGTACTGCCCGTTTTCATCCATTCCGCACCAGTACATGTCATAGCGGTTCTCGCAGTAACCGCCGTCCTTTACGACAAACAGCCTGCAATAGCTGCAGCCGATGCTGCGCGGCAGCTTTACCTTGAAATGAACGCTCGTTCCCTGGCGCACGGCTCCAAACGGGGATTTGCAGGCAGGATCTCTTGAGTCATATGGAATATAGGTCAACAGGATCGCTCCTTTCGGGAGGAATGAACGGTGAATGGCAAAAGGCGGCGGCGCGGCCGATGATCCGGTTCCGCCGTCTGCGGCGTCCGGGAAAGGTCACTGTCCGTTATCCGGTATTCATTATAATTATATTATATTCTTTATTTAAAAGCAACGTGAAGTTGTCATGTATAACGATTGACTTGGCTGACGCGTTATGCTATGATAGGATCAGAGACAGAAAGGAGCTTTTAAAAATGAATGATTTCCCCGCAACAAACGAAAGCATTGTCACCATTGTGCTTATAGCCGCGGCGGCCATCTGTCTCGCGGCGGCAGCTTCGCTCATTATCGTTAAGGTAAGACATAAGAGAAAGAAATAGGCCCGGAGAAAGCCGGTTAAGTCCGGCGGGCTCAGGATTGCCGGCCGGTTTAAGACCATAGTCCGGCGTATTTTCTTACGGATTCGGCCGCATACGGCGCCGGACTCATTTGTACAACCAAATACAACCGCATACATGCTATCATTTCGGCATGGAGAATTTTTCTCCATGCCGTTTTTTTGCCGTTTGACAGACAATTTGACAAAAGGAGCTGGTGCATTATCAGATACAACAAAGCAGGCTGTCCGGTTTTTTCAAACGCCGGCGAGCCGGAGAGACTGGCGGAGAATTATTTTTCCGAGTGCGAAGGAACTCCCCTGCTCGATGAAAACGGGCAAATCGTGCGCGACAAGCAGTTTAAGCCTGTTTTTGACGGCAGCCGGCCGCCGACCATGTCGGGACTGGCGCTCGCTCTGGGCTTTCCCGACAGAAAAAGTCTGCTCGGCTACAGGGCAAAACCGCAGGTTCAGCGGATCATTTCCCGGGCAATGTCAAGAGTGCAGGCCAATATGGAAAGGCTTTTGCTTGAAAGCGGCTGGCAGGGAACAAAATTTCTTCTGCAAAGCGATTTTCCCGGATATGACGGACATGACGGCGGCGATGACGGCGAAATACAGATGCTCATCAAGGGACTGAGCGATGATTAAAATGTATTCGCCAAGACAGCGCGAGCTGCTGCGCATGTGGCAGAACGGAAGACTCAAGCGGATCAATCTGCTTGAAGGCTCGGTAAGAAGCGGGAAAACATGGATAAGCATGGTGGTATGGGCTCTGTGGGTGGCTTCCCAGCCCAAAAACAGAATTTTTCTCATGTGCGCCAAAACCCTTTCCAATTTGCAGAGAAATGTTCTGGAGCCGCTTGTATCGCTGGTCGGTGAAAGGTATTTCTCCTACAGCATTTCCAAAAAGTCCGCGCTGCTGTTCGACCGCCGCGTCTATCTTGAGGGCGCCAACGACTCCCGCGCGGAAAGCAAGATAAGGGGTCTGACCCTCGGCGGAGCCTACTGCGACGAGCTGTCTCTTTTCAGCGAAGACTTTTTCGCCATGCTTCTTTCCAGACTGTCCGAGCCGGGAGCCAAGCTGTTCGCCACGACAAACCCGGACAATCCCAACCACTGGCTTATGCAGAAATACATTAAGCGCCGCCGCGAGCTGGATATGCTCGACATGAAATTTATGATAGACGACAATGTGTTTCTGGATAAAAAATATGTGGAAAGCCTCAAGAGGGAGTACACCGGCGTTTTCTACGACCGGTTTATCCTGGGCAAGTGGGTCGCGGCGGAGGGCGCGGTCTATTCGCAGTTTGCGTCCGATCCGGAGAGATGGCTGCTTTCCTTTGACGATGAGGCTGCCGAAAAGGAGTATTTCTCCGACTGCGACTTTATCAGCCTCGGCATCGACTTCGGCGGCAACCGCTCGCTGACCACCTTTGTGGCCACCGCCGTTCACAAGGGCTTTTCCCGGCTGACCGTCCTCGCCGACTGGCATATAAGCGGAGCGAAGGGCGACATAGATTCCGGCCGCGTCAATGAGGAATTTGTCGGCTTTGTGCAGAGGCTGATCAGCCGCTATCCCGACATTCCGGTAAAATACTGCTTTGCCGACAGCGAAGCGCAGTACCTGATAAACGGACTCAGAGGCGCCGCCAGGCGGTTTTTCCCGGGAATGAAGCTGGGCGACTGCTCCAAGGTCAGGATCCTTCAGAGGATATACTGCACAAACTCTCTGCTCAACACCGACCGCCTGAAAATAATGCCCGACTGCACACTGCTGACCGACGGGCTGCGATGCGCCGTATGGGACGATTCAGCCGCGAGAGACAAGCGGCTGGACAACTTTTCATCCGATATCGACATACTCGACGCCTTCGAGTACAGCTTCGAAAGGTTTATCCCGAAACTGAATTGACATAGATAACGTCAACGGCAAAAGCAAATATCCGGCCAAGGAGGTGAAACCGAATTGATAAACGAAATAATAGAGTTTCTGAACAAACAGCTCGGCTGCAGCATCTCTCCGGCTTACTATTCCAGAATAAAGCTGTGGGAGGATTTCTGGCGCGGCTATCACAAGCCCTTTCACTGCTTCACGGAGTATTCCGCAGGCGGAGCAAAACCGCGCGAGATGTTCACCATGAAGATGGGCAAGAAGATCTGCGAGGACTGGGCGGCGATACTTCTCAACGAGAAGACCCAGCTCATACTGGACGATCTTCCCAGCTCGGAGTTCATTCTCGGCAAAAATGGAGTTTTGCGGTCAAACGACTTCTGGAGCCGCTGCAACGCCCTTGTGGAAAAGGCATTTTATTCGGGAACCGGCGCCGTCGTTCTGCGCATAGGCAACATGCTGACCGACGGGGACGACGTAATGGTAAGCACGGACAGCTTCATAGACATGGAGTTTCTGAGCGCGCAGAACATAATCCCGCTGACAGTCAAAAACGGAAGGGTCATCGATGCCGCCTTTTTCTCCGAACAGATGGTGTCCGGCAGAAAGCTGTGCACGCTGGAAACACACATTCTGGAGAGCGACGGATACCGTATAACAAACTACTGCTTCGAGCTGAAAAACGGGCGGCTGGAGCAGATCCCCCTGCCCGAAAACACAGCCCGGACCCTTTGCACAGGCTGCGGTATTCCCATGTTCGCGCTGATAAGCCCCAACATCGTCAACCACATCGACGAGGGGTGCGGACTGGGTATATCGGTTTTCGCCAACGCCATCGACAATCTCAAGGGAGTCGATCTTGCCTTCAACAACTTCTGCCGCGACCTGAAGCTGGGCGGCAAAAAGGTGTTTATCAACCAGGAACTGATGAGCTGCGACGGCAGAGGAAACTTTGCCGCGCCCGACGATATAGCGCAGCAGCTGTTCCTGCAGATCGGTGACGAAAATCTGGATAAGAACGATCTTATCTACGAGTTCAACCCGTCGCTGCGCGTGGCCGAGGACGAGCAGAGCGTTCAGGCGCAGCTTGACTATCTTTCCTTCAAATGCGGTCTGGGAACCCGTCACTACCGATTCAACGGAGAAAAGATCGTTACCGCGACCCAGTATGCAGGGGACAGGCAGAGCCTGCTGCAAAGCGCGAGCAAGCACTGTATAGTAATCGAACGCGCGCTGCGCTCGCTGGTGCGCTCCATGCTGTGGATCGGAAAAACCGTCATGGGCCTGGATGTCGATCCCGAATGCGGTATAACCGTCAGCTTCGACGACAGCTATATAGCCGACAGCTCCCAGAAACGCAGTCAGGACATACAGGACGTGCGCGACGGAATCATGCAGAGATGGGAATACCGCATGCGCTGGTACGGCGAGGACGAAGCAACGGCAAAAAAGGCGCTGATCTGATCGTGCGCCGCGAAGCGCGCCCGCTCCGCTGCCGAAGGTAAACGGGATACGCAGGAACGTGTTATGCGCGGCAGAGCAATCATGCGTTTGCGGAAAAGCAAATCATCATTACCTCACGGAGGCTTTCCGGTTATCAAGAGCATGTTCGGATGATTTGCCGCTGCGCCGCATGCCGCCGCCGGAAACATCATATCGCCCGTTTTCGCCCGCTCAGCGGAAATCCGCCGCTTCTCCTCTCCCCCGGAAAATCCGAAGATTTTTCGGGGCGCTACGTTAAACCCGCGTCACGATAAACGCAAAGGAGGTGATTGCATGGATCTGAAAAGCGTCTTCAGCGACGAAGCCCTCAGCTATGAGCAGTTTTGTGAAAAAATCAGCGAAAAAGGCATGGAGCTTGCCGACCTGACCGACGGCTCATACGTGCCGCGCGGCGAATACGAAAAAGCTGTCTGCGACGCCGGAAACAGCGCCGAGCAGCTTAAAGCCGGCTACGAAAAGGAAATACAGTCGCTTAAAACGAGCAGCGCCATAGACCTCGCGCTGCTGAGGAGCGGCGCGCTCGATCTTGTTTCGGTCAGAGCACATATAGACCCCGATTCGGTAAAGCTGGACGAAAACGGTCTGAGCGGTCTTGATGAGCAGATAGAATCCCTCAGGACCGGCTGCCCGTATCTTTTCGGCAGCGCCGCTGCCGAGGCTCCGGCCGAACGCACCGGTCTGCGCCTGTCCAGCGGTATGGAGCACTCGCACAGCTCACCGCTCGACTACTCGGCTCTGACCGACAGCGAATACTATGGAATCATGGAGCGGAGAGCGGAACAGAAATAAAGCCCGGAAAAGCTCCTTCGAAGGGCTTCCGGACTTTGTCAGGCTGCGCCGGGTCTTCCTTTTCGGGGAAGGCGGCGCGGCAAAACCGCGCCGGATGAAGCTGTTTGTCGGCTTCTCCGACACATTCGCTTGGCTTTCCACACTTATATATAAGGAGGCAACAACATGGCAAATTCCCTTATTTCGGTTCAGGAAGTAGCAAGAATAGCCCTTCCGCGACTCATGGAAAACCTCGTTTTCCCCAACCTCATCCACAAGGATTTTTCCGACGCCTTTTCAAACAAGCTGGGCGACACCATCAGGGTGCGCAAGCCCATCGTCTTTGAAGCAAAGGAATTTGACCCCAGCCAGGGCACAACGGCGCAGGACATAGTCGAAAACAGCGTTGACGTGCAGCTCAACAAGATAGCCACCGTCGACATCGACATTTCGGCTCTCGAAGGCGCGACCGGCATTGACGACATCGGCCGTCAGTTCATCGAGCCGGCGGCTGCCGCTCTCGCCGCCAAAATCAACTCCGACGGCCTTGAGCTTTACAAGGACGTTTACAATCACTGCGGCACCGCGGGAACCACGCCCAACTCCCTCGGCGCTCTTGCCGAGGTAAGAGCCGCCCTCAACCGCAACAATGTTCCCGTCGCTCCGCGCTGCGCCGTCTGGGACGTTGAAGCCGACGCCGCCCTCACCACCGTCGACGCTCTGGTGAACGCCGAAAAGTGCGGCTCCACGCAGGCTCTGCGGGACGGCTCCATAGGCAGGGTCTTCCGCATGGATAACTACATGTCCCAGGGCGTCAGAGAACATGTAAGCTCTGTCACAGCGGCAACCGCCGTCAAGGTGGCGTCCAACGTATCCGCAGGCGCGACAAAGCTCAATCTGACGGCAACAACCCTCACCGGCAAACTGATCAGGGGCGATATCCTCGACATCGACGGCAAATCCTATGTTGTAACCGCCGATACGGCGGATGCTTCCTCCAACGCCATTTCCAATGTCAGCGTTTCGCCCGCGCTGCCTGCGCTTTCGGCAAACACCTCAGTTGCGATAGTCGGCTCCCACACGGCAAACCTGGCCTTCCATCCGATGGCCTTCTCCTTTGTCACAAGGCCCCTCGCAAAGCCGGCGGGCGTGGAAAGCTATGTGACCAACTATAACGGCATTTCGCTGAGAGTGGTCAACGGCTACGACATGAAGTACAAGAAGGAAAGCATGTCCATGGATGTGCTCTATGGCTTCAAGACGGTTTATCCTGAGCTTGCCGTCAGAGTGCTGGGCTAAGGATATGACGGTCGATTATGAGTATTATACCGGCGTATACGGCGGAAACCGCATTCCGCGGGAGGATTTTGGCTTCTGTGAAAAACGGGCCGCTGCGCTGGTGGATATGATAACCTGCGGCAGGGCGTCGCAGGCAGGAACGGACGAGGTAAATATGGCGGTGTGCGCCGCCGCGGAAGTCTGCTTCAGCGAGGACGCAAAGGGTGCGGTACAAAGCGAACGCGTAGGCGATTACTCTGTAAGCTACATGAGCCGCGACGAAAACTCTGCCGGCGGGAAACTGCGCAGAGCGGTTGCGCCGTACCTGCTCAAAACCGGACTCATGAGCAGAGCGGTGTAAAAACGAGGTGACCCTATGATAACAAATTCAAGCTGCACGGTGTATCGCAGGAGCTTTGCTTCCGGACAGGTAAAATATGAGAGGTTTTTTATACCAAAGGTAATGATTCAGCGAAGAGATACTTCTGGTATAATTAACAGCGGAATGAAAGACAGCTCGACGCCGACAAGATCCTCGGTTATCTTTATTCCGCTCTCCTCCCTGCCCGACGGGTTTCGTCCCGAAAACGGCGACGTCATCATCGAGGGCAAATGTACCTTTTCAGCAGACGAACAGGGCTATGGCGCGGCGGCCGCCTCTCCCGAAAGACTGACCGCACTGTCGGTAGCCAAAAGGAATTTCGGCAGCCTTCGCATGCGGCATATCGAGGTGCAGTGTGTCTGACAGAATCACATTCGGCGGTATCTTCCGCACCGTAAAATTCTCCGGCGGCATGGCGAGCCTGGATCTTCCGGCCGTTCTGAGCGATATCCTCAACGGCAGGATATTTTCGGCGCAAAGCTATCTCGACTCCGAGGTGCTGCGGCGCTGCGAGCCCTATGTCCCCTATCTGACCGGCCGGCTGCTGTCGAGCGGATATACGGCAACAGCCATAGGCTCGGGGCTTGTGATATACAGCGTTCCCTATGCCGGAAGACAGTACTACGGCGGGCGTGATCCCGGTACATCCCGTTTCGGTCCTCTTCGCGGACGGTACTGGTTTGAACGCATGAAGACCGCGAATATTGAATCGCTCGTCTCCGGCGTTGCCGCTGAGATGGGCGGAAAGGCCGGATAGGCATCGGTTCGGAAAAAAGCGTCCTGCGCGGCTTTTTCACAGGCCGATGAACCTCAAGGAGGTGATCTTATGAGCGTCTCCGCCTCGCTCTACAACTATATGCTGACCTGCCCTTTGCTGAGCGGCTCGGACGTAAACGCCGACTGGCTCGGCAACGGAGCCGGACAGTTTTCCGTCGACTGCATGCCGGGCGGCAGCGTGGTGACAAAATACCCGGACGGCAGCTCGGTGCGCTCGCTGCAGTTCGCCGTCAGCTCCCGTGAAAGCTACGGGGCGCACACGCTGCAGAACCTGCAGAACGTCGGTTTTTTTGAAAGTCTGTCCGAATGGCTGGAAAGGGCGGCTGCCGATGACCGTCTTCCCGATCTGGGAGAGGGAAAAACGGCTCTGTCCATTACGCCGCTTTCCACCGTCTATATACTCGAAGAGGGCGCGGACAGCGCAAAATACCAGATTCAATGCAGGCTGAGGTATCTGCAAACGGTATAGATTCCCAGTTATTATACAAATAGTATGCAATCCGGCCGTTTAAAGCGTCCGAATCATCGGAATGCAGGGTCAAACGGCCGCAATTTCCTAACAGGAGGTAAAACGCAATGCCTAAAATCCGTGAAAGGCGCGAGGTGGCTAACTACCTCAACGTCGGCACGAACGGCGCAGAGGATTACGTTCTTCTCGGCGCGGGCGCAAGGGTGCTGGATGAAAAGCCGTCGGCGCAGACGGTATCCAGGCGATATGTCAACGACCGCTCCGCTTCCAGCTCCGTTTCCGGCTACGAGTGGTCGGCTCCTTTCGAGCTCGATCAGATCAGAAGCGAACGCGCCGTCGATTATATCTGCTCCATCGGAGAAAAACAGAAAACAGGCGGCGACTGCGAGACCGATTACGTCATGGTCAGTCTCGACAGACCGGTCATGCAGGGCTCGACTCCCGTGCCCAACACATATTACGCACGCAAAATCAGGGTGTGCGTCGAGGTTGCGGAGTTTTCGGCAAAGGACGGCGAGCTGGGCTGCAACGGCAATCTTCTCGGCATAGGAGACATGATCGAGGGCCGAGCTGTTTTGTCGGCCGGAACCGTCAGCTTCAGTGAGGACAGCTATGGAGCATAGCCTTATCGTCAACGGCGTTGAACTTGAATTCAGCGTCTTCAACGCCGATTTTATCAAAAAATTTCAGCAGGGTCTGAGCAAAATCAAAGGGAACCTCAGACAGTGCGCCCGGCCGGAGGAGGCCGGAGAATCGGTCGCTCAAAGCTGCAAACTGATCTTCGGCTTTTTTGAGGAGCTTTTCGGCAGCCAGAAGGCAAAGGAAATATTCGGTGATGACTATGATCTGATGATATATGTCCGCTGCCTTGATAAGTTTATCACCTATGTCGAGGAGCAAATGGATTTTTTCGAGCAGCTGACCGGCAGATATTCTCCCGTTCCCGATGCTTGATCTTGCAAAGGCTCCGCCCGGATGCGTCGAGGCAGGCGGCAGGCTTTACCGCATAAACAGCGGCTTTCGCACCGGTATCCTGCTCTGCCGTCTGCTTGAGGACGACGAGGTTGACGAATCGCTGAAGCCGTTTTTCGCGCTGCGGCTCTATTATCCCGAAATACCCGATGACATGGATTCGGCGCTTGAGAGAATCGGGTGGTTTTACCGCTGCGGAGAAGAAATCTCCGGCGGCGAAGGCCCCGGCGGAGTCGAGAGGCGCTGTTACAGCTTCGATTGCGACGCCGACTATATTTACGCCGCCTTTATGCAGCAGTACGGCATCGACCTTCACACCGCGAGACTTCATTGGTGGAGCTTTCAGGCGCTTTTTTCCTCTCTGTCAGACGACTGTCTTTTCACAAAGATCGTCGGCTGGCGCAGAGCCGAAATAACAAGGGATATGACCGACGAGCAGAGGAGCTTTCTTTACAGCATGAAACACGCCTTCGCTCTGCCCGAAAACCGCGCCGACAGCGAACTCGAAAGGGTGCTGATGCACGGCGGCTGCTGCGGCGGCATCCGCATAGACCCGCCGGACGGACATGCAAAGGCAGACAAAAACCAAAGGAGGTGATCTAAATGAACTATGACGGCTCGATCAAAATAGATACCTCGCTGGAGCTTTCCCATTTGCAGCAGGACATCCTTTCTCTCGACGGCATATTCTCAAGACTGCTCGAAGCGGCTTCCGTTTTCGGGCTGCGGTTTATCGCTTCGGGCGCGCAGAGCGCCGGGAAGTTCGCTTCGGGCGTAATATCCGCGGTCGCATCCCTTCCGTCGCGTTTTGCCGGTATCGGCGGCAGCATTGTTTCCGGCTTCTGGAGCGGCGTCGCCTCACTCGGCGGCTGGCTGTATGCCAGGATAAACTCCTTTTTCACCGGAATAGTCAATTCGGTAAAGAAGAAACTGGGCATTAACTCGCCCTCGAAGGTGTTCCGCGATATGATAGGCGCCAACATGGCAAAGGGCGTCTGGGCCGGCTTCGACAGCCGGTCGGGCGAAGTGCAGAAAAACATGGCCGATTCCCTGCGGAAAATGACCTCGCGACTTCGCTCCGCGGTTTCGGATGCTTCGCCCGCGCCGTCCCCGGCGGAATACTCCTCCAGAAGCTACAGCAGCTATAACAGCTACGACACAAAGCAGATCTTCAATTTCAATTCACCTGCCGTTTCACCGTCTCAGATTGCGCGAGCCGCGAGAAAGGCTTCGCTCGTTTACTGAGCGGTCCGGCCGTGCGGCGCGCATGCCGAAGACTTCCGGCGGCCGCGTCTTTAAGCGAATATCCCCGGCCGGAACAGGTTGAACGGACGGTCGGCGGCGCAGCGGAACACAGCTTTGCATCGGCTGCGGCGCGTTCCGGCAAAGCGCTGCCTCTCATATGACTTTTCGGCTCAGAAATCATTTCGGCGTTCTTTTTCGCCGGCGGGTCACGCGCGGCGGTTCTCAATCCTGCCGCGCACCTGATCCGCGGAAAGGACCGGTTTTACAATATGCTGAAAATTAAACTTAAAAGCGGCGGTCACATTATCGAGGCGGGCAGGAGCTTTCCTTACAAGCTCATTTCCGTTTCGGGACTCGACGGCTGCGATTTTGACATTGGTTTGTCCTCGTCCGCGCTGTATGACGGCGGTTATATAACAAAAAGCCGCATGCAGCCCCGCGAGATCGACATATCCTTCGACATGACAAACGACGAGGGCCTTCGCCGCCAGATGATCAAGCTGTTTTCCCCGCACAGCGAGGTTGAACTTACCGTAACCCGCTTTGACACGCAGCGCTCTATCAGAGGCATAATATCCGAATGCGGAATAAAGCAAAGCACCCTCTTCCATCTTCAGACCGTGTCGCTTACCCTTCTCTGCCCCGATCCTTATTTTTGCGATTGCTCGGGCTCGGGTATTTCCTTCAGCGAGGATACCGGGCTGCTTCACCTGGTCTGCCCCCTGCCGCAGAACGGCTTCACGGTCGGAAAAAGGGTCGAGCGCGACAGGATCACCGTTAACAACAGCGGCGATGCTTCCTGCGGCTTCGATCTGAGCATCAGCTTCAGGGATCCTGTTCAGAGCGTTACCGTCACCAACACGTCAACCGACGAATTTGTCCGGCTCGATCACGACTTTTCAACCGGAGATCTGCTGCGGCTCAGCACAAGACCCGGTAAAAAAGGCGTCTGGCTCAACGAAGAAAAATGCCTGCAGTATCTGGACAGACGCTCTGTCTTTTTCCCTCTCAGACAGGGTGAAACGGGCGTGAGGATATCCGGAGGAAACGGCGGGATATTCTTCAGCGCGTCGCTCAGCTTCGAGCAGCTTTATCTTGGCGTTTAACGGAGGACGGCAGATGGAATTATACTTTCTGGACGGAGGATTCAAAATAATCTCCGTGGTGGACGACTATACCTGTTTCATCCGAAGACGCCGCTATTACGACTGCGACCAGTTTGAGCTTCATTGCAGGCCGGAGCTTTTTCCCGTTCTGCGCGCGGCGGAGTATATGTGCGCCAGCGACAGCGTAAGCAGTGTCTTCGTCGTTGAAACAGTAGTTTTTCGTGAAGGATCGCTGCAGATAAAGGGACGCTCGGCCGACTGCATTTTCGAGCGCATGGTCATCTATCCTACCTTCCCGATTTCCGGAACGGGCGAAGAGGTGCTGCACCAGCTCGTTGAAAACTACACCGATATAGAGCCGGGCGAACTCAGCGGCGTCGGCACTGTCGTCGAGCGCGGACAGGTCACGGGCTACGGTCTGCTCGACTATATGCGCATGCTGTCCACAGAGCAGCAGCTTTCCTTTTCGGTCGAGCTGGACGATGCCGGACAGCTTGTTTTCTCCGTCTGGCAGGGAACCGACCGCTCGTCCGGCTCGGGCGTCAGTCCCGTAATTTTCAGCGAGGACTATGAAAACCTCATCTCCTGCGAATACAGCTACTCGACGAAGGACTACCGCAACGTCGCGGTCGTGGCCGGACAGGGTACCGGGAACCGTCGCAAATGGGTCGTCGTGGACAGCTCAAACGGCGGGGAAAGACGAATGCTGTATGTTGACGCTCGCGACATACAGCAGGAGGACGACATGAGTGACGAAAGATATCTCGAGCTGCTCAGACGCAGGGGCAGGGAAAAACTGGCGCAGTATTCGATTGTCCAGAGCTTCGAGGGCGAGATATGCCCCGAAAGCTCAGGCGCCTACCGCACGGATTTTGATTTAGGGGATATTGTCACGATACAATCCTCAAGGCTCGGTCTCAGCCTCGATTGCCGCATAACCGAAGCCGAGGAGATTTTCGAAAACGGCGCGGTCAGTGTTAACCTGTCCTTCGGCGAAGGCTTTTTGACCACGATCAGTTACATTGAAAGGATGTATGGATAAATGTACAGCGGATTTTTTGACTCGGTCGTCACCGGAACCGATGAAAACGGAAATCCGGAATATGACAGGATCTACGATTCGTACTTTTTGACAAGGCTGTTGGCGTCTGTCATTCCAAACGGAATAACTCAGGGCAGCTTTGTTCCTTCAAGAGGAGCGATGGATATGACCGTCAGCGTGCGAAACGGAAGCTGCTTCATAAACGGCTGCTTCGGAACCCAGCCGACTGACGTCAATTTCACCATCCCCACGTCGTCCGCAGCAAGAACAGATCTGATTGTTCTTCGGCTGGACAATTCAGAACGCTCCATAACGCTCACTAGAAAACAGGGGACTGTTGAACTGACGCGCAACTCCACGGTATACGAAATGGCTGTGGCCTCCGTATTTGTAGAGGCAAACACCGACAGGCTCGGCGAAAACGCGGTTACCGATCTGCGCGCCGATCCCGAAAAGTGCGGTTTCATTTCCTTCGGCCCGTCAGGCTCAGCCATAGGCGACACCGGGTCATATGTTCTGCCGCAATCGGCTGAAGACACAAGGCAGAACTGCATAGTGGTAAGAGGAGCAGACGGACTGATCTGCGGAACCGTGGAAAACTCTGACAGGATTTCCGGCAGGTCAATCTATGTGCAGCAGAATCAGCCCTCCTCTCCAAACGCCGGCGACCTCTGGTTCTGGTAGAATGTGTCGAAGGGAGCGTTATATGGCTGTTCAAAGATACAGTACAGACGGATTTTGCTATTCAGAGTGCCTAAAGAGATACGACGGAGCATGGCAGAATATCGCAACGGCAAAAAGATTTGACGGTAACGAATGGATCGACCTGCTCGGTCGACCCGAAAACACCGTCGTTACATATGAAATGACAGACGGCGAGACTTACTGGAACAGCGGAAGCCGCGACAGCCAGTCGGTTAATGCCGATTCTCTGATACAGGGCACATGGAACGGCTCGGTTTCAAGCGCCCGAAGAAGTCTGATGTGGTTCGACGATCAGATGTATTCCGACGCATCGCGCAGGGAGATCGCAAATGTTGAAATATTCATAAAGAGGGAAAACTCAACACATGGAAATGCCGGAAAAGCAAATCTTCATCTAAAAATGCATAATTATACGGCAAAACCAAGTACATGGACGGGACAGGATCTCGGCGGCGCAGCATCAGTGATAAAGCTGTCCCGCGGTGAGTCGGGATGGTTCTCTCTGAATGAAGACTTTATTGAAGCTGTGAACTCCGGCAGTAGATATTCCATCGCGCTTGACGCCGATCGCAGCGAATCCATGAGCGATTACTGCCGCATCGTCCGCACCGGAGCAGACAAACCTAAGATCAGAATTACTTATGAGGGGTGATTGAATGGCATCGGATATTACAACAATCAAAATGGACATTAACGAAGTTCCGCCCAGGCCGCTCGTCTTCAAGCAAAAGGACAACAACAGCAGGGTGCTTATTTTTGAGCTGACCGACGATGGAGTGCCCCTGGATCTAACCGACTGCAACGTGAGTTTCTTTGTAAAAATGCCCGATGAGAGCGTTTTGTATCAGCGGTGCGAGGTCATTGACGAACACTACGGTCAGATAAGAATATCGCTCAGCGGAGGATTTTTTTCCATGTCGGGCGCGATCGGCTGTGAAATAGTTATCATCTCGCACAACTCGGTACTGTCCAGCAGAAGATTCTGCATTGATATTCTGCCCAGCCTTTACGACGATGAAGCGCAGGAGGTTTAAACCGGGTTGAGCTTCATATGCAGCCGGTTGCCCGCAGACGCCGCAGGCAGCCGTCTTTGGCTTCGGGTCAACCGCATAGCAAGGTATTAAAATTAAAAGAACTGATGCCGATATCGGCATCAGTTTTTTTATATTCGCGCCTCAAAAGGCCGCATCATCTTTTTTGGAAAGTGCGGCAGGCAGCAGTGATAATACTGCCTCATTTGAAAGATTTTTCAATATTTATGAATAATTATTCTAATTTGTAATTTCCAGTTTAATATTTCCATTTATTCAGGTGGCTTATTTTTCCAGTGTTAGTGTGGCGTTAGTTCACTAAGGAATATGAATAAGTGGAATTCAATTTAATTTTCAAAAAGGAGATAAAAGAAGGAAAATCAGGGAAAAGAGCAAAAATTCTAAGTATATTTCGAAAGATCATTAAACATGCGTCAGATTATTACGATTTCGGGATAAAATATGATAAATAATATGAATAATTTGTAAATTTGCAGAAAGATCAAAGATTAAATCTTATGAAAAACATGAAATATATGAAAAAACAATGATTATTCCGGTCGGAGAGATCCTTATTATTGGAAATCTGCCTCAAATCATGATTTAGTCGGGAAATGCTTTGATGATCGATCTTCGGCAGGTGTAAAAATCAGATGAAAATATACAAAACGGAAATCAGAAGAAGCAGATCGGAGTTATTCCCAGATAAAATTAACGTCAGGAAAATTGCGAGAAGCATTTCCTGCATCTGAAGGTCATGCTGATCGTCCTGAGCCTCCCCGCTGTGCTGCGACGAACTCACAGGCTCCGGGGAAGAAACGGGTACAAAGCCGGAATCTGACCCTCCGGCTGTATTTTTTTCCCGGTCAAAAGAATTTTGTTCAGTCGGAACATTACGTATCGGTAAAATTTTTTGTTCGGCAATCTCGTCATCATTGGTATGGTCCGAAGCGTGCAAATCAGATTTTCCGAATATATCTTCAATGAATCGGCTGCCGGGCGGAACGTCCTCCTCGAAGACACGAAGGAGCGCCTTTTCCTCGCCCGAAAACCGGATAGCGCCGCTGCTGCTCTTTTTCGGCTCAGAATTTGGATTTGTACTCCTTTGTCCCGGTCTGTGAATTTTCACCCTGGGCTCAAACGAAGAAAAACCGGTTCGTGAAAAGGCGTTTGGATTTGCCGCCCTGACCGGAGATGATTGCGATCCTCCGCTCTGTATTGCGGCATCCGTTATGCTTTTCCGGAAAAAATCAAAGCCTAGATTATTCATATACTGCGCCTCGCTGAAACAAATGACAGCATAAATCCGTCAAAAACAGATAACAGAATCGTCTGAGCGCTGTCCTGATTATATCACATTCGTTATCAGTTTTAAATATTTGATAACGCGAATTAAAATTAATTTAACAATTTGATAACGGAAAACCCGCCTGTTATGATAACTTCGTTCATTATGGCAGTTCATCGCCGCCAACCGCGCCTTCTCATTTCATCTGTATTCGTTATCAATCAGTTCTTTCCGGCGTCAATCAGCGTCATAATGCGCATGAAATCCTTCATGCGGTCGATTCGCGCCCTTCTTTGGACTGAAACAAGAGGCTTCAGAGACTCCAGAAAACGAGTCTTTTCGTTTTCCTGATTGATTTTTGTTATCAGCGGCAGCAGCTTGGTTATCATTTGTGCGTTAACGGTCCTGTCTGAGGCGGCGCTTTCCGTCTGCGAGCTGTGACGGCTTCCGCTTGTTTCGTCGGAGCCGCCTATGAGCTTTGATAACCCCGCTATATTGAGCGCGTCTGCCGGGTTCTGCGCTCTGATTGTGCCGGCCGCGTCCGTTGAATTGATTTCATTGCCGCCGGGCAGCTCCTGCTGCGATTCTGATAACATTTGCGACAACGATCTGATGCTTTCCATCGCCTTCGGATCCGATAATATTTTATCCAGCCTGCTTTCGATATCGTCCATCGCTTCCTCCCGCCCCGTCATATGTGATTTGCCTGTGTGTTATCAGAATATCTGCGTTAATTTTGACTTATTTTTGTTGCTATCCCTTTATTTACATCATCTTTTATGGTATAATTTATTAGCCTGAGCCGAGTTTTCTTATAAGCTCCTGTGCCTTTGCCGTTGACAGAACGGCTTTCAGCCGGGTTTCGTCGCTCAGCACCCTTTCAAGCTGGTTTTTTTGTGCCTCGCTCATGCTGTCAAGGCAAGCCCTGAGTCTGTCCCTGACGGCTTTCTGTTCTGATTTATTGCTGTTTGCTAACGCCTGCATAAGAGTTCTCTTCATTTCACTGTTATCAGTCATATCAACACCTCGCTTTTCTTTTTTATTATATTCGTCCGTTCTTTTTTTGTTACCTTCAACATAGGAGTTCTGCTATGCGAGTTTTGATCTTTTCCGATTCACACGGACGCTCTTTCGACATGCATCGTGTTATCACCAATCATCCCGAGGCGGAGTACATCCTTCATCTCGGCGACGGCAATAACGAATTTGAAAACCTGATGTCTCTTTTCCCGGAAAAGAAATACGTTATGGTTTGCGGGAACAACGATTTTTACTCTCAGGCGCAAAATGATGAGGTCGTCAAGATCGGCGGCGTCACTGTTTTTATGACCCACGGTCACCGATACGGCGTATACGTCTCCCTCGACCGCCTTAAGAGAGCGGCTGCGAAATATGACGCAAGGGTTATCCTCTACGGTCACACCCACATGACCGATTACCGTTACGAGCAGGGCGTTTATATTATGAATCCGGGCAGCATATCCCAGCCGAGAATGAGCAGAAAAAGCTACGGTTTTATTGACATAACCGGAGGCAGTGTCTTCTGCGGCATTTCCGAATTGTGATCCTTTCGCGCCGCGCGTCCGGTTTTGTTTATCCGACGCTTTCATTCGTTTTGCTTGGTTTTTCTTTTTGCTGTCGCGATGTCGCTCAGCTCGCGGCTTTTCCTGCCCTGATCCGGAAGTCAGGACGTTCGTCATGCGTTAACATTTTTTCCTGATAACAATTACGCCGGATTCCGGCACAATATTTTTTAGGATGTGATAACTTTATGTCTGCTGTAAGCATAAAAAATCTGCGCTACCGTATCGGCCGGCTAAACCTGAATATTGACGAGCTCACCGCCGGGGACGGCGTCCGCACCGGAATTTACACTCCCGACAGAGGAGGAAAATCCACCCTTATCAAGCTCATGTCCGGATTTTTAAAGCCCGACAGCGGCGAAATCAAGGTTTTGGGCGGCAGCCCTGACGATCACAATATACGCGGCTCCATTGCGTATATAACGCCCTATCTCGGCTTTATGCCGACGCTGACGGTTTACCGTGTTTGCAAAAGCTTCCGGCTTTTTTATCGTAAATTTGATAACGCTCTTTTTGAAGAGATCTCAAAGGGCTTTGGTCTGAAGCCCGTTGATCGTCTCGACGCCCTTTCCGGGCCGCAGCTTATAAAGCTGTCTTACGCGCTTGCCATGGCGCGCCGTCCGCGGCTCATCCTTGCCGACGATCTCGCCGGCGACGCCGACCCGTTCGTTACCGGAGATATAATGAGCGCGCTGAAAAAATATCTCGGAGACACAAGCCTTGTTTTCACTACTTCGCGAATCGGTGATCTGGATAAATACGCCGACGGCATTATCATCATTTCCGACGGCATCGTAAAGCACAGCCTTTACGGGGACGAGCCCTTCTCCGATTGTTATCTGATCAGCGGAGAGTGCAATGAAACACCCGAGGGCGCGATCGGAGCGCGTTTTGACGGCAAAAAATTAAGCTGCATCGTTCAGGGCGATCATGCAGCAAAAAAGATAACCGAAAGGTATCCCGGCGTCACCGCGGAAAAAGCAGAACGTTCCGACGTTATCAGATATTACATCGGAGGAGGCGAATACAATGAATAATGTTATCAGATTTCTCAGGAGAGATTATACCGCCGCTTTTTCATCTCATTTTAAATACACCGTGCTGCTGCTTGTCGCTTTCGCCGTCACCCTCTTTGTGCGGTCAGGCGATATGATCTTTCTTTCCATCCTGTTGCTTTCATATATCTGCTCCTATTTCTGGGTTTTTGCGGAAACGCAAAACCAGGCGGCAAATTTTCTCAACTTCCTCCCCGCCAAAGCCTCTGAATATGTTCTCGCGAAATTCCTCTTTCTCTTCACCGCTATGATTGTTTTCGTCGGTCTGGCTCTGGCCGATATGATCATCTTCAGGGAATATATGAAGCTCACCATGCAGCAGGTGATAAATATCGCCGTTTGCTCGGCGGCAAGCTGTCTGCTTTTCGGAGGGCTCAGCTTCCTCGGCGTTTTCACCTTCGGCGCCGAAAAATTCAAGGCCGTTTACGGTATCCCGGCTTTTATAGGCGTGATCCTCTGCTTCATTGCGGAAAATAACGAAATAATATTGAGCGCCATCAGGTTTTTTACCGACAACACCGCAAACTCCCTTATTCTTTTGGGCGTTTCCGCTGCGGTATTTATCGCCTCATATCTGATTTCAAGACGCAGCTTCAATTACGGCGTGCTTTTGCCGACAGCTCCTCCCGCCCGGATGAGATAGCGGCTCAGCCCGTATATTAAGCACGGTATTTATTCAAGCCCTTTATTTGATTGCTATCTCTTTTTTCAATTAAGGATGATCTGACATGAAACTTCTGGCCATCGACGGCAACAGCATTCTTAACCGCGCCTTTTACGGCATAAAACTGCTGACGACAAAGGACGGCTTTTACACAAACGGCATATACGGCTTTCTCAACATCCTGCACAAGCTGATGACTCAGACGGGCGCCGACCGGTTTGCCGTCGCCTTTGATATGCGCGCCAAAACCTTTCGCCACAATATGTATGAAGGATACAAGGCAAATCGCCACGGTATGCCGGAGGAACTGGCGCAGCAGCTTCCGAAGCTGAAGGAGCTGCTTTCGGCTCTCGGTTTCTGTATCATCGAATGTGAAGGATACGAGGCAGATGATATTCTCGGCACGTTATCAAAAATGTGCGATGACAGGGGCGACGACTGTGTTATCGCGACCGGCGACAGAGATTCGCTCCAGCTTATTTCCGATAACACTTCGGTTTTGCTGACCACTACAAAGGCGTCTCAGCCTTCCACGGTCATGTATGACAGAAAGGCTCTTTTTGACGAGTACGGCGTCGAGCCGCCGCAGATGATCGACATAAAGGCTTTGATGGGCGATTCCTCCGACTGTATCCCGGGCGTTTCGGGCATCGGTAAGGTCACCGCGCAGAAGCTGATTTCCGAATATCACGATATTGATAACATTTATGACAATATTGATTCGCTGGATATAAAGCCCGGGGTCAGGGCAAAGCTGCAAAAGGACCGCGACATGGCTTATCTCAGCCGCAGACTCGGCACCATATGCCGCACGGCGCCCATTGATATTAATGACCGTGATCTCGTGAAAAGGGATAATTCCGACAGAGCCGGCGCCTTGATGTCATCTCTGGAGCTTTTTTCGCTGATGGATAAATTCGGCGTTTCGCCCTCTTCTCCCGCGCCTTCTGACAGCTCCCCCGGGCAGGCGGGAAATGTTGAGTTTTCCTCCGTCCTTCCCGATCTCTCGGCTATCGGGGGCGATGCTTACTTCGTCTTCGATGAAGATAACGGTAAAAGCGGCGGGCTTTTGTTGTTTAACAACACAGTATATTCTTTAAATGACGGTGAAATAGCCGTTTTGTTATCAAATGAGCGCGTTAAACTGGTTTGCAGCGATTCCAAGAAGCTCTTTAAAACGGCCGCGTTAAACGGCATTTCCGCAAAATGTATTTCTCTGGACATTACCCTCGCCGCCTATCTGCTTGATCCCAACAGCTCCGATTATGATATTCTGCGGCTGTGCGGGGCCTATTCCGTCGCGGCAGATAACTCCGCCGGTCTTTCCGATAACGTGAAAAGGCTTGCCGCCATGCCCGCACTTTCGCGTCGTCTGATGGAGGAAATCGGGATAAACAGCATGTCTGGACTTCTCTATGATATAGAAATGCCGCTGTCCGATGTTCTGGCACGGATGGAGCTTGAGGGCTTCTACGTTGATTCGGCTGAGATCGTGCGGTATAAAGACCGGCTCATCGACCGCATCGACGCCCTTCAGATGCAGATTTACACCATGTGCGGCGAGGAATTCAACATTAATTCGCCAAAGCAGCTTGGTGAAGTGCTTTTTGAAAGAATGGGGCTCAAGGGCTCCAAAAAGACCAAGACCGGATATTCCACCAGCGCCGACGTGCTTGAGGCTCTCGCAGGCGACAATCCGGTCGTCACTCTTATTCTGGAATACCGCACGCTGACCAAGTTCGTTTCAACCTACTGCGACGGCCTTCTTTCATGTATAGCCGACGACGACCGTATCCATACGACCTTTAATCAGACCGAAACGCGCACCGGCAGAATAAGCTCTACCGAGCCCAACCTGCAGAATATACCCATCCGCACCGATGTCGGACGGGAGTTCCGCAAAATGTTCCGGGCAAAGGACGGTTATCTGCTGGTTGACGCCGACTATTCGCAGATCGAGCTGCGTGTGCTGGCGCACATTTCGGGCGATAATGCCATGCGCCAGGCCTTTATCGAAAACAAGGATATCCACCAGATCACCGCCTCACAGGTCTTCGGCATACCCGAGGACTTTGTCACACCGGTAATGCGCTCGCGCGCCAAGGCCGTAAACTTCGGCATAGTCTACGGCATCGGAGCTTTTTCTCTCGCCAAGGATATCGGCGTCAGCTTTACCGAGGCTTCGAGATATATAAAGCAGTACATGGCTCATTACAGCGGCGTGCAGGAATATATGAAGCGCATTGTCGAAAGCGCAAAAAAGGACGGCTTTGTCCGCACCGAATTCGACCGCAGAAGATATTTGCCCGAGCTTAAGAGCAGCAACCGTAATCTTGTCAGCTTCGGCGAACGCGTCGCGCGCAATATGCCCATTCAGGGAACGGCCGCTGATATAATCAAGATCGCCATGATCCGCGTGAACGGCAGGCTTCGGGACGAAGGTCTTGACGCGAGGCTTGTTTTGCAGGTTCACGACGAGCTGATCGTCGAGGCGAAAGAGGACATCGCCCGGAGAGCGGCCGATATTCTGCGCGAGGAAATGTCCGGCTGCGTAAAGCTGAGCGTTCCGCTTGTTGTCGACGTCGGCATAGGGCAGACATGGTTTGAGGCGCATTAAGGATAAAACTGCGTTGTTGGATCAGCGAATATTTTCGCTTCGCAGTCGGTTCTCAATACGAAGCCGTTTTGGATCGACCGTTCTGCGCCTGTTTATAATTTGTCCGGCCGCCTGATTTCGCGAACCGTACACGCGTTTTTTTAAATCAGCTTTCCGCTTATAAACGATCGAGGTTTTTATGAAATACAATTCTTTTGATTTTTCGGAAAAGATCATCTCTCTCGCGGATCGGGCGCAGAAATTGCTCCGACCGGTTTTTGAAAAAATCGACTCTGTCGCAGAATACAACAGCCAGAAGGTTTTGCGGGCGTTCATTGACTGCAGGGTTGCCGAAACCCATTTCGCCGCATCCACCGGCTATGGCTACGGCGACGCCGGGCGCGACGTTCTGGACGCTGTTTTTGCCAAAGCCGTCGGCGCCGAGGACGCTCTTGTCAGGCATCACTTCGTCAGCGGCACGCACACGCTTTCGGTCGCTCTGTTCGGTCTGCTGCGCGCCGGCGATACCCTCCTTTCGGTCACGGGCAAGCCTTACGACACCATGGAGGAGGTCATCGGCATCCGGGGCGACGGCAACGGTTCGCTGAAGGATTTCGGCATTTCATACCGACAGGTCGATTTAAGGGACGGCAGGCCCGACCTCAGCGCCATAAGGTCCGCCGCCGCAGACAGAAAGATCAGGGTCGCTTATTTTCAGCGGTCACGGGGCTATGAGCTCCGTCCGTCTCTTTCTGTAGCGCAGATCGCTGAGGCGATAAAAGTTATACGCTCCGTAAATTCCGACTGTTATATTATGATCGACAACTGCTACGGTGAATTTGTCGAGATCGACGAGCCGGTATCGTACGGCGCGGATATCATCGCCGGTTCGCTTATAAAAAATGCCGGCGGCGGTATCGCTCCCTGCGGCGGATATATAGCGGGCTCGGCGCGCGCCGTGGAAAAATGCAGCTATTCGCTCACTACGGTCGGCACAGGCCGCGAGGTGGGCGCTTCTCTGGGCCACAACAGGGAATTGTTTATGGGATTGTTCAACGCGCCGCATGTAGTCGGCGAAGCGCTTAAAACCGCCGCCTTTACCGCGGCGATGGCGAACGCTCTCGGGTTCAGGGCGTTTCCCGCCTTTGACGAGCCGCGCACCGATATTATCCAGTCGGTCTGCCTGGAAAACTCCGAAAACCTCTTAAAATTCTGCCGCGGGATCCAGTCCTGCTCGCCTGTCGATTCCTTCGCGGCTCCCGAACCGTGGGCAATGCCCGGTTACGAAAGCGAGGTCATCATGGCGGCGGGAGCCTTTACGAACGGCGCGTCGATCGAAATCTCCGCCGATGCCCCTCTCAGAGAGCCGTACGCCGTCTGGCTGCAGGGAGGATTGAACTATCATACGGCGAAGATAGCCGTAATGAAGGCTTTTGACAACCTGTCTGTATAGGAGATCTGTTCTGAGCCGCGCCGGAAACAGCAGACCGGCCCGCGAAGTCTTTTTCCGGTATTTCCCGTGCTGCCGTGGCGGTTTTATCCCGGATGTCGGCGTCGCGCTTCATATAATGATCAATGCCGTCGGAAAACCGGCGGCATTTTTGTTTTGCATATTTTAAGGATTGCGTTTGTTTTTTTGATGTAAAAACGGCGCAAAAAGGCGGCATCAGCGCGATCAGCGGTGGTTTAGCAAACAGGTTTGACCCATTTCACTTTTTCTCTTTGATCGTTCTGAAAGCCGCCGTTTTTGTTTCGATTGCGGTGCGGTCTGTCCTTGCCGCCGTTTGTTCGGTCTATTTTATGCCGAGCAGCCAGCCGAGATATTCGTCCTCGGTCTTTTCTCCGCTCTTTACCGCCTTTTTATATTTCTTTGCCTCGGTCTTGTATTCGTCAAATGCTCTGGCGTATCCGTAGTTCCCCGGATTCCTCTTTACAAGCATTTGCTTTCTCATATATATCTGCCGGTGCAGCTTGGCAATTTCGTCCTTTTTGCTGACCGTCTGCTTTACGGTCTCGTCGGCGGAGGAGCTCACGGCTTCATCCTGCCGGGGCTGTACTTCATCCGCTTGGGAAACAACACCCCGGATCGTCTGCCGGGCCGCCTGCACGAAATCCCCCTGAGCCGCCTGTATTGCCTCTTCCTGCGCAGGAGCGTCCTGCGTACCGGGCAAAGCCTCGGGCGGGACCTGTTCCTCTGCGGCCTGTGCTAAGGCTTCCGCTGTGTTTTCGCCGTCTTCCCCGGCCGGCCGCGCTGCGGCGGCTATGACCGCTTCGGGCGGATTTTCCTCGTTTTTATCAGCGGCTCGGGCGACTTCTTCCGAAATGCCGGGCTGCGGGGTTTCATCCGCCGGTTCCGGCCCGTCTGCCGGTTTGTCTTCGGCGGCGTCGGAAAGGATCTTTCCGGTCTGCGTGTCCTCGTCCTCGCCGGGGTCGGCTGTCTGACCGTCATTTGTATCGCGGGGATCCTCTGCCGGTGCGCTCTCATTTTCACCGGAATGATCCTCCGCAAGGTCTGTTTCATGCCCGGAAGCAGGACCGTTCTCTTCGGGTCGGGCGGTATTCTCGGTCGATTGTTCCTCTCCGCTGTCGGAAATGGCGTATTCCGGCCCGGTTGTGTCCCCCATCTGCGCGAAGGCTCCGTTTTGGACAAACGCTTCGGGCTGATAAGATGCAGAGGAATCATTCTCCGCTTCCGGTTCGGCGTTTTGTTCCGCTTTGTTGTCAGCCGGCTCGGTAAGCTCCGTGTTTTCGGCTCTCGGCGGCTGCCCGGTCATTTCGCCGGTCTCAGACGCATATTCTGTATCTGTATCTGTAAGCTCGTCATATTCCGGATCGGGTCGCTGCGCCGCGCCGTAATCCGCCGGCGCCTCGGCCTGTGTCTTGGAATCGGCGTCGTTTTCCGCCCGATCCGGCTGCACGGCATGTTCAAAAACAAACGGTTCGGCTATAAACGGAAGCTTTTCCGCTTCCGGCTCGCCTGCCTGCAATGGCTCGTTTTCCGTTATATCCTGCGGCTGATCGTCCGCGTTATCCGCGGCTGCTGTCGGCTCATCCGAAACGGGACCGGCATTGCCGTTGTCTCCTCCCGGCGCGGTGTCGTCCCGTGCTTCGGTCGGTTCATGCGGAGCGGCGTCCTCAGCGGCTCGATCCGCAGACTCCCGTGCTTCGGATCGGTCCGGATGCTCCGTTTCTTCCCCGCGGCAGTTGTCGTTCTGCGGCTGGGCGCCGTCAATATCTTCGCCGGTACGTATCTCAGACTGCTCCGTCTGGACCTCTCCGGCAGCTTCTTCGGCTTTGTCATCGGTCAGATCCGGAACGCCGTCCTCATCCGGCCGGTTTTCCGGCTGCGCGGCGAATTCCTCCGGCAGATTATTGTCGTCCGCGGCGGTGGCGCTTTCGGCGTTATCTTCGCCGATTTCCGTCCGGTCCCCTTCATCCTTTGCCGGGCGCGCCGCCGTGAAAAGCTGACGAAGATAGGCATAGCACAGATCGGCAAGATCGCTGCAAAAGACCGTGTCGCACATGCATACGCCTTTGCGCTCATCCGAGCCGAGCAGAGCTATGGCGGCGGATAATCCGTCCGGTTCTACGGTTTTTTCACCGATAATGTTGTTTTCGTTCAGTACCGACAGCTCTTCATAGGTCAGCCTGTTCAAATCGATCTGATGGCGCGAGCGCGGAACATCCCTTTTGAGAACGGTCCACACGCGGTCGAGCGCTTCGATGCTGCACAGGCTTTCATCCCTGCGGCACATGGTCATGAATGTTCTTACGTTTTTGAGCAGAGCAAGAGAACCGGGCTCGGACCGGATGCATTTTTTGAAGTAGGTCAACAGCTCATCGCGGAATTCATGTTTTGTCTGCATGCCTTCCTCACGGCAGTCATCCTCCATCGCCTCCAGCGCAAGAAGAAGAAAGGTGCCGAATTGTCCGCTTCTGTATACCTGGAACGGAGCGACGTCGAAAACCCAGAGCTCCTCCTCAATCGTGCGCCCGTTTTGTCTTGTAAATGTTACATCCATTTTGGACATTGCTTTCAGCTCCATATCGGTTCAGATTGATAACAAGTAAATATTCCTTAAAATATGACCAAATTATAACATTTTCCGCCAAAAAAGTCAACAAAAAAGATAACGCAAACTGATAATGCGGCCGGCGATCCGAAAAATACGATTTTTTGAAAAAACACTGAATAATAACGCTTGTAACACGCGCTTTTGCATGATATAATACATTTATTGATTCACTACTGCTTTTACTTACGCAATACACATGTTTTAAGGAAGGGACAGGGAGGATATATGAACTTTATTAAGAAAAACGCAAAGGATATTCAGCGTGGTTTTGACTGCGAATATGATAAGCCGTCGGTCTGCCCTCATTGCGGACTGGGCATGGACGGCCAGACCATCAGCTCCAGCTTTGTTGACTTTGATAACGGCGACAAGCTGATGGTTCAGGTTTGCTGCTGCACCGCGTGCAGACGTTATTATTTCTTCGCGGTACTGCTCAACAGGGAAACAAGGCAGAGCCGTTTTGTTTTCCTCTATCCGCAGTATGAATATATGTACTTCAACAAGAATCTCAACAGGGTTTCTCCGCGCTTTATGAGCATGTACAATCAGGCTCTCAGATGCGAGGGCAACGGCGACACCGAGATTGCCGCTATCGGCTACAAGGCGGCTCTTGACATCCTTGTCAAGGATTACGCCATCAACATGCTCAAGGTCAATAAGGATTCGGTGAAGAACAAGAATGTTTTCACCGCCATCAAAGAATATCTGGGCACCTCCGACATTATCAAATCAGAGGAGGCCGTCAGGGCGCTGACCAGCGAATACGCCTATTATGAGGGCGCGTATCCCATGAACGACTTTGTTCTGCTCAAGCTGTACATGGATATTTTCATCAAGTACGTCGAGACAAAGGTGATAACAAACGAGGAGCCCTTCAAGCTGGACGATCCCAAGGAAACAAGAGATATAAAGAGCCAGCCGCAGAGCAAGCCGCAGAAAAAGGCTCCCGTTAATCAAGACCCGCAAAACAAATAAAGCAAAAACAGACCGCCTTTTCGGCGGTCTTTTTTTGTTTCAGGGATAATTCTCATTTCGGACGGCCGCCTTTTCTCCCGGGCCGTCTGCCGCTTATTGTCTTCGTGCGGGAACAATGACGCTGATCTTGTTATTTGCCTGAGATCACGCTGCCTGAGCCGCTTTCGCCTTTCTTTTGTCGCTTATTCTCCGCGCGAGGTATACAAACGGAGTGTCCAGCAGACTGGTAAATACAAATATGATGTAGCTGGAAAGGAAAATGGAGATAATGGTGCCGGCGTCGTATGTTCCCCAGAAGGCAAACAGGGTGAAAAGCAACGTATTGAGTATCTGGCTGATAAGGGTGGAGCCGTTGTTTCTGAGCCAGAGAAAACGGCGTTTGTCACCGAAACGCTTTTCGGTAAATTCCCACCATTTGTGATAGAGCCACACGTCGAAAAACTGACTGATGGCGTAAACGACCAGGGAGGATATTATCATTCTCGGCGTGTTGGAGAATATGGCATGGATGGACGGAGCCATGACGTCGTTGACGCTGGGAATGTAGAGCAGCCAGCTTTGTGATAACGCAAGGAAGAACAGCGACGAGAAAATACCCGTCCAGACGGCCTTGTTGGCCTCCTTCTTGCCCTCGCATTCGGATAAAATATCCGTTATCAAAAAGGTCACGGCAAACAGGATGTTGCCGAGGGTCTGCTCCATGCCGAAGGCTTCGATCAGGATTACCACCTCGATGTTGGCAAGCACGGTCGATAACGCCGAAACACAGTAAAGCCCCGTTTTGCCGAAAAGCCTGTAGGCCAGCAGCGCCGACCCGAATATGAAAAATGCAGAAGCCAGTAAAATAAGACTGTTTATCATATCATTCACCCACTCCGAAATCTGTATTGCTGAATAAAATATCCACGCGGCCGTCATCCCTGTATAACGGATAAAGCTCGCTTGCAAACGCTCTGATAACGCCTGCGTCCGGCTTTATCGAGGCGGAATTTTCGCACATTATGTTAATGCAGATACGCTCAAAATGCTTTAATCCGAGCTCAATATCGCGCCGCATGGATTCGGCGGTCTGTCCCTTTATGCCGAAAAGGAAGTTGGCTTCGTCGAAATGCTCGCTGATCCTTTCGGGATTTGTTTCGGCAATACCCTTTTTGAGGGTATTTTCGCGAAATTCGTTATCAAAAGTTTCAAGCCCCAGCTTCATTTTGATAACAAAATCGGAAAAGTCACGCCGCAGAGCCGGTATTTTATTCCTGTAGGCATAGTGGCTTTCAAAGTGGATCGTGTGAATGTTCTTTTCGCGGCAGACGGCTTTTATCTTTTCCAGCGTCCTTTTGTCCAGCTCAAAAACCGAGCCGCTGTTGATAACCTCAAGCTGCCCGTACAGTCCGGTGACATTGTCCAGCACCCGGCTGTTCAGGGCGAAATTATCCTCCTCGTTATCGCTTTTGTCGATGTAATAGTCGCAGAAGCTGCATTTTTCATAAAAGCAGCCGCGTCCGCGCAGAAGAACCATTTCGCGCGGATTTTTTTGTGTGATGATGCTGTATCTTTTCATTTTTGTGCGCAAAAAAGCCCTCAGTCACAGACCAAGGGCATAGCTTTGCCATATCGCTCCCTTAGTTTTGTTTTGCCGGAAGACCTATCGGTATCCGGACCGGCAGGATGGTTTCGAACTGCCGCAGGTGTTATTATAGCAAGCGGCGGCGGAAATGTCAAGAAAGGACGGGGGAATTTCTCTGCGCGGACGAGTCCGGAGCAATGTCCGTTTTTCATTATCGCTTGACATTTGGCGGCCGACGTATTAAAATGTAATGGTGATCTTATATGCGGACGCATAGCTCAGCCGGTTAGAGCGCTTGCTTCACACGCAAGAGGCCGAGGGTTCGAGTCCCCCTGTGTCCATTTTTGACAATCCGTTTATCCAAACGGATTTTTCTTTTTGCCCGGATTGCCCCTGGATTGACTTTTAGGCCAATATACCATATAATTATTGCAGTTGAAAAATGATTCCTGCGAGCTTTAAGGAGCGTTCAAATGTCTAAACTCGGTTACATTGCGAAGTGCATAAGAAAAATGAGCTTCAAGGGTCTTTTCGACACGGTCGGAGAGGTTCATAAAAGAAGCGGCAAAAACCGCGTCGGTCTGTTTTTCGACATCGTCTGGTGCGGTCTGCGATACGGCGCGGGCTACAAGGATTACGCCCTCAACGAATGGTGGAACCTCAACGGCAAGCAGCGCAAGACCTTCATCACGCGCGGAATCAACAACGCCGTTATCAAAAAGTGCAACGATCCGGCATATTATCATATTTTGAAGGACAAGACGGAGTTTTCCGAATATTTCGGTGAATATATACGCAGGGGACAGATTAATCTTGCCAAGGCCTCATTGGAGGATTTCGAGCGGTTTATGTCTGATCGCGACGTCGTTATCGCAAAACCCTTTGACGAAAACTGCGGACGCGGCGTTATGAAGCTGGAAAAGAAGGACTTTCCCTCTGTGAAGGAGATGTATGACCACATAAAGCAGACCAACAGCCTGCTCGTCGAGGAATACATCAAACAGCACAGCGAAATTTCCCGTCTTTATCCCCTGTCGGTCAACACCCTTCGCGTCGTCACCATCGTATCCGACGACGGTACGCCCCACATCCTCTACGCCTTCATCCGCATAGGAAACGGCGGCAGGGTCGTGGACAATATCAATAACGGCGGCATGGCGGCGCCGATAGACCTTGAGACCGGCGTCATCAATAACGTCGCCTTTGACAAGGACAGCAAATACTACGACACCCATCCTTACACCGGAACAAAGATCGTCGGCCATCAGATACCCATGTGGGACAAGGTGGTCGAAACGGCTCTGAGCGCCGCCAGGGTCGTTCCGCAGCTTCGCTATGTCGGTTGGGACGTGGCGGTAACCGAAACGGGCACCCTGCTGGTCGAGGGGAACCAGCACCCGGGACACGATATTCTTCAAATGCCGCCGCATGTCCCCGACAAGATCGGCATGCTGCCCAGATACAAAATGTTTATCAATATCTGATTTTTTCAGGCTCTCTGTTTTTTCAGAGAGCCCTTTTTGCCCGCGCATTATCCGCGAATATTGGATAACGCGCCCCGTTTATGATATAATAAATCGAACGTCCGCATTTTTTACCAAACTACAGGAAGGCGGCTACTATGAAGGGATACAGAAGAAACGGTCTCGGGCGGGCAATCAGGCTTTTCTGTCTGCTTGCCGCCGCGCTTACGACCGGAACTCTTGCCGGCTGCGGCTGCGCGGGAGATATTCCGGGAAACATAAGCCTCGGCGCCGGCTATCACAAGAGCAACACCGACCCCAACGCTCCCAAAACGGTTCGGTCGGACGATATACAAAGCTTTCGTCTGACCTTCCTGCACGACGATTATTACAACTCAAAGCAGTATAACTGCTCCTACTGCATTGAGAAAGATCCGTCGGGCGACGGTTTTGTATTGTACGGTGATTATTATGCGAAGGATGACGAAACGCAAAGCGGCATTGCGCTGACAAACGACGACGTCGCCGGACTGCAAAAAATAATCAGGGAGTACGATCTGGCGGCTCTCAACGGCATATATGAGGAAACCGCCGGCCTGCCGCCCATTGACGGCGATTATTCTGTCAGCATAACCTATTCCTCCGGTGAAAAGATCGCCGGCTCTCAAAACGGCGGATTTGGAGGACGCCAGAGGCAGGGCTTCGGCAAGATCAGAAGCTATCTCGAGCCGTTCTTTATAAAAAACGGCGAGCTTGACCGCGTTATGATGCTGTATCCGATCAGCGATTTCGAATTCTCCGCCCCCGGAAAAACCATAGGCCGCAGCGATATTTCATATATTCAGGCAAAATCCGATTATTACGACGGCTGCGTCAGGATCAGGGCGGCGGCGGTCGGAAACAACGGCGATCAGCGGGACTGCGCGCTTGAAATGTCGGGCGACGGCTTTGACTCGGTCTGCTGCCGCGCGCTTCAAAGGACCGGCGCGGACGATCTTTGCGGCATGGAGCTGAAAAGAGGTTCCGGCAAAGCCGAGGACAGCTTCGATTATTCAAAACATTCCTTCGATCCGGAGACCGGCGAGCAGCTTACCGAATACAGGATCGACCCGGCAGAGGATATTCTGCTAAAGGCAAACTACACCGAAGGAAAGAGCGACGGATATTTCTTCTATTCGGGCGAGCCGACCGACCATTGCGCTGTGTTTGCAAAGGCGATAGGCGAGGAGCTGCTTTGCTGCATGCAGGAGCAGGAGGATTTTTCGCGAATGAAAAAGCTGACCTTTGTCAACGAGGTGGAGGATTACTACGAAAAGGAGGGCTTTGCCTATACGCTCGAAGTTCGGGAAAGCGACGCTCTTCTGACCGGCAGGGTCTATTACAGCAGCATAATGAGATTTATCAGCGCCGAAAGAGTGCCGATCACCGGCGACGATTTCAGACAGCTTAAAAGAGATATGGCGGGACTCGCGCTGACGATCGACAACAGCGGCGTTATCCCCTTTGAAAAAGGCATCTCCGATCACGGCGAAAACACGCTGACGATAGAGTACGACGACGGCAGGGTCTTTTCCAAAACGCTCGGCACCGAGGAAAAAAGGATCCTCAACACAAAGCTGTTCCATCTGGTCTACACCTATTCGGAGGATAAGCAGATGTAATGATCATTAGCAAAACGCAGCCGATCGGCTGCGTTTTTTGTATGTCTTATTTTTCCTTGTAGTAGAGCATGCAGTGGCAATATCCTTCAAAATCAGGGTCGGCTATCTGCTCCCTGAACTCCTTGCACATGCACTTGTATTCTTCCTTTTTTTCCAGCCTGCACGGACAGTAGCCGCCCTTTTCCCTGAGTCCTTCCTTTATCATTTTTACGATTTCGGCGTTTTCATTGAGTCTTACCTTGCTCATTTTTTCACCCCTTAATAATACAGCGGTCCGAATTACGGATTTTGCTTTTGTCCGGCTCGGACGGCGGCCGTTTTGCTTCGCGATGCGCACGGATCGCCGGGCATCCGGGCTTTTCGCGGTTTTGACCGGGTTTCCCGGCGAACATGTCCTTAGTCGGTTGATTTCAGCGGAAAAACTACAGTCTGTATATTTCCCAGCCGTCGTCAAGGTTGGAAAGAGCCGCCTGACTGCCGACTATGCACACCGAGTTTCCCTCCGCCATGCTGTCGAACATTTCGCAGAGCTCCAAAAGCTCCTGCTTTTTCATTTGCAGCATCTGCGTTCTGTCACGCAGTTTGTCCTCATAGGTCACGCCGGATAGACGGTAAATATCCGCGTCGAAGCCCTGCCGCGCCGTGCTTTGCAGAGGCTCGGCGGCTGCCACAGAGGAGATTATATACCTGTCGATAGTCTCGTCGCTCCCGACAAACTCCCTTATAAAGCCGCCGATGTTTTTGCATACCTCGACGGAATTGAGCGGATCCGGGTCGCGGTAGGTGTGGCATACGACGTTTCCGTTACGTCCGGCTCTGAATCCGGCTCCGTAGGCTCCGCCGTGTACCCTTATCTCGTTCCACAGGTATCCGTAGGACAGGAGGATGGATACCACGCTCAGCCTTGCGTCGAATTTGCAGCCGTACTGTCCGATGTTGGCGCCGTACGCCGCGTAGGAAACGTCTGACGGGATGATGACGGCTTCCTTTTTGGGCGGCAGCGGCTGAGTCCGCATGGCGGACGGGACCGGCTGTCCCTTGGGCAGAACATCGGCAAAGAAGGATATGCGTTCGTTGCGGTTTTCGGAGGTTTCACCGATTATAAGACGGGATGAGACAAAAATATCTCTCGTCCTGTTTTTGAGGTAGTCGATATACCCGTCTATTTTCACGTCGAATTGTTCGATAAATTCACTGACCCACCTGAACAGCTCAAAACCGGAGGATCTTTCCTTAACGAATGCCGAAGCCGAGCTTTGGGTCATCGTTCTCATTATGGCAAAGGCGTGACCGTAGCTCATCAGGGCCTGATACAGATTCTCTCTGCCCTGAAGCATATTTTCGTTTATAATGCTCTTTTCGTCATATTTTGTGTTAAGCAGTATTTCGGCGACAAGGCGCGCCGCGTCCTCAAAATTCTCCCGGAGTACGCTGAAGCTGACGACAAATTCGGCTTTGCAGCTAAAACGGTCATTGTTGTCGGATATTATTTCGATATTGAAATCGAGCGAGCCAATGGTCTTTTTTATCTCCTTCTGAAGCTGGGCGGAGGTATATTTTTGAGTCGGGAGCAGGCCTAAAAGATTTGTCAGCATGGACAGAGCCGATATGCTTTCAAAGTTCTCGTCTGACACATCGAAAAAGAGGTTGCAGTGGACTATTCCGTTTGTCGGCAGCTTGTGGTACAGTATTTTTACCCCGCCCGCGTCGTATTCCTCGGTGCCGAGCCACATGGGCGTTTTGCCCACGTCGCTGAGCGACAGCACGGGCAGAGTCGCCTTTGCCTCGGGAGGATCGGGCGTGTCCTGCCATGCTCTCATATCGTCAAAGGTCTTTTGGACAGCAGCCTTCCGGGAGTCGGTGAAGGACTCATATTCCGCTGTGACGCGGCTATGCTCCTGCGCCCTGTTTTCTTCCCCTTTTGTTTTTGAGGGCAGCATCGTGAGGGTCAGCGTGCCGCCGGCGTCAAGCAGCTCTTCGATTATCCCGCGGTAGCCGTCGGTTTCTATGCGGCTTCTGAGCCGGGCGAAAATGTCCCCGTTTTCCAGATAGAGCAGCATGTCTCCGCCGTACAGCCACGAAGCCAGCGCGGCGATATTTCTGTAAAGGCCCTTCGGTTCCTCGGTTTCACGCAGCTTGAACTCAAAACGGTTGAGGCACCCGGTAAGAGCCTCGTTGTCGATCCCGCCGGCAAGCTGTTTTTTCAGCACGTCGGAGTAAACCTGCTTTATCTCTTCCGCCCTGCCCGGATCGGTGTTGCGGAAAAGTATCGTATAATATGGCTGTGCTATGCCGTCCATTATAACGAACTCGACGTCCTGCGCAATGCCCTTTTCCAGTATGGCGCGCTTGAGCGGAGCCTCGTTTGAGCCGGCAAGATAGGACGCGATAAGAGAATAGGCCATTATCCTTTCCCTTTGCTCCCATGAGGCGAATACCTTGGAAATGGATATCTGTGTCTTGTTTTCCCCGCTTTCCTCTTCGCCTATCGCGTAGTATTCGGACATCTCGGTCTGTTCGATGGGCTTTTGCACGGCGATTTCGTGTTTTTTGTCGATATAGTCAAAACGGGAAAGATATTCATCGTCGATTATGGTGAGCACTCTTTCCAGCGGCACGTCGCCGTCAAGATAAAATCTCGCGTTGGACGGAGAATAGAACTCCCTGTGCGCGTTGAGAAAATCCTCATAGGTCAGATCGGGAATGTATCTCGGATCTCCGCCCGACTCAAAACCGTATGCGTTGTCGGGGAACAGGTTCTTTTTGATTATGCGCTCCATCAGGCCGTCCACCGAGCTTAACTCGCCCTTCATTTCGTTGAATACGACCCCGTTATAGCTTACGCCCTTTTCATCGGTCTCGTAGTGCCAGCCCTCCTGACGGAATATGCTTTCGTTTGTGTATATCGCCGGAAGGAAAACCGCGTCCAGATAAACCCTTGTGAGATTTATAAAGTCCTGCTCGTTCCTGCTGGAAACGGGATAGAGGGTCTTGTCGGGAAATGTCATTGCGTTAAGAAAGGTGTTCATCGAGCTTTTCAGCAGGTCAAGGAAGGGCTCCTTGACCGGATAGTTTTCGGAGCCTGACAGCACAGAATGCTCCAAAATGTGAAAAACGCCGGTATCGTCATACGGCAGGGTCTTGAAGGCTGCCGAAAACAGCTTGTTGTCCTCCCCGTTGTCCAGAAAGGCAAGCTGAGCGCCCGTTTTAACATGGCGCATCTCGTAAAGTGTGCCGCCCAATTCGTCGCTTTTTCTTATCCTCTCGATTTTGAACCCGTGTATTATCTGATTGATGTCCATAGTTACCTCTTAAAAGCATAAAATATATTTCACATATTATTATACAGTATTGACCGTTATTTTCAATGATATAGGCGCAAAAAATCAGGAGGCGTATCTGCCCGTCATCCGGCGGGTTTTCCCTTCGCCGCGGGATCCGCCCCCGCTCCGCGCAAATCGGCCGATGCCGCGGCAGTCCTTCGCGCGGTCAAAAAAGGAGCGGTGCGCCTTTTGCGTCCCGCTCCTTTGATTTATTGTCTGTTGTCGCCGTCAGCCCTTTTTTCTGAGCGCCTTTGCGACCGAGATGACTATCATATAGACGACTCCGGCAACCGGCCAGACTATCCAGCTGCGATTCCATTCCATAGTGATAAAGCTGTAGGCAAGATATACGGCTGTGACGGAACACCAGTATATCGTGGTCAGCAGCTCGTTGCGCTTGTTTTCCGCCTTGTTTTCCCTTGTAAATTCGCCCTCCTCGAGCAGCATGTGAAATCCGTCCCAGATAATGCAGGAGCGCACTATCAGCAGCACACCGACTGCAACAAATACCAGCAGCAGCGCGACGGCGACAGAATAGGCGTTTCCCGTTACGGCGCCGTCTTTTCCCGAAAAGAAAAACATCACGCCGAAGAGCGGCAGCGCGGAAAGCACGCACAGCACGATACCGGTGACAAGCTGGGTCGTGAAGGTGCGGCGGAATTTTTCCTGTCTGTCCTTTACCATTCCGTCAACGCCGTAGCTTGTTTCTATATGTTCTTTTTCTATGTATTCAAACTTTTTTCCTCTGAGACCCGTTGTGACGAACAGAGCGACTGCGGCTCCGACCATAATTATCAGCACAAGCAGACCCAGGCCTACCGCCTGCGGCTCGGTCAGATTGAGCCGGCCGGAATCCTGTCCCTGCGCCAGCAGAATGAGCAGCACAGGCGACAGTATGCACATCATGACGCCGAGGGCAACGCGGCGGGCCGAAAGCGATCTGTGTCTGAGAAAGTCTCCCGCCTCCTCCATTGAGACGGGCTTGACCGGCAGATCGAATTCATTAGGAGTGTTTTGCGTTGTATCGTAAGATTCCGGCAGCAAATCATCCTTTAACAAATAATCGGTGGATACGCCGAAAATTTCCGACAGGCGGACGATGCGCTTCATATCGGGCACCGACTGCGCCGATTCCCATTTGGATATTGACTGACGGCTGACGTCCATTTTTTCGGCAAGCTCTTCCTGGCTCATGCCGTTTTTCTTTCTCAGGTCTATTATTTTGTCAGCTAAAATCATGATGTCCTCCTTGCCGCGGTCTTTTTGCACCGCTTTGTTTTTTCGGGTTTATTTTACAAAAAGACGCGGTTGCTCTCCACCAATCGGGCTTGGAAATTGCGCAACCGGCGGTTGCAACTGCCGATTTACCGCGAAAACTGCCGATTGTCGGCCCGGTTTTCGCGAAATACGGAAATAAAAAGCTCCTGCGAAATGCAGGAGCGAATCGAGGTGACAGGACTCGAACCTGCGGCATCTTGGTCCCAAACCAAGCGCGATACCAAACTTCGCCACACCTCGGATCAATCGGAACGGTCGCCGTGCGGCATATTATCCCGATTTATGCAAACAGCCTCCCAGATTTGGGAGGCCGCCTTTACTGCGGAACTAGGATTTGAACCCAGACAAACAGAGTCAGAGTCTGCCGTGCTACCATTACACAATTCCGCAATGTCAAATAGCTTTTATATTATAGCTAATAGAAAGCTATTTGTCAATAGTTAATTTTAATTTTTTTCAAAAATTGTAAAAAGAAACAGGGCGGCAGTCAGCTGTCTGGCAGGCTTTCCGGCGGCGCGCCCGGACATGCCGCGCCCCGGGGTCTGCATGGTTCGCCGGTCATTATTCCGCATATCGGCCTGCGCGCGTCAGATCAGGACCTTTCGATCGCCGGGATGACTTCCTCCATGCTCATCCCGTTTTCCTCGGCTATCCTCGCAATGTCGTCATGTTCGTATTTGCTCCTGATCACGCCGTAGCCGGAGCAGTCCTTGCGGCGCACTTCGCCGAAGGGGGTCTGCACCGCAGCTTCGGTGCGGCGGAGAACAAACCGTTCCGCGACGGCGCATCTTATTCCTGTCGTGGTGGTGTGCCTGAACATAAGCCGCGCCATGCGCTCTTTGTCGTTTTCCCGGCACAGAACGCAAAGCATGAAGGCCGGACGGGATTTTTTCATTATAATGGGTACGACGTACGCGTCCAGCGCGCCGTTTCCGAGAATGGTTTCGATTGCGAATCCCATCCGCTCGCCGGTCATATCATCGACATTGCAGCAAAGCTCGCAGATTTTATCGGTCTTTTCATCTTCCGGCGGCGCGGATTCGCTTGCGGCGCTGTCGTCCGTCGCCGCAGCCGCGCATTTTCCGGCGCAGCTTTTTGACGAAGTCGCCTGAGTCTCTCCGCCGGCGTTATCGCTTTCTCCCAGAAACGCCCTGACGCAGTTTGCCTGCGCAAAATCCTTTTTGCCCATACCGTATCCGACGGCTTTTGTCGTCATAACCGGCTGACCGCCAAAGGAATCGGCAAAATATTTCAGCAGAGCAGCGCCTGTCGGAGTGCAGAGCTCACCCGAAACGCTTCCGCCGTATGCCGGCACGCCGCGCAGTATATGAGCCGTCGCGGGGGCCGGGACCGGCATAATGCCGTGTGCGCAGTGAACGTGACCGCTTCCGACATGCACCGGAGAAACAATCACCCTCTGCGGCGACAGCCTTTCCATCAGATAGCATACGGCAGCGACGTCGGCTATGGCGTCCAGCGTGCCGACCTCGTGAAAGTGTATTTCGGAGACCGGCTTTCCGTGTGAGCGGCTTTCGGCCTCGGCGATTATCCTGTATACGCTCAGCGCGTCGGCCTTGACCCTGCCGGAAACGCTCAGCCCGGAGATTATCCGCGCGACGTCGGCAAGCCCGGCGTGGCTGTGGGCATGTACGTTGTCCTGTCCGTGGGAATGACCGTGGATGTGCCCATGTTCGTGATAATGAACGTGGGCGTGCTCATGCGCGCCGCCTTCATTCCGGGAGTCATCATTCGTATGTGCATGACCGTCGGCGTCGGAGCCGGTGTGACCGTGCGCATGGACACCTTCGCATTCACAGGCGCCGTCGCGCGCGTGAACGTGGTCATGGATGTGAAAACGGCTGTGGGCATGTACGTTATCCCGTCCGTGGGAATGACCGTGCAAAAGCAGCTCATCCTCTTCTGCCCCGTCGATCTTCACGCTCATGTATGTTCCGGCTATACCGCATTTTTCCGATCTCCCGGCGGCAAAAAGAACGTGCGGCACGCCCATGCTGTTGAGTTCGCCGACAATTTCCTTCCTGTTATCAAAAAGCTCCAGCAGCGCGGCCGTGAGCATGTCGCCGGCAGCACCCATCGAGCAGTCCAGATATAGTGTTCTCATGCCTTTGCCTCCATGTGATTTATGCGGCTTGCCAGTACCGCCGCGCCGAATCCGTTATCAATATTCACAACGCCGACGCCGGACGCGCAAGAATTGAGCATGGACAGCAGCGCGGAAATCCCGCCGAAGCCGGCTCCGTATCCCACGCTTGTCGGAACGGCAATAACGGGGCAGTCGGCAAGACCGCCGATAACGCTTGCCAGAGCGCCTTCCATTCCTGCTGCGGCGATTATGACCGACGCGCTCATTATTTCTTCCGCGTGCGACAGCAGACGGTGCAGTCCGGAAACCCCCACATCGTAAAGCCGGGTGACCTCGTTGCCGAAGAACTCCGCGGTCAGCGCGGCTTCTTCGGCGACAGGTATATCGGACGTGCCTCCGGTGGCGACAACTATTTTCCCGATGCCGTCCGGCTCGGGGATCTCGCCCGTTATGCCGATCCGTGCAGTTTCGTAATAACGCAGAGGACAAACGGCATTAATTTTTTTCGCGGTACCGGCGGACAGGCGCGTTATCAAAATGGTTTTCTGCCCGTTTTTTCTCATTGTGTCTATTATGCCTGTTATCTGCTCCGGCGTCTTTCCCGCGCCGTAAATGACCTCGGAAGCGCCCTGCACCACCCTGCGGTGCAGATCCACCTTGGCGTATCCGATGTCCTCATACGGAGCCTTTTTCAGCAGAAGCAGCGCGTCGTCGACCGAAAGCGCGCCGCATTTGACCCGATTGAGTATGCTTTTAATGTCGTTCATACAGACTCCTTTTCTGCAAAGGCAGAAAGCCGGGACGCGAATCGTCTGAGGCGGCACGCTTGCCGCCGGTCCGGCGTCACAAGACCCTTTTCGTATATCGGATCTGCCGCATATTTTTCCGGCCGATCCGCATATTTCACTTCATATTCGCGCGGCAGTAATCACGATGGCCGGTAAAACCGGCGCCTGTTCCCGCCCATCCGCTTTCGCCCATTATCAAAACGGCGATCCCGCAAACCGCAGAACCGCCTTTTCCTGTTATTTTCCTTTTTGCAGCGCTGCTTTGATAACACCCTTCGGATCCTTTATCAAAATGATAACAAGCCAGACGGCAAGACCCAGCGCAACGACCGACAAACCGAGATAAGCGTCGTTGAGCATATCCTCGGGCGCCGGAGTAAAAAATTCCGCTCCCTTTTCGGCGTATTCGAATATCGCGTCTACAAGCCACATGAGCGACGCTCCCCAGAACATCAGGCCGAGGGTTCCAAGGCGCATTTTGCCGTCGGGCGCGTTTTTATACCACAGCACCGTGCAAATTATCGCGGCAAATACCGTTATCAGCAGCGTCATATCAGGACTCCCTTTCGGCGGCCGTCTGCTTTTTATCGGCTCTTTTTTCTATCGCGGATGATACCGCGACCATACCTGCCCAGACAAGGGTAACGAGCACAGCCATTCCGACGCCTGCCGTTGCCATTTCCCGAAGCATCGCGGCGGCGTCCTCGGCGTTTGCCGCGGCAGTCAGGAACGGGAACCAGGGTACTACCTCGCCATGCCAGACATGCTCCAGAAGAAGCAGCGCGCTTCCTCCCCAAAGCATGGTGTTGAGCCATCTGAGCTTTCCGGAAAAGGGCGTTTTCGCCGTCTTCGATCCTGATGCAGCGTTATCAATATTAACAGAGCCGCCATTTTTCTCTTTGCGTTCTATCACCTTCGCAGCAACGGTGGTGACTATTGCCTCGGCCGCGGGAACAAGAAAGCATGCCATATTATTATCCTCCTGTATTTAATACAAGTATTATAATCAGCGGTTTTCCTTTTGGTATTATACCATACAAAACCTATCCGGTCAATCGGCATATTGCAACTTATCCCTGCCGCGGCATGCCGTCGTTTTGTTTTTTGCCCTGCCTCGCCGCGCTCCGCGCGAAAAGGTTAAATATTGTCCGCTCATCTATTGTTTAACAAACCTTAATATGATATAATATAATGATTAATTATTTTGTTGTGCCGGTCAGGGCGCGAAAGAGGTGTTTGGGTGATTGTTCTCGGAATCGACCCCGGCTATGCCATCGTCGGCTGGGGCGCTGTTGAATACAGAGGCAACAGATTCTTCACTCTCGGGCACGGCGCTGTCCAGACGCCGGCAAACACCGATTTTTCGAGCCGTCTTGAATGTATCTATAACGAGCTGAACGACGTCTGCCGTACATACAGGCCGGATTTTGCCGCGGTGGAAAGGCTTTATTTCACAACAAACCAGAAAACGGCCATCGCCGTTGCCGAGGCGCGCGGCGTTATCATTTTGTCGCTCAGGCAAAACGGCATACCGCTGTTTGAATATACCCCGCTTCAGGTCAAGCAGGCGGTCGTCGGCTACGGAAAGGCGGACAAAAAGCAGGTCATTGAGATGACAAGGCACATCCTCGGCATTGAAATGCCCAGGCTGGACGACACCGCTGACGCGCTTGCCATTGCTATATGCCACGCGCACAGCTTTAATTCGCACATCAACAAGTATTTGAGATAGAGCGGAGGATTTTATGATCTACAGCATTCGCGGAAAGCTTCTCTGCACCGGTGACGGCTTTGCCGTTATCGAGGCCGGAGGAGTCGGCTTTAAATGCAACACCACGCAAAACACCCTCTCACGCCTGAGCGGCAGGAGCGAAGCCATGCTCTACACCTGCCTTATCGTGCGTGAAAACGCCATCGAACTTTGCGGCTTTGCCACCGAGCAGGAGCTTAGCTGTTATCAGCTTTTGACGCAGGTGAACGGAGTCGGCCCCAAGGCGGCTTTGTCAATTCTGTCGGTTATGACTCCCGAGCAGTTCGCGCTGGCTGTTGCCTGCGGCGACAGCAAAATGATAACAAAGGCGCAGGGCATCGGCAACAAGATAGCCCAGCGCATATGCCTTGAATTAAAGGATAAGATAGGCTCCTTCGGCTCCGACGGCGGCGCGTTCACGCCTTCGTCCCCGAACGCTTCCTCCAATGCCGCCGAAGCTGTTGACGCGCTTGTTGTGCTCGGTTTTTCCAAATCGGAGGCGTCGGGCGTTGTAAGCAAGCTGGACGGCAGTATGAGCGTGGAGGAAATGATCAGGGCGGCGCTGCTGAGATTCAACAAGCTTCAGTGAGCAAGTGAAAGGTCGCCTTTGGCGTCTGTTCGGTTTTTGCTTTTTTGCCGTGCGCGCCGCTTTCCCGCGGGAAAAGACATCTCGCGCCGGAAGGCTTTATATCGCGCATGTGTTAATTGACCGTTATCAAAACCGGCTTTAACGGTCTCGATAACCTTCGGAGGTATCTATGGACGATTTTGACAGCAGAATAGTAGCTCCCGAATTCGGGCCGGAGGACGTCGCGGTGGAAAATCCGCTTCGGCCGAAGACCCTCAACGAATACATCGGACAAAACAAGATAAAAGAGGAGCTTTCCATTTACATAAAGGCGGCGCGCGAGCGAAAGGACGTTCTCGATCACGTTTTGCTTGCGGGTCCTCCGGGTCTGGGCAAAACAACGCTGGCCGGCATCATCGCCAATGAAATGGGCGTTAATATCCGCGTCACCTCCGGTCCCGCAATAGAAAAGCCCGGCGATCTGGCCGCCATCCTCACAAATCTTTCTGAGGGCGACGTGCTTTTCATCGACGAGATCCACCGTCTTTCACGTCAGGTCGAAGAGGTGCTCTATCCCTCAATGGAGGACTTCGGGCTTGACATTATCATCGGCAAGGGTCCGTCGGCTCGCAGCATAAGGATCGACCTTGCGCATTTTACCCTCATCGGCGCAACCACCCGTTCGGGCCAGCTTTCATCGCCTCTGCGCGACCGCTTCGGCGTTCCGTTCAGGCTTGAATTATACAGCCGCGAGGAGCTTGCCACCATCGTAAAACGCAGCGCCGGCATTTTGGGCGTTCCCATCGAGGATGACGGCGCGCTGGAGATCGCCCGGCGCTCAAGAGGAACGCCGCGAATTGCCAACCGTATATTAAAGCGCGTCAGGGATTTCGCGCAGGTGGTCGGCAACGGCGTTATCAATCAGGACATTGCAAGGCTGGCCCTCTCCCGCATGGAAATAGACTCGCTCGGGCTTGACGCGATTGACAGACGAATGCTGACCGTTATGATAAACCAGTACAACGGCGGCCCCGTCGGGCTGGAAACGCTCGCCAGCGCAATAGGCGAGGAGTCGGTCACGCTGGAGGACGTTTATGAGCCTTATCTCATGCAGATAGGCTTTATCGGCAGAACGCCGCGCGGCAGGATCGTGCTGCCCGACGCGTATAAGCATCTCGGGATAGAGCGCGGACAGCTTTCTTTTTAAGAACGTGAACTGAAAATTAGTTATCAGAGCCGGAGCATCTGCTAAATGCCGTTCTTACGCGCGCATTTTGACGTATCGGGCGTCTGGTATCAAAATACCGGAGGATTTTTCATGCGTGCAGCTAAAGACTGGCAATCCTACCGCCTCATCGACGCTGCCGACGGTTTTCGTCTGGAGCGTTGGGGCGACATAATCCTGATAAGACCCGATCCGCAGATAATCTGGAATACGCCCGAGCGGTCTCCGCTCTGGAAAAAGGCTCACGCCAGATATCACCGCTCGCAGAGCGGCGGCGGCAAATGGGAATATTACAAAACGCTGCCCGACCGGTGGACGGTCGGTTACGGCGATCTTACCTTCAACATAAAGCCGATGGGCTTCAAGCACACCGGTCTTTTCCCCGAGCAGGCGGTCAACTGGGACTGGATGAGACAAAAGCTGTCCGGCAGACCGGGCGCAAAGGTGCTCAATATGTTCGCCTATACCGGCGGAGCTACACTCGCCTGCGCCGCGGCCGGAGCCGCCGTCACCCACGTCGACGCGTCCAAAGGAATGGTTTCGTGGGCGCGCGAAAACGCCGTTTCCTCCGGCCTTTCGGACAGGCCGATCCGCTGGCTTGTGGACGATTGCTTCAAATTCGTCCGGCGTGAGATCCGCCGCGGCAGCAAATACGACGCGGTGATCATTGACCCGCAGTCCTACGGCAGAGGGCCCGGCGGCGAGGTCTGGAAGCTGGAAGACTCCATTTACGATTTCATCAATGACTGCGCCGAGCTTCTGAGCGCCCAGCCGCTTTTCTTCGTTATCAATTCCTACACGACCGGACTTTCTCCGTCGGTAATGGAATATATGCTTTCCGGTGTTATCAAAAACCGTTTTGGCGGAAGCGCCTTTTCCGATGAGATCGGCCTGCCGGTCGAGTCAAGCGGGCTTATTCTTCCCTGCGGAGCAACTGCAATATGGTGCTGTTGAGCCTGCCGAGTCCGCGCCGGGCGCTGCCGGTTCAGTACGGTATGATCGGAAGGCCGGAAAACCCTGAACACATTATTCCGGAGGATTGTTTTCATGCCCAGCTCCATAGTTTGCCAAAACCTGTGCTTTGATTACGAATACGACGACGAAGCCCCCGTCGAGGTGCTGAAGAATGTCAGCGTCGAGATAAAGGAGGGCGAATTTGTCGCCCTCGTCGGCAAAAACGGCTGCGGCAAGTCCACCCTCGCAAAGCACTTCAACGCCATTTTGCTGCCCAAATCGGGCAGGGTTTTAATAGACGGCATGGACACGACCGACGAGGACAGCGTTATCAAAATTCGTGAAAAGGTCGGTCTTGTGCTGCAAAATCCCGACAATCAGATAGTGGCTACCATAGTCGAGGAGGACGTTGCCTTCGGACCGGAAAACCTCGGCATCCCTCCGCTTGAGATACGAGAGCGCGTGGACTGGGCGCTGAAGGCGGTCGGCATGTACGAATTCCGCGAGAGCGCGCCGCACAAGCTGTCGGGCGGACAAAAGCAGCGGGTCGCCGTCGCTTCGGTAATCGCCATGCGCCCGAAATTTATTATACTGGACGAGCCGACCGCAATGCTCGACCCCAGGGGCCGCAGTGAGGTCATGGACTGCATAACGTCGCTCAACAAAGATTACGGTCTTTCTATTGTTTTGATAACGCACAACATGGATGAGGCCGCCCTGGCAGACCGCATAATCGCCATGGAGGACGGACGCATAGTTATGGACGCGCCTCCCGACGAGGTCTTTACCCATATAGAAGCTATCCGCGCTCTCGGCCTGGACGTTCCTCCCGTGACGCAGCTCGCCTTTGATCTGCGAAAAAACGGCATTGATATGCCGCAGGACATCCTGCACGTCAATCAGTGCGTCAGGGCGGTACTGCGCCATTTGCAGCCGGTTGAGGGCGGCGCTGATATATTCGGCAATGATAAATATTAGAAAAATTGTCCTGCCCGATTGCTGCGGCGCTTTCTGCTTTTTATTAATGTGCCGCGGCTAAAACCGCGCCCGGCCGGACGCGGGGTCTGCTTTTCGCAGGACCGAAATCCAGACCGCGCCGGCAAAACCGGCTCACCCGCCCTTCACTGTAAATCTTATCTGTTCACCATAAAGGAAAAATTATGCCATTGATCGAAACACAAAACGTAACATTTAAATACGGCGTCAGGACCCCCATGGAAAAGACCGCGGTAGACGACCTTTCGGTCTGCTTTGAAGCGGGAGAGATCGTCGGAATAATCGGGCACACCGGCTCGGGAAAGTCAACCTTCGTCCAGCTTCTCAACGGACTGCTGCGTCCGGCCTCCGGCAGGGTTCTTCTCGAGGGCCGCGACATCTGGGAAAAGCCCAAAAAGATACGCGACGTGCGTTTCAAGGTAGGTCTGGTTTTTCAGTATCCCGAATATCAGCTTTTTGAGGAAACCTGCCGCAGGGATATTGGCTACGGTCCGAGGAATATGGGACTCAACGACGAGCAGGTGAATGAAGCCGTCGAAAGAGCCGCGGTACAGGCAGGCGTCAAGCCTGAGCTAATGGAAAAATCGCCCTTTGAGCTTTCCGGCGGCGAAAAACGCCGCGTCGCCATCGCGGGGGTTATGGCCATGGGTCCGCGCGTCCTTATTCTGGACGAGCCGACCGCCGGACTCGATCCGCAGGCAAGAGACAAGGTTTTGCAGCGCATAAAGGCGTACAGTGAAACAACGGGCGCGCTTGTTTTGCTGGTGTCTCACCGCATGGAGGACATCGCCGCCATATGCGACAGGATCATGGTAATGTCCAAGGCGCGCATGATAATGTTCGGCACGGTCGACGAGGTTTTTTCGCGCTACGATGAGCTTAAGGCAATGGGCCTTTCCATGCCTCAGGTGTCCCGCGTGCTGAGAAAGCTGAAGCTCGCCGGATACCCCGTTAATACCCATATTTACGACGAGCCTTCGGCATGCGCCGAGATCGTGCGGCTGGTAAAGCAATGCGGAATAAAGCGATGAATAACCAAAAATAAGCCCATGCCGGCGTCGCGCCGGCTGTTCGGCATTCGCCGGTCCGGCCCTCTCCTCACTCTCTGTTAATAAAGGAGCTCCAAATCAGAATGGACATCACCTTCGGACAGTATTATCCTTCAAAATCTCCGGTCCACCGGCTGGACCCCAGGGTCAAGCTGATATTTGTGCTTGTATATATTGTCACCATCTTTCTCGGCACAAGCTTTGTCGGGCTTGGACTATGCACGGCATTTTTGATAACTGCCGTTATCATTTCCCGCCTGCCCGTGCGTTTGTTTGCCAAAGCGATAAAACCGATTCTGCCGATCATCATTTTTACGGCGATAATCAACCTTTTTTATGCAGGCGGCGATCCGCTTTTTTATATCTTTTCCATTGCCGTAACAAAGCAGGGCGTGCTGACCTCGCTCCTTGTCGTTGTCAGAATAATACTTTTGATTGCGGGCTCGTCCATGCTCACATTTACTACAACGCCGACCTCGCTTACCGACGGACTGGAGCGTCTTTTGTCGCCGCTGACCGTTTTCAGGCTGAAGGTGCATGAGCTTGCCATGATGATGACCATCGCGCTGCGCTTTATCCCGACCCTCACCGAAGAAACCGACAAGATCATGAACGCGCAGAAGGCAAGAGGCGCCGACATAGATTCCGGCGGACTTTTTAAACGGGTCAAGGCGCTCGTTCCGGTTTTTATCCCGCTTCTGGTCTCCTCCTTCCGCCGCGCTTTTGATCTGGCCGTCGCCATGGAGTGCCGATGCTATACCGGCGGCGAGGGCAGAACGCGTATGAAGATCTTCAAACTCAGATGCGCCGATTATCTTGCGCTCGGAATTATGATCGTGCTGCTCGCCTCGGTTATTGTTATCAATTTCGTGCTGGGTTTGGTATAAAATCAGCCGCCGGATGATTTTATACCGGTCAAATGCCCTGTAATGTCCTTTTATGTTTATTGATCGGCTTTTTGACGCCGGTTTTTTCGCTCTTTCGCTTTCAATTTTCCATTTTCGGATCTAAATTCTCATGAACAAGAACATTCTGCTTTCTCTCCGCTATGACGGAACAAACTACCACGGCTGGCAGGTGCAGAAAAACGCCCTCTCCGTTCAGGAGGTCTTTCAGAACGCCGTGTATGAAATAATGCGCGAACGCCCGGATATAAAAGGGTGCAGCCGCACCGATACCGGCGTCCACGCCGAAATGTACTGCGTCAGCATGTGGGTCGACGAGCGGTTTGCCGACAGAAGGCTGCTTCTTTCGCTCAACGCAAAGCTGCCGGATGACATCGCCGTTTATGATCTGCGCGTCGTGCCTGACGATTTTCACGCCCGCTACAGCTGCAAATCAAAACAGTACAAATATTACATATACAACAGCGGAACCAGAAACCCGTTTTACGCGAGATATTCGCTCAGGTATTATCATCATCTGGACAATGTCCTTTTGAATGATGCCGCGAAGGATTACATCGGAACGCACGATTTTTCCGCCTTCTGCGGCTCCAACGCCTCCAGCGAAGGCACCGTGCGCACGGTATACGACGCGGATGTCGTGCGTCGGGGCGATATGGTCGTTTTTACCGTAACAGCCGACGGCTTTCTGTACAACATGGTCCGTATAATGGTCGGCACCCTCATCCGGATCAACGAAGGGAAAATACCTCCCGACGGCATACCGGATATTATCCGGTCGCGCGACCGGTCAATGGCAGGGCAGACGGCTCCTCCGACAGGTCTTTTTCTCAACAGGGTCGTCTATTGACCCCTCCCGTCAGATTTTGATAACGGCGCGTTGTTTTTAGCGTCTGCGTTATCATCTTTCCACAGAAAAACATATCCGGAGGTCGGAATGAAAAAGAAAAAGGACAATAACGACGCTTCCAAGAAAAAGGTCACCGTCATCGAGGATGTCTTTGACGAAAAGACAAAGAAGGATGACGACATCAGGCTTGAACACGCGGAGGATGACGACATCAGGCTTGAACGCGCGGAGGATGACGACATCAGGCTTGAACACGCGGAGGATGACGACGCTCTCGACCGCCTCGGACCTGATGAGCCTCAAGACGCTTACGATGAAAAAGCAGAGGAAAACCGGATAAACCGGCTGCTTCCCAGGAACGAAGACAAAATAAAGCGCAGCTTCGGCAAAAAGGTGAAATCAAAAGCGAAGAAATACGGCAAAACCATCGTCCGGCTGCTCATAGTCGCGGCGATAGTGGCCGTAATCTCCCTCGTTTATATAAACAGGGACAGCCTGTCCGTCAGCCATATCGCCCGGTGGATAAGCGAAAATGTCCTGCACAGCAGCTCCTCGGATTTTCCGGTCAGCATTTCCGGAAGCCGCGTCAAGCTGATGAACCCTATGAAAAACCATGTGGCCGTGATCTCTGACACCTCGCTGATGATAATCAATGAGAACGGAAAGTTCGCGGTAAACCGTCAGCACAATCTGAACAATCCCCTGATGAAAAGCTCCCTCAGATCCGTGCTGACCTATGAGATAGGCTCGAACATCTTTTTCGTCGATAACCGAAACGCCAATCACTACAAGCTGGAAACGCAGAACAAGATCCTTGCCGCCGACATGAATCCCGATGGATATTTCGCATATGCCACAAGATCGACCGACGGATACATGAGCGAGTTTACCGTCTGCAACAGCAGCAACCAGAAAATATTCCGCTCTCAGCAGTCCAAGTATCTGATAACCGATATTTCCCTTTCGGACGACAGCATGACGGTCGCCGTTCTCATGATCGGCGTGGAAAACGGCGATTATGTCTCGATAATCAAGCTCTTCGACCTGAAGAGTGAAACGCCCGTGGAAATCAGAAAAAACGGCGTGCTGTTCATGAGGATAAAAAACATGACCGGTTCGGTCACGGCTCTCGCGCAGGATTCCGTTTGGTGCTATGCCGCCGACGGGGTGGAAATTGACAGGATGGATTTCTCCGAAAGGCTTGACACCTTCAGCTTTGAGGAGAACGGCGACCTTTTGCTCATGTTTGATTCCGACCGTCCCGACAGGGGCAGCCATATCATCGTGGTTGACAGCGCCTGCGTTATCAAAAACGAAATTGACGTTGAGGGCGAGGTTGCCGACCTCGATCTGTATAATGGGCGCATTTACGTTCTGTTTGGAGACAACCTCGTCTGCTATGACGAAAACGGAGAATACCTCAGCGAATGGCTGACACAGGGTAACGCGAAAAAAACCGTCGTCTGCGACGACATCATATACATCAGCGATAACGATATGATCTACAGCTACGCGCTGAAATAACCAAAACCGGACAGGAGCGAAAAATTGTCGATTGCTATTGACCTTGCGCTGATAATATTTATAATTATATCTGTAAGTCTTTCTTCAAAAAGAGGCTTTGTCTATTCCCTCATAACCTTTGCAGGGTATATTCTTGCCTCTGTGGTCGGCTTCGCGCTGGCGAACCGTCTGGCTGAATATGTCACCGACAGCTTTATCAGAACGGCAATGGTGGAGAATATTTCCGCCGAGCTGACCACCGAATCGGTCGAAGGTATCCTGGAAACCTACGGCAGGAGCTTTTTATCCGGTCTGTTCAGCCTTGACGGAAACTGTCCGGAACAGTATATCGGCAAGGGCGTCGAGGAGGCAGCGGGCGCTATTTTTGATAACGCAATTTCTCCGGTCGTGACCGGGATCGTCAAAATGGCCTTTACCGTTATCATCTTAATGGTGCTGTTTTACCTCATCCGTCAGCTTGCGTGGCTGCTCAAGCAGGTGATTCATCACACCTTCCTGCGATCGGTGGACGTCGTGCTCGGCGGCTTTCTGGGATTTGCGCGCGGTATTGTCATTATAATATGCACGATGTTCATCATCAGGCTGGGCCTTTCGCTCGGCGGCGGACATATCGGCTCGCTGACGCCTGACGTCATCGGCCGGTCGCACATCTTCAGGTTTTTCTATTCGACGCTGCTCGGTCTTTAGGCTTTACGAAAATGATAACGTAAGCCCTCAAATAAACCGATATTCTATTTCAGATCCGGTTTTATATATGGTGAGTAAATGAAAAGTAAAATTGTCAACGTTCCAAACTCTCTTTCGGTGTTCCGCATATTGCTGGTTCCTGTTTTTGTTTGGACCTATTTCAAGGAGTATTATTATGCGGCCGCCGGCGTGCTGCTGCTGTCCGGCCTTACCGATTCCCTTGACGGGATCATAGCGCGTAAATTCGATATGATCACCGATCTGGGAAAGATCCTTGATCCCATCGCCGATAAGATGACGCAGATCACCGTTGCGGTCTGCATCGCCATCAGGAATTATGATACCAACAAGATCCTTGTGGCTCTGATCGCGATATGCGTTATAAAGGAGCTTATCATGGGAGCCGGCGCCCTTTTTCTTTTCGGCAAGGGTCAGCGTCCTACCGCCGCTCAGTGGTTCGGCAAGATTGCGACCGTCGTGTTTTACATCTCCATGATTCTTGTCGTCTGGCTCAATATCCCATGGCTCAACACGGTTTTGCTTTTCATTGTCGCCGTACTTATGATTTTCGCACTGATCAACTATTTCAAGGTTTTCCTTGACATCAGAAAGCAGGACAGCGGTGAGGACAGGATCAAAAAAGCCGAATAAAAATGATAACGCGGTCTCCAGGAAGGGGCCGCGTTTTTTATCGAAGATGTTTGTTGGAGCATGGCTTCAAATCATATGGTCTTATCTTTGAACCGCAAGGCGTGCCAAAGGATCAGCAAGGGATGGCGCATGTCCCGGGCGAACCGGGGTGTATCTGCCGAAAACGGCAGACCGCGCGCCGGTCTGCCGTTTTTTGATCTATCCGGAATATACTGTTTAATTAAAGACAGATCTTTCGGCGTATTTCGCGCTAAGCTCCATGATCTGTCCTCGTAATACGCAAAGTATTCCTGCGGGATCTTATGAATGCAATTACAAAATCCGCTCGGAATCTTTATCTGCATTTCAAGCTGAGGCCGATATAAAATCACAGCCACTTTTTCTTTTTGAAAAACAGCAGGCTTGCGATCACTATTAAAGCGCTGACCGCTATCACCACGGGATAGCCCCATCTGGTCTCCAGCTCGGGCATGTAGCGGAAGTTCATGCCGTACCAACCAGCGATCAGCGTCAGCGGCATGAATATTGTCGTCACCACCGTCAGTATGGTCATGATCCGGTTTTGCTTTACGTCCAGATGGGTCTTGTTCAGATCGCGTATCTGCATGACGTAATCGCGCAGCGACGATGAAATATCGCGTAGACGCTCTACGCGGTTTTGCAGCAAACGGAAATATCTCAGGTTTTCCTGCCTGAAAAAGCTGTTTTCGTTTTCCTCAAGCTCCTGCCCCAGATCTATAAGCTGCTCGTAATGATTGCGCAGAACGCGGATATCCGAGCTTATATCGCTGACCCTTTCGGAAATATCCGTATCATTTCCGCCCGAGATCATCAGCTCGATCTCGTCAAGCTCGCTCTCGAAGCCCTCCATGAGCAACAGGTCGCCCTTTACGATCTGTTCGATAAAATCGTAAATGAACCTTTCCAGACTCGGAAGGCGCCATTTTTTTGATTTCTGCACCGCTTTGATATATTTTTCGGCAACGCCGCTGTCATCAATAAAAACGATCCCCTTCTCGTCAAGCGCAAACGCGAACTTATCGTCCTCGGCCGAGATGTCCTGTCTGTCCGGTATGCAGAAGGTGCCGGTCAGCGAATCGTAGTTGACCTCCGCCTTTGTGGTAAGGATGTCTGTGGTGTCCGGCTCGATCTCTATGCCCATATCAAAGCTGTCCTTCTGTTCCTTCCATTCGGCGGTCGTCAGCAGCGCGACATACTGGCATCCGTTTGTTTTTATTTCCTCTCTTCCGCATTCAACAAGCGTTTCCTTTATATGAAAATACATATCTCTTCCTGCGCTTTCTCCGGTTTTTGTTTTGCTCCCGTGATTATATTTACTATTATATTATCCGTTTGAGCGGCTGTCAATAAAATGGAGGGTCTCGCTGCCGGCCGGCATTGTGTCGGCTCCGGTTTTTTCTCTTTTTTTCTGCTCACCGTTGCAATAAGCGCGCCGATATGCTATAATTTTTTCATAAACCAAACGGTGGTGATGGAAAATGCGCGCAGTTTTCAGCCGCGAAATATCGCCCATGTGCGAATACTGCAGGCACGCCAAGGCGCTGTCCGGCGGCGACGATATGCTGTGCTCCAGGCGCGGCATTGTGTCGGGCGATTATTCCTGCTCCAGATTCAGGTATGATCCGCTCAAGCGCAGCCCCAAAAAGAAGCTGTCCTTCGATGGTTTCAGCCGATCGGATTTTTCCATAAAATAAACATGCAAAAGGCAAGACAGGCGTTTGATCGGCGCCTGTCTTTTTTGTAATATTTGATAACGCGGGCTTTTTGGCAAATGCGGCGGGATATTTTAAATGCCGTTATGACAGCGCGGCTTATGCTGCGTATCACGACGGCATATCTGTTTTATTGCGATCGGCGGTTTGGCTGCGCGAATCGATCTTGTTCCGGTTTGATCCTACGGCAACAGCTTTCGCCGTCAGCCGCGTTAATTATCAATCCGCGTTATCAAAACCGTTGGGGTTCTTTTTCTGCCAGTTCCACGTATCGCGGCACATTTCATCAATTCCGCGCTGCGCCTGCCAGCCCAGCTGCTCTTTTGCCTTGGTCGGGTCAGAGTAACAGACGGCGATGTCGCCCGGGCGGCGCGGGCCGATTTTGTAATTGATCGTGACGCCGTTTACCTTCTCGAAGGATCTGACGATATCCAGCACAGAATAACCTACTCCGGTGCCGAGATTGAACCAGTCAAGACCGCGCTTCTTTCCGATCCAGCCGAGAGCCGCGACATGTCCGCGCGCCAGATCTACTACATGGATATAATCGCGCACGCCCGTGCCGTCGTGGGTCGGGTAATCGTCGCCGAACACCGAAAGCTGCTCCAGCTTGCCGATGGCGACCTGCGAGATGTATGGCATGAGGTTGTTGGGGATCCCGTTGGGGTCTTCGCCGATCATGCCGCTTTCATGCGCGCCGATGGGGTTGAAATAGCGCAGAAGGGCAATGTTCCATTCATTGTCGCTGCGGTAAAGATCCTTGAGCATTTCCTCTATTATCAGCTTGGTTCTGCCGTAGGGATTTGTTACACCCTCGATATCGACCGGATCGGTCTCGGTCATGGGTATTTTTTTCGGCGCGCCGTAGACCGTCGCAGAGGACGAGAAAACAAGGTTTTTGCATCCGTGTGCCGCCATTACCTCGCAAAGGACTATTGTTCCGGTGATATTGTTATTGTAGTATGTGAGCGGTATCTGACAGGATTCACCGACCGCCTTATATCCGGCGAAATGGATAACGCTGTCGATTTTGTTTTCATCAAATATTTTCGATAATGATTCGGCGTCCAGAATATCGCACTCATAAAATTTGAAATCGCGTCCGGAGATGGCTTTTACCCTTCTGAGCGCTTCAGGCTTGGAATTGTAAAAATTATCAACAATTATAACATCGTATCCGTCTTTAAGCAGCTCAACGCATGTGTGGCTGCCGATATACCCGGCGCCACCGGTAACAAGTATGGCCATGAGTATCCTCCTTTTTGCCTGTTTTTTCATCTGATTATATTATATATTGTCAGAAGCAAAATGTAAATAAGACATTTTGCGCGAATCGTTAAATTGATAACGTATTGTTCGTTTTTCGGTTCTTTTTTTGTTATCATTTTGCCATCAGCGTAAAAAATTACATCCGATATTGCTTTGTTTTTCGGCAATAATAATAACGCAAACGCCGAATTCAACTATTTGATATAAATCTAAAGGAGAAATACCCAAATGAACAGAAGCAACAGAATAGTGGTTCCCGAGGCCAGACAGGCCATGGAAAGATTCAAGATGGAGGCGGCAAATGAGGTAGGGGTAAACCTCAAGCAGGGCTACAACGGCAACCTCACATCCCGTGAAGCAGGCTCCATCGGCGGCCAGATGGTCAAAAAGATGATCGAGTCCTACGAAAACTCCATCAAGGGTTAGTCTGACAGTTCCCCTTTGCCTGACGCAAAGGGGAATTTTGACGATAACCCGCACCCGCGTCCGGCCGTCGTATCGGTCCGCCTCCGGCGATGATCGCCGGAGGCGCCTGTGTCACTGTTGTTCGCTTTCGTTTTCGCTCTGTTCGCCATTATCCCTTTTCATGCTTTTATAAAACTCCAGAGCAGCAAAGTTTCTGCGCGTTTTTGCCAGCAAAAAAGCCTCCGAAGCATCTGACAGCAGCTTTTGCGAACCGGGTCCCAGACGGAACGAAAAAATCTTTTCTGTCGGGGACAGCACTATATGGCGCATGGCGGTCAGCGCCGATCTGTTCAGCTCGCAGCTTCTTTCGGTTCCCTTAAAGCAGCCTGCGCACACTATGCGCCCTTCGTCCGGCAGAAAGTACATGCGCTCATGCTCGTATGATCCGCATACGGCGCACATAAGCACGTCGGGCATAAACCCGCTCAGCGACATAAGCCGAAGCTCGGCTATCGCCTTTATCTGTTCAGGCTCACGCTTGTTTTTTGACAGCAAATGCAGCGCGTTGAGCATCAGACGAAGCGGCTCGTCGTTGTGATCCTGTCCGGAAACCAGAGCAAGGGCAAGCTCGCACAGATACTGCGCCAGAGACAGACGCTCGATATCATTGGTCAGCTCAAAGAAAAGCTCAATAGGGACAGCCTGGTTTATGCTGCGGCTGCCCCTGTTTTCAAATATTACAAACTGCGAATAGCACAGCGGCTGAGCCGCGCTTTGAAGCGTTGTGTTTTTCCTGTTGGCGCCGTTGACAAACGCCTCCGTAATACCGTTATTTGTCAGAATGGACAGCTTCCGGCTGCCTTCGCTGGGAAGCCGCACTTGCCTGAGCACCAGTCCGTTTACTGTCTGGAGCATATCCTTCCTCCGGAATATCAAATCCTCTTACATAGTTGAGATAGTCCTCTACACGTCCGCTTTTTTCAAATCTGAGCCACAGAGAAGCGTTATCAGAAATGGCCATAGCATTTTCCTCCCGTTTTTTCGGCTGGTAAAAGGCTAATGTGCCATGCGGTCCAGCGGCAGCGCGGCAGCATGCTGCGTTATCAGAATTGCAGCTTTTTCAGGGCTTCGACAAAAAACCAGTTGTTGTCGATCTGCGAAATCTGCGCATCCTTTAGCTGTCCGTCCTTTCGCGGCTCAAACTCCGAGCAGCAAATGACGGAATATCCGTCGTAGAGGAAATAGTCTATGCTTTCGTCGCCGTTCCAGACAATGCGCCTGATCTGCTCGTCAAAAAACAGCGTTATGAAGTCCTCGACCGTTTCGCCCTCAAAACCGTATTCGCCGAGCCGGCGCCGCAAATCGTCGCGGTTTTCTGTAGTATCGATCTGCAAAAGAACGTCCTTGCCGCTGTTTTTTTGCATAAATCCGCCGGCGTCTCTGAAAATATAGGACGCTGTGTTCTCAAAAAGCTGTTCACGTCTGCTGTACAGCTCAGACGCTTCCTCGTAATTTACGCGCACGTCGTCTATCTGGGTTTCCATCCGTGCGCGGTTGTTTGAGCATCCGACCGCGGCAAACGCCATGACAAGACACAGCAAAAGCACAATTAGCCTATTCATAATATACTTCCTGTCGCTTAAATAATACATGGGTTTTTCTGTCAAAAAATCGGGGAATATATGGCAGATAAACATGGGTCCGACGCCTCGCGTCCGGGTTCACGGTTCTCAGACGGCCCTGGCCCGGCCTGCGGTCACGCGCTCAGACGCGGCGATCGCAGCGGGCTCCGGCTTGCGGAGGTTTATGCCGGTCGCTGAGCTACTCGCTTTCAAATCCAAAGCTTCTGAGCAGGCCCTGCTTGTTTCGCCAGTCTTCCTTGACCTTGACCCAGCATTGCAGATTGACGCGGCACTGCAGGAATTCTTCTATATCATGCCGCGCCTGTGAGCCGACCTTTTTGAGCATGCTGCCGCTTTTGCCTATTATAATAGGCTTGTGACTCTGTTTTTCGCAGTAGATTATCGCTTCGATGTCGGTGATGCCGCCGTCTCCGCGCTCCAGCATTTTTTCCACCGAAACTGCAAGCCCGTGCGGTACCTCGCGCTGCATGTTGAGAAGAAACTTCTCCCTGATTATCTCGGCGACAATGGCCTTTTCGGGCATGTCGGTCAGCACGTCGTCGTCGAAGAAATGCGGCGACTCAAAGGCGTACTTCTTTATCTCCTCCAAAAGCTCGTCGACGCCTTCGCCGGTCTTCGCGCTTATCGGTACGACTGCGTCGAAGTCATACCTTCCGGTAAACTCCGCGATGACCTCCAGCAGCTTTTCCTTGTCCTTGACCGTGTCGATCTTGTTTATAGCAAGCACCACCGGCATCTTATCCCGCCTGTACTGCGCGATGAGCTGTTCCTCCGATTCGTTCAGCCTGTCGTAAGGCTCAGCGACCATTATGCAGGCGTCAACGCCCGAAATGCAGTCGGCTACCGTCTTGACCATGAAATCTCCCAGACGGTTGCGCGGCCTGTGAAGTCCGGGAGTATCCAGAAAAACAAGCTGCAGCTCGTTTTTTGTGTATACTCCCATTATGCGGGTGCGGGTCGTCTGCGGCTTGGAGGATACCGCCGCCAGCTTCTGTCCCAGTATTCTGTTGAGCAGAGATGATTTGCCCACGTTGGGCTTTCCGGTAATTGCGATAAATGCAGATGTTGTGTTCAAATGTAATACCTCTTTTAATGAAAATCGGGAACGGCGCGATACCGCCTGCTGCGCGGCTGCCTGACCCCGCTTAAGACAGGGTTGGTTCCGGATAAAACGGGGTGTTCCGGCCGATACGCGCCTCTTGTGCGGCTGAGAACGGCGGCGTTTTCCCGACGGAAAATTCTAAAAGCCGCCGCGTTCGGCGGCGGCTTTTTTATCCCTTTTTACTTGAATTTTACTGCGGTGCCGTATGCCATGACCTCTGCCGCGCCCTGCATGACCGCTGCGGACGCGTACCTTACGTTGACGATTCCGTCGGCGCCCATCTGAGCCGCTTCGTCCATCATGCGCTTTGTGGCAATCGCGCGGGCCTCGTTCATCATTTCCGTATAAGCCTTGAGCTCGCCGCCGACGATGGTCTTGAAGCTCTGGGTTATATCCCGTCCTATGTGCTTGGACTGGATTGTGCTGCCCTTGACAAGGCCGAGCGTTATTAGCTCTTTTCCTGTAATGTAATCAGTATTTACCAAGATCATCTTCAATTCCGCTCCTTATTTCTTTTATTCTTTCAATGAGAACATATATTACGACGCCCACCAGCGCAACGGTGATCAGCCCGCCGAGGATTTTTACAAAAAGCGGCATTTCCATTACGATACAGGCGACTATAAACCCGGCTAAATATAATAAGCATATGACAGCTATTACGATCGGAGCAATAAGCTTTCCGTTATGTTTTTTCATAGCTCTTCCTCCGTTATCATTTTTGATTTGCGGGAGGCGGTCCTCCGGCATTATTCCTCCATGACGTAGCTGGCGTTTCTCGGCAGTCCGAGCTGCTGCATTACCGATTCTTCCTTTTCCCTCATGCGTACAGCCTCGATGCCGTTGTTTTCGTGGTCATAGCCCAAAAGATGCAGCATGGAATGGCAGGTCAGGTATCCTATTTCCCTTTGCAGGTCGTGTCCGAAGGTTTTGGCCTGCTCCAGCGCGCGCGGTACCGAAATAACTATATCTCCAAGAATAGCGGCTCCCGTTTCGGGATTGTAGTCAAATTTGTCGCCGTCGCTCAGCGGAAAGGAGAGAACGTCGGTCGGCATATCCTTGTTTCTGTATTCGCGGTTGAGCACTCTTATCTGCTCGTCATCCACGAAGGAAACGCTGATCTCCGCGGATCTGGAAAAGTTCTCCATAATAAGAACGGCGTTGCAGCATCGTCTGACCAGCATCCTTATTCCGGTAGGTATTTTTACCGCCTTCTGCTTGTTGGTTATCATGACCCTGTTTTTAATTGCTGTGCTCATTTCGTTTTCTTGCCTCCTCGTTTCTTTCATATGCCTTGATTATTTCCTGAACCAGTCTGTGCCGGACAACATCCTTTTCGGTAAACCGGCATATATCTATTCCTTCTATATTTTTGAGGATTCTTGTTGCCTCTACAAGTCCCGAGCGCTTTCCTTCGGGCAGGTCGATCTGGGTAATGTCGCCGGTGACGACTATCTTGGAATTGAAGCCGAACCTGGTCAGGAACATCTTCATCTGCTCCTTGGTTGTGTTCTGCGCTTCATCCAGTATTATAAAGCTGTCGTCGAGGGTTCGTCCGCGCATATAGGCAAGCGGAGCTACTTCGATGGCGCCCTTTTCGCTGAGGGTGTGGAAGGTATCGGCTCCGAGCATGTCGAAAAGGCCGTCGTAAAGCGGGCGCAGATAGGGATCCACCTTGCTCTGGAGGTCTCCCGGGAGAAAACCCAGCTTTTCTCCCGCTTCAACGGCGGGACGCGTGAGTATTATGCGGCTGATCTGCTTTGCTTTGAAGGCGTTGACGGCCATTGCAACGGCAAGATAGGTTTTGCCCGTTCCCGCGGGGCCAACTCCGAAAACCACCGTGTTGCGCTTTATGGATTCGACGTAGTTTTTCTGTCCCAGCGTTTTGGGGCGGATCGGTTTGCCCTTTGCCGTAATGCATATGCAGTCGCTTCCCGCAAGCGAGGTTATCTTTTGCTCGTCGCCGTCCTTTGTCAGCGACATGACATAATTTATATTCTGGTCATTCAAAGCCTGTCCGGTGTTGATGATGGCAAGCAGGCCTCCGACGGCCTTTGCTGCCTTTTCGACGTCGCTTTCGCTGTCGCCCGTTATTTTCATATCGCTGCCGCGGCTGATGACTTTAACGTTAAATTCCTTCTCCAGCATGGATACGTTTTTGTCAAAACTCCCGAACAGGGAGGACATTGTTTCAACATCATCTATATTTACGATCTGTTCGAACATCCTTCACCTTCTGACTGTATTTTGGATTTAGGCGCAAAGCGGACTTATTTCCTGATTCAGTGCCCCATTTCATATTAGTATATCATATTTTTATCAGTTTGTCACTAATTAACTATAAAATTTTGTTGAATTGCTATATTTTTTTCGCAAATGATCCGCGCGTTAAGGGTCAGTGAATCGACATTCCGCGATACATCGGTTTTTATATCGATTATACTGCAATCGGAAAGCTCGTTTTTCGTTATTTCCTCCAGGCGTTCCCCGGCAATCCGCAGCGCGCGGCTTTCGTCGATCTCAAACAGTATTTCCTCCAGCCTTTCGGTCTCGGTCGTTGTCAGCGCTATCGGCATATCCTTCCCGTACAGTCTGAGCGGCAGGGTCTCCGTCCTTTCGCTGTGACCGTATTCCGGCGGCGGAAACAGATACAGCGGCAGGTCGAGATTAAAAAATCTCAGCCTCCTGAATTTTGATATGTCGCCCGTTTCGACAGATTTGCTCTGGACGAACGGTACCGTTATCTCATAATCTCTCTTCACCCTCGCCGTTATTTTCGCTGAAGCTCTGACCAGCTCGGTTTTGCCGTATTTATCCTCAACGGCGCCGGAAACCAGCAGGTCGCCCTTTGCCGCTCCGTCGCCCGTCTTTACTGCCGGATGGCCGGAATAAACCTCCATGGACACTATCTGTCCGTCTTCAGAGGCGACTACGTTGCATACCGAGTTATCCATTTCCGGCTCATATGTGCGTTCCTTCAGCTCGATCCGGGCATAGCAGCCTTTCATATTCACATATATCCACGAAACATCGGGCAGCATGAGCCGGGCCCTTTCGCTCACCATCCGCGCGTCGATCGTGCTTTTATCCGCTCCGCAGAAGATCCCCAGCTCGCTCATTGCCTTGGTCACCGTGCTTTGGCTAAGAGTCTCGCAGCCGGAAACCTCGACAATCCATATATACCGGGAGTGTATAATTAGGATCGCGGCAAAGATCGCCGCGCCGACTAACATGCCGAAGCGGCGTTTGTATTTTTCAATATACAGCGGCAGGCCGGCCTGCATAAGCGCCCTCATGCGCACACCGTTTCTTTTGGCAATCGGCTTGAGCCGCCTGTAGCTGTTTTTGAATGTGCAGGAATAATAGACGCCGCCATCGCAGCGAGTGTCCCAAATGTCGATGCCCTCGCGGCCGATTTCGTTGATAAACCTTTCAGGAAAGGCGCCGTAAAATGAAAAAACCACATATCCGAAAAGAAAGCGCAGAAACCTTGTCATAACAGCCTCCGGTTTTTAAAGAGAATATGACTTCGCACGCAGGCACGTCGGGCAGCCGATAATGCTGAACGGTACGGCGCAGCGTCCAAAACCGATGGCAGCAGCGGGATATCCGCGGTTTTGCCGCCGCGGGAATGAAAGGAGAGGAATATGAAAGCTGCATCAGCCGTAAGTTTTATCGGCGCCGGGAGGCGCCGACGATGAAAGACCTGCGCCTGATCCCGAACCGCCGCTTCCCGCCCCTTATCTTCGAATCAGTCAGTTTTCATTCTCAAATTCCACCGAGCCGATCTCTCCCGTAACGATTACGCAGTCCTCCGCCGCCGAACAGAGGATCAGGCGGTTTCCCGTTATGCTTACCGAGCCGCTTGTGCAGCCGACCGAGATCATGTTTTCGTCGATGTGCATTATTTCGCGGGCGTCCTCTATGATTATCCGCCGGTTGCCCCACAGCGTTATGGGGCAGCTCAGTCTGCCGCAGACCGGCGCGGCGCAGAGAGCGTCGGTTATCCTTTCGCCTGTCCCTTTGCATGGGTCGGCGCGTCCCGGAAACGGCAATTTTGTATAGCGTCGTGCCATTTGTTTTACCTCCGATGAGCCGTTCGACTAAAATATATTATGCCTTGCTCTGTCGGATTATGTGCTTTTTGCCGCAGGGAATACGGGCCGGAGCAAAAAAAGACGGCGGCAAAAGCCGCCGTATCCCGTTTTTTTTGCGTTTTAAAAAGCACATTGCCGATTTGTTATCAATTTTAATGGAGCATTATGACCGCGACCATCTCCAGATCCTCGTCCGACAGATTTTTGATCGAATGGGCCTGCCCGTTTCCGGTTATAGCTACGTCGCCTGCCGCGACCGGCTTTTCTTCGCCGTTATCGTAAAAAATGCCGCTGCCCTTGATGAAGTAGAAAATCTCCTCCTCGTTCTCATGAATATGCTTTCCGATCGAGCAGCCCTTGTGCAGCGTGATTTTCGCGATAAGACGCGCCCTGCCTTTGTATTCTCCCTTGTCCAGAAGATTAAGTATTTCCACGCTGCCGTCGCCGTCCCGCATGTGCTCGCGGATCTCCAGCGTCATATCTTTGCTGCGCTTTACCATGTTGTTTCCTCCTTATCATCGTTTGTGTTATCAATATTCGGGTTTATACGGTTTTCCGCTTCTCGGATCGTCTTTCCCGGGAGCGCAGAGCACGCTCCCGCGGCATCCTGCCCTTTCAGAAATATATAAACCGCCGGGCGGTATGGCTTTTGTCCGGCATTTTTCTTCCCTGCGCCTGCTGCGCCGCGTTATCATATTTTACAGGCGCACGCCTATGCCTTTGCCGCGCAGATATTTTTTCAGCTCGACGATCTCCATCTCCTTGTAGTGGAAAAGCGACGCCGCCAGAACAGCGTCGGCCTTGCCCCGGCTCAGCACATCGTAAAAATGCTCCATCGCTCCCGCGCCGCCCGAGGCTATGACGGGAATGTTTACGCCCCCGGAAACGGCTCTTGTCAGGGCGACGTCATATCCGTTTTTTGTGCCGTCGCAATCCATGCTTGTCAGCAGTATCTCGCCGGCGCCGAGTCTTTCGGCCTCCTTTGCCCATTCGACAGCGTCAATGCCCATGGGAGTTCTGCCGCCGTTGATATAAACCTCCCACTTGTTTTCACCGCACCGGCGCGCGTCTATGGCGACAACAACGCACTGACTGCCGAATTTTGCCGCAGCCTGCGTTATCAGTTCCGGGTTCTTTACCGCCGCCGAATTGACCGACACCTTGTCCGCGCCGGCACGCAGTATATCCCGGAAATCATCCACGGTTCGTATGCCTCCGCCAACGGTAAACGGGATAAAAACCTTCTCCGCGACCCGCTCCACCATATCTATGACAATGCTGCGGCTGTCGCTGGAGGCGGTTATGTCGAGAAAAACAAGCTCGTCCGCGCCAAGCGCGTCGTATTCGCCGGCAATCTCGACCGGATCGCCGGCGTCGCGCAGCCCGACAAAGTTTACTCCCTTTACGACCCTGCCGTTTTTTACGTCGAGGCAGGGAATTATTCTTTTCGCGTACATTTTGGAAACCTCCGGTTTATAAAAATGGAAAACTGGAAATGAAACCGCCGCCCGGGCGAAGGTCGTTTTTCGCCCTTCACTTTCTCCTCAGCGTGATCAGTACCGCCTCCGGACGGTTATATATCCTCGGCAGTCCCGTCGAATTTGTCAGCCCTCTGTTGGATATGCCGACGGCTCCGCCGTTAAGCTCATATATGCCGCCGGAATAATCGGGCAGCCATTTTCCGTTTGGCGATAGTACTCCGCCGATGAGCGGCACCCTGATCTGTCCCCCGTGAAGATGTCCGGACAAAATCAGATCGTAGCCGCTGTTATCAAAACAGTCTAACATGTCGGCGCGGTGAAAGAGCAGGATATTGAATCCGTCTTTTTCTGCCGTTATCTTGTTCTGCCGCATGAGGGCGCTTTCAGCGAGCTTATCATCCATGAACGCCGGATCGGGTATACCCGATATATAAATCGTCTCTCCGTTTAAGGCAAGCGCGGCCGTTTTTCCGTCCAGCACACGCGCGCCGGTTTTTTCTATCCTTTCAATAAGGTTTTCGGTGTCGTCGAGCCACTGCTCATGATTGCCCGTTACGAGGAATACCGGAAACCTTTCCGCGGCTTTGCTCAGCAGGTCGAGGATGTTATCAAAATCTTCAGTGCGCTCGTCTATCGTATCGCCCGTAAGCACAAGCGCCGTCGGCGTGTTTTCAAGCAGGAAATCAGCCGCTTCGTCCGGGATTTCGCCGTGTATGTCGGAAAGCTGAATAATCGTCGCCCCGTCAAACGAACGGGGTATTTCTTCCGAGCGCACGGTGTATCTGGTAATTTTCAGCCTGTTGTCGGTCGCTGTGAAAAAGATGACGGCGGCAAACGCGGCTATGGACATGAGTATTATAAACCATGCCCTGTGTTTGTTTATAAATTGCGGCATGCTATCCACTCCGGTACATTTTTTCTGGCCTTCGCCCGGTTGATTATATTCGCGAGCCGGAAAAATAATAACCGCATATCAAAATTATATAATTTTCCTCTGTCCCCGTCAACTTGTATCGCTGATTTTTGCCAACCCGGGCGAAAAAAGTATACTGTGCGGCTCTTCTGCATATTTTTTTGATAACGCAGATTGGATATTCACGTTGTTTTTTACTGCTGTAAAAGAGGGTTTTGCATGAACAAGTTTGCCAGAACCGCTTCCGGCTGTTTTATTTTGCTGCTGTGCGCCGGACTGATCCTGTATCCGAAGCAGGCGGCACAGGGCGTTTCCGAAGGACTCGGCATATGCGCGGCCACCATAATACCCACCCTTTTCCCTTTTATGGTATTGGCTCAGCTTGCAGTCAGATCGGGCTTTGCCGAAAGACTGGGACGCGCGGCTGCTCCCGTGTTTGAGAGGATCTTCTTTCTGCCCGGCGTTTGCGCCCCCGTTGTGCTTATGGGCATGACCGGCGGCTATCCGGTCGGAGCCAGAATGGCGGCCGGGCTTTATCGGGCGGGCAGCATAGGTCCGGAACATCTCAACAGGCTGCTCTGCTTTTGCGTTAACGCGGGGCCTTCCTTTATAATTTCGACCGTCGGAGTAATGCTTCTGGGGAGCGAAAGGGCGGGTCTTATTATGCTGGCGGCCGCCGTCGCCTCATCGCTGACCGTCGGAATCGTACTCGGTGTGTTATCAAAACTGCGCTATACGCGAAACAGCCGAAGCATAACCCGGCCCTCCCGACACCGCGGCGAAGAAACCCGTTCTCACTGTACCTCGCGGCGATCCTCTCCCGAAGCCGATCTGCGCCGCTCCTCCGGATTATTTCATTCGGGCGAAAGCGAGTCCATCGGAGGACCTTGCAATAAATCCGCCGAAAACCCCGCAATCGGTCGCTGCGGCGTATTGACCGGCTCGCGCAGATCCGGCGGCATGTCTTCGGCTCTGATCTTTTCGGTCAGAGAGGCAGGTCAGGCAACGTTGTCCATGTGCTGCTATATTTTGCTCATCTGCTCCTTTATTTCGGTCATGGAGGGGTGCGGTCTTATGGAGCTGCTGTCCGACGGACTTTCCCCTGTTTTTTCCCGTTTCGGCCTGCCGCCGTCGCTTGCCGGGCCGTTTTTGTCCTGTCTGCTCGAGGTCGGCTCCGGCTGCGTCGACGCGCAGGATTCTGCCATGCTCATTTGCTGGGCGATAGGCTGGGCAGGCCTCTCGGTGCATTTGCAGATATTTTCCTTTCTGGGCGAAATTAAATTCAACCGCGTTATGTTTGTCCTGTCGCGTCTTGTCTGCGCCGCGCTCAACTGCGTTTATTTCAGGCTGATGCTGCGGTTCTTTCCGGTGGATATCGAGGTTTTCAGTTCCGTCCGGCGTTCTGTCTCCATGACATTGCCGCAGCTTGTAATTTCGCTTTGCTTTATTTTGATAACGCTGGCGGCGTCGAATACTAAAACGGCCGGATTTTTTCGGAGAAAATGATAACGATCCTGCGCGGCCGGCGTCTTAAAAAAAGAAAAGGCGCTTCGGGCAGCCCCAAAGCGCTGTTTTTGGCGGCGTAATACCGCTAAATTCGCATATCAGACCGTGTATTTCAGTATGATGGCGATTATGCCGAGAATAAGACCGACTCCGGCCATAACCGCTCCGGAGCGGTAGACGATGGTCATTTTTGCCCGGTACTTTTCACCGAGGCGGATTTTTTCATCCTCGGTCAGATCGCCGTGGTTTTTGCGGAAGGTTTCGGCCTGTGTCGTTATGTTTTTGCGTGCGCGCGCAGCCTGGGCAACGATGGCGAGCAGCGCGACAAGCAGGACGACCATGCTGATAATTGCAAGGATCTGATAAGCCATAGGATCGCTCCCTTTGGTGGTGATAGGTAAATTATAGCATGGGAGAGGAGAAATGGCAAGGGAGAGGAGGCTTGTTGTCTTATTTTATGTTATGGAAATCCACATTGCAGGTCTGATGCCAAGATTGTAACAATTTACTATTGTTCCTGCTTTAGATACAAACCCATTTGTTTTAACATAACTTTGTTTTAGAACTGGATCAAATCCTTCTGTCATTCTTCCCGGAGATCGTAGCCACCAATCGAATTTTCCCTCATCTTCGTCTACTGCTTTCTGTGCGCTCAACGTTGCGTAAGCATACCTATCTTCATCCTTTGGAAAATACTTATTAACTTCATCTATTGACAGGAGAAATATTTTATCGTTTGTATCTTTTCCGCCACTTGTTTCGTATTCTTCATTGTCTTTATTGATTACTTTTGTTGTCAGTATCCTCTGCTTTTCTTCTTCTGTAAATGTTTCATCATAAAAGCTGCCGTTGAGTAGTTTTCTTGTTGGACACTTCTCCCACGTTTGATAACCTCCAGTATAGCTTTCTTGGCAAAACAGGCAGTACTGGCTTATTATCAATACTTTATCTTCCTCTTTATCAATAACTTCCCACACTATATTTTCAAGTCCATTTGATGTATCGTCATCCATTTCATATTTTCCAAAAGCAACAGTGCTTCCCACATCGAGATTTTCATATGTGTTTGTTCCATTTATGTGGACTGTATTGCCATCCTCATATTCGCCTGTCTGACGCTTTGCATTGTCATACCACCAATAGTCATCTGGGTTTACCGGATATACAGTATCATATTCTTCCGTTAACCAAGATGGCGGATTCGTTCCTGCGTATAAGGGCTGTGCGTATTTAACACAATCCCTATAAAATCTCCATGTGCCCGCAAATTCCATTTCGAAGCATTCTTCTTTTTCGTTGTAGGTAATTGGTTCTGACCCTTTAAAATGTTCATAATCGTCTATTCCGTATAATCTAAGGGTGTGTTCATAACACTCAAAATCCATTATTTTACCATCTGTATAAGTAAATTTGATTAGCATTTCAAGATTTCCGCTCGTATTCGGCCAACAGCTATAAAAATCTTCCATATCGCCTAAACAGCTTTCTAAAATAGCTTTATGGCCGTCTTTGCCGCTGGGATTGTTTTTAATCTCAATATCATCCAATGTTTCGGCTTTTTCATATACGTATGTTTGATCGCTTTCAGATTGTTTTGATTCGCCCTTTGGTTTTTCATTAAAGGAGCAACTGCTTAAAAGAATCGTCAATACTGTAATTGCAACAATAGAAATGATAGCCACTTTACCAATACTACCGCTTTTCTTTGATTCTGTTTTCATAATAACCTCTCCTATATACCAAATTGGGATATTTGTATTATACCAATTTGGGATAATTATGTCAAGGGGTGTTATTTATGAGATTAAAGGAAATAAGAAAAACGAAGGGGATTTCGCAGCTTAAATTGGCTCTCGAGCTGAATATGACGCAAAATACCATCAGCAGATACGAAACGGGCGAGCGCGAGCCGGGCATTGCCGAGTTAATCAAGATTGCCGACTATTTTAATGTTTCAGTTGATTATTTGCTTGAGAGAACGGATAATCCGAATGTTCTGCGATAAATATCAATACCCTCGCGCAAAATAACCGTGCGGCGCCATGCCGACTTGACACATAATTTAAACCTGTTATAATAAGGGCAGGCGCACATTTGCGCAAAAGACCGCAAACAGGTAAACCCGAAAAAAGGTAGGATAATTATGAACATTACATTATACGGAGCTGCGAGCGACAGCATTGACAGCGTTTATAAGGACGCCGTTTACGAGCTTGGGCGCGAAATGGCGCGGCGAGGGCACACAATGGTTTACGGCGGCGGCGCGACGGGCCTCATGGGCGCTGCGGCCAACGGCCTGCACGACGGCGGCGGCGGAATAATCGGAGTGGTCCCGAATTTTATGAGCGGGATCGAGGAGCTTTACGATAAGTGCACCGAACTTATCAACACCCAGACCATGTCCGAGCGCAAGGACATCATGGAAAGTCTGGCCGACGCTTTTATTATCGTGCCGGGCGGCATCGGCACCTTTGACGAGTTCTTCCAGATTCTTACTCTGCGCAGTCTCGGCAGAATGGATAAGCCCATTGTCCTTTTCAACGTCAACAGCTTTTGGAACGGAATGCTTTCGGTCATCGGTTCGGTGGTCTTCAAGGGCTTCATCGGCAGCGGAATAACCTCCTGCTTTACCGTGTGCGAAAGCGCCAGAACGACGATAGACACGCTGGAAAAGCTGCTCTGCAAATAGCGAACTGAGAAATTAATAAAACCCGCGCGGGCCTTTCGGTTTACCGTGCGGGTTTTTTAATACGCAGGCTTTCCCGACGCCCTCAGATCTGCGCCAAAAACCCGGTCTCTCTCGGAATAGCTGTTTGTTCGCGCGGCTGCGTCGCATATGTCGAAGCTGGAGCTGCTGCCATAGCGGATTTTGTCATCGGTCGGAATGACAAGTCCGTTTGCCGTATTAATCTGATTGTGCGATCGCTCGGGACGGCAGGCGCGGTTACTTCCCTGATTTTCCTTTTCCTTTTCCTATTCCTTTCGACACAAAACCGGCGCAAAAACACCTTCTGACGACTATTGTAACATTTGACCTTGGGTCATATTCAATAGCCCGGAAGGCGAAAGAAAGCAGAGTTGCGGTTTACTATGGGCAGGCAATCCAAAGGCAGCGGTGTCACGGCGAAAAGCCATTGAAAAAGGCGCCCACTATTGCGAGCGCCCTATCACTCCCCCTGTTGGACTCGAACCAACGACCCTGCGGTTAACAGCCGCATGCTCTACCAGCTGAGCTAAGGAGGAATATTTATTATTAAAGTGTTATTATTATACCACAAATCATGCAAATGTCAAGCATTAATTTGAAGCAGAGAGAAGTGACCCGTAGGGGATTCGAACCCCTGTAGCCGGCGTGAGAGGCCGGAGTCTTAGACCACTTGACCAACGGGCCATTTAACGGCTCTGTCTGCTTAAAGCAGAGTGCGCCATCAGGGACTCGAACCCGGGACACCCTGATTAAGAGTCAGGTGCTCTACCAACTGAGCTAATGGCGCAAATAAAACTGTTTGCACCCTCAAAACTGAATAACTTTACAAACAACTTTGTTCCGCACTGTTCGCTGAACCATATACTCAATATGGTTCAAGCCCTCGACCTATTAGTACTGCCAAGCTAAATACATCACTGCACTTACACACGCAGCCTA
>JAFYGK010000019.1 GCA_017543285.1 Clostridia bacterium | reverse complement strand
TCGACGAGGTGCACAATCTGGTCGGAACAGGCGATGCGGAAGGCTCCATGAGCGCCGCGAATATCCTCAAGCCCGCCCTCTCCAGGGGGGAAATACAGGTTGTCGGCGCGACCACCTTCACCGAATACCGCAAATACATCGAAAAGGATTCCGCGCTTGAGCGCCGCTTCCAGCCGGTCAAGGTCGAGGAACCGTCCATCCAGGACACTGTGGATATTCTCGAGGGCATAAAGGACTACTATGAAAACTACCATAAGGTAAAGATATCCGACGACATAATCAGAAAGGCGGTCATCTTCTCCGAAAGATATATCACCGACCGCTATCTGCCCGACAAGGCGATAGACCTTATTGACGAGGCTTCGGCCCACTGCGCCCTCTCCAACAGGGAAATGATCGAGCTGGAGAAAAAGCAGGAAGAACTGCAGGCTCTCACCGAGCAGGAGGAAGAAATCAGCACGGTCGGCGATCTGGAAAACATCGATTATGAAAAGCTGGCCTCCCTGAAACAGGAAAGCCTTGCGCTTCAAAACGAGATAGACTCGTTATCATCGCGTATGGATAATTCGGTCAGGGAGGAACATCTTGCCAAGGTCATAGAGCTTTGGACGGGTATCCCCGCAGCCAGAGTGCAGCAAAGCGAGCTGAAAAAGCTGGCTGTCCTGGAGGAAAACATCCTCAAGCGCATTGTGGGACAGGATGAAGCGGTAAAAGCGCTGTCCAACGCCGTCCGCCGCAGCAGGGTGCAGCTTTCCAAACGCCGCAGACCGGCGTCATTTATCTTCGTCGGACCTACCGGCGTCGGCAAGACCGAGCTTGTCAAGGTGCTGTCGCAGGAGCTTTTTGATACGCCCGAAACGCTGATAAGGCTGGATATGTCGGAATTCATGGAAAAACATTCTGTTTCCAGGATAATCGGCTCGCCTCCGGGCTATGTCGGATACGACGAAGCCGGACAGCTCACCGAAAAGGTGCGCCGCAAGCCCTATTCCGTGATACTTTTCGACGAAATAGAAAAGGCTCACCCGGACGTAATGAATATTCTGCTGCAGATCCTCGACGAGGGCAGAATAACCGACGCGCACGGCAGAACGGTAAACTTTGAAAACACCGTCATCGTGATGACCTCCAACGCCGGCAGCCAGTTCAGGGATTCAGCCATTGGCTTCGGAAAATCTACCGCCGATATTTCCCGCGAAAAGGCAATGAAGGCGCTGAGCGATTTTCTGCGGCCGGAGTTTATCAGCCGCGTGGACGAGATAATAGTGTTTAATCCGCTGTCGTTTGACGATATGACAAAAATTGCCGGACTTATGCTCGAGGAGCTGCGCGAGCCGCTTGAGGAAAAGGGCATAAAGCTGGCCTACAGCGAAGAGGCGCAAAGGCTTCTGGCGCAAAAGGCAGGCGGGGGAAAAAGCGGCGCGCGCGACCTGCGCAACGTCATCCGCCGCGAAATCGAGGATAAAATAGCCTCCATCATAGTAAACGAGGACGGGATCCCGCCCAAGGCGATAGTTATAAGCGAAAGCGACGGCAATATAATGGTGCTCGCCGGATAAGGGCTTGCACAAAACGCAGCCGCAAGGAAGGAAAGCAAAAAATGATTTTAGCTATAGACATCGGCAATACCAACATAACCTTAGGCGTGTGGAAGGGCGACGAAATGCTGTTTGAATCCCGGATGGAGACAAACCGCAGCCGTCTCAGGGATCAGTATGCTCTCGAGCTGAAAGGAATATTTGATTTATATTCCATACAGCCGAAGGATATTGAAGGCTCCATAATCAGCTCGGTAGTGCCCCAGCTGATAAGCACCTTCTCCTCGGCAATAAAGCTGCTGACCGGCAAGGCTCCAATGGTTGTCGGTCCGGGCATAAAGACCGGGCTGAACATAAAGATCGACAATCCGGCGCAGCTTGGCGCAGACCTTGCCGTCGGCGCGATAGCGGCGATAGCAGAATTTCCTGCTCCGTCGATAATCTTCGACATGGGCACCGCGACAACCGTTTCCGTTGTCGGAAAGGACGGCTCCTATCTCGGCGGCATGATTATGCCGGGCATCGCCATCTCTCTCGACGCGCTCATTTCCCGTACCGCGCAGCTTCCGCAGGTAAGCATACAGGCCCCGCCGCGCGTTATCGGTAAAAATACGGTAAACTGCATCCAGTCGGGCGCGATCTACGGGGCTGCCGCGATGATGGACGGGGTAATCGACAGGATCGAAGAAGAACTCGGCGAAAAGGCAACCGTCATCACAACCGGAGGCCTTGCCAATGTGGTGACTCAGTTCTGCAGACGCGAGGTTCATCACAGAGACAACCTCCTTCTCGTCGGCCTGAAGATACTTTACGAAAAGAATAAGAGCTGATCTCTAAAAAAATACTTGCGAATCCCTCAGAGCGAGTATATAATATTGGTGCAGCGAATACTCAAATTTGTCAAATATGCGCTATATCCCTTTCAAAAGGGAACAGCAGCAAGGAGGATAAATTTTATGTCAAACGCAAAAACAAGCAAAAAATCCGGAAAGCAGCCAATGCTCTTCAAAATGGTGTTTGCGTCGGTGCTTATCGCGCTCATCATTCTGATGACCTTCACCGGCATCGGCTATATCCCCATAGGCCCGCTCAAGCTGACCCTCAATGTTCTGCCGGTTGCGGTAGGCGCGGTCGTTCTCGGTCCTGCGTACGGCGCTTTGCTGGGTCTGGTATTCGGTCTTTCCAGCTTTTTCACCTGCTTCGGTCTTGACGCGCTCGGAACGATATTCCTCGGAATAAATCCGTTTCTGCTCTTTGTGATGTGCGTCGTTCCCAGGATCCTCTGCGGATGGATACCGGCTCTTGTTTTCAAGGCAATATCAGGCGGTGAAAAGGCAAGCGGCAAACGCGAAATAATCGGCTCGTCCATCGCCTGCGCGCTCACAGCCATTGTCAACACGGTCGGATTCCTTTCGCTGATGTGGCTTTTCTTCGCGCAGGATCTCATGACCAACCCGAAGGTGCTCGAACTTCTCGGCGGCGTTTCTGTCAACAGCATTGTTACGCTGTTTGTCACATTCGCCGGAGTAAACGCTCTGGTCGAGGTCGCTACCTGTCTTATCCTCGGTACAGCCGTATGCAAGGCGCTGCTTGTACTGATGAAAAAGAGCAGATAAAACTATATAAAAAATCGCGTCCCGGAAAAACCGGGACGCATTTTTATTATATCGTCCAATAACCCTTAAGCAAAGAATGTGCCGTAAATATATACTCCGTCTCCGAGGTCTTCTTTACTCAGCGTCATACCGTTGCACGGATAAATATAATCAAAAGGCTTGCCGCCGTCGCTGACATAGATCAGATAGACATCCGTTATGATGCCGTCACGTCCGTTGATCGCCCTGAAATTGAACCTCAGCTCGACACTTTCCTCATTGTTTACTGCGACTATCATATCCGTAAAGGGCGAAGCGCCCAGAGCCTCCAGCAATTTCCGGTAGCACCCGAGAGCCTCTGCGCTTATATTTTTTCTTTCAACCTCAAGAGATCTGCTTTCGACCAGAAGCCTTTCCTCATCGTACATCAGCTCATGCGCAACACCCCTTTCCAGCTCGGTATGTATCACCCGCGCGAATTCACCGAGCAGTCCTGCGCTTTCCTTGAAGGCGGTTTTCAGGTCGTCCAGCTTCGGGTACATGCTCAGCCATTCATTATCGGCATATTCATCCTCGAAAATCTGGTCCTCCTGAGTGAACGGGTCCTCCGCTATCGTATATTTTTCGCTCAACAGCGGATCGCATCCCGAAAAAATGCCGAGACAAAGCAGTACAGCCGTCAGAAGCATAATTACCTTTTTCATTTCACAGCACCCTTTTCTGATATTTGCGGAGCGTTCTCCGCTTTATTCTATTATAGTTAATGCAGTCGATAAAATCAAGTTACAGCGCTGTAACCTTTATTACAAAACGGTAACAGACATGGCAATGCATATTCCTTATTATTGCGCTGTCACGGCTTTTGAGGTATAATAATGCGTATCAAATCTGATTGGGTGAAAGCATTGAAATTCGGAAGCATCAGAATAAACGGCTTTGCCGCGCTCGCTCCCATGGCGGGAGTCGCCGACATCGCCTTTCGTGAAATATGCCGCTCTTTCGGCGCGGCTTTTACCGTCGGTGAAATGGTAAGCTGCAAGGGCATGGTCTACGGCGACAATAAATCGGTCGAGCTGCTTAAGGTATCGGATGTCGAACGTCCGACGGCGGTTCAGCTTTTCGGCGACGATTCTGAGTTTTTCAGGAAGGCGGTGCCGATCGCGCTGAACGCAAGACCCGACTGGATAGATATCAACATGGGCTGTCCCACGCCCAAAATAGTGAACAACGGCGCGGGCTCTGCGCTGCTCAGAAACCCGGAAAAATGCGGCGAGCTGGTACGGGCCGTAAAAAGCCGGACCGATCTGCCTGTTTCGGTAAAGATCCGCGCCGGATGGGATAAAAACAGCATAAATGCCGTCGAGGTGGCAAAAATCTGCGAACAGGCCGGAGCCGCTTTCATAACCGTACACGCCAGAACGCGCGAGCAGATGTACGCTCCGTCTGCCGACTGGAGCATTATCAAAAGCGTGCGGGAAAATGTGAGCATTCCGGTCGTCGGCAACGGAGATATTTTTGAGCCGTCCGACGCCGTGCGCATGATGAATGAAACCGGCGTTTCACTCTGCATGGCAGGCAGAGGCGCCTTGGGCAGACCTTGGATCTTCCGCCAGATAAACGAGCTTTTGACCCTCGGCAAGGTAAAATACAACCCGTCCATAGATGAAAAAATGGACGTTATGGTATCGCAGATATCGCGCATGATTGAGCTGAAGGGCGAATACCGCGCCATGTGCGAAGCGCGAAAGCACGTCGCATGGTACATCAAAGGCATGCGGGGCGCGGCTCAGCTGCGGCAGGCGGCAGGCACGGTAAAAACTCTGGATGAGGTAAAGGAGCTGGCGCAGACGGTGATACGGCGCGCGGAGCAGGAAGAGCAGGGTTAAAACGCAGGCTCGGATGCGTCCGGTCCGCGTTTTTTACGGTCGGTTTATTAAAGCATGCCTTCAGCGGACACGTCGGCCTGCCCCGTGCAGCGCAATAAAACTGTTGCATTTTGGTTGCCGCCATGGTATTATTTATTGTAAAGTAATGAATAGTGGAGAAGTGTTGTTCTCCGGCCTTGCCGTGAAATGAGGAAAGGGGACTGTTGATGAAGTATGTAGATGTCGGCCTGAGCGCCGCCGTACGTATTATCAAAAGCGATCCCCTGTTCAACATGGCACTGTCAATGGGTTACAGAGAGTTTATGGACGAAACCGACGACGGAACCATGTTGAGACAGCGTTATCTCGCCAAGGCGTCGATCGATCTGCTGGAAGAACTTACCGACGACAGTTACGGTCTCAGTAAATATATACCCAGGGAGCTTTATTCTAGAGGACGCTCGGGAATAGGGGTTTTTGCGGACGACTTTCCCGTTTTCAAAAATACCCTCATGCTGTGCGAGAATCTTATCTCTCTCAACCGTGAATGCCGCAGCAGATGGCTTAACGCTCTGAGCGACTGTGTCCGCGATCTCGATTATGAAACAAGAGAGATCCTGTCCTCTTTTTCCGACAAAGGCGGCTGGGATATCGCGATTTCCGACCAGGGCGGAGCGCTTTGTCTCAGCTTCGGGAAAATGCTTTGGGGAAGCGTCCGTCTGTCCTTTTCAAACGGACGGTTATTAAACGGCTGGCCGCCTCGCGGCGATATAATAGCCTGTTTTACCGAACTTGAAAAATGCGGCGACGGTACGCATATGCGTATTTTATGCACCGACAGGAAAGGGGCGGAGTCCTCGGCCGCTTCACGTCCGGCAAACAGGACGGCAAATCCGGGCAAAACCGTCAGTGTCGACAAAAGCTCCCTTCTGGAAATTGAAATCGTCTGTGACAGCATAACCGCCCATACCCGTTATTACGATTACGGAGACTACTTTTTCCGCCGCGGCGGCAATTATTATGATCTGCTTGTTTCCGGCAGTGAATGCATTTATGAAAAGTATTGTCTGCTGGGCATAAATCTCATGTCCGCCGAGGAAAGAAGGCTTTTGCCCTCGGCAAAGCTGACAAATATCGCAAATGTCCGCAAAAAAAACGGGGTTGATTTCGATTACGGCGGCTTTGACAGGATCGCCCTTTTCGCATTTCTTGACAACCGTTTTGAGGTCGATTCACTGATAGACCTCCTTGAAGAAAAATACCGGTTTCATGAGCTCTCCGACGCGCTCAAGACCGTTCTTGACGAGTATGACGAGGACGAGCGCGCGGCATGCAGAAAGTTTGCCCATGTCATTCACTGCTACAGGATGATGAATAAGGGCGCAATCGGATATTTCTTTCTCCAGAAATTCTGCCGGCAGCTTTTTGAGCTCGGAAAGGGAAACGAGAAAAGTCCTTTTTGTCCCGATGAACAGCTTGAGAGCATATTCGCTCCATCGGTCTGTTTGCTTGAATCGGAAGGCTTTACCGGACAGTTTCCGCATTTCAGAAGAGACAGCGGAAAAAAATGCGACTTTATTTCCTTCGTTCGCGTTGACCGCCCGGAAATCGGCGACACGGATGTTTCATACAGCATAAAGCTCGCATCAACCGCAAAGTCCGATTTTGAGATGACCATGCTCGGATTTGATTCAGCTTATGCACATGATGTTGAAATGCTTCCGAAAACAAAAAGAAGCAGCGCGCAGCTCATGGATGAGTCTGACGGTCTCAGGCTCACGCTTGACCGGCGGCGCGGCCGGGATCAAACCGGAGAAAAAACGGACCGGCTGGCTCTTTGCACCCGAGCCGCAATAGCCGTGCTTGACGGACGCAGACCGGAAAAAAACTATCTGCGCCGGAAAAGTCACGCCTATTCAAAAAGCAGCGTCAGGGTGAGGGACGCGCTTAATTGCTGCTTTATCGCTCTTTGCGCCGCCTGCCTGTTCTATATCGGTCTTTTGCTTTACGGGATGGGATTGACCCCGGTTACCATGATGATCACGCTTGCATCCGCTCTTGTCGCCTACTGCGCGTCAAGACTTGCCGTGTGGATTTTCAGAACAAGGCGGATTATGTGATTACGGATGCGGTCTTTAAGGAGGGACTCACATGAAAAAGCTTTTTTCCGCGTTCCTCGCGCTTACAATGTCTGTTCTTGCCGTTTTATCCGGCTGCTCCAGGGAATATGTTATCGGAAAGGATATTTCTCCCGATGACGTTTATTATATCGCCATGGGTCACGGCTCAATGAACTATGGGCAGACCTATAATTTTTGGGTATATAATTCCCGAAAAAAGGGGGAAATCACCCTTTCGGCGAGCTACAGCCCGAGCTATGACGAGCCCCGAATCGAATTTGAGGACGTACCGATTTCCGCGGAGGAGTGGCAGAGATTTATGATAATAATCGACGGCGCGACTCTGGCGAAGGAAAAAACGCCTCGCGGCGGCAATATAATGGACGGCGAATCGCAGAGCATAACAGTATCGTGGCGAAACGGGCCGAGCGGTAATTTTCATCTTGATTGCGGGAAATCGCCCGTCTGGGGCGAGCTGTACGGACTTTTCACTGAGCTGGCGGTAAAATACTCAGGCGAAGCTGCCGAAAACTAAAAGCAGAAAACCTGAAAAAAGGCCGCGAAACGCCCGGCAAATAATCAGCGCCGGCTTCGGCGCCCTGTCGGAATGCGCGCATTCTGATATACCTGACGTCAATAATCTATATTTCAATATATAAAATCGGAGGTCTTTTTCTTATGAATCAGCTACCAAAAACCTATGACCCAAAAGAGGTCGAAGGCCGCATTTACGATAAGTGGATCGAGGGCAATTATTTCCACGCTGAGGTGGACGAAAACAAAAAACCCTACTCCATCGTAATACCTCCTCCAAACATCACAGGGCAGCTTCACATGGGTCACGCGCTCGACAACACCCTTCAGGATATCCTCATCCGCTTCCGCAGGATGCAGGGCTATTCCACGCTGTGGATGCCCGGCACCGACCATGCCTCAATAGCGACCGAGGCCAAAATAGTTGAAGCCATGAAGCAGGAGGGCATAACCAAAGAGGATATAGGACGCGAGAAGTTTTTGGAGCGCGCGTGGGAATGGAAAAAGACCTACGGCGGACGCATTATACAGCAGCTCAAGAAGCTGGGCTCCTCCTGCGACTGGGAGCGCGAGCGCTTTACGCTTGACGAGGGCTGCAGCGAAGCCGTCAAGGAAGTATTCGTGCGCCTTTACGAAAAAGGTCTCATCTACCGCGGCGAAAGGATAATCAACTGGTGCACCCATTGCAAGACCTCCATTTCCGACGCAGAGGTCGAATATGCCGAGTCTGACGGCTTTTTCTGGCACCTGAGATACCCGATTGCCGACGGATCGGGCGACATTCAGCTTGCCACGACCCGCCCCGAAACCATGCTGGGCGATACCGCCGTTGCCGTTCATCCCGACGACGAGCGCTATAAACATCTGATCGGCAAAACGGTCATCCTGCCGATAGTCAACAAGGAAATACCCATCGTTGCCGACGAGTATGTTGAGCCGGATTTCGGTACCGGCGTCGTAAAAATAACCCCTGCGCATGACCCCAACGATTTTGAGGTCGGTCTGCGCCATAATCTGCCCATTGTCAACGTCATGACCGACGATGGCAGAATAAACGAAAACGGCGGCAAATTCTGCGGTATGGACCGCTATGAGTGCCGCAAAGCCATCGTCAGCGAGCTTGAGGAAGGCGGTTATCTCATCAAGGTCGAACCGCTCAAGCATAATGTCGGCTCCTGCTACCGCTGCCATACGGTTGTCGAGCCGCGCGTATCCAAGCAGTGGTTTGTCAAGATGAAGCCGCTTGCCGGGCCCGCTATCGACGTTGTAAAAGAGGGCAAAATCAAATTCGTACCCGAACGCTTTGATAAAATTTACTATCACTGGATGGAGAACATCAAGGACTGGTGCATAAGCCGTCAGCTCTGGTGGGGCCACAGAATCCCGGCGTGGTACTGCGACGACTGCGGCGAAGTCATCGTCGCAAAAGAAGCTCCGGCAAAATGCCCGAAATGCGGCAGCGAGCATCTGACGCAGGACCCCGACACGCTTGATACATGGTTCTCCTCCGCGCTGTGGCCGTTCTCTACAATGGGCTGGCCCGAAAACACCGATGAGCTTAAATATTTCTATCCGACCGATACTCTTGTCACCGGCTACGATATAATCTTCTTCTGGGTCGCGAGAATGATATTCTCCGGCGTTGAGCACATGGGTGACGTGCCGTTCAGATCGGTTTTCATTCACGGTATCGTTAGAGATTCTCAGGGCAGAAAGATGTCCAAATCGCTCGGAAACGGCATCGATCCGCTCGTTGTTATCGACGAATTCGGCGCGGACGCGCTGCGCTTCTCTCTGGCGACAGGCAACTCTCCCGGCAATGACATGCGTTATCTTCCCGAAAAGGTGGCGTCTAGCCGCAACTTTGCAAACAAGCTGTGGAACGCGTCGCGCTTTGTCATGATGAACATTGAAAACGACGATATCAAGGTTGAGCTGCCGGAGGATCTGCAGCTTGAAGACAAGTGGGTCGTCGGCAAATTCAACGCCATCGTAAAGGAAGTCACCGAAAACCTTGAAAAATTCGAGCTGGGCATCGCCGTGCAGAAGCTGTACGATTTCATCTGGGATGTCTACTGCGACTGGTACATCGAGCTTGCCAAGATCAGGATAAGAAACGAAGACAACGCTCTCGGCGCCAAAAAGGTGCTGGTATACGTCCTCTCCGAGACGCTCAAGCTCCTGCACCCGTTCATGCCCTTCATTACCGAGGAAATCTGGCAGACCCTGCCGCACGACGGCGAAAGCATCATGATCTCCAGGTGGCCGGAATATGACGAAGGCCGCAATTATGCCGTTGAAATATCCGAACTTGACAGAGTTATCAAGGTCATCCGCGCTATCAGAAACCGCCGCGCCGAAATGAACGTCGCGCCGTCCAGAAAGGCAAAGGCGTTTGTCGAAACTACATTCGCCGACACATTCGCAAACGGTATCCCCTTCATTGTTTCCCTCGCAGGCGCAAGCGAGGTCATCATCAACGGTGAAAAGCCGGATGAGGATATGGTATCCGTCGTCACCGACGACGCAAAAATATTCCTGCCCATGGGCGAGCTTGTTGACCTTGAAGCAGAAAGAGCAAGGCTCACAAAAGAGCTGCAAAAGGCGGAAAAGGAGCTCGAGGGCGTGGAAAAGAAGCTGAGCAATCCCGCCTTCACCGAAAAGGCTCCTGCTGCCGTCGTGGACAAACAGAGAGCTATAAAGGCGCAGCTTATGGACAAAATCGCAATGATAAAGGAAAGCATAAAATAAACCATGAATAATAATATCAACAAAACAGGCAGCGGCGAAGGCTGCCTGTTTTGCCCCTGTGAATTTGATAGACCGTCTGATGACGGTCAGGTGCTGTCCTCACTGGCCGAAATAAAACAGCGGCTTGGTCTTGACGGGGCCAATATGACATATGATGAAGCGCTCGGCTATATCCACGGCAGGCTGCGCTTCGGTATAAAAGAGGGTCTTGCGCGAATCGAGGGGCTGTGCCGGCTTCTGGGAAATCCGCAGGATAATTTGAAGGTGATCCATGTCGCAGGTACCAACGGCAAGGGCTCGGTCTGCGCCATGATCTCCCGTGTGCTGTCGACCGCAAGGCACAGTACGGGGCTTTTCATCTCGCCCTATATCACCGATTTCTGCGAGCGGATGCAGATAGACGGTCACCCTGTTTCGCACGGGGTTCTGGCCGCGCTGACGAGCGTCGTCAGAGCAGCAGCGGATGAACTGGAGCGGAAGGAGGGCGAATACGCCACCGAGTTTGAGATAGTTACAGCAATAGCCTTTTTGTGGTTCGCCCTGGCAAAGTGTGATTATGTCGTGCTGGAAACCGGCCTGGGCGGCCGTCTGGACTCGACGAATGTCGTGAAGTCTCCCCTATGCTCCGTCATTATGGCGATAGATTTCGATCACACCGACATTTTGGGCGACACTCTGACAAAGATCGCCTTTGAGAAATGCGGAATAATAAAAGAGGGACGTCCGGTCGTCGTCTTCCCGAAGCAGCAGGATGAAGCCCTCAAAGAAATCAAGCGCCAGTGCAGCGTCAAAAACTCCGAGCTGATAATCCCCGATCTGGACGAGTTTGCGCCGCTCGGCTGCGACTTTTCCGGCACTCGGTTTATGTATAAGGATGAGATATATAATCTCTCGCTCTTGGGCGAACACCAGGCGCTTAACGCCATCACCGCCGTCGAAGCGCTTAAAGCCCTCGAAAAACAGGGGGTCACCGTCGGACAGAATAACATAGAGCACGGTCTGCTGCGAACAACCTTCCCGTGCAGAATGGAGATCGTGTCACAAAAGCCGCTCGTCATAATCGACGGCGCGCACAATCCAAACGCCTCCCAGGTGCTGAAAAATGCCGTCGGCAGGCTGCTCAGCGGAAAAAGGGTCTTTGGCGTCGCCGGAATGCTGCGCGACAAGGACTTCGAGAAAAACCTGGAAATAATTTCGCCTATGCTGCACAGCATCTTCACCGTGCCGGTGGACAATCCGCGTTCACTGTCTGCGCGGGAGCTGGCCGTCTGCGCGCAAAAATACTGTAATGCTGTCGCAGCCTTTGACGAAGTGCGTCAAGCGATAGAAGCCGCGCTTGCGCAAATGTCCGACGGCGACGCGCTGCTGATTTTCGGCTCGCTGTATCTTGCAAGCGAGGTCAATTCCTTCATCCGCGATATGTTATAGCGGTCGCCTTAAAATGACAAAAACAAAGCCCTGCTCTGTAGTAAAATACAGAGCAGGGCTTTTTGCTGTGTGAAATAAGCAAAACGCCGCACATATTATGTGAATCCGAATAAAATATAAAACACTGTCTTGGTTTAAAAGTCCGGCGGTTTTATCGGTATATATGGCTGAGATAGGTATTAAAGCAGCAGAAAAGAGGGAAAACATGACGCAATGCTATGCGCTCGGTACGCTTACGGTGTGCCTTGACGGCGAAATCGATCATCACGCCGTCCGCGATATAAGAGAACAGGTCGATATTTCCATCAACCGCCACAAGCCCTCCAAGGTTATTTTTGATTTTGAAAACGTGACCTTTATGGATTCCTCCGGAATAGGACTCATTATGGGGCGGTACAAAACGCTCAGCAGATACGGCGGCATAATTGAAATAGTCCGTATGCCGCCGTATATCGAGAAGGTAATGAAACTGTCCGGCGTCAGCAAGATCGTCAAGGGTCTGGACAGGGCGAAGGCAGCCGACAAGGGTGAGCAAGACCGAAAGGAACAATAAAGATGAAAAGTATCAATAAAATGAAGATGACCATTCCCGCCGTGTCGGCAAATGAAGGGCTTGCGCGCCTGTGCGTGTCGGCTTTTGCTTCCCAGCTCGATCCGCGCATAGACGAAATAGCCGATATCAGGACGGCTGTCTCCGAAGCTGTCACCAACTGCATAATCCATGCATATAAAGGCCGCGGCGGGCTGATTTACATAGAGTCGCTGCTCTATCCGGACAGAATAACAGTTAAAATAAAGGATAAGGGCTGCGGCATTGACGACATAGACAAGGCGATGGAGCCGCTGTTCACGACCGGAGGCGACGACCGCTCGGGGCTGGGGTTTTCCGTGATGCAGAGCTTTATGGATTCGGTCAAGGTCAAATCCGGGCCGTCCGAAGGCACCACCGTTTCAATGACAAAAATACTTCGGCGCGCCGATGAGGGAAATCCGGATGAACGATAACGCTGCCAAAGCTCCGCGGGATCTGGACGAAAAGGACCGGGGCGGCATATCATCCGACGCGCCTTCCAGGGAAGGGCTTGTCTGTGACAACCTCGCGCTTGTCCATTCGTGCGCACAGAGATATAAGGGCCGCGGCATAGAATATGAGGAGCTTTACGGCGCAGGCTGCATAGGGCTCGTAAAGGCCGCCGATAATTTTGATTACGGCAGAGGCCTGCGTTTTTCCACCTACGCTATCCCGGTCATTCTGGGCGAGATCCGACGCCTTTTCAGGGATACCGGCGCGATAAAGGTCAGCCGGTCTCTCAAGGAAATCTCAATGAAGATAACGAGGATCCGTCAAAAGCTGTCTTCGGCGCTCGGCCGCGAGCCGACTATCGGTGAGCTTGCGGCGGAAACCGGATATGACGAGCTTAAAATAGTAGAGGCCTTAAACTCCATGCAGCCGCTTATTTCCCTTACGGCGGATGAGGATGACGGCGGGGGCCAGAATGATGTCGCCCAAAGCGGTTGCGAGGAAAGCGTATCAGACCGCCTTGCGCTGCGTCAGGTTATGGGACTGCTCGATGAAAATGACAGACGGCTTCTGACGCTGCGCTATTTTAAGGGCCTGACCCAATCTCAAACGGGAAAAATACTCAGCATGACTCAGGTGCGCGTTTCCCGGCGCGAAAAAGCGATTTTGCAAAAAATGCGAAGCGAGCTGACCAAATAGCCGTTGACCGTATGCCGCAAAGACAAGGCGCGGCGTTTTGCCGTAATGGTTGAAAATGTGCGAAGTGTCTGTTATAATACAGATATTGCAAAAGTAAACCGCATAAAGGAGAATAAAATGAAAAATCCCGTTGTAACAATGGAAACCTCCATGGGTACCATGAAAATCGAGCTTTATCCCGAAATCGCGCCCAACACGGTCAACAATTTCATTTCGCTCGTCAAGAAAGGCTTTTATGACGGTGTAATCTTCCACCGTGTAATCCCCGGCTTTATGATTCAGGGCGGCGATCCCGAGGGTATCGGAATCGGCGGTCCGGGCTATTCAATAAAGGGCGAATTTGCCGCCAACGGCTTCAGGAACGACCTGAGACACACCAAGGGCGTTATCTCCATGGCTCGCTCGGCCAGGCCGGACAGCGCCGGCTCTCAGTTTTTCATCATGGTTGACGACGCGCCTCATCTCGACGGTCAGTATGCCGCGTTCGGCAAAGTCATCGAGGGCATCGAGGCTGCCGAATCCATTGTTTCGGTCAAACGTGACTATATGGACAAGCCGCTCTTCGATCAGTCAATGATAAAGGTCACCGCAGAAACCTTCGGCGTCGATTATCCCGAGCCGGAAAGGATGTAAAAAGGAATATCCCCTTTTTAAACCGCGCGCATCGAGATACGCGCGGTTTTTCATTTGCAAAAAGACCGCTTTGGAAATAGTGACCATATTTTCTTAAATCGTGGTCGGAATCTTTTTTTGCAGCAGAATTTATAATGCAATATTATTCATAATTTAACGGTAAAAACAGGATAAATATTCATAGTGAATATACACCCGCGAATAAAAATGTGCCAAATGACTATACTCGGCGTTAATTGATCACCGAGCAAATCGGTTAGTTATCAACACTTTCAACAGGGTTTTCAACATTAAAAGCTTCCGTTTGGCGGCATAAATGGCTCCTTTTGCCCGGAATGTTCAAATCTCCGCCGAAAGATGTCAAAAAACCAATAGTAACGTGAACCCAATAAAAAGATTTGTCAAGTGTTTTTATTATTCATGAATAGCCTGTATAAATATCCTTTTTCTGTATTGATTTTCTTTTGGCCGGGAAAAAGATTTTTCAACGGTTCTTGCAATTTTCCCGGTTTGTTGTTTTTATATAAAATGTCCGCGGATTTCCGCCGGATGTTCTCAGACCAAAATAATTGGTAAAGTATATTTATTAATTATTCGGCAAAAAACTGTAATTATATTCATTATTATTCTTGTCATTTTGGCTTTTTATGTAAAAAGACAATATACAATCCGTTTAAAACTGCTGCACACGATTTGGTGTTGTCAACACTTTCAACAGGGTTTTCAACATTCAGACAACGATTTTAGGACGTTTAAGCCGCCTTTTCTGCCAAATTGTTAAAAATCCCGCACAGAAGACCACGGCTCAATATTTTTAACAGCACATATGAAACGGAAAAGTCAAGAGAATTTTTTAAAATGAATATTATGCATTATTTAACAATCGAAAAGGATATTTTCATAAGCGTGCCGAAAGTGAAAAATCCGGAGCAGGCATAAATTTCAAATATAAATATTGACTTTTTACCTGTTAGCAACTACAATTATAATGTTAATCTGTAAATACTCGTCTGCCTTAACAGGCTTGACGCGAAGTAAAAATATTGCATCCCGAAGCCGGGATGAAGAAAAAAGCAAAGGGGAATTGTCATGCTTTCAAACAGTGAAAAAACCATGGAAAAAATCGTCGCTCTCTGCAAAGGCAGGGGTTTTGTTTATTCCGGCTCGGAGATTTACGGCGGCCTTTCCAACACATGGGATTACGGTCCTCTCGGCGTTGAATTCAAGAACAATGTCAAAAAGGCGTGGTGGAAAAAGTTCGTCCAGGAATCAAAGTATAATGTTGGTCTGGACAGTGCCATCCTGATGAACCCGCAGGTATGGGTGGCTTCCGGTCATGTCGGCGGTTTCTCCGATCCTCTTATGGACTGCAAGGCCTGCAAGACCCGTCACAGAGCCGACAAACTCATCGAGGACACAGGCGTTAATCCTGCCGGCTGGAGCTTTGAGCAGATGAGCCAGTATATCAGGGATAACAATATCGTCTGCCCCGACTGCGGAGCCAGCGATTTTACCGATATCAGAAAATTCAATCTTATGTTCAAGACCTTCCAGGGCGTCACCGAAGACAGCAAGAACGAGCTCTATTTGCGTCCGGAAACGGCTCAGGGCATTTTTGTCAACTTCGCCAACATCCAGCGCACAACGCGCCGGAAGGTTCCCTTCGGCGTATGCCAGATAGGTAAATCCTTCCGCAACGAAATAACCCCCGGCAATTTTGTTTTCCGCACGAGAGAGTTTGAGCAGATGGAGTGCGAATTCTTCTGCCAGCCCGGCACCGATCTTGAATGGTTTGCCTTCTGGAAGGATTACTGTCATAAATTCCTGCTGTCTCTCGGCATAAAGGATGAAAACCTCAAGCTGCGCGATCATGAAAAGGAAGAGCTTTCCCACTATTCCAACGCAACAACCGATATTGAGTTCCTGTTCCCCTTCGGCTGGGGCGAGCTTTGGGGCATCGCTGACCGCACCAGCTTTGACCTTACCCAGCATCAGAACCATTCGGGCAAGAGCCTCGAATACTTCGATCCCACAACAAACGAACGCTATATCCCCTATGTCATCGAGCCGTCTCTCGGCGCCGACCGCGTCGCTTTGGCATTCCTCTGCGACGCATACGACGAGGAGATCGTTGACGCCGAAAAGAACGACGTCCGCACGGTGCTGCACCTGCATCCCTTCTTAGCGCCCATCAAGGCGGCCGTTTTGCCGCTCTCCAAGAAGCTGAATGAAGGCGCCGAAAAGGTTTATGAGACCTTATCAAAGCACTTTATCGTCGAATACGACGACGCCGGCTCCATCGGCAAGCGTTACCGCCGTCAGGATGAAATCGGCACCCCCTTCTGCGTAACCTACGACTTCGATTCTGTCGAGGACGGCTGCGTGACCGTCCGTTTCAGGGACACAATGGAGCAGGAAAGAATCAAGATAGACGAACTTGTTGAATTTATCGAAAAGGGCATTGATTTCTGATCGTTCTGCAAAAAATAAAATAGTAAACTGCGCAGTCGGATTTACCCGACTGCGCAGTTTTTTGATGAAACATATCGGTCTGATTTTATCAGAATTTGCCGCTTGAACCGCCGTGGCTCGTTCCGGAGGAGCCGAAATGGGTACTGCTGCCTCCTCCGCCGCCTCCTCCTCTTGAGGATGAATCGCTGGTCGGAATGAGCGTGCGCGTCATACTGGTGCGCAGGAAAACTTCCCTGCCGTCATCAATATGCATGCTTCCGCCGACAACATACTGTCCGGCTTCCTTCTTTGGAGAAACCGTGTTAAGATTTCCTTTTATGGATTCCAGGATTATATATGTAAGAAATACGCCTAAACCTATTGCAAGAGCTGTTCCCAAAAATCCCGGAAGGGTCAGCGGCATGTGTCCGACGTCGTATGGAGTACCCTTCTTGGCCTCGGTAATAAACTGGTCGCAAAGATCGCCGAACCGGTCGAATGCCTTATAGTAATCGCCGTCGCTGAGGTGAGGGACAATTTTATCGGTTATATATTTCTGTCCGGCGTCGGTGAAGTAAGGTATTCCGGCGCCCGTCGTTGAGATAGCCCAATCACGCTCGGCCATACTCAGGAGCAAAAGGATGCCGTCCTTGTTTTCTCCGAAACCGAAGCCGTTGTAATCGTAGAAGTCATCGGCAAATTCCGTCGGGGTTCTCGGGCTGATGGAATCCATCGTGACGATGACTATATCCATCTTCTGGCGCTCGCTTATCTCGTTGAGCTTGGCCAGGAGCTTTAAACGGTCACCCTCGCTGAGCAGGGAAGCGCCGTCATTGACGCGGCTGAGCTCGGGGAATATCGTAGTTACGTCTTTGGGATCGTATGACAGCGCGTTTTTGCTCTCGGTTATATGCTCGTCACAGATGTCGGCAAATTGATCGAACGCGGCGTAATAGTCTCCTCCGGAAAGATCTGGAAGGATTCTGTCAACAATATCCTGCTGGTCGGCGTCTGTAAATACCTGTATTGCCTCTCCGGTTGTGGAAATAGCCCAGTCGCGCTCATCCATGCTCAAAAGCAGCAGGATTCCGTCCTTGTCTTCTCCGAATCCGAAGCCGTTGTAATCATAATAATCATCAGCGTATTCCGTCGGGGTCTTGTCGCCGGTTGAATCGGTCGTTACGATGACTATATCCATCTCCTGACGCTCGCTTATCTCGTCAAGCTTGGCAAGAAGCGAGCTGCGTTCGTAAGAATCAAGGAGCGAAGCGTCGTCGTTAAGCCGTCTTACGGCGAGAGCGACGCTGCCGCCGTTCGGAACGGCAACTGCGGGATCCTGCTGCGAAACAGGTTCCGGCTGAGAGGAAGCTTCCGGAGTTTCATTCCCCCCGAGGCGTTCCGACAGTATGCCGTCGAGCTTTTCATAATATGCCTTTGCTCCGTCGGCATATGTTTTGGAGTCTCTGTACGCGCTCCACATCACGTTTCTGTCTTGCTGCGTAAATATTTCCTCCGCCTTGCCTGTGCGGTAGAAACAGTATTCATCGTCATCGATCGTCAGCATTATGGAGTCGGATTCGAGCGCGTGCTCCTCATGAAGCTGCTTTGCCCATTCCAGAATGTCGCTGTCGGTTCTCGATTCATCAAGAGCAAAATATGCCGATATGCCGTAATTCTCGCTGATAAGCTGCGCAGTTTCATCGATCTCGGTGCTGCTGCGCGAGGAAATCATATTGTTCGGATCGTATATATACTCGCCGTTTGAGGCGAAGACTGCCGCAGCCGACCCAAAGGCCACGACGAGGGAGAGTATCACGGAAATAATACGTTTCTTCATTTCAGTCTCCGTATAATTTATTTGGTCGGTTTATCCGCGCTGCATCACAGCAGGCCGAGGAAATTGTGCAGCAGAAATACTATTCCGTAAAACGAGGCGCAAAGCAGCGGCGCAAGCAGGGCAAACCACTTGCGGTAGGAGCCTCTGTCGAGCGGGACCTCGCCGACAAGCTTTCCGGTCTGTCCGTTCATTGCAAATGTGTACCTTTTGTCCTTCCATGTAGTGTTGAGTATCCACACGGGGTAAAGGGCATATCTTGCCTGGGCGTTGTTGAGCTTTATGCTGCTCGAAGACGCGCTGACAGTGGAATAGCCCTTCACAGTGCTTGCGAACATGCTTTCCACGCTTTTCTTTACTCTGGAATTGGCTCGCTCAATGCTGGCGTCGGCGGACACGTCATATTTGTCCGCCAGGTATCCGGCGAGATATGCCGTGTTGAAATCCACCGCCTCATTGAGATTAAAAGGCTCGATGGATTCCATGAGCGAATCCTCCATCTTGGACGAACCGTCAACCGGCACCGCCGTAAAGGTCACTCCACCGCTTCGGTAAACTTTAAAGAAGCTGGTTTCCGCATAGTTATATTTTGAATCGCTCCAAGCACGGACCTTTGTGGCGTTGTAGTCGATGTCGGCGTGCGCGTCAGCGTCGAACAGCCAGAAAGGAACGTAAATTCCCTTTATCTCGTCTATGTGCTGGTCGTTTTTAAATATTTTGGGCACCAGTTTTCTGCTGGAAACATGCTTTTTGAGCGCAGCCTTAGCAGCATTTTTGTCCAGCTTGAATGGTATTATCAGGTCGGGCCTGAGCGTTCCCGAGAGATTGCCGGTCATTACGACAGGATTTCCGCAATAGGGACAGCTCGTCGCGGCAAGATTATAGTCGCCGGTTATTGTGCCGCCGCAGGTTTTGCAGACATATTCGGCAATGCCGTCGGTTTCGCCCGGGCGCCACTGACCGCCGGGATTTATGTTCCACGCCATATCGTCCGGCTGATTGGACGCGCTGTTTTCCTGTGCAGCAGTCCCCGCGCCGTTTTGCATCTGACTGACGTCAAATTCCGATTCACAGTAGGGACATTTCATTTTTTGCAGCGTGCTGTCGAATGTGATGGCGCCGCCGCAGCTCGGGCATGTATAATCAAGAACCTGTGCCAATAAAAACACCTCGCTCAATAGTCATTTTTATGAGATTAGTATATCACATAGAATTGGTTGTTGCAAATGAATTTTGATTAAAATGGTCGAAACGGAACGAAAAAGGGCGCATCGGACCGGAAGGCCGGGACGGAAAAAGGCTCGGAAAGATTTAAAATGTTTAACGGTTTTCCTCAACCTCAAAACGCAAAGAATACCGATCGTATCATTCTCTGCTATACCCTGTAACCCGTTTTGCCGGATTTTTCTCCTTTTTCCGCAGAAAACCACACGGTCTTATGAGACCGTGCGGTTTTTGCCTTATGGCTGTCTCGTGAGCGGTTGTAAGCAAGGTGTTGAGGAAGGAGAAAGGAGTCAAACGGATTGAAATCCCGCTCAGAGATGAAGAAGGCTTTGATTTGACTGTGCGTATCACATCTTCGCGTGGATTTGCAGAATGCTCTTGAGCGCCGCAGCGGAACTCGAATGAGAGCGCGCAACTATGGTATTCAGTCCCTTTGTCGCGTTAAGCGCATATCCTATCATCTTGTGCGAGGTCGTGCCGGTAAACAGCACCAGCAGATCGGGGCTTCCTATCTTGTTGACGATCCCGTCGCTCATCTGGGTAAAAACCTTGGCGCGACATTTGTATTGCTCGCAGATCTCCTTGTATCTTCTTACCATGCGGTCGTTCCCGCCGACTATTACCACGCTCAATAAAGCACCTCTTTTCTGTTTCCTGCTCAAAGCTAAAAGCTTTTTGCCGTATCGGTGTTAAGGTTGGCACATGCTAACCCGTCGTTAAAAGCTCGGGGAAAGCGAAAAGCGATCCGCTTTCCCCGGGATTAGTTTATCGGTTTAATCGGCCGGCCGGCGATTTGCCGCCGTGGCACTGATCGTGCATGGCGCAGTTCGCGCAGCCATGGCTGCATGAGGAGCGACCCTTGCGCTTATCCCCGACGAGCTTTATAACTATTGCGGCGATTGCTGCGAGCAGCGCAAGACTGATCACTATGGTCCAAAGGTTTGCCGTTAACCATGAAAGCATTTTTGCCCGCTCCTTTCATTCGATTTTGTTTAACAGCGTCGTTACTTCGCGGCCTTTGCCTTGGTTATTCTGACGTTTTTGGTGAGTTTTGTGGCTTCTTTATAGGGTCGGAGCAGCAGGAATATGAAGCAGGCGATGATGGCCAGAGCTATGACCGCGCCGACAATGTTCCACACGCCCAGTCCCCCGAGGAAGAGTCTGCCGACGTTGTAGATAACAAGTCCAACCAGATAGGCAAAGCCGCACTGATAGGCTATTGCGAACCATGTCCATTTAGCGCTGTTCATCTCGCGCTTGATGGCGCCGATGGCGGCAAAGCAAGGCGCGCAAAGCAGATTGAATGCAAGGAATGAATACCCTGCGATGCCGTTCCCGAAGGCCGCCGCGACATTCTGATAAACCGTAGCGTCGCCGCCGGAATAAAGAATACCCATTGTGCCGACGATATTTTCCTTTGCGACAAGTCCCGTGATGGACGCAACCGTCGCCTGCCAGTTGCCCCAGCCGAGCGGAGTGAATATCCATGCGATGGCGCTGCCTATTGAGGCGAGTATGCTTTGGTCGATCTCGTCCTCTCCGAGCATTCTGAAACCTTCTGACGTAAATCCGAAGAAGGAAAGGAACCAGACCGCAATGGTTGACAAAAGAATTATTGTGCCGGCCTTCTTGATGAAGGACCAGCCGCGCTCCCACATGGAACGGAGCACGTTGCCTACTGTCGGAAGATGGTATGCGGGAAGCTCCATAACGAAAGGAGCCGGATCGCCGGCAAACATCCTTGTTTTCTTCAGAATGATGCCGGAACAGATGATAGCAGCCATGCCGAGGAAATATGCCGAGGTGGAAATCCACGGAGAGCCGCCGAAGATGGCGCCGGCGATCATTGCGATGAACGGAACCTTTGCTCCGCAGGGAATGAATGTCGTGGTCATGATGGTCATGCGGCGGTCGCGCTCGTTTTCAATGGTACGCGACGCCATGATTCCGGGAATGCCGCATCCTGTACCTATAAGGATGGGGATAAAGGATTTGCCCGAAAGTCCGAAGCGGCGGAAGATCCTGTCAAGAACGAACGCAATACGGGCCATGTATCCGCAGGATTCAAGAATAGCCAGCAGCAGGAACAGCACCAGCATCTGTGGAACAAAACCGAGAACCGCGCCGACGCCGGCAACAATACCATCAAGGATAAGACCTTTAAGCCAGTCGGCTGCGCCGGCGGCATCGAGGCCTCTCTCGATGATGACCGGGACGCCTGGCACCCAAACGCCGTAATCGGCGGGGTCGGGCTCTTCAAAATCTCCCTTTTCCTCAAAATATCTGACAGCGTCTGTGTAAGACAGGGCGTTAACCTTCTCTTCATCCGCGCCCTCGGGAACCGCGTCGAAGAAAACATCAATATCGTAGTTTTCCAGAGTTTCTTCATCCTCAAGGGTATATTTCACGGACGCCTCGTCCGATGTGAACGCCTTCATTTCGGCCATAGCCGCTTCTCCGTTGAAATCCTCAGCTTCGGTATCAAGTCCGAGATAGGCGTCGACCGCGTTGTATGCGGCTGCAAATTCCTCTCCGGCTTCTTCGGCGGCTTTTGAGCCTATTCCGAAAAGATGCCAGCCGTCGCCGAAAAGTCCGTCGTTTGCCCAATCGGTCGCAGCAGAACCGACGGTGACCATTGAGATATAGTAAACGAGGAACATCACCGCAATGAATATCGGAAGACCGAGCCAGCGGTTGGTGACCACCCTGTCTATCCTGTCCGATGTGGTAAGCCTTCCGGCGTCTTTCTTTTTATAGCACGACTTCAGTATATCGGCTATGTAAATATATCTTTCATTCGTGATAATGGATTCGGCGTCGTCGTCCAGCTCTTCCTCCGCCGCGGCTATATCCTTTTCTATGTGCGCCAGCGTATCGGCCGGAATATTGAGCTGCTCAAGCGCTTTGTCGTCGCGCTCAAAGATCTTGATTGCATACCAGCGCTGCTGCTCCTCGGGCAGGCCGTGAACGGCAGCCTCTTCGATATGGGCGAGCGCATGCTCTACCGGACCGGAGAAGGTATGCTGCGGCACCGTTTTACCGTTTTGCGCCGCCTCTATCGCCGCTTCGGCAGCTTCCGTAACGCCCGTTCCCTTGAGAGCGGATATTTCAACTATTTTGCAGCCCAGCCGGCGGCTGAGCTCCTTCGTATCAAGACGGTCGCCGTTTTTTCTGATGATGTCCATCATATTTATGGCGATTACTACCGGAATACCCAGTTCGGTAAGCTGAGTAGTCAGATAGAGGTTTCTCTCCAGATTTGTGCCGTCGATTATGTTGAGTATCGCATCGGGTCGCTCGGATATAAGGTAATTCCTCGCAACAACCTCCTCAAGGGTGTAGGGCGACAGCGAGTAGATGCCCGGAAGGTCGGTAACGGTGACTCCGTCGCGTTTTTTCAGTTTGCCCTCTTTTTTCTCAACGGTAACTCCCGGCCAGTTTCCGACAAACTGATTTGAGCCGGTGAGAGCATTGAACAGCGTGGTTTTGCCGCTGTTTGGATTGCCGGCAAGTGCTATTCTCAAATTCATGGTACTGTTCCTTTCTTCGCAGGATTAGCAAAGGCTAACCTGGCGTTATTAAAATAAGGCTTCCGCCCGGGATGGAAAACTATTCGATTTCGATCATTTCCGCGTCGGCTTTGCGCAGAGAAAGCTCATACCCGCGCACCGTTATTTCGATAGGATCTCCGAGAGGCGCGACCTTGCGAACATAAATCTCAATGTTTCTCGTGATTCCCATATCCATGATCCTGCGTTTGACTGCTCCCTCGCCGTGCAGCTTTACAACCCTTACGGTGTCGCCGATGCCTGCCGTTCTTAATGTCTTCATAAAGCTCCTCCTTGCTGTTTAATATATGCTCGGTTCAGCAGAATGGCTCTGCAGAATAAACATGATTCAAGCGCTCCCGCGCTTTGTTATATCATTATTTTTTGCGCCATTTCGCCGCTTATCGCAATTCTGGACTCCTTGACGCTGACTATTACATTTCCGCCGAGTTTTGATATTACCTTAACATTTCCTCCGACAACAAAGCCGAGATTTTCCAGATGCTTTTTTACCTCCGGCTTACCGCCGACCTTTTTTATGATATTGTCCTCGCCTTCCGAGGCAAATGTAAGAGGCATCATAAACCATCCTCCCCTTTTTTGATCTGCCGTCAGTACTCTTTGTATACTGTGGGTCTGCCAAAGCTCAAATTGTGTTAGCTTCCGCTAACCACATATTATTATAGTTACCTTTGGCTAACTTGTCAATACCTTTTTAACAAAAAAATAAGGTGTTTTTACAGCAGACTGACAAAAATCATCCGCTCCTTCGATCATTTTGACCGAAAGCGCGGGATTTTCGGCTTTTCCAAAAAGCTGCTTCCGATAATAACGGCGGTTTCCGCTTCCGGCATACGCGCCCGGGCCTGAATCGGCATGGGTTGAGTTTTTTGCTGGGTGGCTTTGAACCGAGCCGGCTTTCGACTGCCGTTTCCCGTTCGGAACAGCAAAACCCGACGCGGTTTCAGTCCGCGCCGGGTTTTTATCAGATTCTGATATTAAAGCACCTTTGACAAAAAATCCTTTAGTCTGGGGTGCTGAGGATTGGAAAACAGTTCCTGCGGCGTATTCTGCTCAAGGATACGGCCCTCGTCCATAAAGATCGCTCTTGTGGCAACCTCGCGGGCAAAGCCCATTTCATGAGTGACGACCGCCATGGTCATTCCTTCGTGAGCCAGCTCCTTCATGACTTCCAGAACCTCGCCGACCATTTCCGGGTCAAGCGCGCTCGTCGGTTCGTCGAACAGCATTACGTCGGGATTCATTGCAAGCGCACGGACGATGGCAATTCTCTGGCGCTGACCACCGGAGAGCTGCGACGGATATGCTTCCGCTTTTTCAAGAAGTCCTACCCTCTTGAGCAGACGCAAAGCGTTTTCTCTGGCCTCGTCCTTGGATTGTATCTTGTGCTTTATCGGCGCAAGTGTTATATTGCCCATAACCGACAGATGGGGAAAAAGATTAAAATGCTGGAAAACCATTCCCATCTTGCGGCGGTGCATGTTGATATCGGTCTTGGGGTCGGTGATGTCCACGCCCTCAAAGAAGATCTTGCCGCTTGTCGGAATCTCGAGCAGATTCAGACTGCGGAGAAAGGTCGATTTTCCGCTTCCTGAAGGACCGACAATAACGACGACCTCGCCCTTATCTATCTCGATGTTGATTCCGTCGAGAGCCTTTATCTCTCCGTTCCTGTAATACTTTTTCAGATCCTCGGTGACAATGAGTCCTTTTGTGTTAACGCTCACTGCTGCGCAGCCTCCTTTCCAGCTTGCCGACAAGCCATGTCAGCAGCATTACCATGATCAGATATATGGCCGCAAGAACAAGCAGCGGCATATAGTAGGAGTATGTGCGACCGATAATGATATAAATACCTTTTGTAAGATCCTGTATCGCGATATAGCCGCAGACAGAGGTTTCCTTCAGCAGGGCGATAAACTCGTTGCACAGCGCGGGAAGAACATTTTTGATGACCTGCGGAATGATGATGTGCACCATGGTCTGGAAATAGTTCAGACCGAGGCTTCGTCCCGCTTCGAACTGGCCGTGATCAATGGACATTATACCACCGCGGAAGATCTCAGCAACATACGCGCCGGAGTTTATACCGAATGCGGCGATTGCGACAGGCACGCCGTTTTTCGCAGAAACAAACACAACATAGTACATGATAAGAAGCTGGACGACCATTGGCGTTCCTCTTATCACCGTCAGATAGACCTTGCAGATTCCGTTGACGACCTTGAGCAGAAAGACGCCGAAGCCGCCGCGTTTTGCGTATTCTTCCTTGTTTTTCTCATATGTCGAGCGCACCGAAGCGACGATTATGCCGATTATTACGCCTATTACAATGGCGCAGAGTGTAACTATCAGCGTCGTCTTTATACCCTCTGTGACAAACTTCCATCTGTCCTCCTGGATGAAGTTCAGCACGAAGGTATCCTTCAGGTTTTCAAAAAACTGACCCATCTTCTCACCTCAATCAATACCAACCGGAATTGTATACGACATAGCCTCAAAACAAAGGCCGACAAAAGCTCAAATATCAAAATAGGGCGGAACTCCGCCCGTATCTTGAAATTGTATGTGTTTTTCCTACTGCAATTACTCAGCCTTGATGTACTTGTCGATGATTTCCTTTACCTTGCCCTCGCCGATGAGCTTGTTGAGAGCGTCGTTTATCTTTTTGCCCAACTCATCGTTGCCCTTGGCATAGCAGATGGCGTAATCTTCCTCGGCATAAGCGGTGTCAAGGATCTTAAGGCCGGTGTTTGCAGCAACAAATGCCTTTGCAGGCTCGTTGTCGATGATAACGCAATCGATCTTGTCAGCCATCAGAGCAGCAACAGCGTCAGCGCCCTTGGGATAGCGGTTGATCGTGCCATAGCCCTTTTCCTCGATGTCGCCGGAGGCATAGATATCGCCGGTTGTCGCCGTCTGAACGCCAACGGTATTGTTTGCGCCGTTTGCAAAGAGATCGTCAACTGTTGTTATCGGAGAACCCTCTTTAACGATAACAACCTGAACGCCGGTTGCATAAGAATCGGTAAAGTTGATGCTCTTGAGACGATCCTCGGTGACAGTCATGCCGGCCATGCCCATGTCGAATTTGCCGCCGGAAACGCCGGGGATAATGGAGTCAAAATCTGTGTCAACTATTTCAAGCTCCATGCCGAGCTCCTGAGCGATGAGAGCCGCGACCTCAGCGTCGATTCCGACGATCTTGTCGCCCTCATGATACTCATAGGGAGGAAATTCAGCATTGGTTGCCATTGTAAGCGTCTTCTTGGATCCGCCGCCGCAGCCGGCAACCAGAGCGGCCATCATTACTACCGCAAGAACAAGCGCGATTATCTTTTTCATAACTATTACCCTTTCCTTAAATGAAAAAATAAAATAATATACCATGACAGCGGAATGAAACAGACAAAAAGCTATGTTGATCCACCTCATGATTAGTTTTAATTATAAGCTTTATGGAATAAAAAAGCAATAGTAAAAATGCATATATTTAAGGAAATAATTAATATTATGCAGAAATGTTTTTTATTTTACCCTTTTTTGCGTCTGACGCATGCATAATTCGGTGAAAATCCGGATAATATATGCAAAATAGTGTTTATAGAATGAGGAGATAATACCATGTCCGGCAAAAAGCGCAAAGCATCAAAGGCAAACATCAAAGACAGCTCCGGCAGCGAGAAACATTTTACCGGCGAATCGCTTCCCATGCATTCCGCCCCGGATGTTTTTGTATCGCCCGACAGCGAAATCCCTGCCGGCGAAGAATCAGACAGGGACGACACAATACCCGACGGCGATGAGCGCGAACAGATAGAGAGCAGCGGCTCGGTCACAACAAGAGGCAAAAGGTGCATACACTGCCTGACAATAATCGGGCAGATCGAAGGACACTATGAGCTTCCGCCGCATAACAAAACGACAAAATACGAGCACATGATACCACAGATCGTCGCTATCGAGGAAAATCCCGAAATTGAAGGGCTGCTCGTCATACTCAACACGGCAGGCGGAGATATCGAGGCGGGACTTGCGCTTGCCGAGCTTATAGCCGGCATGAGAAAGCCGACGGTATCCCTTGTTCTCGGCGGAGGTCATTCTATCGGGGTACCGCTTGCCGTTTCGTCAAAAAGGAGCTTCATCGCTCCCACAGCCTCAATGACGATACATCCCGTGCGCATGAGCGGCATAGTACTGGGAGTACCTCAGACGCTTACCTATTTTCAGCGCATGCAGGAGCGCATAACCGGATTTATTTCGGACAATTCCGGCATATCTCAGAAAAAGCTCACCGAGCTGATGCTGAACACCGGCGAGCTGACCATGGATATGGGCACGGTGCTCAGCGGCGCGCAGGCGGTAAAGGAGGGCCTGATAGACGAATTGGGCTCGCTGGGCGACGCAATAGAGTGCCTTTATGAAATGATAGATAACGGATATTAGTATTATCGGATAGGCTCTGCCGTGAAACTGCGGCAGGGCTGTCAAACGGTCAATTCATGCGCTCGCCGGATTTTACGCGGCAGAGCGTTTTTCCCTCAAAGTCCCTTATTTTGAACGCGCCGTCCTCATATATCATATAGCTGTGCGGTGTGTTTTCCTTTGGCAGCGCGACCGAGCCGGGATTAATGTACATCAGTCCGCCGTTTTGCCATATCCCGGAAACATGGGTGTGTCCGTGTATGACGATATTGCCTGCGCCGAGCTTTGGCGGTTTTTGTTCGTTGTAAACATGTCCGTGGGTAACAAATACCGTTTTTCCGTCAAGGAACAGCAAAGCGCAGTCTGCCATTATGGGGAAATCCAGCATCATCTGATCGACCTCGCTGTCGCAGTTGCCGCGTACACAGAGTATGCGCTCCTTTATTCCGTTGAGCATGCGCGCGACCGCCTGCGGATCATACTGCTCCGGCAAAGGGTTTCTCGGTCCGTGATACAGAATATCGCCGAGCAAAATCAACCTGTCCGCCTTTTCTTCGTTGAATTTTTGCAGAGCCTTTTCACAATACGCGGCGCTGCCGTGGATATCGCTTGCAAACATCAGCTTCATTTTACCGTCCCCTGTTTCCCTTTGTTTTTTCCGTTAATCCTATTATAGTACCTTTGTCAAGGCAAAATACCGGAAAGACACAATACATATTGCGCGCAAATCGCATTTTAACCGAAAAAAGCACTTGCTATACCCAAAAAAATAGGTTATAATATTTATCAGCACATTGCTTTAAACCCACATTGCTTTAAAGCACCGAAAGGAAAAATTATAAAATGCCTATTACGCAGATTTTAGAAAAAAACGCCCGACTCTATGCCGATGATACAGCCCTCGTGGAAATAGTACCCAAATCGGATACAAAGCCTTCCTCATGGCGTGAATATGAACTTGTCGAGACGGGCAACGGTCAGATTTACAGACAGGAAATAACGTGGAAACAGTTTGACGAAAAGGCCAACCGTTTTGCAAACCTGCTCATCAGCCGCGGAATCAAAAAAGGCGATAAGGTCGCCATACTGCTGATGAATTGCATGGAATGGCTTCCCATATATTTCGGCATTATGAAAACCGGCGCGCTCGCCGTGCCTCTTAATTTCAGGTATGCCGCCGATGAAATAAAATACTGCCTCGATCTGTCCGAGTCTAACGCTCTCATTTTCGGCGTGGAATTTTTGGACCGTGTCGACGCGGTACGCAACGATTTCAAAACTGTAAAGGATATTTACTATTACGGCGACGTTTGCCCCGACTACGCGCTCAATTACACCGAGCTGACAAAAGCTCAGCCGAGCGATTCTCCCAACATCGAAATAACCGACGAAGACGACGCGGCGATTTATTTTTCTTCCGGCACAACCGGTTTCCCCAAGGCTATCCTTCACAACCACGCGGCCATATACAGCGCGTGCGTCACCGAAAACAAGCACCACGGACAGACCAAGGACGACGTCTTCCTCTGCATACCTCCTCTCTATCATACCGGAGCTAAAATGCACTGGTTCGGCAGTTTTCTGGTTGGCGCGAAGAGCGTTCTTTTGAAGGGAATAAAACCCGAATGGATAATAAAGACCGCCTCCGACGAAAAGGCGACCATTGTCTGGCTGCTCGTGCCGTGGGCGCAGGATATTCTTGACGCCATTGACAGCGGCGCGATTAATCTCAAGGATTACGATCTGAGCGCATGGCGTCTCATGCATATCGGCGCACAGCCGGTTCCGCCTTCGCTGATAAAGCGCTGGAAACAGCATTTCCCCAATCATCAGTATGACACAAACTACGGCCTGAGCGAATCGACCGGTCCGGGCTGCGTCCATCTGGGAGTCGAGAATATACATAAGGTCGGCGCCATCGGCATTCCCGGCTACAACTGGAAGGTCAGGATAGTCGATTCCGACCGCAACGACGTCAAGCAGGGCGAGGTCGGCGAGCTCGCGGTTTGCGGTCCGGGCGTTATGAAGTGCTATTACAACGATCCCGAGGCAACAGCCGCTGTGCTGGACAACGGTTGGCTTTACACCGGAGATATGGCCATGATGGATAAGGACGGCTTTATATTCCTTGTCGACCGCAAAAAGGACGTTATAATCACCGGCGGCGAAAACATTTATCCGGTACAGATCGAAGACTTCCTGCGCAAGAACGACGCCATAAAGGATGTTGCCGTAATCGGCCTGCCTGATCACAGACTGGGCGAAATTTCTGCGGCAATAATCCAGCTCAAGCCCGGCGTTAAGTGCACGGAGGAGGACATAAATCAGTTCTGCAAGGAGCTGCCGCGCTACAAGCGCCCGAGGAAAATAATCTTCGCCGACGTGCCTCGCAATCCCACCGGCAAGATAGAAAAGCCCAAGCTCAGACAGATCTACTGCGGCGAGAGCGTAGTCAAGGCGCAGATAGAAGGATAGCAATACAACAATTGACAGCTTCTCCGTTTTTTGACCGGCAGCCGCGCCGGTTATTAAGCGGAGATTTTTTTGCCTTTTGCGACAGCGTGAAAAAAGACTCCTCCGGTCCGCGCCGAAGGAGTCTTTGCCTATGTGCAATATAAATATCTTTACTTGCCGATGAATCCGTTGACCAGTATGACAAGGATAATAATGGGCAGCACAAATTTGAAATAGTATTTGAGTCCCCTCCACAGCTTTATGCCCTTGCCGGTGTTGACCTCCTCGGCATACTTGTCGAAGCCCCAGCCGAATTTCGTCGTGCAGAATACAACATATATCAGCGAGCCGAGCGGAAGAAGAATATTGCTGACGATGAAATCTTCGGTGTCAAGTATATCTTTTCCGGCAATAAGATGTACATCGCTGAGAAGATTGTAGCCGAGCAGACAGGGAATGCTGAGAACAAACAGCACGACGAAATTGATGAGCACCGATTTTCTTCTCGTCCACTTGAAATTGTCTATGCTGCTGGAAATAATATTCTCAAAGACCGCCGTGACGGTCGAAAGGCTTGCGAAGCTCATAAAGAGGAAGAACAGCGTGCCCCAAACCCTTCCGAGCGGCATATTTATGAATATCCTCGGCAGAGTCATAAAGATCAGTGCAGGACCCTGACCCGGTTCAACGCCGTAGCTGAAGCATGCAGGGAAAATAATCAGACCGCTCATTATGGCGACAAAGGTATCCAGTCCGGTTATCCTGACCGATTCGCTGACGAGAGTGTTATCCTTGGACATATAGCTGCCGAATATCTCCATTGCGGCGATGCCGAGACTCAGCGTGAAGAAGGCCTGATTCATCGCGGCGCTTATTACATTGCCCCATCCGGCCGCGCTTGCTCTGGAGAAGTCGGGCAGCAGATAGAATTTCAGGCCGTCGCCTGCGCCCTTGAGGGTCAGGCTGTGTACCGCAAGCACAACGATGAGCACGAGCAGGCAGATCATCATGATCTTCGTGATTCTCTCGACGCCCTTTTTGACACCGCCGCTGCAAACGAGGAAACCCAGAACAACGGTTATTCCCATGAAAATAAGCAGCTCAACCGGGTCTTTGAGCATATTCGTGAACACCGAATCGGACGCCTCCGGGCTGACTCCCTCAAACTGACCGACAGCAAATTTATAGCAGTAATCGACCATCCAGCCGGAAACGGTCGTGTAGTACATCATGAGAAGATAGCAGCCAGCAATGCTTACCCAGCCGTGAATGTGCCATTTGCTATTTTTCGGCTCCAGCTTCTTGTATGCAAGCACGGCGCTCTGACGGCTCGCGCGACCCATGGCAAGCTCCATGGTCAGCACCGGAATGCCCATGATGACCAGAAATATCAGATAGATGAGGACGAAAACACCGCCTCCGTTTTCTCCGGCAATATACGGAAACTTCCATACGTTGCCTATGCCTATGGCGCAGCCCGCGCTGACAAGCAGGAATCCGAGCCTCGATCTGAATTTTTCTCTTTCCACAATACAAACCCCCTGTTTTATGCAAAAAGTGTATATTTTTATTATATAATATATACGAAAAAAGTCAATATAAATTATCCTCATTTCTGTTTTGCGGAATAAAGCAGTATATGCACGCAAAAAACAGGACCGCCGCAAAAGCCGACAGTCCTGTCCGAATTATTATCCTATTGATCCCCGCGGTCACAGCCCGAAGCTGATGGAAAGCGCCGCGTTTACCTCGCGCATGGAGTTTTCATCCAGCCTTCCCATATGCTCCTTCAGCCTGCGCTTATCCAGCGTGCGTATCTGCTCGAGCAGCACAATGGAATCCCTTTGGAGCCCGGTTGAATCGGCATTAAGCTCAATGTGAGTAGGCAGCTTCGTTTTGTCCTTCCGACTTGTTATCGCTGCCGCGATAACAGTCGGACTGTATTTGTTGCCCACGTCGTTCTGCACGATCAGTACAGGGCGTATTCCTCCTTGCTCCGAGCCGATGACGGGACTCAGATCGGCATAATAAATATCTCCTCTGTTTACGCTCATGATTTATGCACTCCGTACCTGCTTTAAGTATCAAAGCCGCGCGCAAAAGACGCTTTTGCTCTGCAATGATATTTTTGCCCGCAAAATGCCTCAATAATCATTCCTGAGATTTTTTTGCGGCATTTTTGCTTTGACGGTACCCGGTTGTGTTTATTCTGCCGCGGCGACGGAGCTGGACAGCTCACTTGTCCGCTATTCATTATATTAAAAATTTCTTTACTTGACACCCGGACAAACACCGTGTAAAATATCACTGAAGGCGGAACAGATCACCCTGCGGGCGCAAGCCGCCGGTTATCCGTTTTTCACACGGAAATAAACAATAAGGAGCAAAACTATGAAATATGTATGCACTGTATGCGGCTATGTATACGACGAGACTTTAGGAGATCCCGATAACGGCATCGCTCCCGGCACAAAATGGGAAGATCTCCCCGACGACTTTGAGTGTCCTCTCTGCTCTGTCGGCAAGGATATGTTTGAGGCCGAGGATTGATCGGAATTATTAAGGAACAGCAACAGCCTGCGGCATATTTTTACGCGGGCTGTTGTTATTTTACGCTCTTTTCCGGCATAACTATTACCATAAAAATGCCGAAAGGGAGCGTATTGATTTGAAAAGGGCAAATAATGCGTTAAGACTTGCCGCATCCATAGCCATCCCTCTTATCGCCGGCGCAGCGTCATCTCTTCTTACCGGTCGGGCAATGGAGCGGTATGACAGCTTTACCGAACCGCCTCTTTCACCGCCGGGCATAGTATTCCCGATAGTATGGACGGTTCTTTACATACTGATGGGTATTTCCTTTTATCTTGTAGCCGAGGACAAAAGCGCGCAGACCGTAAAGCCGGTCGCCGTCTACTTTTTGCAGCTTATCGTAAATATAATCTGGCCGCTGCTGTTTTTTAACAAAGAAGCCTATCTTGCATCGTTTTTATGGCTGGTGCTGCTGTGGCTGCTTGTGTTTTGCATGATAAAGCTGTTTTACCCGATTAGCAAGGCCGCGGCGTGGCTTAACGTGCCCTACCTTATCTGGCTCACGTTTGCCGGATATCTTAATCTGGGTGTTTATCTGCTCAACCGCTGATAATCATCCGGCAGATTTCTCTCCTGCACGGTCCTGCTTTCTCCCGATTTTTATCTAAAATGCCTATGACAATTTCTCAGAAAAAATGATATAATTGTTTTAACGAAAGATTATGCGCATTCTGATAATGAAACGGAGATTTTATGTTTAAAAAGGATGATGCCGTTTTGTACGGCAAATACGGAGTTTGCAGGATAGAGTCAACTCAAATCAGAAATTTCGGACAGCAAAGTGTGGAATATTACGTTCTGAGGCCCGTTTTTCAGGGTAATTCCACCGTATATGTACCGACAAGCAGCGAAAGTCTGGTTTCAAAAATGCGTCCTCTTATGTCTGAGCAGCAGATAATGGACGCGATCGGTTCGACAAAAGATCACTCCGTTATTTTCAGTCTGGATGACCAACTGCGCCGCGAGGAGTATCGCCGCATACTGAACAGCGGAGACAGGGCGGAGGCAGCCTCCGTCGTTTCCGCTCTGATCGGACACAAGCGGGACGGCCGGTTCCGTCTTCACAAGTGCGATGAGTATTTCCTTGAAACGGCAAAAAAACTGCTTGACGAGGAGTTTGCCTTCGTGCTGAATATCCGTCCCGAGCAGGTGGATGAGTTCGTATCGAGCAGAAAAAACGCATAGACAATACGGCAAAGTAAAACTGCCCGACCGTCCCTTCCGGACGGTCGGGCAGTTTTTATATGATTATCCTGCTGTATTGTCGGCATATCGGGCAACAGCCGGTCATCTTAAAACAGGCGCTCCGATCGGAACGCCTGTTTTACGGTATATCGGGTATTATTCCCCGTCATCATTTCCATCATCTCTTTTTGGCTGAGGGCGGACTATCTTGATTTTTGCTATCCTTCTCTCATCCACTTCGGTAACGGTGAAGGTCGCTCCCGCGTACTCTACGACCGGATGCTCGTCTGGCGACGGTATGCGTTTTATCTTATCCAGAATAAATCCGCCGATAGAATCGTAATCGCCCTCGGGAAGATTGATCTCAAGCAGATCGCAGACCTCGTCTATGTTCGTCGCGCCGTCCACGGTGAATGTGGTGTCGTCCACCTGCACCATTTCCTCTTCCTCGTCGTCAAATTCATCCTGTATATTTCCCACTATGCTTTCAAGCAGGTCCTCCATTGTGATTATGCCCGATGTACCGCCGTATTCATCAACTATGACCGCGATATGCACCTTGCGCGCCGTCATTTCGTCGAAAAGCTCGCTGCACTTTTTGGCTTCGGGGATATAATACGGCTTATGCATGAAGGAGGTCAGCGAAACATTGTCGGGTATCTTTCTGCCGATGAACCTGAGCAGATCTTTTACATAAATAATGCCGAGGATGTTGTCCATATCCTCCCTGTAAACAGGGATTCTCGAATAGCCCTCTTCCATGGAGATTCTGACTGCATCGGCTATCGTACCGGTGTCCTCAACGCCGACTATCTCGGTGCGGTGTGTCATTATCTCCTCAACGGTGGTGTCGTCGAACTCGAAAATGTTGCTTATCATTTCGCGTTCGCTTTCCTCTATGACGCCTTCTTCTTCGCCGGCGTCAACCATCATCATTATTTCCTCCTCGGTGACTATCTCTTTGTTTTCGTTGGGGTCAAAGCCGAGCAGCCTGACTATTCCGTTTGTCGCCGCCGTAAGAAGGATGATAAACGGCTTTGTGACCGCCTTGATAAAGGACAGCACGCCGGAAACCGAATAGGAGATTTTCTCGTATTTCTTCATGGCGATGCGCTTGGGAACAAGCTCGCCGAATACCAGCGTCACAAAGGAAAGTATTATCGTGATAACAACAGTTGAAACGCCGGATATTAGGGATCTGTACTGGGGAAATGACGGCGACAGAGCGTTGGTTATCATTTTCGCGAAACTGGTCGCGGCAACGGCCGATGCAAGAAATCCCGACAGGGTTACTCCGACCTGGATTGTCGCAAGGAATGCGCTGGGGTTGCCTGTCAGCTTTACAAGGCGCTTTGCCTTCTTATTCCCCTGCTTTGCGTCCTGCTTTAGCTTATTATCGTTTAGAGATATTATGGCTATCTCGGAAGCGGCAAAAAACGCGTTGCAGGCTATAAGAACTACGAGCAGCAAGAGCCTGAGCCAGACGTTTCCCTGATCCGATTGCACGGATGTGTTTGCGGCGGCGGACAGTAGATTAAATGTACTGTCAGGATCCATTATAGGTAAAACCCCTTTCAAATTCTGAATGATCTGTTATTATCGGTTTACGCAAATAAACCTTTTGATACAACGTATAAAACGTATAATACATCTTTAGCAGAGCTTTGTCAATCCGGACTTTCATTTTTTACATCCTCGCGTGACAAAGCCATCGACGACGGAAGCACCGTTACGCCGCCCGACGTGATATATCCGCCCTGAGGAACTACGACCTTGGGCGCCCTTCTTTTTACCCTGCGCCGCAGCATCAGAACAAATACGGTTATGAAAAGAATTGCCGCAAACGCGAATATTGCCCACAGCAGATACGCATATGCGTTTTCCTCGGTTCCCGAAGCCTCTGCAAAGGAACCGTTGGCGACGGTTGTTTTGATCTCCGAGCCATTGCCGTGCCCGGAAAAGCTGTACTGTATTTCGCCCGAACGTCCGGAAGTGTAAACATCCGCGCTGAGAAGAATATTATCCTTGAGGGAATACCGGTTTTCCGGCTGCAGCGCATTGTAGTCAACGGTGTATTCCAGCCGGTTTTCCTGTCCGAAAAGACGGGATGACAGCGTATTGAGCTTGTCGACATTCCCTTCGAAGTCAACATTCAGAACCGAATCACTGACCGAGCAGACCTGTTCCTGCGCCCTTTCGTTAAGGGACGCCGCCAATGACTCAAGAGTGCCGCGGCTTATATTGCCAAAGGTAAAAACGTATTGCCTTTTAAACCTTCCGGCTCCTTTATTTTCCAGAGTGATGAGAATATCCGTTGTGCTGCTTCTGCGCTCTATGGAGCACTCGGTCTCAAGAGTCCTGCCGTTGGCAAACAGATACCACGAGCTGCCGTCCTTTTCGGTCGGGCTCAGTATGCCTTCCACGGTGCCGCGGATGTCGCTGACGGCAAAGCTGTCGTTGTTTGTTATACAGTAGCTTACCTCAACCGGAGAGGGAAAAAGCAGTCTTTCGGTCAGTAAAAGCCGGCCGGCCGAAGCATCTTCACCGTGGTCTTCATTGAGGGAAAGCACATCCGTACAGTCAAGAGCGTTTTCGGTGAAGGCTGTTATGACCTCAGCCGCAGCTTCAAGCTCGGCAAAAACCGTGCCGCCCTCTCTGCTTACAGACGAACCGTGTCCGGACAGCGCCTGCCAGATTTCAGACTGTGCTTTTGATAAGAACCGGTCGTCAGCATCGGCAAATTCAAATCCTATTGTGCGCTTTACAGTGTCCTGCGTCGTGATCTCGGTGACTACGCTCACCGAGGCCGCTCCATACAAGACGCCGTCTTCCCGCTGCAGAACAACCTGAGCTTCTCCGTTTTCGGCGGGCGCATCGGAAGGCGCCCCTTCGGCCGCAGACTGTACCTCCGGGTTTTCCAATGCTCCGGCGGCAAAAAAGCAGCCGGTCAGCAGAAAGCACAGAGCCAGCAGCGCCGACGTCAGTATTTTAGCTGGTAAAAATTTCTTCATTTTTGTCTCCGTATCGCCGCAGACGCTCCGGGGCTTTCCGGACGGCGGCATTTTGCCGGACGTTCCGCCGGCGGAAGCGGCAGGGCTTTTGTTTAAAGCTCCTCACCGTTTTCTATCTTTTTGAACAGCGCTATTCTGTCCGCGTGTCGTCCGCCCTCAAACCCGGTATTGAGGAATACATTGACCAGCTCGCAGGCGGCCCCGCCGCCGATAACCCTCGCGCCCATGCAGAGGATGTTGGCGTCGTTGTGTGCTCTTGTGTACTTTGCGGAAAAATAGTCGGAGCAGCATGCAGCGCGTATACCGTCTACTTTATTGGCGGCTATTGAGATTCCGATTCCGGTTCCGCAGCAGAGTATTCCCTTTTCATATTCACCGGAGGCAACTGCTCTTGCCACTCTTGCACCGTACACCGGATAATCGGCGCGATCGGTATTGTAAACGCCGAAATCCTTGTATTCATATCCGTTTTCGTCAAGCCAGGCTCTTATTTCCTCCTTGAGCGGAAAGCCTGCATGGTCTGAACCCAAAGCGATCATTTTCTGTGTTTCCTTTCTTTAGCAGCATGTTTTGTTTGATGTTTTGCGCGGCAGTCAAACCGCGGTTTTTTTCTTTTTGAGCGAAAGCTCTCTTTCCGCCTGTGACGGGCGCAGATACGTTGGAACGAGAAGCTCGGGAGGTATCGGCTGCCCGCCGTTTTTTATAAAGTCGACGGCCGCTGCGCCGACAGAATATCCCCTCTGATACCTTAGATTCTCCGGCGCGATCACGTAATTAAATTTTCCGCTGAAGCCGTTTTTTTCTATCAGTCTGACACACAGCCCGGCTCCGTCTCCGGCAATAATGATTTTTTCTCCGCAGCAGCAAAGCTCGGAGAAAAGGTCGGCGGCGGCAACGGCTCTGTCCTCGCACAGCCGGGTTATCGCTCCGTTTTCTATCCTGAACAGCGCGTTGTAAAACTGATTCCGGCGCGCATCCATAACCGCGCAGACAATCGCGTCCTCAGTAAAGTTGTGCGCTATCGCGTCGAGGGTGGAAACTCCTACGCATTTTATATCTTCTGCAAAGCCCAGCCCCTTCGCGGCGGCAACGCCTATTCTTATGCCGGTGAATGAACCAGGACCGTTGGAAACGGCAATAACGTCAATGTCTCCCATATCCGTGCCGCTCAATTTCAGGGCATTGCTGCACAGCGGCATAAGCGTCTGGCTGTGGGTCAGACCGGCGTTTAAAAATCCCTCGCTCAGCAGTCTGCCGTCGTCCAAAACGGCCGCGCTCGCGGTAACCGCCGAGCATTCAAGCGCCAGTATTTTCATCTTATCATCCTTCCGACAGCGAAAGGCCATCTATTGTGATTATTCTTTCGTTTTCGTTTTCGGTTTTTTCTATATCCACCCGGATATATCCTTCCGGCAAGGCGTTTTCCACGTTCTCGCTCCACTCTATCACTATTACGGCATTTGAATCGAGATAGTCGTAATACCCGGTTGAATAAAGCGAGTCCCAGCTTTCTATGCGATACATATCAAAATGTATCAGCCGGCCGCTGTAGTCATGCACTATTGCAAAGGTCGGGCTCGATACCCTGTCATCCAGCCCCATTCCTCTTGCAAGACCACGCACGAAGGCGGTTTTCCCGGCGCCCATTTCACCGAACAGCGCAATAACGTCGCCCGGATGAAGTTTTTTGGCAAGCTCGCAGGCGATTTGCTCGGTCTGCTCCGAGCTGCTGCTTTTTATCGTTTTACTCATGTCTGACGCTTGTTCCTTCTTATCCGCCGTATTTATAAAGCGCGTTTTTTTGTTCTGATCCTCAAAGAGCCTTTTGAGCCGCCGGTTGTTTTCCGCTCTGCGTCGTTTTGTTTCGCCGCGGTCCACGGCGATTATGCCGTCGTTTATGTCCACAATATCGCCTTCGTAAATACCTCCGGGCAAATCTGCGCGGTTTATTGCAAGGCGGCTTTGGTCGTCGCCGGCGAGGACGGCGGTTTTATCGTCAATGCTGTCAACTGAATATTTCATATCAATTTTCCGCAAGACCGCGGTTATTTTTCGGTGTCAACCGTAATGGTGCTTCCGTCTGAGCGTATTACGATCGTCCCGCTGTAATCGGTGCGGTAGTATTTTACATTGAAATCATCAAGCCTGCCGAGCACCTTGTCGTCCGGATGACCGTATATGTCATACTGGCCGACGCTGATCGCGGCATACTCGGGCTTTATTGCGCTGAGAAAGCGTTTCTTTGTTGAAGAATTGCTGCCGTGATGACCCACCTTGAGGAAGTCGCAGGGTTTCAAAACATTCATATCCAGCATCGCGTCCTCCGCTTCTTCCTCGCAGTCTCCCATCATGAGGAAGGATCTTTCTCCGTATTCAAACCGGGTGACAAGAGAATAGTTATTCAGCTCGTCGTTGATATAGCCCTCATACGGAAAGAGTATTTCCGCTTTTGCGCTTCCCAGTTCAAATGTGACTCCGGCTTCGCCCTTTTTGACGGGTATATTTTTATCCTCTATCGTATCGAGCAGCTTTTCATAATTGTTGGAGGTAGGAGTCAGTTCCACGGGATAATCGCCCATAATTATCTCATCCGTGTCGAAGCGTTTAAGCACCTTGCTCATACCGCCGATATGATCGTTGTGCGGATGTGATGCCATGACGTACTTAAGTCTTTTGACTCCGACGCTGCTCAGATAGTTTATCACCTTACCGGCAGTTTCCTTTTCTCCGGCGTCGATGAGCATATCCTCGCCCTCGCACCGGATCAAAATGCTGTCCGCCTTGCCGACGTCTATTATGTGTATCTCGAATTTATCGGCTTCAATTATTTGAGGGGCTTCTGGCGACAGACCTAACGCCTCAAAAATCCGGCTCCACGACGGGATAAATGACGGCAGCTTAACATATTCTGCAACGGTGATTGCCGCGAATATAAGCAGCAACAGCAGCAATATCCACGCAATAATGCTTTTTGCTCCTTTTGTGAACAGCCTTACTATCTTTTTCATCGTTCACCTCTGATCAAATCCGATAAAGATATATTTCCGACAAATCAGAATGGTATGTCCTCATCGACGCTGCCTCCGGCAGCCTGCTTGATTTGCTGCCATTCCTGACGACCGATCAGCAGCTTTCTGGGTTTTGAGCCCTCGTGGGGACCGACAATACCCATTTTTTCCATGGCGTCAACGAGTCGTCCGGCTCTTGCGTAACCCAGACGAAGTCTTCTTTGCAGCAGGGTCGCGCTTGCCTCGCCCACATCAAGGACGATTTCGACCGCCTGAGGCAGCAGTTCGTCCGCGTCTTCACCGAAGTCCATGCTCTGCTCCGGTTCGCTTAACGACTGCTTCTCTATCTCCTCCATGACGCTTTCGTCATACTCCGCGGTCTGCTGCCGGCGCAGAAAATCGGTCACGTCATTTATTTCCTTTATGGAAACATAGCATCCCTGTATACGTGTCGGCTTGGAAGCCCCTATCGGGCTGAACAGCATATCTCCGTTGCCAAGCAGCTTTTCGGCTCCGCCCTGATCCAGAATGACTCTCGAATCGGTATTGTTGGAAACCGACAGCGCAAGTCTTGACGGAATATTCGCCTTAATAAGACCGGTGATTACGTCGGTTGACGGACGCTGCGTGGCTATGACAAGATGCATTCCGGCGGCTCTCGCCATCTGAGCCAGACGGCAGACATAATCTTCAACTTCGCTTTTTGCCGTCATCATCAGATCGGAGAATTCATCGACGATTATAAGTATCTGCGGCATAGGCTGGATTTCATCGCTTTTTTCCGCCATTTCATTGTAGTCGTAAATATCCCTTACGTTGTTGTCGGCAAAGATATTGTATCTCTTGAGCATTTCGGTGACCGCCCAACCCAGCGCGCCGGCAGCCTTCCTCGGCTCTGTAACCACAGGAACCAGCAGATTCGGTATACCGTTGTATGCTTTGAATTCGACCTGCTTGGGGTCGATGAGGAGTATCTTTACCTCGTCGGGCGAGGAATTGTATAAAACGCTCTGTATCATGCACTGCACCGTGACCGATTTGCCCGAGCCGGTTGTGCCTGCGATGAGCAGATGGGGCATTTTCGCCAGATCTGTGACTACCACCTTGCCGGTGATGTCTCTGCCGAGCGCAACGGTTATCTTGCTCTTTGCTTTTTTAAACTGATCCGATTCCAGTATCTCACGCAGGCTGACTCCGCTGCGGACATGATTCGGTATCTCGATTCCTATTGCGGCACGTCCGGGTATCGGGGCCTCGATTCTTACCGATATAGCGGCAAGACCGAGCGCAATATCGTCCGACAGACTGGTAATACGGCTTATCTTTACGCCCGCGGCAGGCTGCAGCTCGTATCGCGTGACCGAGGGGCCGCGGCTGATGCCTACTATTCTCGTTTCTACGCCAAAGCTGCGGAGCACCTCGACAAGCCTTTCGGCGTTCTGGCGCAGCTCCTCCTGTATGTCGGTCTGGCTGACCTCTTCGGCCTGCCTGTACATTGTGACCGGCGGTCTGACAAAGACCTGCTTTTTAACCTGAAGGTTAGGCTCCTGCTCAAGACCGATCTCGATCGGCTGCTTTTTGGGCTTGTTGTCGATCTGATCGTGAGTGACCTGGTCTATCAGCCGGTCGATCTCACCCGATCTTTTTATATCCTCCATTCCGAGCTGACGCGGTTTTTCGTCGCTCTGCGCCGCTTTTTCGTCCCGCTGCCTTCGTGTCAGAGCGTTGTTCATGGCTGTACCGTTGAAATGCGGTATAACTATATTGAGCGGCTGGGCATCCTTTTCGGTGCTGTCAAGTACGATTTCATTGTTAAAGAGCGATACAGGTTTTCCTTCCGCCTTTGCGTAGTCTGCCTCGCTGGGCTCATCATCAAGCGGAACATCGAATGAAGCGCGTTTTTTGAATGTAATTGGATTTACAGCGGGCTTTTTTCTTGTCTGCGCATTGCTCTTGGCCAGAATGTCCGTCCACGGGTCTGCGGACGATTGTTCCGGTTTTTTTCCCGGCTTGTCCTCATCGACAGGAATGTCTATGTTCTGAGTTCTGCGTCTTCTGCCGAAATGGCCGGCGCTCAACTGCTCAGCAAACATCTGCTCCGGAGCGTTTTCTTTTGCTTCAAGCCTTTGTCTGCGGCGCTCGTCATGCTTTTTCTTCATAAAGGTGATAATATTTATCCCTACCGTCAAGCCAAGCAGCAGAAGGGCGATTATTATCGTCGTAACCTTCGCGCCGCTTGTTCCGAACAGGCTGACAAGCGGCTTTCCAAGCAGTCCTCCCTGGAGTCCGCAGTTGAATTTTTTGGGCGCGTCGGCATAAAGATCGCTAAGAACATCGCCGTACTTTCCGGAGGAAACGTCGGGAAGGAAGGTAAAAATCAGCGTGTCAAGCATGACAAAAAAGCCTGCGGAAAGCCATGCCGTCTTTTTGATCAGGGAGATTTCCTGATCCCTGACGCACAGCGCGGCGATATATATCAGTATTATCGGTATACCGACGGCAACCGGCCATCCGAAAACACCGAGATAAAAACTGCGCAGGCTGTTCCATGCGTTTTCGCCTCTGACAAAAAGAATGGCAAGCAGAAAGAGCGCCGCTATAAAAAGGATTACGGCGACGGTTATTTTTTTGCTGAATGATTTTTCCTTTTGTGCTGCAACAGCTTTTTCGCGCTGAGCCTTTGTCTGCGGCTGCCGTTTGCCTTTGCCGCCGTTGTTTCTGGTCTGCGCCATTAACGCAATTCCTCCTGTGAAATCATTTCTCCGGTGCGTCGATTCTGTTTTTGTATTTTAAAAGCTCCTTTACATACGGTTCATTGCTGAACCCGGCTTCTCCGATCAGTCCGGAAAGCTTTTCATAATCAAACCTGCCGTCGGTATAAAGGTAATTCCGAAGCGGCTCGGATAATCTGAACATAAGGATTTCGCCCTTGTGATTCTCCGTATCCCTTATGCTGTCGTCAATGGCAAAGGTATCGAGAAAATGTCCGTATATTCTGTTCGGAAAGCCTGAGCCTGATTGCTCGATGGTCATCTCGTGCAGACCGTCGTCGCAGTTTCCGTGGCGCCCGAGCTTGGAGTAGCATCCGATATAATCCCGCTTTGTAGCGTCGTTATATACCGCGCCCATGTAATATTTCCAGTCGCTGTCGGCGTCGGCGTCATATGTGCCGTCGGTTTTGAACTGGGTATTATGACCCGTTACGGATATTGTAAAAAAGCTCTGTTTTATTTCGGCCTTGCCGATTCTTGTGGCTACGCCGTTTTTGACGTGTATGTGCAGCCATGTTCCCTTGATGAAGATATTTTTGTTCCTGGATATCCACATGCGCTCGCCAATAAACTGGCATATGGTATAGGACAGCGACGCCAGAACACCGAGGGAAAAAATCTGAAAGAATATCCTTGCGAAGAGGTTTTCTCCCACAACATACTGTGTTTTAAAATAATAGTAAACAAGGGCAAGTGCTCCGAATAATACTGCTGACCATTTATATATCTTTCTGTAAACCGCGCTGGTCTTATCAATACTGTCCATTTTGTTCATCACTGCATTTCACCGCCCGAAATCCGTTTTACATATTTTGGCTGATCGTATTCAGGAGATAATCATGTATGACGCCGTTGCTCGCAACAACCGACGTCTTCCGGCTCAGATCAATGGCGCGGCCGTTCATATCCGTGATCCTTCCGCCCGCCTCCGACAGGATCAGCGATCCCGCCGCTACATCCCATGGCTTCAGTACAAATTCAAAATAACCGTCTATCCTGCCCGAAGCGATAAAGCAAAGATCGAGAGCGGAAGAACATATCCGTCTTATATCGACGCAATGCATAAAAATATCCTTGGCGACCGCAAAGCTGATGTCGGCGTTTTCCTTGTGCGTGGATCCGGCGCCGAATTCCACTATACTCTGAGAAATATCCCTTTTGCTGACAGCGATCCTGCTGTTATTCAGAAAGGCGCCTTTTCCTTCTTCGGCCGTGAAGCACTCTCCCGAAAAAGGGTTATAGACGACGCCGAAAACTACCCTTCCGCCAACATACAGTCCGAGCGAAACCGAGCTCATATTCAGCCCGTAAACAAGATTCGCGGTTCCGTCCACGGGATCCAGGATCCAGCATGGGTCTGTCAGCCTGCCGCCTTCCTCTTCGGATAAAAAACCGACATGCGGAGCTTCGGATTTCAGCTCCTTCTTCAGATACTTGCTAACAGCTATATCCGCAGCCGTAACAAAATCGGACTGGCCCTTCAGCCTTGTATTGTATTCGTCGTGGGCAAGATTTTTTACCATCCTGCCGCTGTTCTTTACGAGCTCTATTATCCTCTCGAAATCCATAAATGTCACCCCTCAATAAAAGGCGCCGTTTCTCTTATGCCAGTCCCAGCATGGCAGCAACGGAATTACCCGTAGCCGACTGATAGAGATAGCAGAACATCAGACCGAAGCCGAGAACCAGACAGTAAATCGAAAAAATGTTGAATTTGTTTTTCTTTATTATAAACTCTATCAGCTTTATGGCCAGCACGCCGAATATCGCCGCGACAATGATTCCGACAATTACGGGAACGAAATCGACATTGGCAAGCTCTGAGCGGTTGTCGTAAAGCTCAATCAGAAACGAGCCCAGGATGGTCGGTATGCTGAGAATAAAAGAAAACTGAGTCACATGCTCCTTTTTAAGACCGAGCACCAGTCCGGCGGAAATGGTCGAGCCGCTTCTTGAAATACCCGGGAAGATGGCAAGACCCTGCATAAATCCGATGCAGAGGGAATCCCATACGGTCATCTTTTCCCTGTTATAGCTGCGTTTCCCGACAAAATGGCCAAGCATGAGTATAACGCCGGTAAAGATAAAACAGAGCGACAGAAGGAAAATATTCTTTGCCGCGACGTCCACATAATCCTTAACGGGGAGGAAGAGGGCCAGCGGAAGCATGCAGATTATGAGCATTATCAGCATGCGCCTTGTGGGGTTCATCTGTGACCATTTGAATTTACCGGTGAAAATATCGCCGATGGTCTTGAAAAACTCCTTGATAAGCTCCCATATGGTCTTGTGATAACATATGATAACGGCGATGAGAGTACCGATGTGCAGTAATATCGTAAAGAAAGTGTCGCCCTCGTTTTTATTGAAGAAATAATTATAGACAGCCAGATGGCCGGAGCTCGAAATGGGCAGAAACTCGGTCAGCGCCTGAATGATTCCCTCTATTACCGCATTTATCAAAGACATATGATTTCCTCCGTGAAAGGCTGGATTGTTTGAGCGGGCAAACCTCCGCATAATAATTGTATCAATATATTATCGCATAAATTACAAATAATCGCAATAGATTTTTGCCGAGTTCACATAATATTAATAGGAGCCGCGGCACCGAAACCGCAGCTCCCGATATTTCATTTTTTAAACTGTATCGCTTTAATCAAGCGGCCGACCCGTCGCCGCCTTTTCTTCTGCAGGATATTATCAACCATATTACAGAGGGCACAAACAACAAAACGGAAATTATCTGCGAGGTGGAAAGGCCGAATAAAAACCCTCTGTATCCGTCGTCTCTCAAAAATTCAAGCATAAATCTGTAGAACGGGTAAATAATCAGATAAAGTGCAAGCAGCTTGCCCTTTGCCTTTTGTTTTTTAAAAAGCACAAGCAGCAGAATGAAAAGCGCGAGATTAAGCACAGCCTCGACGAGCTGGACGGGAAAGCGCGGAATTCCGTTTGCGGAATCGACAAGCGCATGATGATATGTCACGCCCGACGACCATGGAATACCGTAACAGCAGCCGGACAAAAAGCAGCCGACGCGGCCGAAAAAGTGAAAAAGCGGAATACCTATGGCACCGATATCGGCATAGGGCGCAATTCTGATTTTTTTATGCCTGAGATAGATGTATCCGCCGAGCATGCCGGTAATGAGTCCGCCGTAATAAACAGAGCCGCCGAAAATCAATTGCACGAGCGTCCAGAAAACGGAAAAGGAGGTTATAACACTCAGATCCCTGCACACGGCAACGATGATGGGCATATTGGTTATGCCGTAAAGGAGATGGGACCCGACCAGACTGGACGCCAAAGCGATGAGCATGGTGGTAAGCATGGTTATCTCGTTGCTGCCGGAACGCTTTGCGAGCTTATAGGTAACGAAAATGCAGGCAAAAACGCCAAGCATGGCTGCAATCATGTAGGCGGAAACCTCTTTATTAAAGATAAAAAAATTAGGTATCATGTTTATCCCTTTATACAGCACAGCCGACATGAGAATAACTCATGCCGGCTAAAGCTATTACATTATATGTAGTTTCAAAAGATTAGAACTTGAAAGAGCTGACCTGATTGAGAATGTTCTGGAGATCGTTGAGGTTTGCGCCGGAAGCATCGAGGACAGCCTTTGCAGCAGCGGCTACGCAGATTGCGCAGATAACGCCGATTGCACTGAAAACAGCGCCGATGATGCCGAGAACAAGACCGGCAACAGCCATGCCCTTACCCTTGCCTGTTTCGTTAGCAGCCTTCATGCCCTTTACGCCGAAAACAATACCGAGGATAGCAAGTACGAGTGTGATGATCGGTACGATCCAGTGGAAAGTAAGGAAGCAGCCAACAACGCCGATAAGACCGCAAACAAGAGCGATAATGGAATTGGTGGAAGACGGTGCAGGTGTGTTTTGATTCATGGTAAAAAACCTCCTCATAAATTGTGACCTAATTGTAACATGTTCAAACGAAATTGTCAATATTTTTAATGAATTTATATCCAAAGATATAAATTATAACGAAGAAGGAAACGTCTGGCATAAAAATACAAGCAGAAGATAATAGGACAATCTGCTTAAAAATATTCCTTGTGGGCGAAAACAAAAAAATCAGAATAACGAAAAACGCTTCGATCACACGATCGAAGCGTTTGGATTTGCACCCTCAAAACTGAATAACTTTACAAACAACTTTGTTCCGCACTGTTCGCTGAACCATATACTCAATATGGTTCAAGCCCTCGACCTATTAGTACTGCCAAGCTAAATACATCACTGCACTTACACACGCAGCCTA
>JAFYGK010000002.1 GCA_017543285.1 Clostridia bacterium | reverse complement strand
CGGCCTCGCAATAGTAATCATGGCCGCTTTGCGGTCGGTGCGCGTCAGCGTCAACGACCGCTGGTTCGATTCCAGTCACTCGGATTAAATAATGGGCAGGACAACCGTCCTGCCCATTATTTATTTTGCAAAGCCCGGTGAACCAGCGGCCTCGCAATAGTAATCATGGCCGCTTTGCGGTCGGTGCGCGTCAGCGTCAACGACCGCTGGTTCGATTCCAGTCACTCGGACAGGTTGAAAACCCCGGAAATTTTTGTAGTATCAGGAGTTTCGGGGATCAGCGTTCTCATAGAAAAAACCGGCGCGGCCACAATGACCGCGCCGGTTGAGTCTGCAATTAAACTATTTGAAGAGCTTGCCGAGGAAGCCGAACAGACCGCCGGATTCTTCCTTCTCATCCTTTGGCTTTGATGAGGGCTTTTCCTCATCCTTGCCGCCGCCGAGAAGACCGGAGATTAGGCTGCCCAGATCGACATTCTTGAGCAGAGCGCCCATGATGTCAGCAATGCCCAGACCGCTGTTTGCCTTTTTCTGGGTGCTGGCTTCCTGTCCCAGAAGGCTCATCAGCATTGGAGCCACGGCAGACATGATGCTGGAAGTTTCGGCCTCGCTTGCGCCCGATTGTTCGGAAATATTATTCACAACATTGGAAGAATTGGAGCCGAGAAGATGGCCGACTATCTTCGCGCCGTCCTCAAGATCGATATTGCCGATAAAGGAAGCGAGATCGGATGTATCGTTTGCCGAATGATCGGAAAGGGCCTCAGCAAAGCCTTCGGCTGTTTCGTCGTTTTCCGACTGACCGAGCGCGCCGGTGAGCAGAGAAGGCAGAGCAGCGCCGAGAATGCTCTGAACGCTGTCAGCCGGGACATTTGTCGCCTGGCTCATATTGCTGACGCTGTCGTTTGATAATAATGTGCCGAGTAATGCAGAAATATCCATATTTTTTCCTCCGTATGTAATGATTTGGCCTATCCTTTATTACTATACTCCATTTTCTCTCAATAGTCAACAAAAACTGTGCGTCCTCATGATAAAAAGTGTAAAAAACTATTGATAAAAAGACAATTTGGTGCTAAAATAAATAAAATTGATTATTGTATCAATAATTCAACCACCGATTTGGAGGAGTTACAATGGCCGAGAATAAAACACGCAAGATTATTTCCGCCGACACCGGAGAAGAGGTTGTCGAGGGCGCGAAGAAAAAGGTGCAGTCCGCCGAAGCAGCAGCAAAAAAGAAGATAACCGCCGCCGAGACAACAGCCAAGAAAAAGGTCACCGCCGCCGAGACAACAGCCAAGGAAGCGGCCGAAAATATTGAAGAGGCCGTTGAAACTGCAGCGCCCAAGGCTGCCAAAATCAAGGAAGCCAAAAAGACAGGCAGCGCCACCGGTTTGCGCATCGGCGCGATACTTCTCTTTGTCGCCGCTATTGTTTTTGAGGTGCTTGCCATACTTATTGTTTTCGGCAAAATAAATCTTACCTTCCTGCCCATGATCTGGCAGCTTATTATCATGATCGTTCTTGATCTTGCCTGTGTTATCATCGGCGCGCAGCTTTGGAAAAAGGCAAACCATATTGACCCTGCCTCCGAAAAGAACAAGGTCAAGTTCTGGATCTGGAACAACATGGGCGTCATCGCCGCCATCGTTGCCTTTGTTCCCATCATCATAATCATGCTGGCAAACAAGAACCTTGACAAAAAGACCAAGGTCATCTGCACTGTGGTTGCCGTAATCGCCCTGCTCATCGGCGGTCTGACGGCCTACGACTGGAATCCGGTTTCTCTCGAGCAGAAGGAAGCCGCGGTTGATGTTCTGGGCGACACACAGGTTTATTGGGCCCCGTTCGGCAAGGTATACCACACCAGCCAGGATTGCTCGGCACTCAACCGCAGCGAAACGCTGACAGTCGGCACTGTAGAGCAGGCAATCGCCGCAAACCGCGTCAGGCTTTGCTCCTTCTGCGCAAAGCGCGACAGCATCGAGGGCGTTGCAACCGACGACTTCGCAAGAGACGAGATAGCCGAGACGGTCGATAACGCGGCTGAAATTGCCGAAGGCGCAGCGACAACCGATCAGGCGGCATAAGCTGATATGCTTTGAATTTAAAGCGGACGGACGCGCTGTTAAGGTGGATGTTCGTCCGCTTAAAGTATGTCCTGAAAATATTTTTAATCGTTCTACCGGCGGTAAAAGCCGCTGGGGAATGCGGCTTACGGCACTTCCGGCATGAAAGAGGGTGCGTTATGAAAAAACTGATTTTCCCGTTGGTGAGCTTCCTGATTCTGTTTCCGACCATGATTGTCTTGTTTGCGCTTATGGCGAAGGGTGGAGCCTTCGCCTCTTTTGAAGGCTTCGCGGCAGATAAGGATGGCAATATCTATATTGGCAGAGGCGCAGAGATCGAGGTATACGATGAAAACAGGGAGTTGATCAGAAGTATACATATAACAGCCGGCGAACTTGGAAAAGGTTATGGGTTTACCATACTTGAGGGAAATAAAATCTTCGTAGATACCGGAGTGACCTATGATATTTTGGATTTAGACGGTAATATGCTAAAAAGAATTGATTATTCTGAATCAGATTATTTCCCATTTATTACTGTTATGAAAAACCAAACCAAGTTTATTGCCGCCGACGGTTCGGAGTATCATATGATTAATAACTTCGGCAAAGTAAACATCGTTCGCATAAAGGATGGTGAAGCGACGATAGCCTACTCCTCTCCAGGAGGAGACACCGCAATAGCCGTCGCATTTGTCGTATGCATAATACTGATAGGCGCAACCGCCGCGTACTGCGTGCTGAACGGTAGGAAACTGCTCGGCTTCAAAGATTATGAACGGGGGAACGAACAGAATGCATAGACACAGACCAAAGCTCACCGAATTTCTCGCTTTCGGTTATTTCAAAGGATATTCAATGTCCGAAGCCGATTTTGCCAATAAGGTATTCAGCTGCAAAAAATGCGGATGTCAGATTAAGCTGGCCTATACCAAAACAAAATTCTTCATTATCTGGTCTATCGTTACGGTCGCCATGCTTCCTCTGATGGCGCTTGATTTGCTGGGGATTCTCATGTACCTTTCAAATCCCGACAAAATCCCTGTTATCGCGTTGTTGTTTGCGGTCCTTATCATCATCCCGATGCTTCCCGGCGTGATCTTGTATTTCACAACAAAGTACAAAGAATTGGAGTAATGCAGAAAAAGGCGAATGAGATGAAAAAACTGATTTTCCCGTTGGTGAGCTTCTTTATACTGGCTCCGACTATTATCGTTCTGCTGTGTATACTTGCGGCAGGTAAAGTCACCCTCGGCTTCCAAGGGTTTGCCGCCGATAAGGACGGAAATCTCTATCTGGGCAAGAACTCCGAAATAGAAGTTTACGATATAAACGGAAACCATACCCGCAGCATTGATTATCCGCTGGATACAACCTTATGCAGGCATTCTATCACCATAATAGGCGGCGATAAGATCATTGCAGACATAGAGGGCCGCTATTATTTTACGGATCTTTACGGAAAGGTTCTTGCCGAATCGGAGAATCCGATCTTTTTGTATTTGATGCCCAAAACATTTCAAACCAGGTTTGCCGCCGCCGACGGCGCTGAATACCGCCTGTTCAACGCTATAAACGGAGCAAAAATCATTCGTTTTAAGGACGGTAAGGCGACCTTGGTTTATAAGGCTCCGGCTATGGATACGATCATTCCCGTTGTTCTTGCCCTGTGCTTGTTCTGGTTTCTCGCCGCTGCGTTATACTTTTTGATAAACGCCAAAAAGCTGCTCGGATTCAAAGAACACGAAGATCCGTTTCATGCCTGCGACAGGCATTATTTCTAAACAATATCAAACAAATTGCCGGCGCAGAAAGATCTGCGCCGGCTTTCGCTTTGTTCGTTTTATGCCGCAAAAATCATCTTGCCGGCATTCTGACCTTGTCAAAACCGGGGTTGAAGGCATAGAAATTGCGTTCGTCCAGCTTGTCGGCTGCAATACGCAGCGCCTCGCCAAACCGCTGATAATGTACGACCTCGCGCATGCGCAGGAACTTGATGGGCTCCTTTACATCGGGATCGTCGCAGAAGCGCAGGATGTTGTCGTAGGTGGTGCGGGCCTTTTGCTCCGGTACGGCTTTGCCGGCGCCACATTAAAAATTCCAGTGGATCGTTATGGGTCTTTCCTTTGATTTGGGTATTCTTGAGCCGACCTCAATGTAGTCTATCATGCTGTCTACGATATCGCCGGTCAGGCTTTCCGCGTCGGTACATCTCTCAATTAGCTGCATTGCGCTCTCGGAATTGTCCGGCTTTTTCTGCAGGGCATATATTTTGCTCTCAGTCTCCCCGATGAGCGTCTTCATGGCGCTCAAGCTTTGGTGAAACTCCCTGGACATATCGGCAAAATCATCGTCGGTGATAAGGCCGTTTG
>JAFYGK010000018.1 GCA_017543285.1 Clostridia bacterium | reverse complement strand
CATGACGGGCGACAGCGAGCAGCAGCCGAGACAGGCGACGCATTTGAGCGAAAAGAGTCCGTCGGGAGTCGTTTGTCCGTCGTCAATGCCCAGCTCGTCCTTTACGGTCTGCAGAATAAGCTCGGACGAGTTTACGTGGCAGGCGGTTCCCTGGCAGAGCATGATGAGGTATTTCCCGACCGGCTCAAAACGGAACTGCGTATAGAAGGTAGCAACGCCCATTATTTCGGAGGAAGCGATACCGGTGCGTCCGGAGATGAGCTCGACGGCCTCCTTTGGCAGATAGCCGTAGGCGTCCTGCGCGCGCTGCAAAAATGTGATAAGACTGCCCTTTACCCCGGCGTACTCCGAAAGCACACCGTCGAGCAGGGACAGATCGATCGGTTGTTTATTCATAAAAATCCCCCTGTTTGTTATCGGCGCATCGGCCGAAGGAAATGATTTTGTTCTGCGTTTTTTGTCTGACACTATATTACTATATCACAAAGCGGACGAGAATGAAAGAGCCAAAGTAAGGAAAGAGCTTACGCTTAATGCCGGTTAAACATGGTCTTCATTGTTAGCCGGTGTTCGGTATCACCCGAGCAGCGCGCACAGCCTTTCGGCAGCCTTTTTCGTATCCTCCGGACTGCCGAAGGAGGAAAAGCGGAAGAATCCTTCGCCGCATGCGCCGAAGCCCTCTCCCGGTGTGCCGACCACCTGTATCCTGTTGAGCAGATGATCGAAAAATTCCCAGCCTGACATATTGCCGGGACACTTCATCCATATATAGGGGGCGTTTTTCCCGCCGCAATACCATATGCCCAGCTTATCCAGCGCCTGCATCAGCACCTCCGCGTTGTTTTTGTATATCTGAATGTTTTCGCGTATCTGTCTTTGCCCCTCGTCGGTGAATACGGCGGCAGCGCCCTTCTGGATGATATATGAAACGCCGTTTGTTTTTGTCGTTCGGTTTCTAACCCACATGTCGTGAAGGCTCATGCCGTGTCTTTTCAGCTCATGCGGTATGACCGTGTATCCCAGTCTCGTGCCGGTGAAGCCTGCCGTTTTGGACAGCGAGCATATCTCTATAGCGCAGCTGCGCGCGCCGTCAAGCTCGAAAATGCTGTGCGGCAGATCGTCCTGCTCGATAAACGCCTCATACGCTGCGTCAAACAGGATGACTGCCTGCCTTTTGTTGGCGAAGTCCACCCATTTTTGCAGCTTTTCGCGGCCAAAAACTGCTCCCGTCGGATTGTTGGGCGAGCAGATGTAAAGAATGTCTGCGTCCGCGCTGTCGTCCGGATCGGGCAAAAACCCGTTTTTTCTGTCCGAAGCCAGATGTACCGTTTTTCTGCCTGCAATGACGTTTGCGTCAACATAGGCCGGATACGCCGGCTCTATCACAAGAGCCGCGCTGCTCCTGTCAAACAGATCGAGGATGTCTCCCAGCTCGTCGCTCGCACCGCTCGAGATAAAAACCTCGTCGTCGGACAGGGCAATGCCTCTCTTTGAATAGTACCCGGCTACGGTTTTGCGCAGAAAAGGCGCGCCGCATTCGGGCATGTATCCGTTGAAGGTTTCCTTTTTCGCCTGATCCTCAACAGCCTCGTGCAGGGCGTCTATGACCGCCTTGCACAGAGGCAGCGATACGTCGCCAATGCCCATGCGGTAAAGATGCGTGCCGGGATGGGCTTCGAGATAGGCCTTTGTTTTTTGAGCAATGTTGTAAAAAAGATAGGAATTCTTCAGATCGGAGTAGTGCATATTCGGCGTCAGCATAAATCGGTCTCTCCTTCGTATATGGTTTTGGCGGGGCCGGTCATTGTTACGTTATTGTCGGGCGTAACGCTTATTTCGAGCGTTCCTCCGTCAAGATGCACCGAAACAGGCAGGTCGTATCTGCAAAAGCCTTTTTTTATCGCCGCCATCGTGCTGGCGCACGCTCCCGTACCGCAGGCCATCGTCACGCCGCTTCCGCGCTCCCATACCCGCATTCTCAGTTCGTTTCGGGATACCGGCTGGACAAATTCGACGTTTACGCCGTCGGGAAACGCCTCATGATGCTCAATCTTGGGCCCCAGTACCGTGAGCGGGGCGTTCTTTATATCGTCTACGAATATGACCGCGTGGGGATTTCCCACCGAAACGTGCGTGCAGGTTATTATCTGTCCGTCCACGTCGAGGGTTAGGTCGCCGAGCACAGCGGCCCTTCCCATGTCCACGGTGACGCTGTCCACTCTGCCGTCTGTCACATGAAGGCTGAGCGTTTTTATGCCCGACAGGGTTTCTATCCTGAGCTGCTTTTTGTCGGTAAAGCCCTTGTCGTAAACATACTTTCCGACGCAGCGTATGCCGTTTCCGCACATCATGGCTTCGCTCCCGTCGGCGTTGAATATCCTCATTTTAAAATCCGCAAGGTCCGAGGGACTTATCCATATCATCCCGTCTGAGCCCGCGCCGAAATGCCTCTCGGACAGCATTACCGAATTTTCCGACGGGTTTTCCGGCTCGCCGTAAACATACAGATAGTCGTTTCCCAGACCGTGCATTTTTGTAAAGTGCATTGCGTTTCCTCCCGATTATATGATTTGATCTCTAAAGCCTTTCTGCGGCCTGAACCAAGGCGTTTATTCGCTGTCTATCGTTGAAATGCCTATCGTGACCTCCTCCAGAACGTCAAGCAGCACCCTGACGGTGTCGAGCGAGGTCAGCATTGTTATGTTGTTCATTATGGCACAGCGCCGGATTGCGACTCCGTCCTCATAATGCACGCCCGACAGTATGGCTCGCGTGTTTATGACATAGCTGACATAGCCGGCGCGGATGGAATCGAGTATTTCCTCGCTTCCTTCGCTCAGCTTGCGGCGAAGTCTGGTGCGTATGCCGTGCTCCTTCAGAAAGTTCGCCGTGCCTATCGTCGCCTCTATGTTGAATCCCATATCGTAGAACCGGCGCACGAGAGGCAGGGCCTCCTCCTTGTCCTCGTCGGCAAGGGTGACTACAACCGTTCCGTAGTTTTGCAGGCGTATTCCCGAAGCGATGAGCGCCTTGAACATTGCGCGGTGCAGCTTTTTATCGTAGCCTATGGCTTCGCCCGTCGATTTCATTTCGGGCGACAGATATGCGTCCATGCCGCTGAGCTTGGAAAAGGAAAATGCCGGGGCCTTTACATAGCAGCGGGCTTTTTCCTTTGGATATATTTCATTTATCCCCTGCTCTCTGAGGCTTTTCCCCAGAATGACAAGCGTCGCTATGTCTGCAAGGCTGAAGCCGGTCGCCTTTGACAAAAAGGGCACGGTGCGCGACGATCTGGGATTGACCTCTATTATATATACATCGTCATGCTCGTCCACGATGAACTGTATGTTGAAAAGACCTACTATGCCAATGCCTATGCCCAGCCTTTCGGTATAGTCGAGGATCGTTCTTTTTACCCTGTCGGAAATGCTGTATGGCGGATATACGCTTATCGAGTCGCCCGAGTGGATTCCGGTGCGCTCTACAAGCTCCATTATGCCGGGCACAAAGACCTGCTTCCCGTCGCATACGGCGTCAACCTCGACCTCCTTGCCGCGTATGTATCTGTCGACAAGCACAGGCTTGTCCCTGTCTATTTCGACAGCGGTTTTCAGATATTGGCGAAGGTGCTCCTCCTTTGCGACTATCTGCATGGCTCTTCCGCCCAGTACGAAGCTGGGCCTGACAAGCACGGGGTAGCCGATCTCCCTCGCCGCCTTTATTCCTTCCTCGATGTCGGTGACCGCTCTCCCTTCTGGCTGCGGTATTCCGAGCGACAAAAGAAGCCGCTCAAACGCGTCGCGGTTTTCGGCGCGGTCGATAGCTTCGCAGTCGGTGCCGATTATCCTGACTCCGCGTTCCGTTAAAGGCTCCGCAAGATTGATGGCCGTCTGGCCGCCGAGGGTCGCTATTACTCCGAAGGGATGCTCCAGCTCTATGATATTCATGACGTCCTCGACGCAAAGTGGCTCAAAATAGAGCTTGTCCGAGCAGGTGTAATCGGTGGAAACCGTCTCGGGATTGTTGTTGATTATAATGGCCTCGAATCCGGCCTCTTTAATTGTTTTTACCGCGTGCACCGAAGAATAGTCAAATTCGACCCCCTGACCTATTCTTATGGGGCCGGAGCCGAGGACGACTATCTTTTTCCTGTCGGAGACCACAGATTCGTTTTCCTCTTCGTATGTCGAGTAAAAATACGGTATATAGCTGTCGAATTCTCCGGCGCAGGTGTCTATCATCTTGTATACCGGGGTTATTCTTTCTCTGCGGCGCATGTTGAAAATATCCGTTTCTCCCACGCCCCACAAAAGAGCTATCTCCCTGTCGGAAAAGCCCATGCGCTTTGCCCTGTACAGGGTCGCGGCGTCTCCGGGGTTTTGCTTTGTTATTTTCTCCGCGTCGGTTATGTTTTTTATCTTCCCGATGAAAAACATATCTATTGCTGTAGCTTTGGCTATTTCAGACGCTTCGCAGCCAAGCCTGAAAAGCTGCGCGACGGCGAAAATACGGTCGTCTGTGCCGGTTTTTATGTAGCCGAGCAGTTCATCCCCGGACATGCCGTCGAATTTTGCGTCGTATAGGTGGAAATGTCCCGTTTCCAGCGAGCGCACCGCTTTGAGCAGGCTCTCCTCAAAGGTCCTGCCCACGCTCATTGCCTCGCCGGTAGCCTTCATCTGTGTGCCGAGAGAGTTGTTGGCGTCGGTGAATTTGTCAAAGGCAAACCGCGGCATTTTGGTGACGACGTAATCGAGCGCCGGCTCGAACGAAGCCGGAGTGTTGGCTATCTGTATTTCGTCAAGCGTCATGCCGACGCCTATCTTTGCCGATACTCTCGCTATCGGGTAGCCGCTCGCCTTTGAAGCCAGCGCGGACGAACGCGAGACCCTCGGGTTTACTTCTATCAGATAATACCGGAAGGATTTCGGGTCGAGCGCGAACTGCACGTTGCAGCCGCCTTCTATCTGAAGCGCTCGGATTATTTTGAGCGCGCTGTCGCGCAGCATCTGATATTCCCTGTTGGTAAGCGTCTGCGACGGACAGACGACTATGGAGTCGCCGGTGTGTATTCCGACGGGGTCGAGGTTCTCCATATTGCATACGGTTATTGCCGTATCGTTGCTGTCGCGCATTACCTCGTATTCTATTTCCTTGAATCCCTTTATGCTCTTTTCGATCAGCACCTGACTTACGGGCGACAGAGCCAGCGCATTTTTCATAAGAGCAATAAGCTCATCCTCGTTTTCGGCAAAGCCGCCGCCCGTTCCGCCAAGAGTGAAGGCGGGACGCAAAACGACGGGAAAGCCTATGCGCTTTGCAGCCGCAACACCCTCCTCGACCGAGTTCGCAATATCGGACGGCAGCACCGGCTCGCCGAGACTCTCGCACAGTTCCTTGAAAAGTTCCCTGTCCTCCGCCTTTTCTATGCTGCTGGATTTTGTGCCCAGCAGCTCGGTCCCGCATTCGCGCAGTACGCCCTTTTTTTCAAGCTGTATGGCTAAATTCAGTCCGGTCTGTCCGCCGATTCCCGGAAGTATGGCGTCCGGGCGCTCGTAGCGGATTATCTTCGCCATGTATTCCAGCGTCAGAGGCTCCATATATACCCTGTCGGCTATTGATGTATCAGTCATGATGGTCGCGGGGTTGCAGTTGCACAGGACGACTTCATACCCCTCTTCCCTGAGAGCCAGACAGGCCTGCGTTCCGGCGTAGTCAAATTCTGCCGCCTGACCTATTACGATGGGACCCGAGCCGATGACGAGGACCTTGCGAATGTCATTTCTTTTGGGCACTGTGCTTTTCCTCCTTCATCAGCCTTATAAAACGGTCGAACAGATAAGCGCTGTCCTGTGGACCGGGCGAGCTTTCCGGATGGTACTGAACGCTGAATACCCTGTCCTCGTCGCATTTCACTCCCTCAATCGTATTGTCGAGCAGATTGACATGGGTGACGGTGAGTCTTGTGCCTTTGAGGCTGTCCGGATCGACGGCAAAGGAATGGTTCTGCGAGGTTATTTCTATTTTTCCGGTGTCGATATTCATGACCGGATGGTTGCCGCCTCTGTGACCGAATTTCAGCTTGTATGTTTTTGCGCCGTAAGCGAGCGATATTATCTGATGACCCAGGCAAATTCCGAAGATCGGAAATCTGCCGATAAGCTGTCTTATTGTCTCCGCGGTTTCCGGAATGTCTGTAGGGTCGCCCGGACCGTTGGAAATGAATATTCCGTCCGGTCTGATTTTTTCTATTTCCCGCGCCGGAGTATTCCACGGAACCGCCGTTACCCTGCATCCGCGCCTGTTCAGCGAGCGAACTATATTCATCTTCATGCCGCAGTCTATGGCCGCGACATGGTATTTTTCCGTTTGGGCATGAGAGGTCCACGGAGCCTTGCAGCTCACAGAGGAAACGGCGTCCCTCGGGAGCCCGATCAGCCTGAGTATCTCAAGACCCTGTCCGAGCGTTATCGACGGTCTTGTTATCAGAGCCCTTCTGCTTCCGAAATCGCGAATGGAGCGGGTCAGCCTGCGCGTGTCCACTCCGCATATTCCGGGGATATTGTATTTTTTCATCACCTCGGAAAGGGTGGCGCAGCTTCTGAAATTGGACGGCTGATCGTTATATTCGCGCACGATGAGCGCGCCGATGCTGGGAACCGCCGTTTCGTAATCGTCCTGCGCCATGCCGTAGTTTCCTATGAGCGGATATGTCATAACTACCGCCTGATATGTATACGACGGATCGGAGATTATCTCCTGATAACCGACCATGGATGTGTTGAATACTATCTCGCATACCTTGTCGCATGTGCTGCCGAAGCTGTAGCCGTAAAATTCCCGTCCGTCCTCCAGGATCAGCTTTCTGTTGTAATCTCTTTTCATGCCGGCTCCTCGTTTTCGCTTTTGTTTCGGGTTTCTTTTTCGGACAGGCCGCGCTCGAATCTGTCTTTTCTTGTGTCGGCCGGAATGTCGGTCGGATATTTTCCGTCAAAGCACGCGCTGCAATATCCGCAGCCGTCCGCAAGCTGTCCGAGCTGCGAGACGGGCAGATAACCCAGGGTGTCCGCGCCGATTATTCCGGCGATCTGTTCGACGGTGTGTCTGCACGCTATAAGGTGATCGTCCGAGTCTATGTCGGTGCCGTAAAAGCAGGGATGAAGAAAGGGAGGCGACGATACGCGCATGTGAATTTCCTTTGCTCCCGCCTCGCGCAGCAGGCCGACTATACGCCTGCTCGTCGTTCCTCTGACTATGGAATCGTCTATGAGCACTATCCGCCTGTCCTTTACCGTTTTCTCTATCGCGCTGAGTTTTATCCTCACCTGGTCCAGACGGGCGTTCTGGCCGGGAGATATAAAGGTTCTGCCGATATACTTGTTTTTTATAAGTCCTATGCCGTAGGGTATTCCCGAAGCCCGGCTGAAGCCAAGAGCTGCGTCCAGTCCCGAATCGGGTACGCCGACAACTATATCCGCGTCTGCCGGATGGGTCTGCGCTAAAATTTCTCCGGCGCGTATCCTTGCCGGATGCACCGGAACGCCGTCTATCACCGAGTCCGGTCTGGCAAAATAGATATATTCGAAAACGCACAGCTTTTTGTCCTTTTTACCGCAGTGCTCTTTTCTTGAAACGACGCCGTTTTTGCTGAAAACAAGTATTTCTCCCGGCTCGACGTCGCGGATAAACCGCGCTCCGACGGCTCCCAGCGCGCAGCTTTCCGACGCCGCGACATATATCCCGTCGGGAGTTTTCCCGAAGCATAACGGACGAAAGCCGTAGGGATCTCTTGCGCATATCAGCTTTTGCGGAGACATGAGAACGAGCGAATATGCGCCGTCGAGCGTGTTCATGGCAGCGCTCAGGGCGTTCTCGATGGAGGACGTTCTCAGCCGTTCCCTTGTGACGATATAGGCTATCGTTTCGGTGTCGCTCGTCGTGTGAAAAATGGCTCCCGACATCTCCAGCTCACTGCGCAGCCTGACGGCGTTGCTGAGATTGCCGTTGTGCGCCAGCGCCATTCTGCCCTTCTGATGGTTCACCTCTATCGGCTGGCAGTTGCTTCGGCTGGCATTCCCGGTCGTGCCGTAACGCACATGACCGACCGCCATGGTCCCGCACGGCAGGCGCGACAGACTGTCATGCGAAAAAACCTCGCTGACCAGACCGGTATCCTTGCGGGAGAAAAACAGCCCGTCGTCGTTGACGACAATGCCGCAGCTTTCCTGGCCACGGTGCTGAAGGGCATACAGCCCGTAATAGCATATTTCGGCGGCGTTTACCCTGCAGGGCGACATTATTCCGAATACTCCGCATTCCTCTGTAAGACTCATTTGCCGGCTCCTTTGCCTCTGCTGATGTTTGTTTTTGCTGTGCGCTCTATTCAAATTCCACCGTTGCCGGCGGCTTGCCGGTTATATCGTAAACCACTCTCGACACTCCGGCGACCTCGTTGGTTATTCTGCTGCCTGCTCTTTCCAGCAGGTCAAAGGGGAGTCTTGTCCATTCTGCGGTCATAAAATCGTCGGTGGTGACCGCTCTCAGCGCGATGATATAACCGTAGGTGCGCTTGTCTCCCATAACGCCTACGCTCTTTGTATCGGTCAGCGCGGCGAAATACTGATCGGGCGGCGCATCAAGATCGGCGTTCTTGATCTCCTCCCGGAAGATGGCGTCGGCTTCGCGCACCATGCGCAGCCGCTCCTCCGTGATTTCGCCCGCTATTCTCACGGCGAGACCCGGGCCGGGAAAGGGCTGGCGCATTGCAAGGCGGCGCGGCAGGCCAAGCCGTTCTCCGACCTGTCTGACCTCGTCCTTGAAAAGCTCGCGCAGAGGTTCGACGATTTCCTCAAACGCCATGGTTTCGGGAAGCCCTCCGACGTTGTGATGGCTTTTTATCACAGCCGAATCGCCCTTACCGCTTTCAACTATGTCGGGGTAGATTGTGCCCTGAGCCAAAACGTCGATTTTGCCGAGCTTTTTCGCCTCTTTCTCAAACACGCGGATAAACTCCGCTCCTATTATTCTGCGCTTTTTCTCCGGGTCGGTCACGCCGCGCAGCTTGCTTAAAAATCTTTCGCCGGCGTTTACCCTTATCAGATTTAAGCCCAGCTCTTTTTTAAAGGTGCGCTCCGCATAATCGCCCTCGTTCTTTCGCAGCAGTCCGTGATCGACAAAAACGCAGACAAGGTTTTCTCCGATGGCTCTGTGCAGCAGCAAGGCGGCAGCCGAGGAATCCACGCCGCCGGAAAGAGCGAGCAGCACCCTTTTTCCCGAAAGGCTTGCGCGGTACTTTTCAACCGAGCTTTCTATGAAATCTTCCATTCGCCAGTCGCCCGAGCAGCCGCAGACGCCGAAAAGAAAATTTGCCAGTATCTGCGCGCCGTATTCGGTGTGGGTCACCTCGGGATGAAACTGCACTCCGTACAGCCTTCTCCTTCTGTCGCAAAAGGCGGCGCAGCAACATTTGTCGGTGCTTGCGGTTATCTCAAGGCCGTCCGGGAGCTGCTCTATCCGGTCGGTATGGCTCATCCAGCAGGCGGCGGTCTCCGGCAGACCGTCAAATAGCGGGCTGCCGTAGAATCTGACCTGTGTTTTACCGTATTCACTGCCGTCAAGAGCAGGGGAAACCTTTGCTCCGGCAAGAAAGGCGAGAAGCTGATGTCCGTAGCATATTCCCAAAACCGGTATTCCGGCGTTGAGTATGCCCTTATCAAAACGCGGCGATGAATCGTCATATACGCTGTTGGGGCCGCCGGTGAATATGATGCCCTTGTAGGCGGCATTTTTTATTTCGTACAGCGAGATTTTGTTGTAGGGTTTTATTTCAGCGAAAACGCGCTGCTCGCGCACACGGCGGGCAATGAGCTGGTCATACTGGCCGCCGAAGTCCAGCACAAGGATTTTTTCCAAATGGTTCACCTGCGTTTCTTTTTATTTGTCCTTCGGAATTATTTGCCGCGCAGGGTAAAGTGCGCCTCGCGGATATGCTTAGCTTATCAAGTTGAATGGCTGCGGTGGTTTTCCACCGCTTACCTGTTCTGAAAACAGCAAATTGCCCCGGCTAAGAACCGACGGGGCTTTTGTCCTCACGGAAATACCCGTCCGAAGTCCGTCGGCATTCCGCGCGGCATGTATAATGCTCCGTTGCATTTTTGTTGCTCTCCGGACATGCCGAAGACAGCGCGGCACTGAGAGAATACCGCGCCGTCTTACCGGTGCTGTCAAACTGATCCCTTAACTGGCAGGCAGACCATTCGTGTCAATCCCACGAAGCGGTGCTGCGCTTATACTCGTTTTCCGCATCCTCCGGCGATGAGAGAAAAGCCTTTTCGATTTTTTCTCCGTCTTCGTCATCTCCGATAAGCATCTGCGGATTCAGATTCCCGAAATCAACCTTGGGGGCAAATTCGCTTTCCTTGCCGGGCATTGTTTCTTCTCCTTTCGTTATTCCACATCCTGAAGGGCGTCGTAGCCCTCTTCGCCTGTGCGTATCTTAACGACGTTTTCAACATCGTAAACAAATATCTTTCCGTCGCCGATATGTCCCGTGTAAAGAACCTTTTTGGCGGTTTCTATAACGCTTCTGACGGGCACCTTGCTGACCACGATGTCAACCTGGATCTTGGGCAGCAGATTTGCCTCTATCTGGACGCCGCGATAGTATTCCGGCTTGCCCTTCTGGGCTCCGCATCCCAGTACATGGGATACCGTCATGCCGGTGATGCCTATCTTCATCATGGCGTTCTTCAGGGCCTCGAAGCGCGATTCCTTGCAGACTATCTCTACCTTGGTGAATTTCGGAGTTCCTTCAGCAAAAGAAGGAACCTTTTTGACGGGAACCGCCTCCGCAACGGGAATATCGCCCGAAACCCCGACAACGACGTCGCCTTCCTCTATGTATTCCGGCAGCATGGCAAAGCCTGCATATGCCGAGGGGAGACCATGCTCGGTAATGTCAAGTCCGGTCATTTCCTCCTCGCGGCTCGCGCGGAGTCCGACGATTGCCCTGATAGCGAAGAAGGTCGCGGTTATTGTGACAACCGTCCAGGCGGCCACTGCGGCGAAGCCAGTAAGCTGCAAGCCGAGCAGCTCGAAACCGCCGCCGTAAAACAATCCGGTCAGCGTTCTGCCGGAGGCGTTTGCGATTGAATATGCGGGCGCCGACGGTGTTGCGAACAGTCCGACTGCGATCGTGCCCCAAATCCCGTTGAGGCAGTGAACGGCGACCGCGCCGACAGGATCGTCGATATGGAGCTTATGGTCGAGCAGCCACACGCCGAACACGACCAGCAGGCCGGAGACCGCGCCTATTGCCGAAGCGCCGAGAGCGTCTGTCACGTCGCAGCCGGCGGTAATGGCGACAAGCCCTGCAAGCGAAGCGTTAAGGCACATGGAAACGTCGGGCTTGCCGTACTTTATCCAGGTGAATATCATGCAGGATACCGTCGCGACCGCGGGGGAAACGGTGGTTGTGAGGAATATGGAGCCGAGCTGACCGACCGAAGTCGCGGCGGCTCCGTTGAAACCGTACCAGCCCAGCCAGAGTATGAATACGCCCAGCGCGCCGAGCGCGATGCTGTGGCCGGGAAAGGCATTGACCTTGGTGACCTTTCCCTCCTTATCGCGATTGAACTTTCCGATTCGCGGGCCGAGTATCTTGGCGCCTATCAGCGCCGATATTCCGCCCACCATATGTATTGCGCAGGACCCGGCGAAATCGTGGAAGCCCATTGAGCTCAGCCAGCCTCCGCCCCATATCCAGTGCGCTTCTATAGGATAGATGAGAGCCGAAATGACTCCCGAATAAATGCAGTATGATAAGAATTTCGTGCGCTCGGCCATGGCTCCCGATACAATGGTCGCCGTGGTCGCGCAGAAAACGAGGTTGAATACAAAGCTCGAGAAATTGAAGTCGGCATATGCCGTGAAAAGATCAAAACCGGGTTTTCCGATAAGTCCGACAAGATCCTCGCCCATCAAAAGGCCGAAACCGATCAGGATAAAAACGACCGTTCCGATGCAGAAATCCATCAGGTTTTTCATTATGATGTTGCCGGTGTTTTTGGCTCTGGTAAAGCCTGCCTCGACCATTGCGAAGCCTGCCTGCATCCAGAAGACCAGCGCGGCTCCTATCAGGAACCATACGGCGAATACCTCGCCGGAAGCGGCCTGTGAGACAAATTCTCTTACAGCCTCATTCATATAAGATCATCTCCTTGGTATTTCAGCATTTCAGTTTACGCCGAACAGCAGATCGCCGTACGTCGGGAAGGGCCAGTATTTTTTGGCGGTGAGCTTTTCGGCTTCGTCGCACGGTCTGCGAAGGGCGTCCATTCTGTCGAGAAGGATGTCGCGGATGGCACAGCTCTGCTCGACAACGTCCTCGATGCCGCGAATATCGCATAAGGCTCCGTCCAGCTCGTCGGCTTTCGACGCAATGGAGTCGGTCAGGTTGGACAGCTTTTTGATGAGCTTGTTCTCGTAGCTGCACGGCAGGGTTTCATTTACCGCCTTTTTGGCCCTTGCTGCCTTTGCCGCTTCCAGAGAATATTCCTCTATGGCCGGGATTATCAGAGTTTTAGCCATTTCCACCATGGTATCGGCCTCTATCACGACCGTCTTGCAGTAGTTGTCCAGCATTATCTCGCATCTGGACTTCAGCTCCGCCTCGGAGAAGACCCCGTGGGAAATGAGCATGTCGGCGTTTTTGGCGTCCAGCAGGTGCGGCATGCAATCGGGCGTTGTGCGGTAGTTGAGAAGCCCGCGCTTTTCGGTGGCTTCTTTAATCCATTCATCGTCGTATCCGTTGCCGTTGAAGATGATGTTTTTGTGTTGCCTGATGGTGTTCTTGATAAGCTCGTGCAGCTCCGCCTCAAAATCCTCAGCCTTTTCAAGCGTGTCGGCAAATATTTTCAGGCTTTCAGCAACCGCGCTGTTGAGCATTATATTTGCGCATGCTATACTGTTGGAGGACCCGAGCATACGGAACTCAAACTTGTTGCCGGTAAAGGCAAAGGGGGAAGTCCTGTTGCGGTCGGTTGTGTCACGGTTGAATTTGGGAAGCACATCGACGCCCAGCTTCATCTGGGTTTTTTCCGCGCCCTTATACGGGGAGTCGGTTTCGATGGCCTCGAGCACGGCGTTCAACTCGTCGCCGAGGAATATAGAGACAACGGCAGGGGGAGCTTCATTTGCACCGAGACGGTGATCGTTTCCGGCGGTGGCAACCGAGATCCGGAGCAGATCCTGATAATCGTCAACAGCCTTGATGACAGCGCACAACAGCAGGAGAAACTGCGCGTTCTCATAAGGTGTTTCACCGGGTGATAGGAGGTTCAAACCGGTGTCGGTGTTAATTGACCAGTTATTGTGCTTTCCGCTGCCGTTGACCCCTGCAAATGGCTTCTCATGCAAAAGACATACGAGACCGTGTCTCAACGCGACCCTCTGCATGATCTCCATTGTCAGCTGATTATGATCTGTGGCAATATTTGTCGTCGAGTATATCGGCGCTAGCTCATGCTGAGCCGGCGCGACCTCGTTGTGCTCTGTTTTGGCGAGGATACCCAGCTTCCAAAGCTCGTCGTTGAGTTCCTCCATATAAGCGGCGACCCTCGGCGGAATCACGCCGAAATAGTGGTCGTTCATCTGTTGTCCCTTCGGGGGTTTCGCGCCGAACAGCGTTCTTCCTGTAAACCTCAGGTCCGGCCTTTTGTCGTACATTTTCTTATCGACAAGGAAGTATTCCTGCTCCGGACCGACGTTGGAACGCACGCACTTTACAGAGTCGTTTCCGAACAATCTGAGAATGCGCAGGGCCTGCTTGTTGAGCGCATCCATGGAGCGCAGAAGAGGAGTCTTTTTGTCCAGAGCTTCGCCTCCGTAGGAGCAGAAAGCCGTCGGTATGCACAGGGTTTTGCCCTTTATAAAGGCGTATGAGGTCGGATCCCAGGCGGTATAGCCCCTTGCCTCGAAGGTGGCTCTGAGTCCGCCGGACGGGAAAGAGGAAGCGTCCGGCTCGCCCTTGATAAGCTCCTTGCCGGAGAATTCCATGATTACTCCGCCGTCGGGAGAGGGCGCGATGAAGCTGTCGTGCTTTTCCGCCGTAATGCCGGTCAGCGGCTGGAACCAGTGGGTGTAATGGGTTGCGCCGTTTTCGACGGCCCATTCCTTCATTGCGTTTGCCACAGCGTTTGCAACTCCGATATCAAGCTTTGCCCCCTCGTCAATGGTCTTTTTGACCGACGCATAGACCTTGGCGGACAGATTTGCTTTCATCACCCTGTCGTCAAAGACGAGACTTCCGAAATTTTCAGGTACATAACTCATGAAAAACATCTCCTTTTTTGCTTGATATCATTAATAATAAAGGCAAAGACGTCCGCAGCAACCGGTTTTAAAGACGTCTTTGCCTTTGCTGTATTACCTTTGCTGTATTAATAAGCCCTGCGGATTCACGGAATCACACGATGCCCTGCGCGTACATGGCGTCGACAACCTTTTCAAAGCCGGCAATATTCGCGCCGACGATATAATTGCCCTCAAAGCCGTATTTTTTCGCTGCGTCGTCGATATTGTGGAAAAGGCTTACCATAATGGACCGGAGCTTTCCGTCCACCTCGTCGAAGGACCAGCTGAGACGTTCGCTGTTCTGCGACATTTCGAGCGCGGAGGTCGCAACGCCGCCGGCGTTTGCCGCCTTGCCGGGAATGAAGTAAATTCCCTTTTCGAGGAAGAAATCGGCAGCCTCTGCAGTGCAGGGCATGTTCGCTCCCTCGCAGACCGCGATAACGCCGTTTGCCGCAAGAGTCTTCGCGTCGTCGAGGTCAAGCTCATTCTGGGTCGCGCAGGGCAGCGCAATGTCTGCCTTTACGCTCCATACTCCCTTGCCCTCATGATACTCGGAGCCGGGTCTGTATTTTTTGTATTCGGTAAGCCTCTGGCGGTTTACCTCCTTTATTTCCTTGAGGGCCGCAATGTCTATTCCGTCGGGATCGTAGACCCAGCCGGTGGAATCGGATACCGTAACGACCTTTGCGCCAAGCTGCTGAGCCTTTTCCACGGCGTAGGTGGCTACGTTGCCCGAGCCGGAAACGACGACCGTTTTTCCGCTGACCGACTGACCGTGCGTCCTGAGCATTTCCTCGGTTATGTAAAGAAGGCCGTAGCCTGTCGCCTCTGTTCTTGTGAGAGATCCGCCGAAGGAAAGACCCTTGCCGGTGAGAACGCCCTCAAAAAGTCCGCGCATTCTCTTGTACTGACCGAACAGATAGCCGATCTCTCTCGCGCCGGTACCTATGTCGCCCGCGGGAACGTCTGTATCCGCGCCGATATATTTGCAAAGCTCGGTCATAAAGCTCTGGCAGAAGGCCATGATCTCTCTGTCGGACTTGCCCTTGGGATCAAAATCGGCGCCGCCTTTGCCTCCGCCGATGGAGAGGCCGGTGAGAGAATTTTTGAAAATCTGCTCAAATCCGAGGAATTTAATAATGCCGATATTAACCGACGGATGCAGCCTGAGTCCGCCCTTGTAGGGACCGATGGCGCTGTTGAACTGCACGCGGTAGCCGGTGTTGACATGAACCTGACCGTTGTCGTCGATCCACGGTACTCTGAATTTAATCTGCCTTTCGGGGTTGACCAGTCTTTCGAGAAGAGCGTCGCGTCTGAACTTTTCCTCATTGGCCTCAACGACGACTCTCAGTGATTCCAGCACCTCTCTGACAGCCTGATGAAACTCCGGTTCGGCCGGGTTTTCCTTTATTACCCGTTCGATTACTTCGTCGACATATGACATTAAGCTTTCCTCCTTGAAGCTGCGGAAAATGAAAAAACGGCGTCCCGGACGGGAACTTCTGTCCCACCAAAGACGCCATTGCCTTTTCCGTCGATATTTAATATTGAAGAACGCCGAAAGAATAAAGAAAGCGCCTTCGAGCCCGATTGCTCAAAGACGCCATTGCCTTTCTGTGAAGCATTTTACACCTGTGATAATTTTTTGTCAACCCCTTTTTCCAAAAAATTAAAAAATTTGTCGGTTTAAATCATCAAAGCGAAGTATTGACAAATAATTCACATTGGTGTATAATACGGTCAATGAGCAAAGGCGTTCATTTTGATGCACGGGGCTTGTGTACCAAAATGAACGCCTTTTCCGCATTTTATCCCGAAAGGCTGAAGCGATTCATGAAAAAAGAGGGTCAGATAAGAATACCGTCCGGCTGTGCGATCGCGGCTGTGATTTCCAGAGACGGAAAAAAGATGACCGGCGAAAGCATCACCGAAGCTATGCGCCCCATGCACGACCGCTCCAACGGTCTGGGCGGCGGCTTTGCGGCCTACGGCATCTATCCGCAGTACAGGGATTTTTATGCTTTTCATATGTTTTTTGACTCGCGCGACACGCGAAAGCAATGCGAAAGCTTCCTCGCCGAAAGGTTTGAGATAGTACATTCCGAAATAATCCCGACGAGAAAGATACCCGCAATCACCGACGAGCCGATAATATGGAGATATTTTGTCGCTCCGCTCAAATCGGCAGTTTCGTCCATGCAGGTGGATGAAAAGGAATTTGTCGCGCGCGCGGTGATGAAGATAAACACCGGTCTCAAGGGAGCGTACATTTTCTCAAGCGGCAAGAACATGGGCGCCTTCAAGGCGGTCGGATACCCGGAGGACGTCGGCTTGTTTTACCGGCTTGACGAATATGAAGGCTATTCGTGGACGGCGCACGGACGGTATCCTACAAATACTCCCGGATGGTGGGGCGGAGCGCACCCGTTTACGCTGCTCGATTATTCGGTGGTGCACAACGGGGAAATTTCCTCCTACGACGCAAACCGCCGCTTTATAGAAATGTTCGGCTACAAATGCACCTTGCAGACTGACACCGAGGTCATAACATACATCCTCGATTATCTCGTCAGGGTGCAGGGACTGACCCTGGGAGAAGCCGCGAGCGTCATCGCGGCTCCCTTCTGGAGTACGATAGAGAGCAAGACCGACCTCGAGGACAAGCTAAAGCACATCTATCTGCGCACGGTATTCCCCAGTCTGCTTGTCACCGGACCCTTTTCCATAGTGCTCGGCTTCACCGGCGGATTGATGGCTCTCAACGACCGGCTCAAGCTGCGCTCCATGGTCGTCGGTGAAAAAGGAGACAGGGTCTATGTTTCCAGCGAAGAGGCGGCGATCAGGGTCATGGAGCCGGACGCGGAAAACATATACGCTCCTGCCGGAGGCGAGCCGGTCATAATAAAAGTCAAGGACGGTGTTCGGGTTTGAACGCGTTATACATAAATCCGGAATTCGAAGTCGTCAGAAACGACAGCCGATGCATAGCCTGCCGTGTCTGCGAGCGGCAGTGCGCCAACGAAGTGCATTATTACGACGCGGACGCGGGGCTTATGCTCAGCGACGGGACAAAATGCGTCGACTGCCAGAGATGCGTGTCGCTGTGTCCGACAAAGGCGCTGAAAATAGTCAAAAACGACTGCCTGCTGCGTGAAAACGCCAACTGGCAGAACGATACGATAAAGGAAATATACAAGCAGGCCAACAGCGGCGGCGTGCTGCTCTCCTCCATGGGAAATCCCAAGCCGCTGCCCGTCTACTGGGACAGAATACTGATAAACGCTTCGCAGGTGACAAATCCGCCCATCGACCCGCTCAGAGAGCCGATGGAGACAAGGGTCTTTCTCGGCAAAAAGCCGCAGAGGATCGAGAGAAGAGAGGACGGCAAAATCAAATGCGAACTGCCGCCGCAGCTTGAGCTGTCCATGCCGGTGATGTTTTCCGCCATGAGCTACGGCTCTATAAGCTACAATGCGCACGAATCGCTTGCGCGCGCCGCGACCGCGCTGGGGATATTCTACAACACCGGAGAGGGCGGCCTGCACGAAAACTTCTACAAATACGGGGCGAACACCATAGTACAGGTGGCGTCCGGACGCTTCGGAGTGCATGAACGCTATCTTGAAGCGGGAGCCGCCGTTGAGATAAAAATGGGTCAGGGCGCAAAGCCGGGCATAGGAGGACATCTTCCGGGAGCCAAAATCGTCGGAGATATTTCCCGCACGCGAATGATACCGGAAGGCTCCGACGCCATTTCGCCCGCGCCGCACCACGATATATATTCCATAGAGGATCTGCGGCAGCTTGTTTTTTCGCTCAAGGAAGCCACCGAATACAAAAAGCCGGTCATCGTCAAGGTGGCCGCCGTACACAATATCGCGGCGATAGCCAGCGGAATCGCCCGAAGCGGCGCGGATATCATTGCGATAGACGGCTTCCGAGGAGGAACCGGAGCCGCGCCGACAAGGATACGCGACAACGTAGGCATTCCGATAGAACTGGCTCTGGCTTCGGTCGATCAGCGTCTGCGCGACGAGGGCATAAGAAATAATGTTTCTCTGGTCGTCGGCGGAAGCATCCGCAGCGCGGCGGACGTCGTCAAGGCGGTGGCTCTCGGCGCGGACGCATGCTACATCGCGACGGCGGCGCTTCTGGCTCTCGGCTGCCATCTCTGCCGCACCTGCCAGAGCGGAAAATGCAACTGGGGCATAGCTACCCAACAGCCGGAGCTTGTCAAAAGGCTCAACCCGAACACGGGCAGCGAAAGGCTTATCAACCTGATGAACGCATGGCGGCACGAAATAAAAGAGCTGCTGGGCGGCATGGGTATCAACTCCATAGAGGCTCTGCGCGGAAACCGCCTTATGCTTCGCGGTATAGGGCTGACCGAAAAGGAGCTTGAGATTCTGGGAATATCCCACGCCGGAGAATAAAGGGCAGATCCGAAAGGAAAAACCAAATGAAACGAGTATATGTAAACGAAGAATGGTGCCTCGGCTGCCATCTGTGCGAATATAACTGCGCCTTTGCAAATTCCGGGCTTTCGAGCATGGTAAAGGCTCTCAAAGGCAAGCCGATATATCCGAGAATACACGTCGAGGGCGACGAAAGAATAAGTTTTGCCGTTTCCTGCCGACACTGCACAGACCCGATCTGCGTCAAAAGCTGCATTTCCGGCGCGCTTTCCAAAAGGGACGGCGCGGTCTGCATCGACCGGAACAAATGCGTCGGCTGCTTTACCTGCGTGCTTGTGTGCCCTTACGGCGCGCTTGCACAGAGCGAAAACGGTACGATGCAGAAATGCGAGCTGTGTCTGGAAAATTCCTGCGGCGAGCCGGCCTGCGTAAAGGGCTGTCCCAACGGCGCCATAGTATATGAGGAACGGCAGCCGGTCTGAAAACCGGCTTCGGCCGTTATACGGTCCAAAGCCTTATAACTTGAGCCGAGAAGCCCGCATAACTGCGGAGACGTCTTTTGCGTCGGGCTGATCCGGTTCGCAGCCGGGAAAGATCCCTGTTTTACGCAGCCTGCCGTTTCCTGAGTCACGATAAAAACCGTCCGGTCTGCGCGGCTGCTTACTTTCGCTCTTAACTCTCTGTCAAACGAGGTGCTCATATGAAGCAATACATAATAATCGGCAACGGAATAGCTGCGGCCGGATGTATCGAGGGTATCCGTTCGGTCGACAAAGACTGCGCGGTCACGGTGATCTCCGCGGAAAACAGACCGGTCTACTGCCGTCCGCTCATCTCCTACTATCTTGAGGGCAAAACCGACCTTGAGCGCATGAAATACCGGCCCGACGATTTTTATGAGAAAAACGGCTGCACGGTCCTCTACGGCAAAAAAGCCGAGAAAATAGACCCCGTCAATATGTCCGTGCTGCTGGACGACGGCGACGTCCTGAGCTGCGACAGCGTATGCGTCGCGGCAGGTTCTTCTCCCTTTATTCCCGAAATCAACGGACTCGACAGCGTCCGCAGCAGGTTCTCCTTTATGACAGAGGACGACGCCCTTGCGCTGGAAAAGGCCGTATCAAAGGATTCCGACGTGCTGATAATCGGCGCGGGACTCATAGGGCTCAAATGCGCCGAGGGATTAAGCGGCAGAGTCGCCTCGATAACCGTGTGCGATCTCGCCGACCGGGTGCTGTCCAGCATTCTTGATTCCGACTGCGCGGCGCTCATGCAGAGCCATCTTGAAAAAAACGGCATATCCTTTCTTCTGGGCGACAGCGTCAGCGGCTTCGACGGCGGCACAGCGCTTATGAAAAGCGGAAAAAGTATCAATTTCGACGTTTTGGTGCTTGCCGTCGGCGTCAGAGCCAATATATCTCTCGTGAAGGACGCGGGAGGTGAAACAAACAGGGGCATAATAGTTGACGGGAGCATGAAAACATCTCTGCCCGGTATCTATGCGGCCGGCGACTGCGCCGAGGGAATCGACATATCCTGCGGACAGAGAAAGGTTCTCGCCATTTTGCCCAACGCTTATATGCAGGGAAAATGCGCCGGAGTCAATATGGCGGGCGGAAGCGAAGTATTCGACAAAGGCATTCCCATGAATTCCATCGGCTTTTTCGGCCTGCATGCCATGACGGCAGGCAGCTGCTTCACCGGAAAGGACGGCGTCGGGCTTTACGAGGAAAGGGACGGCGGATCGGTCAAGAGGCTTTATACAAAAGACGGGCTGCTGACCGGCTTCGTCCTCATCGGGCGCAGCGAGCGCGCCGGAATATATACCTCGCTTATACGCGAAAAGATCCCGCTTGACTTGATAGATTTTGAAATATTGAAAAAGACCGCCGCATTATCGGCCTTTTCTCCCGAAAGCCGGAGAAAAAAGCTCGGAGGTGTAGTATAATGATAAATATAGATGCAAGCAGGCTCGATCACAAGACGGTCAACGATTTGCTTCGTAATGCCAACGGCGACTGCACGGTAACCGGCTGCTGCGGACAACGGTTTATCGCCGCCGGACTTTCCGATAAAAGGGTCGCGATAGAGGGAGTTCCCGGAAACGCTCTGGGCGCATACCTCAACGGGGCCTCGATCACGGTCAATTCCAACGCGCAGGACGCCGTCGGCGACACCATGAACAACGGCAGCATAATCGTTCGCGGAAATGTCGGCGACGCGGCCGGTTACGCGATGCGCGGCGGAAAGATAATGGTAAAGGGCAACGCCGGCTACCGCGCCGGCATACATATGAAGCAGTACAGGGAAAAGATACCCGTCATGATAATCGGCGGCTCTGCCGGGAGCTTTTTGGGCGAATATCAGGCCGGAGGAATAATAATCGTACTCGGTCTGGACGGCGGAAAAAGGATCGTCGGCAACTTTCCCTGCACCGGAATGCATGGAGGAAAAATGTTCCTCCGCTCCGACTGTGCCGGCATAAAGTTCCCGCAGCAGGTAACCGCAAGACGCGCCCTTGACGGCGATCTCAACGAGATACGCGGACTTTTGTCGGAGTATTGCCGGATCTTCGGCTTTGATTTTGAAGGTGTAATCAGCTCCGTGTTCACCGTCGTGACGCCTGACGGCAATAACCCATACAAGCAGATGTATGTGGCAAATTAAAGGAAGGGATTTGCGATCATGAAGTATTCAAAACAAGAGGTCATGCAGTTTATAGCCGAGGAGGATGTAAAATTCATCCGCCTTGCCTTTTGCGACGTGTTCGGCAGACAGAAAAATATATCGGTAATGCCCGAGGAGCTTTCTCGCGCTTTTGAATACGGAATAGCGATCGACGCTTCGGCAATACCCGGGTTCGGAGGAAGCGTGCGCTCCGAACTGCTGCTTCATCCCGATTCGGACACCCTTACCATTCTGCCGTGGAGACCGGAGCACGGCAGAGTAGTGCGCATGCTGTGCAGCATTACCTATCCCGACGGCACGCCCTTTGAGCGCGACACTCGCGATCTGCTCAGACAGGCGGTCGCTCGCGCCGATAGCTCCGGCGTTTCCTTCTCCATCGGCTCGGTGCAGGAATTTTATCTCTTTAACCGTGACGACAGCGGAAGGCCCACCAGGGATCCTCACGATCAGGCCGGATATTTGGACATCTCTCCCGACGACAGGGGCGAGAATATCCGCCGCGAGATATGCCTCACCCTCGAGCAGATGGGCATAAGCCCCGAAAGCTCCCACCACGAGGAGGGGCCCGGTCAGAATGAAATAGGCTTTTGTTTCAGCGACCCGGTAACGGCGGCCGACAACGCGATTACCTTCCGCAACATAGTAACAACGGTCGCTGACAGAAACGGCCTTTACGCCGATTTTTCTCCCAAGCCTCTGTCCGACAGTCCGGGAAACGGATTTCACGTAAATATATCGGCCGTCAGCAGGGACGGTTCCGATCTCATGGGGCATATTATTGCCGGTATCCTTGAAAGAGCCGAGGATATGACCGCGTTTTTAAATCCCTCAGAGCTTTCCTACGAGCGATTGGGAGGCTACAAGACTCCGAAATACATTTCGTGGTCGGAGGAAAACCGCACCCATCTTATAAGGGTTCCGGCGGCGTCGGGAAAATACCGCCGCATAGAGCTGCGCTCACCCGACCCTTTGGCAAACCCTTATCTGGTCTACACGCTGATGATACACGCGGCAATGGACGGAATAGAAAACCGGATGATTCCGCCGGAGCCTGCCGATATAAACATGAACGAAACCGATGAGCGGACCCTTTCCGGATATAAAAAACTGCCGCAAACCCTTTCGGAAGCATGCTCAGCGGCTTTGGCAAGCGATTTTATAAACAAGCATATACCTGATGCGGCAATAAAGGCGTATTGCATCAGATAATCATCATCGCAAAGGAGTTGGAGCGGAATGGCGCTTATAGAACGTGTATACAGTGTTCTTGTGGTTTCTGCTGCCGAAAGGTTTAATTCTGCTCTGACGTCGCTGCTGCCCGAATCCAGATACGATCCGGTGCAAACCGTCTCAAGTGTCGGCGCGGCAAAAAGGCTGCTATCACAGAGATCATTTGATTTCGTTCTCATCAATTCTCCTCTGCCGGATGATTCCGGAATAAATCTTGCCGTTGATATAAGCTCCTCCAGGGAGGCGGTCGTACTGCTGCTTGTCAAAAACGAAATTCACGACGCAATTAACGGCAGGGTTTCGGAATACGGAGCCTTTACTCTGCCCAAGCCGGTAACCAAAACCGTGATGTCGCAGGCCCTTGGCTGGATGATAAGCGCCAGAGAGCAGCTCAGGGGCTTTGAAAAAAAGACGTTGTCCATCGAGGAAAAGATGCAGGAGATACGTCTGGTCAACAGGGCAAAGTGGCTGCTCATCGGCAATCAGGGCATGGATGAGCCCCAGGCTCACCGGTATATCGAAAAGCAGGCAATGGACCGCTGCGTTTCCAGACAGGTGATCGCAGAGGAAATAGTTAAGAAATATAAATAGCGTCAAGCACCGCGGACAATTGACGGCAATGTGTAAAAAACAATAAAAAATCTACTATTTGTATTGTTTTCGGAGACCGGCGCGCCTTATATGATTCCCGCGGCCGCCGAACGGTCCGGCGTTTCAGCCGGACGGGACTTCCTCCTCCTCCGTCTTGTCCGGCCGGACAGCGGCAGTCTTTTCGCTTTTTGTCCGCGGCTTTTATGCGTCATTAAATCGGGACCGCTCCTCAACGGAGCGGTCCCGCTTGTTTTTTTATGCCTTAATACTCATTCCGGACGTTTTGGGACTCCGGCAAAAGTCTGCTTTTACCGGGCTCTATCTGACGACCTTCACGCTGAAGCTCTTGGCCGTGCCGTCGTCCCATCCGCCGTTTTTGTCGGTGAGCCTGGCGGTCATTTCACGTTCGCCCTTTGTGCCTATGGACATTGAGAGGGTCCATATCGTCCTGCCGTCGGTTTCCTCTCTTGAAATAATCTTCTTGGAGATTCCAACGCCGTTTTCGTTGATTATTCCTATTTCGCCGGCGCCGGCGGTCGTGATGACCTTAAACTCAAATTCGGTTTTTACTCTGACCGTCTGCGGTATCTCCACGCTCAGTATCTCTGCGGCGTCGGATGCCGGTGACAACTGCCTGGAACTGATTTTCACGTCTGTGCTCAGTCCCTTGTCCTCCCAGCCGGAGAAGCCGGCGCGCCTGACCATGACGCTGAGGGTTCTTTTTCCCTTTGAGCCAAGTCTGACGACTACAGTCCATGTCTTTGTTCCGCCTTCCGAAACAAACTCGCAGCTCTTCTTGAAAATGCCATCGCCGTTCTCGTTGAAGACTCCCAGCTTTTCCACGCTGTCCGGGGTTTTCACGGTCAGGACTATATCGCCGTTGACTGCGTACTGCGTCCTGTCGGCGGTCACTGAGTAGATCTCCTGGAGTCTTTCTGTCGTTACATGCGTTCTGCTGAGCTCCTCGCCGCAGATCGAGCAGCAAATAACCTCGTCATAGCTGCCCTCATTGTCAACCGTCGCCGCTACTTCGTTTTCCCTGACAGGCCCGGCAGGATTGTGTCCGGTGGCGTTGATATCCGCAACCTTTTTGATCTGCCTCGTAAACGCCGGATTGCTGAACTCCGCCGTATAGGTCGTCTCGCCCTTTTCGGTGCATGTGGGCTGCTTTGATACCCTGGCCTTTGTATTCGCGATTTCCGACTCGATATGCGTGCTGTCGTTTTTGCATACCCGATTCGCCGTCACGCTTCTAAAGTCCTTGGACCATTCGTATTTCGCCTGCTCCCACATCTCCGGATGCACAAGGTTCAGTGTCCTGCTGTATTTCGCCGTATTGCCCGCACTGTCGCGGATGAAGAGGGAATACTTGCCCTCCTTGGCGGTGAGGGTCAGCGCATTATTCCCGACAGGAATCCATCCCTCTTCCGGCGCGGAAGAGGCTTGGGCAGGAGCAAGCGCCGCCTCATATGCTGCGGCGTATGCGTTGACTGCCGGACTGCTCTTTTGACTGTCATAGCTTCCGCCTGAAATATCCGCCGGGTCTATTACGACTATTCCCTGCACGTTTCCGTTTGCGCAGGTGACGTTGGTCGAAACGGACTTGATTTCGGGCGGTATGCTCATGGACACCGTCTGCTCGGCAGTATTGCCCGCGTCGTCGGTGACCTTTACGGTGTAGCTTCCGCCGTATGCGGCGGCGAAGCCTCCGGAATAAATCTTTCCGCTGACCGGTATGGCGTATCCGTTAACCGTCAGAGAGGATATGGCCCTGTCGTCCGATACGGTAATGTCTATCCGTCCGCTGCCGGCGCTTGCCGAAAGCTGCGGCTTGGTAAGGTCAAGACCGGAGATTGCAGCGACTGCTCTCGCCCATGTCCCGTCTGCTCTGTCAACCCTGACAAGGTAACATCCGTTTGATACTATCATCCAGCGTTCTCCGTCCGATTTGCTGAGCGCCGCGCCGGAAAGACCGTCCTCATAGAACATATACGCCTTCGTCTCCTCATCCGGCTTGGGAGCGTATGCGCTCTTCAGATAGGGAGCCGCGTTTATGCTGCCGCCTTGGCCGACCGCATTGCCGCTACCGTCAACAAAGCTGAGATCCTCTCTTGTGAGAGCCGGAGCGTCAGCGATCGCGCCCGCCGACAGCACGTCGTTGAACCAGTCTGCGCCGACAACGTCGCTCGAGGTATTGCCAAAGCTGTCGGTTGCGCGTACTCTGTAGAAGTCGTTTTTGTTGAAGGTATAATCGAAGAAGTACAGATTTTCGTTCAGCTGTATGAGCTTGGGACTGGTGTTTTCATTGAGGGTCTGTCCGTCGAAGGAAACGCTCTTCAGCCCTGTGCCGTCGAAGATGTAGCAGGTCATGGGCACGCTTTCGCCGATCTCCAGCGAAGCGGTCTCCGGGAAGCTGCGGCTCCACAGGATCTTCGGCGCTGCCGGATCGGCATCGACCGCCGGATTCGTCTTGTATTCTGCGACATAGCGGTCTATTCTCGTACCCTTTTTCGCGGTTACCTTTACGGTGTGCCGCTTGCCTGTCTCGTTGTTAAAGACAATCTTCCCGGGATATTCCTCCGACGGGTTTTTGATGGTCGTCGGGCCGCCGAATACCGAGGACTGCACGGTGATCTCTCCCATGAAGTAAAAGGTAATGGCGTCTGCGACCGTTTCAAAGGTGAAGTACACGTTGTCCTGATTGGCGTAGGCAAGGTCGTTGTTCATCGGTATCTTGCCGCCGTTGTCGCCCGTCCAGCCGACGTTGACGCCCTTGTCGAGGAACATCCATCCCGGATTGTTGGCCGCCGCGTCGAAGACGTTGGTCGGTTTGCCGTCGGCATTGAAGAAGCTGAACGACTTGTCGTCGCGGTATATGTTTACGCCTTCCGCCATCGAGCCTATTTTATAGGTTATGGCGGCAATGGAATTGGTGGACATATCCTTGAGCTGCAATACGCCGGTCGGAATCTGTTCCGCCTCGAGCATCGCCTGCGCGGTGCTGTTGGGAGCGGCTACGATTATTCCGCGGTCGGCATCGTAATAGCAGATGCCCATTCTTGGGCTCCAGTTTTCGGAGCCGTCGGAAATCTCCGTCAGCACGATATCCGGCTTGCCGCTGGTGCTGGTGAAGCTGACCGGCAGCATCAGGGTCGTCCCGAGAGCCGTACTGATCTGTGAGGGCACGTTGAAAAATGTCTGATGCTTGAGTATCTGCTCGGCGCGGTTGTTTGTCGTGTTGTATTCCTTGTGCTCCGAACTGTAAAGACCCTCGTTGTACTGCGGCGTGTCATAGTCGGAGTATACCTCCGCGCGTATGTGCAGACCGCTGAGGTCTCCCTCGGTGACAAAGCAGTACGTCGGAACCGACAGTGTGCCGGTTATGCTGCGGCTGAAGCCCATGTCCAGCCTGGTGTTTTCGTTGTTTTCGCCGCTGTTGGTTTTATCCTTGGGGCGGTAGATTCCGTTGCGGAATTCCTGCTCCTCCTGAGACAGTCCGCGTTTTGTGATCACCGCCTGCTCTGTGGTGTCGAGTCTGCTGCCGGTTATGTCTATAGGAGCATATACCGGCTCGCCTGTCGCCTCGTCCTTGAGTCCCGTGTCGTAGGTAAACTGGATATATGTGCTGTTGGCCGCCGCGCTGCCGTTGTTGGCGATTGCCGCCTTGAGATTCAGATTTGCCCTGCCGTCCGAAACCGACGCAAGCGAAAGGTCGAAGTCGAACAGACTCAGCTCGGGACGCTCCTCGACCGTGAGGAGATTTTCTATCCGCGAGACAAAGGGCTCTTCGAAGTAGGAGGAATCCTCGCTGACCTCTATGGCAAAGGAGGCTCCGGCAGGAAGCGTCTTGGCCAGCTCCAGAGTACGGTAGGACAGGGTCACGGATTCGCCCGAACGAATGGGCTGGGTCAGAGTCCATGTGACAAGCTCCTGACTGTCCTCCTTTGTGCTTACAAGCAGACGCGCCTTCAAGGGGTTTTCCTCGCTTGCGCGGAGGGCTGTCGTGCCGGTGTTGGTAAAGCTGACCTCTCCTATGAGTCTGCTGCCCACGGTGAAATCATAGTTGGCAAGGCTCATGCTTCCCAGTCCTATGCCCTGTTCTCCCGCGCCGAAGGCAACGGCGTAGAAGCTGAGGTTCGGATCGCCGTCGGGTATCACCGATTGCATGGTTTTTCCCTCACCCATATTGAATGTGTTTTCCTTCAGACCGAGGAAGCTGCCGGTCGTCAGCACCAAAAGCCTGCTGTTTTCGGTGCCGTCCTCTCTCACGGCCGTCTGTGCGGACATTTGCAGATCGGCAAATGTGAGACGGTCCATGGAGCCGGTGTTTCCGGCCGGGGTGGAGACCTGTCCGAGATAGGCCTTTTCCGCCTCCTTGGGATCCATGTCGTATTTCTTTACGTCCTCATAGATCCGGAGGTTGCGCATGGCGAGTATTACCGGGCTGCCCCATCCCTTGAGATTCTTATCCCACCACGCCATATAAATGGCATTGGACAGTGATCCGGGAACGGCTGCCGTATAGACGACGGCGAGATTTTCTCCGTCCGTACCTATGCTGACGTTGTTGCCGGTGGTTTTTTCAAAGATAGGAGTGACGGTTCCGCTTTCTCCTTCGGTAACCGCCTGAGCGTCGGCGGCAGTTATCAGGTAGGTGTTTCCGCCCATCTCAAACAGCAGGAGCTGCTGTGCCTTTCCGGAGCCGTCGATATCCGCCTCAATGAATTGCATGTTGGCGTAATAGGGATCGGCCTGAGCCGTTACGAGCGCGCCGTCGGTATAAATACCGTCCTTGAGCGCAGCCGATTCTAAGTTGTCGTCGCTGCAGCCGTCAAAATCTATTACCGTCTGCAGCAGTACGGCATCGCCCCATTGAGCGCCGTCGAGGATGCGCAGATAGAGTCTGCGAATAGTGGCGTGCTCGGTCGAGCCGTTGACGTCGTCCGGGCCTGCCGTGACAGGCACATCCTTTGAGGCGTCGAAATATACCGCCTGCGTGGTGGAATAAAGCGCCCAAAGCCTGCCGTCAACCGTTTCGGTCTCTATGTTCTCAATGCTTTCGCCCGGTATGGTCGCCTCAGCTCCGTTGGAGGCGACGAGCTTTGTATCGGCTCCGTAGATTGCGTTGAGATCCGACTGGGTCAGCCAGCGGTATACCGCCGAGGCCAGCTTTGCGTCGTCCGTGTTGCGTGAATCGAGCATTTGCTGCGTCAGGCCTTTGTTTGTCGCTAGCAGATAGCCTGCGAGCATGTCGTTTTTGTCTCTGCCGTCGCCGCTCGACTGCGCCCAGACGGTAATTCCGTTTTTGTGCGCGGGCAGATACCGGTAGCTGCCGACTTCCTGATCGAGGATCGCTGCCGGCGAGAAGGCGCTGTCCGTGCCGAGCTTTAACCGGGCGCGCTTTACCGTGACATTTTTTGCCGCCTCTGTCGCCGAAGCGAAGGGCCCCGCTCCGGTGTAGCCCGTCCATACGGCCGTTACGGTATTGCCCGATACCTCCACGCTGTAGTCGAGGTCTCCGAAGCTGTCGCTGTCTACCTTGAGATAGGGCACGGCAGACTCCGGATCCGTCGGATGCTCAAGGCCCTTTGCCGATGACAGATCGCCTGTCATGACTATGCGGCTCATCACAAGCTGCGCTGCGCCGTCCAGCATCATGGGATAGATTATATAGTTTTCGTCTCCGACCGCGAACAGCCTGTAGCTGTAGCCGGTCGCAAGACCGCTGACAAGCTTCTTGGCGTCGCCCGACGTGCCGTAACCGGAAAGCTCAAAGTCGGCCGTTCCGGTGGGCTGCACCGAGCGCAGGGCAATTGCGCCCGCGCGGGTCACTCTCTGGGTGTCTGATATGTCGGTCGGCGCGCTCACATGGATAAGTCCGCCGCCGTTTCCGCTGCCGCTGCCCGATCTGAGCGTCGGTGTGCGGAGAGCGCGCTTTTCGATCACATGCTCATAGCGGTCTACGGTCGTATCCTTGTTTAATGTCAGGGTTATTAGCTCGTTGTCATTTGCTATACTTATGGCCACGGGCGATTTTTTGACCGTTTTCTCTTCGTCCGAGCCTGCCTTGTATTTAAGCGTGCCGTCAAAATACAGCTTTATCTTTCCGGCGTTTTCCCTGAAGCGTATCATCGCGCCGGTTTTGGTAGCCTTGGAAAGGTCGGCGTTCTGCGGGATCTCTCCCATGAAGTCTCCGCCTTCCCAGCGCCACGCGTGGACGTTGGTCATGAAGCTCCAGTCGCGGCTGCCTCTGAAGTCCTCGGATGTGTCGGTCAGGCTGCCGTCCGCGTTGTAGAAGGTAAAGCCTTTCTCGTCGGGAGAAATATTGATCCCGTTGGGAGGCTGCGGCTCGCCGCTGAGCGATTTGCCGTCTGCGTCGGTGTAGGTCTGCTTATTCCACAGCTCCTTTTCTCCATTGGCGGCAGAGGCCGTTATATCCCATGAAAAATATCCTCTGGTACCGTGCTGCTCGCCTTCGACCGATATGCCTATGCAGTCCATGGAGTAGTTGAAGAAGAGCGCCGTAATATTGAAGCCGACCGAGAGGCCCCATTCAAAGCTGGAGATATAGAAGCCCTCGTAAGTGTCGGTCTCCTCAAGATAGCCGCCCATGGTTATGGTGATGGCTATGCTGGTCTTGACATACAGCTCGAATTTCAGAAGCTCTATGCCTACGCCGATTCCTGCCTCCAGCTCGATGCTCGGCGTGATGTTGAGTCCGTCGAAGACCACCTTGCTCTCCGCGCCGACGACCGGCCTGAGCTTTTCGGCAAACACGTTTTCGCTGACGGGGGTGAGGCGGACGTATACCTTCTTGTTGTATGCCTTGAGCAGTACCTCTTTTGTGGAGCCGTCTCCCGACAGCGCGCCCGCATCGAGCGCTTCGCCCGTCAGATTTTCTTTGTCAAAGACCTCCATATAGACGGTGCCGACCATATCCAGATGGAAGCCTCTTATCTCGTCCTTTCCCTTGCGCATGTCAAGCTCGAAGACCACCGGCTGCTTTTTTGCGAGTCCGGCAATGCTTCCGCTCACAAAGGAGTTTATCTCCTTGCCCTCCTTGGCGTTTCTGATGACCGAGAGGGAAACGGAGACCTCAACCTCGATGCCCAGCTTGACATAAACATATACAAGCGGGCACATGCTGAAGCGGTGCTGGACCGACAGCTCTATGCCGAGGCTGGCGGAAAGACCCGCCTGCTTGAAGAAGTGGCAGTTGTCTATCGGATTGTATTCGAACATTATGGATAACTGCACGGTAAAGGAAACCTCTACCTTTGTCGAGGTGCAGTTGCCGTTTTTGGCGTTTTTCAGGCTGTCGTCCTCAAAGGCGCCGCTCATAAAGTCCTTCATCTTCTGTAGGTTGCGGGCCTTGCAGGCGCTGACGAAATCGGCAAGGGTCTGCATCTGGCCGTTCGCCTCGGAGAAGCCCTTCTTGAAGCCGCCTTCCTCCTGCGAGGGAGCGGGCGGATTGTTGTCCTTAATGGTGGTGCCGACGCCTACCCAGTTGTCTCCCTGCTTTTCCTGAGTTTTAATTTCGTTTCTGTATGTTTTGTTGCCCTTGTCGTCGGTCTTGACCTCGTGTATCTCCTTGACCCTCTTGTTGGGATCATTGGGATCTACCTTGGTCGTGACCTCGGTCACCGTTTTTCCATCCTTTGTTGTGATGGTCTCATGCAGATTGCCGTCCTTATCCTTGCTGGATGTTTTGGTTCCGTCCGGGCAATTCTCGGTCTTTTCCGAGCCGGAATAGTTGGTGTCCTCGTATTTATAAAGGGGAATGCCTATGGCAAATCCCACCTGATAGCCGTCCATTATGAGGGTGGCGTAATCGCCCAGCTCAAGCTCAAGCGACGGCAGCTCGGTGCCGAGATCGGCACCGAATTCGGGGAAATCGGTGCCCTCGTCGGGAGTCGAGCCCCCCGACTGACCCGGCTCTCCTCCGGAAGCGAGATTCATGACCCCGTCGGCGTTGGGCGTTGTGGCGACTCCGCCCATGGCGATGCTTTCGGGATTAATCTGCTTCGGGTCGGATATCGAGTTGTAAGCCTTCTTCTGCTGCTGAACGCCGAGGGCAAAGGTGCTGCGCCCTGAGAACGCGCCCAAAAAGGCATTCATCCTGTCAATTCCACTTTTGCTGTAGGCGTATTTTCCGGTCTCGCTGTTGTATGCCGGATTTTCTCCGGCCATTGGCACGCTGTGTCCGGTGATGTTGTCTTCATTGATAACCGGCGTGGGATTGTCGAACTTGATGAGCAGGTTTCCGACAAAATCCGGTTCCCATGTGTAGGTGGTCTTGGTCTCTGCGTCCACTATCTTGCCGTTTTTGTCCCTGACTGCGACCGTCTCGCTTTCCATTGTTATGGTCGAGGTGTCGCCGCCGAGAGGAATGTCCACATAGTTCATGGTTGTGGCTTCGGCCCCGTACATAGTGCAGTCGTCGGTATTGCCGCCGGTAATATAGCGATAGCTCTGCTGCTCCGGCGACAGCGCCGAATAGGACGCGCTGTCGGTGACCGCGCTGAGGAACATGGGCATTACCTGCGCGCGGTCGTTTTTGCTGGCTCCCGCTGGAACGTTCAGCGCCTTGGGATGGAGCGAATAGAACACCTTGAAGAAATACTGGCGCACCGAGCCGTCGTCATATCTGACGGCAGCGAAGGATGATTCGGGATAATCACCCGAAACGGTCGCCACCCATTCGTCTCCCGACTGGCTGTCCGTTGAGAAGATACCCAGCCGGCTGTTGAAGCTGCCGTCTATCACGTCGTTGCCGTTGCCGTCAAAGTAGACGTCGACATGGTCTATGCTTACCTCCAGCGGCGTGATGGCGTCAAGATATTCCGAATCGTAGAATGTAAATACAAAGCTCGAATTGGTCAGATCGCCCTCGGAAACGGTTATCGTCTCGTCTCCGTTATAGGCTCTTCCCCTGTAGAGGATGATGTCCTCCTTGTCCTGCCCGAAGTTGACGGTCTGTATATCCGTAAAATCACCGGCTGCATAAACCGCGCTTTTCCCCTGTCTTGAAAATTTGTCGTTGAGCGGGATGCTTTTGTCCGGGGAAAAATAGCATCCGTCGGTCTTTACCGGATATCCGCCTCTGTAGTTGAGCGAGGAGCAGCCGACGGTCATGGTCTTTTTGGAGAAATTGTCGAAGGCCGCATTTATCGCGGCGTCGGACATATTTCCGTTTTCGTCGCGGGAGGTCGACGGGCCCACGTTGACCTCGATCTTCTGACTTCTGCTCAGCACGATGTTTATCTGGAAACTGTCGTTGAGTGAGCTCAGGGTCATGTTGTTCCAGTCCATGGTGACCGTCCAGCTGTTGCCCGAACGCTCTACCGTGCCCACTCTTTCACCGTTCTGGTTGGTGACAAACAGTCCGTTGTCCGGAATGATAAAGCTGTTCTTGGTGAGCGGAGCGGTGTCTATCGAAAATTTCGAGCCGGCATAAAGCTTGCCTTCCTTGTTTACGCCGGACGCATATGGAACAAGCTCGAGCTTGGGAATCATATTCTTATAGATTTCGCTGCTGTCGGTCAGCTTGATTCCTCCTCCTCTTTCGTCCGAGTCGTTCGCGGTATAGATGACGATGGGGATGGAATTGGATTTTTCAAACACCCTGCGGCGGGCGCGGAAAACCGGAATGTCGATAACTGTGGCTCCGCCTTTTTCCATTATCTCGTTCCAGTCACCGCCTTCATCATCCTGCTTCCACTGTGGGCGCATGAGGAAATAGGCGTCCATCATGAGGGTCTCTTTCCAGTCGAGCGGAACGGCGGACACCGAGCTTTCGCCGTTCCATGAATCGGTTCCCTTTCCGGACGGATAGGTCGACGACCAGCTTGTGCCGTTGCCGTTCGTCATCCAGTAATAATAGTGATTTTTTGTGTTGCTGACCGAGAAATTGGCGGTCTGCAGCTGTGAGGTGTGGTTTTTTGCCGCAAGAGTTATTTCCGGCGAGATAAAACGGTCGGTCCTCAGCGAAAGGGTTTTTACGCCGACCGATTCCAGGTATGCCGCAAGCTGTACCTGATCGAAGAGCTTGCCGGCATAGAGCATCATAAATTCGGCTGAGCCCTTGTAGTTGGAGGATATCTCCAGATATTTGCCGAATTTTCCGTCAATGCCGCTTTTGTTCGTGAGCGTCAGCTTGGATATTCTGCCCTCCTTGTCGAACCCGGTCGCGCTGTTGGAGTCAATTGTAATTCCGGTTTCTCCGTATTCCTCGATGTTGAGAGTAAAGAGGTTGCTGTAGTCCACCGAGTCGGAGGCGTCTAATCCGCTGCCGTTTCCGGCGATTATCTCCCAGTCGTGCCAATAGGAGTTGGAGTAGTTTGCGCCTCTCTCAAACTTAAAGCCCTTGTTCAGAACGTGGCTGCGCTTTGCCGGCGCCGATTCGGCGATGCTCGCCTTTATGGGCTCGTCGCTCTGCATCAGCGAGGCGGAGTGCTGTGTTTGCCCGTCGGGTATTAGCGCTTCGCCCGAATCCTTCAGCAGTCCGGCGGCGTTTTGTCCGTCTGCGCCGGAAAGCACCGTCGCCAGATTGCGCCCCTCCTCAAACTGCGGCGATGCACCGCTCAGTGTAATGCCGAGGGTGTCCTGTTTGAGGGCGCAAAGCAGTCCGGTTCCGCCGCCCTTTACGCCGGAGAGCCTTAACGAAAAGCTCTTTTCTCCGGTTTCACTGTTGGATATAAGCTCTATGGGTATCTTTATTTCATCGATTGATCCGGCAAACGCCAGCGTACCGCTCTTTGCGGCATAATCGACGCCCGCCTTTGCCGTGCCGTCAACGGTGGTATAGTCGACGGTGACGTTATAGCTCTTGCCTCCGGTGCGCTTTACCGTAGCATAGACGACGCCGTCGGCGCGGTCTGCCGTTATCTCGGACAGCGTGAAGCCCAGCTCGGAGGATTCGGGCTCGTCGTTGTCCGAAACCATCAGGGTCAGCGTGTTGCACAGCTCGCTTAGCTGTCCGCCTTCACAGCCGACTATGGTGAACAGTCCCAGCTCGGGCAGCTCGGGAACGTCGTCGTCCAGTGCCGAGACCCTTATGTATTTTACCGTTTCGCCCTGCGCGAAGGTCAGCTCAAATTCGTAAATGTCGAATTCATCGTCAAATTCCAGCGTTGTATATGTCGGCCCGTCGGGTATTTCGAGATCCTCCGGAGCCGTCTGCGGAGCGGAATAGGGCTTGAAATCCTCACCGCCGAGCGATACCGTGCAGAGCAGGTAATCCTCCACGGTAAGAACGCAGCGGAAATCCAGCCCGTCCCAGCCGGTTATGCCCAGCGCGCTGTAATCCTCCCATTTTAGGGTCAGCGTTGCCTTGTCCGCGCCCTCGATATCCTTCCAGCCCCCTGCCGGAGCCTTGTACTGCCAGCGAAAGCCGGTTGCTTCACCGGCGTTTGTCAGAGAGAGGGTCAGATTTTTGTCCTCTTCCAGCCTTGAAGCAACGCCCACTCCCGGCGCGGGCAGCATCTGGCGCTCCTTCTCGGGCAGGCCGATGGTCTGGTATGCCGCAAGAGGATTTGCGTCCTCATATTCTATCCTGATGTCGCTCCTGCCCGAAGCGGCGTAATCGTAAACCGGTATGGCGCCGCTTTCGTCGGTGGTTATTGCCGGAGCGTAGGTTATCCTTGCCGTAACCCTGCCGGTCGTTCCGCCGATACGGTATACTGGCAGCAGCGCGGTCCCGGGCAGCGGATTTCCGTCCTTATCCGCTGCGCCCGGCTCGCCGATGTCGGCCTGATAATTGCCGAAGGCGAAGGCGCCGAAGGGATATGTTTCATTCCAGTTTTCGTCAACGCTCACTTCGCCGTCGGCCGTAGACAGCCTTTCGGGAAGAGATCCCTGCGCGACGTTTCCCTGAGCCATGGCCTGCACGGGCAGCGCAGACGCCAGAAGGCACAGGCAGAGAAGGTACGCCAGCCCTCTTTTTAACATTCGATTCCATCTGACCTGTTTCATTTGTTTTTCTCCTCCGTTTTTTCTTTTGACAATGTCGGGTTTTCTTTATCGGAGCCGCCATTCTCCGAATCGTTTTGTTTTTCTCTGCGTTTTCTGCAGCAAAGCCATGTCACGACCACGCCCAGACAGAATGCGATTACGGCCGAAAGCACATATCCTCCGGATCCCTGCGGAAGAATAAAGGCTCCGAACACCGTTTTATCCGCCGCAACAGGCGTTCCGGTTTTTTCCGGCAGCAAGACGACGGCCGTGATCAGCGCGATCGTTAGAACAACGGCCGATTGAGACAGCGCGCGGTTCAGACGGCGTCTGCGCTTTTGAGCCATCTGCCTGCTGCGCCGCATGATCTCGGCAAGCGCTTTATCGTAAGCGTATTTCAAACGCATTTCCCCCTTCGGATTTTAATCTGTTACCTATTAGTTGCATTTTCTGGTTTTTTTGCCCACCTGTTCCCGAAAAAAAATAAAAATTCCGGTTACGGCAGAAAATGCAGGAGATAAAACCTGTTATTGATCGACGTCCGGTATTGCCCGATGCCGGCGTGAAACGCTCTTGGCAGGATTGCAGATGCCGATACCGTCCCGCGGCAAAAGCGAAAGGGACGCAAAAAACCGCCGTCCCGTGCGGAGGGGCGGCGGCATAATACCGGTTATGTTATGTTTTTATGTTTTCTTCGCCGTTTCAAGCTTTTTGCCCAGCTTCCTGTATATCAAAGCCAGAACCAGCGCGGTCGCGATCGGCATGAGATAGCCTATCACAGACGATACGCCGGGCGCGGAAACCAGAAGATTATAAAGGGCGTGAAAGATCATGGAAAGCGAAAGCGCTCCGACCACCGACGGAAAGGTCAGGGCTCCGAGACGTTTTGCGACCGCCAGCCAGAAGGCCAGCGCAAAAATGCTCACGATGTGCATAACGCCTACCGACAGGCCGCGGATCATGGTGTAGACCAGTTTTTCGGCGCCGGAGGTCAAAATGTAGCAGCAGTTTTCAAAGGTGGCAAACCCGGCTCCGACGGCGACTGCGACGAAGTCGAGGCCTTGCTCGGACGGATCGAACACCGCCAGACAAAACAGCACCGGCAGCAGCTTCATCAGTTCCTCGACGATGGGAGAAATATATATCGCGGTGTCGTTTTCACCCATCATGGTCGCCATGCTGAGAAAGCCGCTGATATATGCCGACAGCAGGCAGACCCCCATCCCGACAAGAAAAGCTGCTATAAATCTGCGCACGCTGCCCTGCACGAAAAGAAGCGAAATCAAAAGAGGAATGGTTATGCACAAAAGAATGTTTTCAGCGTAAATCATGCCGGCTCATTCTCCTTTATTATCGTATAAAACATAAGCGGGAAACAAAGGGTAAATGAAATCAGCGCGATAGTATAGAACGAGTCGGAGCTCATATACATGGTGAGCTGGGACAGAGAATAGGCGAGAAAGGAAATATAATGGCGTCTGTCCTGCTCCGCTTTTCGGATGTACATCGCAACCATCCTGATGAAAAAGTACAAAATGCACGAGAAAATCAGGCTGAAGCTGATAATATCAAGCACGGCCACCGTTTCCCCGGGCACAAAAAAGCTGACAGCCTGAACGGCCGTCGCCCCAAAGCAGGCAAAGGCGGTCAACGTCCATTCGGCACGGTTCAGGGCTTCGGTCTGCTTTAAAACATAAACGAGGCAGCAAAAAAAATAACCCATCGACAGTCCGGTCAGAATGTCCTGAATCCATTCGCCCGACCACGCTATCCACAGCACAGTATTTGCGGCGACAAGCAGCGCCGACAGGAACATATGGAGTTTTGCCGAAGCGGTCCTGATCCCGGACGCAGACATGAGCGAGGAGCCATAGAGAAGAAGCGTCGCCCACTCGGCTATCTCGTTTGCCGCAAAAGGCATCCTTTTGTCGGGGATAAGAATATCATAGGTCACCCAGTATATATTGCTCAGCAGCGCGCTCGCTATGGCAAAGGTAAAAAACACGACCTGCAGCGACCGGCATTTATATAAGATAAAACGTATCGACAACGCGCAGACAACGAGCAGCACCGCGAACTGTAAGATCGCGACGCCAACCGTTATTGTATTCACCGTCAATCCCGCCCCCGATCGTCGTTTTTCATCCGCCTGAGATTAAGGCAGAGCAGGGTCACGCAAACACCAAGGACAAAGGCGATTATCCCGGTTATAACATAACCCAGATGCTGAGGGGACAGGATCAGACTGCCGTAACGCTGCTCGCCCGCCTTCAGACGGCTGCTTTGGATCGCGGGCATAAACGCTGAAAGGACGACAAGCGCGATAAGGCATAAAGCCGAAGCGACGGCTTCGCCTGCGATTTGCCTTTTAAGGACGCGCTTTTTTTCGAGCCTGCCGGAGCGCTCCATTATTTCGGAAAGCTGCTCGTCAATATTCCTCATATTCATATCCCATCCCTTCCAATGCCTGTCTGAGAGCCTTTTTGCCCCGCTCGGCAAGGTGATATATCTGCTTGCGGCTTTTTTGCATGACCCTGGCCGCTTCCTCGTGGGTCATTTGCTCAAAATAGAGCAGTATAAGGATCCGTCTGTATTCCGGATTGATTTTTTCAAGCGCGCTGTAAAGTCCGGCGTTTCTCTCCCTTTTGAGTATATCCAGATCGGGCGGCTCTCCGTCGTCCCGGGCTTCGCAGTCCTGCGCGGCGGCAAGACGCTTTGTTTTCCTCAGGTGCATAAGAGCCTTTCTTTTGCCTATGGAAAAAAGCCAAGTCCTGAATGAGCTTCTCCCATGAAAGACCGATCTCCCGACTGCCGTCTCGGCAAACGAATCGAGCATTATCTCCTCCGCGTCGTTCAGATCATGCACAAACCCGTTTATGAAAAGGAGCAGTCCGTCTCTGTGGCGCTCAAGTAAAACACGAAGGTCGTCTTCACTTCGTTTTATCAAAAACCGCTCATATACGGCTTCGTCGGTTTCGTTCAAAAAAGGCGCCTCCTTCCCAGATGATCCGTGAAGGAAGCCTGATTTGCTCCTGCTGCGGCACATATGGAAATCCGTCTTTATAATCAGTTCAAGCATATCATATAAACGCAGATATTTCAACATTTTTGCGGAATAATTACACCGAGTGACGGTATTTCCGCATATTCGCGCGCCTGCGGCCGCGCCACGGCACGCAGACTAAATCTTAAATCTTGTATATTTCAGTATATAATCTACTATTTGTATATTATTGCATGGTATAAATGCCGACGCGTTTATTCGGATCGCAAAAACGGATGAAGACGGACGGTCTCCCGCTAATCCGCCCGGTCTGTGACGGCTCTCCCGGCCCTTATGACTTTTTGGAACGGAGGCCTTTATGAGATTTTTGAGCTTTTGATCCGTCAGACTGAGCCGCCGAAACCGAAACCCGGTATTGACATGGCAGTATCAAAAAGGACGAAAGAGCTTCCGCGCCGGCTCAGAAAGTGTGCAGCTGAGATTAGGCAGATACGGGACAGCGAATTACCGAAACTGAGAGCGCGGCATGCGTGACGTTTGCTTCGTCTTTATTTAATCTTAATTCCTTTCCTTCAAATCTTAATACCATCTTTGCAGCTCAAGCTATACAATGAATTTGCAGCAACTGAAGGGTGAAAATACATGATCATACGTTTTTTAGGGAAAAAGTTATCTTCCTTCCAAATAATCATCATTGGATTTCTGGGGTTAATTCTGATTGGAACGCTGCTGTTGATTCTCCCTGTTTCGGTCAAAGAAGGTCGCGGCGCGTCGATCGAAGACGCCCTGTTTACATCCACATCTGCCGTATGCGTTACCGGGTTGGTTGTGCAGGATACCGCTACATACTGGTCCGGCTTTGGTCAGGCCGTTATTCTGATCCTGATACAGATCGGCGGTCTGGGGATCGTATCTGTTGCAGCATTTATCGCAATGATTTCTGGAAAAAAAATAACGCTGTTTCAGCGCAGCATGCTGCAGGACAGCATCTCAGCTCATCAGATCGGCGGAATTGTAAAAATGACCGGTTTCGTATTTAAGGTTGCAATGATCACGGAAGTGTCAGGCGCTTTGCTCATGCTTCCGACATTTTGCGGCAAGTACGGTGTTTCGGGAGTATGGATGTCGGTATTTCATTCGATCTCGGCATTCTGTAATGCCGGTTTTGACATCATGGGCGATAAGACAGGGCCTTTTTCTTCGCTGACATCCTTTGCTTCAAATCCCGGGATCGTTATACCCATTTGTTTACTGATCATTATCGGCGGAATCGGATTTCTGACCTGGGACGATATTTCTGCAAATAAATTTCATTTTCGCAGATACCGGATGCAGAGCAAAGCCGTACTGGTAACTACCGCGGTTTTGATCATTGTTCCGGCGCTGCTGCTGTTTTTGTTTGAGTATACAGAAAGCCCTGCCAAAGACCGCTTCTTTTTCTCTTTGTTTCAGGCGATCACGCCAAGGACCGCAGGATTTAACACGGCTTCTCTTTCTTCCCTGTCGGGAGCGGGAAGCATGCTGATAATTGCTCTGATGCTGGTCGGAGGCTCCCCCGGATCGACTGCCGGCGGAATGAAAACAACGACGCTTGCGGTTCTGTCTGCAAATATTTCTTCTGTATTTTTGAGAAAAAAGAGCGTCCATCTATTCGGCAGAAGAATCGAAGACAGCACGATCAAAAATGCCGCAACGCTTTTCATGATGTATCTGACCCTGCCGATGATCGGTGCAGCCGTTATCAGCATAGCCGATAACCTTCCTGTCGGAACCTGCATCTTTGAAGCTGTATCTGCGATTGGAACTGTTGGTCTGTCATCAGGAATCACACCTTCTCTCAGCACAGTTTCGCACCTGATGCTTATTTTGTTAATGTTCTTGGGGCGAGTAGGCGGTTTAACGCTGATATATGCCGCCATAAAAAGTAAAAATGCAGATGTATCTCGACGGCCGGTTGAGAAAATAATCGTTGGATAAAGGAGGCAGAGATATGAAATCCATACTGCTTATAGGAATCAGTAATTTCGGCGCCATGATAGCAAAGCAGCTTCAGGATCTTGGGCACCAGGTCTTAGCTGTGGATCGGGATGAGGCCCGGATTAACGCAATACTTCCCGTGGTCACAGACGCCCAGATCGGCGACAGCACAAACGAGGCTTTTCTGCGTTCTCTTGGAATCAATAATTTCGATGTCTGCATCGTGACGATAGTCAGTGACTTTCAAAGCTCGCTGGAAACAACCTCCTTGTTAAAAGAATTGGGCGGAAAGCTTGTTGTGTCCCGTGCCGACAGGGAGGTTCAGGCGAAATTTCTGCTGAGAAACGGCGCGGACGAGGTGATCAATCCCGAAAAGCAAATTGCTGAATGGGCCGCGATACGCTATGCGTCCAACCACATTCTGGACTATATCAATCTTGATGGCGACCATGCCATCTACGAAATATCTGTACCAAATGAATGGGCCGGAAAATCTGTCGGTCAGATCGACATACGGAAACGCTTCGGAATCAATATTATGGCGGTTAAGCAAAACGGGAAACTGAATTTTGCCGTAACTCCGGAAACGATCCTGAGCCGGACAATGACGATGCTTGTGTTCGGAGATCGTAAATCCATGCAGAAGTGTTTCAAAATATAGTGTTCAGGCTTCTCACGAAGGAGGTGAATTCTCATGGGAGATATACTGTTGGCGGCAATGATGCTCGCCGTCTTTGCCTTTGGGTATTTCGTGGTAGATCGTTTTGAAAAGTTTATGGACAAGAACTTTCGGGATTGCCATGAATCGCGGGACCGAGGCAGGAAAGTCTACGTAGCTGAAACCGAGGGAAAGAGCGCGGAGGCAGTTTCAAAAGAAGTCAACGCCATGCTGGATTCGCTTCCGGATGGTAATGAATATGAAATCATCATCTGTAAAACGGTTGACCCCCGCATCATTGAGTGTTTGGAAGAATCCGGCCGTGCGGTTGAATACGATTTCCGGCAGTAGAAAAAGGCTGCCGTATGTGGTATAATCATTATCATGCCAACGAAAGGGGTGCAGAGATGGAAAAGGTTTTGGAGAGCAGCAAACGAATCCTCGTATGTCTTTCTTCCTCCCCCTCAAACCAAAAGGTCATTAATGCCGCTGCAAGAATGGCGGAAGCCTTTCATGCTGTGCTTTCAGCTATATATGTGAAGCCCGCAAATTACGATGCTCTTCCCGAGACCGACAAGCTTCGCCTTCAAGACAATATATCGCTCGCAGAGCAGAACGGAGCTGCGATTGTCACGATCATCGGGAATAATGTTCCTGTCCAGATAGCAGAATATGCCCATATCTCCGGCGCCACTAAGATTGTAGTGGGGCAAAGCGGCGCAAAAAGGAAGCACTTCTGGAGCAAGGCTACACTGACAGAGCAGATCATTCTGAATGCGCCCGACGTTGACGTTTATATCATTCCGGACTCATCAGTGGATATTAAGCAGCAGAGCCAGAAGCTGAACATGGCCGGCAAGATCCGCCTGACATGGAGAGATTCTCTCATCACATTGCTCCTTCTTGCCGCCTCCACAGGTCTTGGCCTTCTTTTCACGGTCTTTGGGTTTTCAGAAGCAAATATCATCACGGCCTTTATTCTGGGCGTATTGATTATCGCCGCTTTTACTGTAAGCCCGATCTACAGCATCGTAAGCTCTCTGGCAAGCGTGTTGTTGTTCAACTGGGTTTTTATTGAGCCTAAGTTCAGCTTCCACACCTATGAACCGGAGTATGTTGTTACTTTTGTCATCATGCTTATATCATCCCTGATTACAGGGACGTTGGCAAATAAGCTGAAAGAGAATGCGCGGCAGTCCTCTCGCGAGGCTTTTCGCACGAAGGTCCTCTTTGATACGAACCAGTTGCTTCAAAAGGCTGCGTGCGCTGATGACGTAATTCGTATAACCGCTCAGCAGGTAAAAACGCTGTTGGACCGGGATGTGAGGATTTTTTTCGCCGCTGAGAACAGGGAGCTTGAAAACGCAACAGAGCTGAACACCTCGCCATATTATTCCAGAACATCCGAGCAAGATAAGAACGAGGCCGAGATCGCCCAATGGACCTATCTCAACCAGACTGTTGCCGGCGCTCATGCAGAAAAATTTGAGAGGGCAAAATCGTTATATCACCCTATTTGCATAAACGGATATTGTTATGGCGTAATTGTTATTTATTTGAACGGCGAGAGTTTGGAAGCGTTTGAGTACAGCGTTTTCTCTGCCATCACCGGCGAATGCGCCCTTGCCCTTGAAGGTCTCAGAAATGCGTCGGAGAAGGAGCGGGCGGCAACAGCCATGCGGAACGAGCAGCTGCGATCAAATCTGCTGCGTTCCATATCTCACGACATTCGGACTCCGCTCACATCCATCTCGGGGAATGCAAGCAATCTGCTGACACATTATGAGAAGCTGGATGCGGAAACACTAAAGCAGATTTTCTCCGACATTTATGATGATTCGGAGTGGCTGATTGACCTTGTTGAAAATCTGCTCTCAATCTCACGTATTGAGAACGGCCAAATGGATCTTCATCTGTCTCTGGATGTTGTAAATGATGTAATCGAAGAGGCTTTGAAACATATTGATAAAAACGCCGCTCAGCATCATATCATAGTTCAGCCCAGCAGCGATGCTCTGATTGCAAGGATGGATGCACGGCTTATCACACAGGTGTTGATCAATTTGATCAATAACGCCATAAAAAACACACAAATCGGCTCGGAAATAAAAATATCAAGCGAGCAGGTCGATAAAAACATCTTTGTTCATGTCGAAGACAACGGCCCCGGTATCTCAGACAGCATGAAGCCTCATATCTTTGAGATGTTTTATACGGGACAGAACGACGTTCCCGATGGAAGAAGGGGCGTTGGGCTTGGTCTTGCCCTGTGTAAATCCATAATAGAGGCTCATAAGGGAACGATAACACTGATAGACAACAGGCCTACCGGCTGTTGTTTTACATTCTCACTGCCTATAGAAGAGGTGACTATCAATGAATAAACCAGTAATCCTTGTCGTTGAGGACGATGCGCCGGTCCGCAACCTAATGAGCACAACATTGAAAACGCATGATTATAAATATTTAACCGTTCCGACGGGCCGGGAAGCTATCATGCTGGCCTCATCTCACAACCCTGACGTCGTATTTTTGGACCTTGGTCTGCCTGATATGGATGGCGTTGAGGTTATACGACAGATCAGAAGCTGGTCAAATATGCCTATCATTGTTATTAGCGCCCGAAGTGAAGATGAGGATAAGATCACTGCGCTGGATGCAGGCGCTGATGATTATCTTACAAAACCTTTTTCCGTGGAAGAGCTGCTTGCCCGTCTCCGTGTTACGATCCGGCGTCTTTCTACGATGAATACCGACGGCAGCGCTGACAGTTCCGTCTATACAAACGGGAATCTGAGAATTGATTTTCCGGCAGGGTGCGCCTTTCTCAATGAAGAAGAGCTGAAGCTGACGCCTATCGAATTTAAATTGCTTTGCCTTCTTGCAAAAAATACCGGTAAAGTATTGACGCATACTTATATCACACAAAACATATGGGGACGAAGCTGGGACAATGATATTGCCTCTCTTCGGGTCTTTATGGTAACGCTGCGCAAAAAGCTCGAACCATATCCCGATTCGCCCGAATTCATTCAAACGCATGCCGGTATTGGTTATCGGATGCTCAAGGTTGAGTAGCAAAGACATGTATAGGGCGGCGGGGATTGTTCCCGCCGCCCTGTTTTCTATGCATAAATCAGGCGTGATTTACGATCATCCGCCGCCCGATCTCTGATTTTATCATCCGGGGTCGGGCTTTTGAGTCGGTTAACAACGATTTGATTTATGCGTAAGGTATCGAGCGACGAGGAGCAGACGGCCTCGCAGGCTCCCTTGTCCCGGACGGAGAATCCGATCCGGCGCAGGAGCTGAATCGACACATAAGCAGTTTTATCACACCGACAGGTTTGAATATTATAAGAACGGTTCTATAGATTATCAAATGGATTTCTCTTTTTACGGAATGTCAAGGGTCATAATGCGCCGGGCGGAAAACGGCTGCGGCAAGACTCCGGAGGAAATGGTACGGGTAATGAACGGCAAATATATCAGATGCAGCGAGACTCCGGATCTGGAAGCATTCAAAGGACTTTAAAAAGCGGGTGTGGTCAATATTATGACCGGGAAAAGCGGCTTGATGACAGGCCGCTTTTGTTTTCATCGAATTATGGAGCTGAAGCCGCCGCAGCGCCAAAAGGTCAGCCGCAAATCAGCACGCATAACCGCAAAAACAGCCCTGCAGATTATCCGGAAGGGCTGTTGTTTTATTATGTTCGGATTTTTCGCCGTCAGACTGAGGTCAGAACGACCGGAGAGATTTCAAAACCCCGTTATTCATGCTGATTTCAGAGTCAGGCGACGCTGCCTGCTCTTACTATTTTTATGGCGAAGACGGCCGAGTTGTCGGTCAGCTTGTCTGACGAATCGAAGGTCTTTACGGTTATTGTTCTGTCGCCCTTAGAGCCTATGACGAGGTCAACGCTCCATATCCTAATGTCGCCTTCGTCGGTGTATGCTTCGGTCCTCTTGCCGATGGCGGCTCCCTTTTCGTTGTAGAAGCCCAGCTTGGAAACGCCCCTGCCGGTCTTTACGGTTGCGGTGAATACCTCGTTTGCCGCGGCGCATTCCGGCGCGGAGATCTCTGTTATCCCTGTGCTTACGGCGGGCTTTGCGGCTCCCGAGGAAACGAGCAGCTTTACGTCAAGGCCGGTATCCTCAAGCTCTTCTCCTTCAGCAGCCTGATAAAGTCTGATGCTTCTGTCGCCCTTTGTCGCGATGGAGAATTCAAGAGTCCATACCCTCACGGCGTTGCTGTCGGCATAGGAGGCCTTTTTGGAGACTCCCCTGCCGTTTTCGTTGATGAGACCGAGCCTCGTTATGTCTGTGGGCGTATTGACTGTTAAGGTAATCTTCTCGTTTGCCCCGACGGTGGTCTTTTCGGCCGGATCGCCGCCGTTGACGGACACTATGCGGGTAATGACATCGTCCTCATATGTCGCCGTGACGGTTACATCGTGATCGGGCATGACGAAGGCGGCTTCCGAGGTAGTTCTGCTGCCTTGGCGGAAGCGCAGCCCGTCCGTGCCTGCCCATTCCTTGAACCTCATGCCGGGCTCGTTCGCCGTGATGGTGACGCTTGCGCCTTCGTAGTATTTGCCGCCGCCTGTGCCGCCCGTGACGGTGACGGTGTGGGCGTCACAAATCAGGACAAGGTCCATAATATCCCCGTTGGTGATACCGTAATATACCAGCGTATGACCTTCCTCTAACGGCGTGCCGTAATAACTGAGCTGCTGTT
>JAFYGK010000017.1 GCA_017543285.1 Clostridia bacterium | reverse complement strand
GAATTTTTTTAATTTTTTTAATTTTTTTCTGATAATCAAAAAACCGGACGATAAAAACCGTCCGGAAATTCTTATGTCCTCTTTTTCGCCCTCGTTATCATATGCAGACCCAATCCGAATATGAAAACAGTGACCAGGGTTGCCGTAACCGCTCTTGCAATGCGGATGTCTCCTCCCAGTGAAGCAATTATCGAATAGTGCAGGGTCAGAGCCGATACAAGCGCGTCGGCAAGACTGATATTCCTCAGGGTCGACAGCAAAGGCGACGACCGTCTGCGTATTCTGACGGCGTTGAACGCAGCAAGAACCGTCTTGTAAAAGGTATAAACACCGACCGAAAGCGTTACGGCCGGATGGTGCATATTCCTGACGCCGGGCTCGGCTCCGACATAGAACATTCCGCCGAGTATCACCGTCATCACGATCAGCAGAATGCCGGTCGTATGCATCACCGAATATTCGTCCTCCAGCGTAACTCCCATCCGTTCGCGGCGAACGCAAATAAAACGCATTACACTCAGCACGGTATAATATGCGCATACCGTGCCGTAAACCGGAGAGAGCGTCAGTATGCCCAACAGACCATTGTAAAGCGCGTATACCATATTGAACAGAAAGCTGAGGGTCGCAAAAAACACTATTCGTGAGCGCTGATTGAAAACGATCCCTCTCATGCCCCTGCCGGTATTCCTTTTTGCATCGTCTTTTTGCTGCATATCAGATTCCGCCAAATCAGCTTTATTCTATCGGCGTCCGCAAGCCGTGACCCGTCAAAACAAAATTATGCACAGCCGCACGCATTATATACCTATGCGCCGAAAAAACAAGGCGCCCGACAGAAGAATCGGACGCCTCAAGCTGGAGATGGGACTCGAACCCACGACCTGCTGATTACGAATCAGCTGCGCTACCAACTGTGCCACTCCAGCGTATTGCCGCCGCGAAAGCGCCGCGGATGATCAAGACTTATTTATTATAAGTGTTTTTTTGCGCTTAGTCAATAGTTTTTTGAAACAAGACAGCGGTTTCGGTCCTTGATAATTGCGCGGGCGGCTGTTATACTATATTTGCAAAGCGTCAAAGCCCTCGGCCCGAGCGCGGAGAGCCGCTCTGCAATACCGTAAAATGAAGAAACGGAGGACGAGCCATGAAAAAAACCGTCTCCCTGATAATAGCCATCGCGATTGTTTTGTGCGCTGCGGCGCTCCCGGCAGATGCTGGACAAATCGGAACGTTCTATACCGCTCACACGGTAAATCAAAACGGGGACATACTGCTTGCGGTTTCCGCAAGACAGAACCCCGGCATCGCCGCGTTGAGGATGAGACTGAGCTATGCCAACGCAGAGCTTACCGGCGTTATTGACGGCGGCGCGCTGGAGGGCTTCGGCGCATCGCAGCAGCTTTCGGCAAATCCCTTCACCGTCCAGTGGGTGAACAGCGCTTCGATCGATCTGACCGACGGTTCATATATCGTATTGTTCCGCTTTCGTCCGTCCGATGGCAAGACCGCGGACGATTTCGAGTATTCCTTCTCCTGCGGGCAAAACGACATCCTCAACAGCCGGCTGGAAAACGTGGAGTTTAGCTGGGAAAGAGGAAGGCTGCTGCGTTATGACGCCAATAACGATTCAAGGACAGACACCGCCGACGCGCTTTATATCCTCAAAACGTCTGTAGGAATAATAAAGGAAAACGGAATAATCACCGAAATATGCGATTCAAACGATGACGGCAGAATAGCCACCGACGACGCGCTTTATATCCTCAAACTCGCGGTCGGGATAGTCAGAGAGTAAGCTCCGCGCATCGGCGCGATATGATCGTGGGGAGCCGGCATTTCCGTAATCGCCAAGCAGTATTTATTATGCGCCGGCTTCGGCGGCGCAATAACCCCTCTCTCTGCTTCTCCGCGCCTCGTCCTTATATTGATCCGTCGGCTTCGCCGGGGCTTTCATCCTCCGTTTTCAATTCCGCCTTTCGGCTTTGCCGATATTTTTTCAGTATTCAATAATTTTTTCTGTCTCCATGCGATAAAACCCGTCCTGTCCTGCGTTATATTATTGAAGGCAATAGGAAAGGAGAAACGCGATGCTTTTGTTTGGTCTGACGTCAACCGGACAAAAACGCGACGATGCGGAAGGCGCTGTCATAAAATTTCCGGGCAGCCGCGCAGACGCTTCGTCCGCTTTGCCGTCGGAGCTTGACAGCCTGATTTATTCCATATCGTCCGGCAGCAGCAGGGCTTTGGCGGAATTGTATTCCATAACCGACAGAGCCGTCTACGGCTACGCCCTTTCCATACTAAGAAACCATCACGACGCGCAGGATGTGATGCAGGAGACCTACATCAAGATCTGGCAGCACGCCCAAAACTATACTCCCCGGTCAAAGCCGATGGCGTGGATACTTACCATAACGCGCAACCTCGCGCTTTCCGGCCTGAGACGGCAAAAATATAACGCCGACATCGACGACGACCGGTTCAACAGCATTTTCGACTGCAATAACGACATGCTGACCGCCGATGACCGCGTAACCCTCGAATCGGTGCTGTTAAGGCTGAAGGACGACGAACGCCAGATTGTAATGCTGCACTGCGTAGCAGGTCTCAAGCATCGCGAAACCGCAAAGCTGCTTGGTATGCCTCTCTCTACCGTATTATCCAAATACAACCGATCAGTCAAAAAGCTAAAAAATTTGCTGGAGGCGGACTGAAATGAAAAATACTGAGAATAATATCGATCTTTCCCTTAAAATCAATTCGGCTATTTCGCATTGCACTCCCGATGTTCTCAATACAGTCCTCTCCAGATGCACAGAACAGGAAGGGAGCATAACAGACATGACTACAACAAACCCCAAATCAAAGATAATCAAAGCAGTCATCGCCTCGGCAGCCGCACTCATACTCATTGTCGGCTCGGTACTTGGGCTCGGTTATTACGGTTCCAATTTGAAGGTGGATTCCAAGGTAGGAATTGACGTAAATCCGAGCATTTCGCTCGATATCAATAGAAACGAAAAGATAGTCTCCGCAAAGGCTCTCAACGCCGACGCCGAAAAGGTGCTCTCGGGCATGGATCTCAGGGGCTCCGACATAGAGGTCGCAACAAACGCCATAGTCGGCTCCATGCTGCAAAACGGCTATATCAGCGACCCGCAGAACAGCATGCTCATCAGCGTAGACAACGCCGACGCCGAAAAGGGCAAGGCGCTCGAGGAAAAGCTCATGCGCACGGTGAACAGCGTTCTGGAAAGCTGTTCGGTCAACGCCTCTCTGATAGGACAGACCGTCTCGGTAACAGACGAGCTGAGCGAGCTGAGCGAGCGATATGAAATATCGATCGGCATGGCAAAGCTGATAAAGGAGATAATCGACAACAACCCGAATTATACCTTTGAGTCCCTTGCCGGTCTGAGCGTAAACGAGCTCAACCTGCTCCTGTCATCCCCGAAGGTGACGGTCGACGACGTTACAAAGCAGGGCGACACCAGCACCAAATCGTATATCGAACAGGACAGGGCGCTTGAAATCGCTTTGCAGCACGCCGGTCTCAGCAGAAATCAGATAACCGGCCTCGATATTGAGTTCGACTGCGAGGACGGCGTAATGGTATACGAAGTGGAATTTGACTGCAGCGGCGACGAATATGAATATGACATCGACGCCGTTTCCGGAGATATAATCAAATGGGAAAAGGAACGCGGCGATGAAAAACAGTCCGGTTCCAACAGCTCCGCGCCGCAGACGACCGAACCGGACGCTCAGATGATCTCCGCCGACAAAGCCAAATCGGTCGCGCTGGGCCATGCCGGAGTATCCGCCTCGGATGTTACGGGACTCAAATGCAGGACCGACCGTGAAAACGGCAAGCTCGTCTACGAAGTGGAATTCAAATACAACGGCTACGAATACGATTATGACGTCGACGCTTACACGGCGGACATAGTGAAATACGACAAGGAACGCGATGACGACGCTCCGGCTTCCTCCAAGCCGCAGTCCTCCAAGCCGCAGTCCTCCGCGCCGCAGACGACCGAACCGGACGCTCAGATGATCTCCGCCGACAAAGCCAAATCGGTCGCGCTGGGCCATGCCGGAGTATCCGCCTCGGATGTTACGGGACTCAAATGCAGGACCGACCGTGAAAACGGCAGGCTCGTTTTCGAAGTGGACTTTAAGTATAACGGATACGAATATGAATATGACATCGACGCGTACTCGGCAAGCATAGTGAAATCTGACAAGGAACGCGCATAATAAGCCTTACGCGGCTTCCGCTCTCTGAATAACGACATTTCCTCATATGGCGGGCACAATAAAAGATACCCTCGGCAAAATGCCGAGGGTATCTTTTTGCGGTTTATTCTTCGTTTTACTTCCCTTTGAATATGTTCTTTACCTTCTTCGCGGCGTTTCTGAGCTTTCTTTTTCTGTAGCGGCGGTTTATCTCGTCTGTCGCTTTGTCGGCATACTGCCCGAGGTTTTCTCTGCACCATCGGGCTAAATCAGCAATATCCTGCTTCGTCCTGCCTCTGCCGTTTATGAAATATTGCGCCGTCAGTATAAAATGCCTGTACAGCCATTCATCCGCGTCGTCGAAAAGATTTCTGCGCCTTATCTCGTCGGCGATATATTTTTTCTCGTCCAGATTCTCGATGAGAAAATCGACCGAAAGATCATAGGAAATGTTGCTGCCGTGCATACGGTATACTCCGACGACGTCGCGCATAAGATACGCGTCGCCCGAAAGCAGCGCGCGCATGCAGAGCGGCGCGTCGTTGACCGCTTTCATGTCATGCACATGAGTCTTTATTTTGTCTCTGACAAAAATCGTCGCAAAGGCGACAGGCTTATTGCATTTTATCTGGAGATCTTTAAGGTATTCGGATGATTTTATCAGTCCGTCAAATCCCATATCATGATTTTTTGAGCTGTTGTTTGCTTCTGTCTCGATTCTGGAGCTGGCTCCTATTAAGGCAACAGAACAATTGCAGACATATGCTTTTGCCGCCTTTTTGAAAAAATCGGGATCGATATAATAATCGTCGTCGTCAACAAAAACCGCCAGTTCCCCCTCCGCGCTGTCAAAGCCGAACCGTCTGCTGTAAAAGCAGCCCATATTGCGCCCGTTTTTATAATAGCGCACCCTGTCGCCGTATCTCGCCTTCACTTCGTCGCCGGTGCCGTCGGTCGAGCAGTCGTCGACGATGATTATTTCCTTATTTTCGTAGGTCTGCGCGAGAATGCTGTCAACGCATTGACACAGCATGTCACGGCGGTTGTAGGTGGGGATGATTACGCTGATTTTGGGATCGTTCATTTCCTTTTCCTCGTTCTCAAAACCTTTCTCCGTCGAAGCCTCCGGACTTGACCGCCCGACTGCGGCAAGGTCTTTTCATTCCGATTCAGGCTTGTCTTATTTTTTCAGCTTAAAATACTTCGACGCGTGATAGAGCGGTCTGCAATGCTTGAAAAAATTGATTTTCAGCCTGCTTTTTTTGTTTTTCACCAAATGGAATCCTTCGTCGTAGATTGTATCAAAGGCTTTGCTTATTCTCTTCTGCCAGTCCTTTTCTTTTTTTATCCACGCTTTTGTCTCTGCGACCGAACAATTGATCAGTGCCTGAGATGTCCATCTGTCCATAAACTCGCCGGGCAAAAAGTCGAGCTTTTTCAGCTTTCTGATTTGCGTGGGGAAAGCCTCGGCAAAATGCGCATGAAAACCGCTGTTGCAGGCGCTGCCCCCGCGCTGCCGGTAGAAATACAGCTTCTGGGAAATCCAGACGCATTTTTCGCAATTTTCGAACGCATCCATGTTAAAGGTCGTATCCTCGTTGGCAAGACTCTCGTCGAAAGAGCGGCCGTTAAGGACCTTTCCGGAATACAGCTTGTTCCACACCCAATTGAAGCCGCCGGAATTATCGAACGGCTTTATTATCGCGTTATAGCTGCCGGCCTTTGAGGTTATATGCGAAACGCTGTATGTATCGAAGCGCCGGCTCATTCGGTCGGATATATCGCTGCCGTCCCGGAATCTGATATTGTCGCAGGCGGAAATATCCGCGCCGTTGTCGGTCAGAGCCTTCATCAACAGCTCGCAGAGCTGAGGATGAGTCACATCGTCCGAATCGGCAAACATGAAATAGTCTCCCGAGGCGTTTTTCAGCCCCAGATTGCGCGCGGAAGAAATGCCGCCGTTTTGCTTTCTGAACAGCCTTATCCTGCCGTCCTCCTGCCGTATTCTGTCGCATACGGCATATGTACCGTCAGTCGAGCCGTCGTCAACGACAATGATCTCGATATTGTCATAGGTCTGAGCAATAAGAGAGCGCAGACACTCCTCAACATATTCCCCGACGTTATATGCCGGAATGATTACACTGATTTTTGAGCTGTCCATGGCACGAAATCCTTTAAAAAGAAAATGTTTAAATTATTATAACATATCGAAACGCGTTATTCAATTATATTTTCATTTAGATTGACTGTATCATTAAAAAAGTATATAATGTAATCAGCCGTAAACTGTGATCGGAGAACAAAAAAGCGGCTGCCGGCAGCGGCGCCGGTCTGCCGACGATTAATCCGCCGCCAAAGGCGGTTTCGGCGCTGCTTGTTCTCCGTTTTTAACCCCACACCATTTTCTTAACACTGAAAAAGGATAACCGCCATGAACTTCAATATGTTTATGCCCGCGAATGTATTCGGCGGCGAAAACGCCCTTTCACGGGCGGCTGAAAAAATATGCTCGCTGGGCAAAAAAGCGCTGATAATAACAGGGAAAAGCGCAGCCAAAAAAAGCGGCGCTCTTGATGACGTTACCTCAATGCTGACCGATAACGGCGTCAGCTTTGTCATATTTGACGGGGTGAGCGAAAATCCGCTTGTGTCGGTATGCGACGAGGCCGGCAAAACCGCCGGAAACGAGGGCTGCGATTTTATCATTGCCATCGGCGGAGGCTCGGCAATGGACGCCGGCAAGGCGGCGAGCGTCTTCGCCGCAAATGATATAAACGGCAACGATATTTATGACTACTCGAAATGGACAAACGGAGCACTGCCTCTTGTTGCGGTCGGCACCACCTCGGGCACCGGCAGTGAGGTTACGGCAACCGCGGTGCTGACCCGTACCGATCCGTTCATGAAAAAGTCGGTAACAAATCCTCTTTGCTACCCGAAAATCTCCGTCTGCGACAGCAAATACACATATTCCATGCCCATGAACGTCACGGTTTCCACCGCTCTGGACGCTCTTTCTCATGCGACCGAAGGCTGGTTCAATCCGTCCTGCGGTGATTTTGAGTCGGCATGCGCAAGAGTCGCGCTGCCGATGATTTGGAAGGGGCTTTCGGCGCTCAACAAAACCGAGAGCGGCGATGAGATCTCTGACAAAACCAGAGACAGGCTCTATTACGGATCGCTGTGGGCAGGACTCGTGCTGAACGGATGCGGCACGGCTTTTCCGCATCCGCTGGGTTACGTTTTGTCGGAGGAGTTCGGCGTGCCTCACGGCATGGCATGCGCCGTCTATCTGCCCGAGCTTGTGCGCCGCGGTATGGAGCAGTCGCCGGACCGCGCCAACGAATATTTCGATCTGCTCGGCTGCAAATGGGCGCAGTTCAACCTTGTTGTGACCACGCTGACCGATGTTTCGGTGCAGCTGACCGAGGAACAGTTGCAGCGCTATGCAAAGCGCTGGCACGGGCTGAAAAATTTCAGAAATACCCCGGGAGGATACAATGAACAGCTTGCGGTGGCGCTTCTGAGAAGGCTGTTCATGTAAAACGCTCCAAGGCATGCTTTGCGGAAACGGCGCGGTATAATCTTCGCAAAAAAAGCATATTTCAAAGAAAAGGAGAGTTTCTATGTCGCTTAAAAAGTATACCTTCTGGCTGCTGGTCGGCAGTCAGGATCTCTACGGAGAGGACGTACTCAGGCAGGTCAACGATCACGCGAAAATCATCGTTGACGGATTAAACGAAGACCCCTCGATTCCCGGCACGGTTGTGTTTAAGCCGGTCGTGCGCAATCAAAGGGAAATCTATGACGCAATCGCCGCCGCCAATGCCGACGACGGCTGCGCCGGAGTTATGACGTGGATGCACACCTTCTCGCCCTCCAAAATGTGGATCCCCGGTCTGTCCATCCTCAAAAAGCCCTATTTGCATCTCAATACCCAGTTCAACCGCGACATCCCGTGGGGCGAGATAGATATGGACTTCATGAACCTCAACCAGTCGGCGCACGGCGACCGTGAGCACGGCTATATCGGCGCGCGCATGAGACTCAACCGTAAGGTGATCGCCGGTCACTGGACCGACGGGCAGTTCCGCCACGATATGGCGGTATGGATGAGAGCGGCAGTCGGCGCGGCAGTTTCCAAAAAGGTCAGGGTTCTCCGCCTGGGCGACAACATGAGAAACGTCGCCGTCACGGAGGGCGACAAGGTCGACGCGGCGATCAGGCTGGGCTGGAGAGTCGATTACTACGGCGTGGGTGACTATATCGAATATGTTGAAAAGGTAACCGAAGGCGAGATAGACAATATGATGGCGCGCTACGGCGAGCTTTATGACATCGATACCGCCGATATTGACGCCGTGCGCTATCAGGCCCGCGAACAGGTCGCTCTCGAAAAATTCATGCAGGAGGGCGAGTTTACCGCTCTCACGACCAATTTTGAGGATTTGCAGCAGTTAAAGCAGCTTCCCGGTCTTGCCTGTCAGGACGTTATGCGCCAGGGCTACGGCTTCGGCGGCGAGGGCGACTGGAAAACCGCCGCAATGACCAACATCATGAAGCAGATGGCCGACGGTCTTGAGGGCGGCACCGCGTTCATGGAGGATTATACCTATCACCTTGAGCCGGGCAATCAGATGATCCTCGGCGCCCACATGCTGGAGGTCTGCCCCAGTCTCGCAAAGGGCAGGGCGAAAATTCAGGTGCACGAGCTGGGTATAGGCGACAGACAGCCGCCGGCGCGCCTTGTTTTCGATACCCCCGCTGGCAAAGGTATTGTCGTTTCGCTGATCGACATGGGCGACCGTTTCCGCATGATAGTCAACGACATCGAGTGCGTCGATCAGCCCTTCGAGATGCCAAAACTGCCGGTCGCCAGCGTTCTGTGGAAGCCGCTGCCCGATCTCAGGACGTCGGCTCAGGCGTGGATATACGCGGGCGGAGCGCACCACAGCGTTCTTTCCTACGCGCTGACCGCGGAGCATATGCGCGATCTGGCTGAGATCCTCGATATGGAATACATCCACATCGGTAAGGAAACAGATCTTGAGCAGCTTAGAAAAGAGCTGGTCTGGAACGATTTTGTATGGAAAAACAAGTAAGATAGGTTCGGGGTTACGGGTTCGAGCACGGAGCCTGCACAGTGGCTGCACGATTCCCGGGCTTGCTGTCGAGGGCTTTTTCCTCTTAATCCTGAGCTGTAATAGAAAGGATAATAGCAATGTTAGAAGATCTCAAGCAAAAAGTTTATGACGCCAATATGCTGCTTCCGAAATTCGGTCTCGTCGTTTTCACATGGGGCAATGTTTCGGGAATAGACCGCGAGAGCGGACTTTTCGTAATCAAGCCGTCCGGCGTTCCCTATGAGACAATGACCCCCGACGATATGGTTGTCATGGATTTAAAGGGCAACAAGGTGGAAGGCAAATTAAATCCGTCGTCCGACACCCCGACCCACATGGAACTTTACAATAAGTTCCCCAATATCGGCGGCGTCACCCACACCCATTCCCGCTGGGCGACCATCTGGGCTCAGTCTGGCAGAGGAATCCCCGCATACGGCACTACCCACGGCGACTATTTCTACGGCGAAATCCCCTGCACACGCCGTATGACCCCCGGGGAGATCGGCGGCGAATACGAGCTGGAAACAGGAAAGGTCATCGTCGAGACCTTCGAGGGTAAAAACCCCGATTACGTTCCCGCCGTTCTGGTCAATTCCCACGGACCATTCACATGGGGCAAGAGCGCATACGATTCGGTATATAACTCGGTAGTTCTCGAGGAGCTCGCCATGATGGCGTGGCACACCGAAAACATCGCGCCCGAGGGCAGAGCACCCATGCAGCAGGAGCTGCTGGACAAGCATTTCCTCAGAAAGCACGGACCCAACGCATATTACGGACAGAAAAAGTAAAAAGATCAAAAACCCGCTCAGCCGAGCGGGTTTTTTGGTCCGGCGCCCCGAATGGATTTTTCCGGCACGAACTCTGCATACGCCGGAAGACGCACAGCGTGATCCTTGCAAGGCAAAAATCTTTTGCATCATGGCGATTGCAGCCGTAAAGCTCAAATGTCCGTTTAAAATGTGCGGCAGCTACTGGAAAAACGGCAACATATGTGATATAATATAGAATTGTCCGTGAAAAGTCGCGGTATAAATCCGTCGCTTCTGATACCGGCTTTAACTATACTGACTAAATTCCATACAGAACGGAGAATTTTATCCCTATGCAGGTAAACGAAAACATTCGCAACGTCGCAATTATCGCACATGTAGACCACGGCAAAACAACCCTTGTCGATCAGATGCTTCGGCAGAGCGGCACATTCCGCAAGAATGAAGCCGTGCAGGAGCGTGTCATGGACTCCAACGATCTGGAGCGCGAGCGCGGCATAACCATACTCTCCAAAAACACGTCGGTTCACTACAACGACGTTAAAATAAACATCGTCGATACGCCCGGTCACGCCGATTTCGGCGGCGAAGTCGAGCGCATCCTGCTCATGGTGGACGGCGTTCTGCTGCTGGTCGACGCGTTTGAGGGCTGTATGCCGCAGACCCGGTTTGTGCTTAAAAAGGCTCTCGGCCTCGGCAAAAAGCCGATAGTCGTCATCAACAAAATAGACCGCGACGGAGCGCGGCCCGACGAAGTGATCGACGAAGTGCTTGATCTTTTCATCGAGCTGGGCGCAGACGACGACCAGCTTGAATTCCCCGTGGTTTACGCCAGCGCGCGCGACGGCTATTCCAGCCTCGATCCCAACGACAGATCGGGCGATATGAAGCCGCTGTTTGAAGCGATAATAGAAAACATCGACCCGCCAAAGGGAGATCCCGAAGGCAAAACGCAGATACTTTTCTCCAATATCGACTACGACCAGTTTGTAGGACGGATCGGCGTCGGCCGCATTGAGCGCGGAAGCTGCTACGTCAATCAGCCCATCGTGCTGTGTGATGAAAAGGGCGCGCGCCGCAACGCCAAGATAAGCCGCCTTTACACCTTTGAGGGCCTGAACCGCGTGGAGACAGAACGCGCTCAGTTCGGCGATATCGTCGCCGTATCCGGCATAGCCGACATCAATATAGGCGAAACCGGCTGTGACCCCGAATGTGTCGAGCCGCTTAAATTCGTCAAGATAGACGAGCCGACAATTTCCATGCTGTTCATCGTCAACAATTCTCCCTTCGCGGGCAAGGAGGGCAAATATGTCACATCCCGCAATCTGCGTGAGCGTCTTTTCAAAGAGGTGCAGACCAACGTCGCCATGCGCGTCGAGGAGACCGATTCCATGGACACCTTCAAGGTGAGCGGACGCGGCGAGCTGCATCTTTCCATACTGATCGAAACCATGCGGCGCGAGGGTTATGAATTTTCCGTGTCCAAGCCCAAGGTCATTTATAAGACGATTGACGGCAAGCTGTGCGAGCCGATAGAGCTTCTTATGATAGAAGTGCCCGATAATTATGTCGGTGCGGTCATGGAAAAGCTGGGTTCTCGCAAGGCGGAGCTGATCAATATGGGCACAAGAGAGACCGGCATAACCCACATCGAATTTAAAATACCGTCGCGCGGTCTCATGGGCTACCGCTCGGAATTTCTCACCGATACAAACGGCAACGGTATAATGAACCATGTCTTTGACGGATACGAACCGTACAAGGGCGAAATAATCCAGCGTTTGCAGGGCAGCCTTGTCGCGCATGAAACAGGCACAACGAGCGCCTACGGTCTTTTCAACGCGCAGGAAAGAGGCGCGCTGCTTGTCGGGCCGGGCGTCGACGTTTACGAAGGTATGATAGTCGGCATTTCACCGAAGAACGAAGATATTATAGTCAATGTCTGCAAGAAAAAGCATGTCACCAATATGCGCGCGGCAGGCTCGGACGAGGCGCTGCGTCTCACTCCCCCCACGACCCTCAGCCTTGAGCAGTCGCTGGAGTTTATCAACGACGACGAACTTGTGGAGATTACTCCCGAGAGTATCAGGCTGAGAAAGATGATACTTAGCAAGGAGCAGAGACTCAAGGCAATGAGCAAGGCAAAATAATAATACTGTTTCAAAATAAACAAACAAGGCGGCGTTTCATACGCCGCCTTGTTTGTTTTGCTAACCACCATTTTCTTTATATAAAGGATAAAAAATCAAATTAATTTGCCGGCCAAGCCGACCGTTTATCTCTCGATCCGCTTTTATTGTAAAGCCAAAATGTTCAAAAGTCAAGTTACAAAAGAGTTACAAAAGGGTAACAAAATGTAACCATTAAAAACGCCGGTATCCCTTGCGGCACAAGGCTTTCCGCGACTTCGCAGCAGGCGGTTTTTCCGCCTTTTCGTCCTCCGGACGCTCCCTGAAGCAGCACGCCGGCAAACGCGCGCAAATATATCCCTTCGTGCTCTGTCAAACTTACAAAATATTTCCTCCGGGCGGCTTATACTTTAGTTGTATGAAAAACGCGCCGAAAACCGGCGGCGCGGCATTTTACGCAAAAGGAAAGGAAGTCCGAAAATGAATGGCATAGATACAAAAGAGCGCAAAGAGCAGAAAAGCCGTCTTGCGAAACCCGACGGAAAAGCCGCGGCAGCGGAGATCCTGAGGGTCATAATATACGCGGTCTGCGGTTTTGTTTTTTCCGGGAGCCGGCTGCTGTCGTCGATTTCTCCTTTGGGCCCTGCCTTCGCGGCAGCCTGCCCTAAAAAGGGGCTTCTGCTTTGTTTTTCGTCGTCTGTTCTGGGAATAATAACCGGAGCGGTTGAACATAAGCTGCACTGCCTCGCCGCGCTCGCGGCTATAACGGTCGTCCGTTTCATTTCGTGGGGCTTTAAACGGCTTTCGCAAAACGGTCTGTTTTTATGCGCTCTCGCCTTTACATCTGTGACGGCAACGGGTTTTTTGCTGCATTCCCCCGAAGGCTCCGCCTTCGAAGGCGTGCAAGTGATTTGCGAAGCTGTTCTCAGCGCGGCGGCGTGCGGCGTTTTTCGCAGGGCGGTTTTGTTCTGCGAAAACGGCAAAAACGCAATCGGTCTGCGCGGTTCAACAGACGGCGCGTGTGTGACTATTACCTTCTGTCTGCTTCTGGGCTGCGCAAACACCATATCCTACCTGGGAGTCTCTCCCTTTACCGCGCTGATGTTTGCCGCCGTCATGGCCTCCGCCCTTCGCTTCGGAATAAGCGGAGGCGCCCTTGCCGCGGCCGCGTCCTCATGCGCGCTCGGTCTTGCAAATCCATCTGCGATTCCGCTCGGCTTCGGACTGACGGCAGCCGGACTTGTCGCCGGAGCCTTCTCAAGAGCAGGCCGGTTTGCTGTAGCATGTGGCTTTTCAGCGGCTCTCGCCGTAAGCTTTTTTCTCGGTTATTCCTATTTCGGCGGCGGATTTTCCCTTGACGGGAGATCTATTGCGGTCGAAACCGCTATCGCGGCAGCCGTTTTTCTTGTCATTCCGCAAAGACTGCTCGCTAAATTGGATTATCTATTTCCGCGAAGGGAGGCAGTTTCCGATAAATCCTCTGTCCATGCGATGAAGCTGCTTTCTATTGCGAGGGCGCTGGATGAAACGGCGGAGGAAGTCGGATCGGTATTGGAGGAACAAAAGGACCGAGCTGACGGTCTGATGAGAGCGGTCAGCCGCCGGATCTGCACCGACTGCTGCTTTTACGACGACTGTTTCAGAAAAAACCTCGTGCTGATCGACAGGCTCTACCGCCGCGAGGATGAAAACACACCGGCAAAGCTTGTGGAAATGTGCGCGAGACAGGAGGATATGTCGAGAGCGATCTCCGATGCGCTTGAGCAGAGAAACTACCGCGAGCAGCTCAAGGCCAAGGCCGACGCGATGAGACAGGTGCTGTCAGGAAGCCTTAGCGCCTGCGGGCGAATTCTGAAAAACACCGCCTGTAAAATGAATGATGACTCGCGCGAGGACAATGAAATTTCGGACAGGCTTCGGAGGGAATTTCTCAAAGAGGGCATAAATCCGCTCGGCATTGCCGCGAAGACCGACGAAACAGGGCGGCTAAGAGCGGTCGTTGAACTCGATCGGGACTGCAGAGCGGAGACCGAGCGCATCAGGCGGCTTATTCGCAGAGCGTCGGACAGGAAAATACAGGCGGTGCGCATTTTCTCGCCGGAAGATTACGGCGTACCGTCGGAAGGAAGTCGGCTTTCTTTGGTAAGGGTAGCCGTAGCGTATGAGGATTTCGCGTTTTCGGTCAGGACCGCCGTCGCTCAAAGGTGCCGAAGCGGCGTCAGGCTGTGCGGCGATGTGTGCCAGAGTTTCGAAAGCGGCCGCAGCTTTGTCATGACCCTTTGCGACGGCATGGGAACCGGAAGCCGCGCGGCAATGACCGGCATGCTGGTATCCCGGATGCTGAAATCGACGCTTGCTTCCGGGCTCGACCTTAAAACGGCGCTCGACATTGCCGGCTCGGCCGTTGCCGTCAGATCGGACGAAGAAAACCTCTGTACGGCCGATATTGCGCAGATAGATCTGAATACGGCTCAGCTTGGTTTAACCAAAGCGGGCGGCGCGCCGTCCTTTATCAGGACTCGCGGCGAAATAATCGACTGCGGCAAAACGGGACTTCCGATAGGAATCCTTGACAACGCCTCGGCTGAAAGCGAGAGCTTCCGGCTGGAAAAGGGCGACATGATCGTGCTGGTATCCGACGGTATGCTGAGCGGCGGCGGCGACAGGATAGCCGGGCAGATCAGGGACTTCTGCGGCGGCGATATACAAAGGCTCGCTGACGAAATACTTGACAGGGCAATTGCCGAACAGGGCGGTGAGTGCGAAGACGATATGAGCGTATTTGTTGGGTTGATAGCGTAGAGAAATGAGAGAATCCTCGCAAAACGACGCGGAGGAAACGCGCTGCGATCGTATTTGAGCAGCGGAAAGCATAAACGCATGCTCCGCGCAAATAAAACGCGCGGCAGGCGATAAAGCTGCATGCATGCTCAAACTTAAAAAGCGCCCCGTCCTGTTCATGGCAGGACGGGGCGCTCCCCTGTTAACCTTTCAGATGCATTATTCAACCGGCTTTAATCCCCAGATATTTTCCGCGTACTCCTTGATAGCCCTGTCCGCGGAGAAAAGTCCGGCTCCGGCAATGTTCTGCAGCGACATTTCATTCCACCTTGCGCGATCCTTGTAAAGCTCGTTCTTTGTCTCATGGGCTCTGCAGTAATCGGCAAAGTCCGCCATTACCATATACGGATCGATATTGACAAGCGAATTGTAAATATCACTGAAATAAAACCCGTTATAACCGTCGTTGAGGGAATTTACAGCATCGAACAAAGTCTTGTTGTTCCTGTAAAAGACCTGCGGCTGATACCCTGAGCGCTGAAGCGCCTGAACCTCGGGCGTTTTCAGACCGAATATGATTATATTATCGTCGCCAACCTGGGAATGGATCTCCACATTGGCTCCGTCAAGCGTTCCCAGAGTAACCGCGCCGTTGATCATCAGCTTCATGTTGCCGGTGCCGCTTGCCTCTGTGCCGGCGAGAGAGATCTGCTCGCTGATGTCGGCCGACGGTATGAGCAGCTCGGCAAGAGAGACATTATAGTCCTCGAGGAAAATGACCCTGAGCTTTTCGGCAATCCTCGGATTCTTTTCTATTTCCTCGCCTATCGAGCAGATGAGCCTTATTATCTGCTTTGCCATATAATATCCGGGCGCTGCCTTTGCGCCAAACAGATATGTCTGAGGCGGTATGTCCAGATCGGGATTTTCTCTGAGCTTCTGGAAAAGTGAAATGATGTGCAGCGCGTTGAGATGCTGTCTCTTATACTCGTGCAGACGCTTTATCTGGATGTCAAAGAGCGAATCGGGATCGATCGTCTTGCCGCTCTGCTTTTTGATATAGTTGGAAATGCGCACCTTGTTCTGGCGTTTTATCTCCTCAAGTCTGCCGAGCACCTCGACGTTTCCGGAAAAATCCTTCAGCTTTGATAGCTCGGAGGCGTCCATGACAAAACCGTCGCCGATAAGCTCGGTAATATAATCGCGCAGCAGCGGATTTGCCTGGCAGAGCCAGCGCCTGTGCGCAATTCCGTTTGTTACGTTGGTAAATCGCTCGGGATATATTCTGTAGAAATTGTTGAAAACAGTGTCCTTGAGTATTTTGGAATGGAGCGCCGAGACGCCGTTGACCGAATGGGAGCCGATGACGCTGAGATTAGCCATCTTGACCATGTTGTAGCTGATTACGGCCATCTCGGAAACCTTTTGCAGGTTGCCGGTCTTTTCCGCCATTTCGGCGCAAATGCGCTCATTTATCTCAACCATTATCTGATAAATACGCGGCAGAAGCGACTTGAAAAGATCCTCCGGCCAAACCTCCAGAGCCTCGGACATGACAGTATGGTTGGTATATGCTACGGTACGCTTTACAATATCCCATGCCTTGTCCCAGTTGAGCCCGCATTCGTCAAGAAGGATACGCATCAGCTCCGGAATAGCAAGAGCCGGATGGGTATCGTTGATGTGCATGGCTACCTTTTCGGGAAGATTATTGAGCGTACCGTAATGGGAAAGATGCGTTTCTATAATATCCTGGACCGAAGCGCTGACAAGGAAATACTGCTGTCTCAGGCGCAGGCTCTTTCCCTCACGGTGATTATCCGACGGATAGAGAACCTTTGTAATGACCTCCGCCATGGCGTTTTGTTCAACGGCGTGCATATAGTCGCCCTGGTTAAACAGATTCATGTCGATTCCGGGAGCTGTCGCCGACCAAAGTGTAAGGACGGATATGCCTGTGCCGTCCTTCCCGGGGACAAACATATCATAAGGAACAGCCTCGACCGTGAAGCAGTCCACATGCTCGACATGATGATACTGCCCGTCCCACCAATCCTTGATATATCCGTCAAATTTTATCTGTCTGGTTCTCTCCGGGCGCTTTATCAGCCATACGTCGCCTCTTTTGAGCCAGTCGTCCGGCAGTTCGGTCTGCCAGCCGTCTATGAGCTTCTGACGGAAGATACCGTATTCGTACAGCAACGAATAACCTCTTGCATTATAGCCCTGCGCTGCAAGTGAATCGAGGAAACAGGCGGCAAGCCTGCCCAGCCCTCCGTTTCCGAGGCCTGCGTCCGGCTCCAGGTCGTACAGCCTGTCGAGCTTTACTCCCATGTCCTCGACAACCTCTCTGGCGACGTCCTCTATCCCCAGATTATAAAGGTTGTTTCTCAGCGAGCGTCCCATGAGAAATTCCATGCAAAGGTAATAAACTCTTTTTCCGCTGGATTTTTTGGCGCGCTTGTGGAAATCCTTGCGCAGATCGTTTATGAGGTCATTTACCACCATCGCGAGCGCCTGATAGATCAATTCATTGCGCGCCTCATCCGGTGAAACGCCGAAATGGTGAAAAAGCTTAAGTGTGACGAGCGATTCGAGCTCTTTTTTGGTGATTTGCCTGGACATATAGATTCTCATTCCTTTATAGCCGGATCTTTCTGCGGCTGTTTAATGCTGTTATGCATGTGCCAAAGGTGTGTTTACTGCAAGTTGTTTGTATTTATGAATAAAAAAACGCCTTAAACAAATGAAATTCCATGTATGTTATTAAAAAATCAGTACACATGATTATTATAGCAGATAGTACAAAAATAATCAATACCGTTTTACGCCGATACTCGGTATAAAATCCGGCGGGTTGCATCTTGACACAGCCGGCAGTTTGATGTAAAATATATTGGTATTTACGTGATGTGAGAAAAAGCGTACAGCGCTCGAAAAGGTCATCGCAGCCGTGATGCCGTGAATTCTTACCGAATAAGGCGTCCCAAGCTCGATCCAAACATTATTTAACAGTTCATGTACGTTTTTCGCACGTTTTATCAATGTTTGATAATACACGGAGAGTTGTCCGAGTGGGGACGTTTGCGAGCGCCGCCAGCGGCGGAAGAAGCGAGCAATAAGGAGTGGCAGCGGTCGAAAAATGCAAGCAGCAGGGCTGCGCAGTATTTTTCGGGCACCGCAACAGGGCGAAGGTGCAGCACTCGAAACGCGCTTTGAATCTGGCCGTTTTTTCCGCTGAAAATCCTTGATTTATAAGGGTTTTCGTCGGATCGAATTTCAAAATCTTATACTGTTCTTGCCTGTTTTTATTGCATTTTCGCAGCGCACGGAAAACAGTTGAGATACACGGAGGGCTATCGAAGTGGTCATAACGAGAACGACTCGAAAGTTTTCGCTGCTCAGGCTTCTTCGTCCGCCTGTTTTCTTTGATTCATCAGGGTTTTCGATGGATTCATACAACTGAATATTTTGCAGTTCTAACGCGCAGTTCTAACATTTTGTAATCTCTCTGATTATTGAGAATCTCACTGTAACTCGTGTTTGAAATATACGGAGGTGTATCGAAGAGGTCATAACGGCCCCGACTCGAAATCGGGTAAGCGTGTAAAAGCGCCCGTGGGTTCGAATCCCACCGCCTCCGCTCATCGTCGTCACGGACTTTGTATCGTTCGTGACGACTTTTCTTTTGAAAAGTCGTCAGCCCGCTCACGCCGTCGTTTCTCCTCTCCCTAAAAAGTTTTTGACCTTTTAGGGACTCCTGTGATCCAGAAACCATGCAGGTTTCTGGACTTTTTCTTTTTTCAAACAACTGAGTCAGCAGCTTTGTTTTCGCGTTAGAATAGGCTCTTTTTCGCGTTAGAACAGCAACATTTAAAGTTCAAGTCTCTTTTCATCCTCTTACGGGTCGGTTACATCTGTCCACCGGCTTTCAAAAGCGTTTGGATCAGGCAGCGTCAATCCCTTTTCCATGGCCTGAGCCGAAGAAACCTTGGATCTATAATCCAAGTGAGCATAGATATTTGCCGTCGTGCTGAAATCGCTGTGTCCCAGCCATTCCTGGATTTGCTTAAGAGGCACTCCGTTTGCGAGAAGCAGGCTTGCGCAGCTGTGTCTCAGATCGTGGAAGCGCATCTTTTGAATTCCGTGCCTTTGTATGTACTGCGGAAAATATTTTGTCAGATAATCAGGTTTCATCCGGTCGCCCAGCTCATCCACGAACACATAACCGTCGTATTCGTAGTTGTAGCAGTTGCCGCAGACCTTCTTATTGAGTTCCTGAGCCTCT
>JAFYGK010000016.1 GCA_017543285.1 Clostridia bacterium | reverse complement strand
GGAGAGCGTTCGGTTCGCATCCGAGAGGTCGAGGGTTCGAATCCCTTTAGGTCCACCATATAGATTCGGGACGGAGATATAAGAAATATCTCCGTCCCGAACTATTTTTGTAAAGTGGAACATGGGGGAACAAACAGGCGTGCCTGTGATTTATGCCGCGCGCAAATCGCAGGCTAAATCGTTTCGGTGAAACGATTTAGCCTGCAGCGTTGATGAAACCGTCGAATTTATGCAAACTTAGAATTTTTGGAAGCGTCATCACGGCGCTCCCTCTTTTAATGCCATTAGCTTTGTGTTATACTTTTGGAAAGAAAGATCGTAATTTAGAGGGAATAGGAATGGAGATAAAAAACGGAGATAATTATTTATCGCAGGTAAAGAATCTTATCATAGAATATACAAACGGACTTAACAGAGATTTGTCATTTCAAAATTTAGATGCGGAGTTAGATGATATTGCCGGAAAATACACTTCGCCCAACGGAGAACTGCTTGTTGCTGTAGAGAACGATAGAGTTTTAGGCATGGTGGTATATCATAAACTTAACGATAAACGGTGCGAGATAAAAAGACTCTATGTAAAACCTGAAGCAAGAGGAATGCATTTGGGAGAGTTATTGGTAAAAAAGATAATTGAATGTGCTGTTTCCGCAGGATTTGGAGAAATGGTGCTTGATACAATCGCTCCGCTGCAATCCGCTATATCTCTGTATCTGAAAATGGGGTTTGAAAAATGTGAGCCATATTATTATAACCCTATGTCAGATGTAATATATATGTCTAAAAAACTAAAATGAATTCCTGTTCTTCAATTATTATTTATATCTGTAGCAAAACCCGCCTGCTCACACGTCGTGAACAGGCGGGAAAATTATATGCCATTGTCGGAATACCCTCGCTTTCCTCCAAACCAAAGGAACTGGCGGATGTTCATATTCAGTTCTGAATTGCAGCTCACAGTTGCGATAAACGTCAGCACGATTGATTGTCGAATTGACGATCATCCTTTAGGCTTCGGTTGGAGCGCAGCCATACCGATCATCCGGTTTCTCTGCAGTCTGCTCACATCAAACTCACGTTGCATGGTAAAGCCGGATGTGATATAATAAACGGTAAGGTGCATAATTATGCTGCCATGGGGCATTATTTGCCGGTGAAGAAATAAGGCGGATTCAAAAAATCTTTTTTATATTTAAACCTCAGCGCTCTTTTCAGCGTCTATATATCGAAAGCAATTTAAAAAAAGCATTTTACTGTTTTAAAATGTTTGCTTTCGGAAAGGAGAAATCAATGTTTTGTGATTCCTGCGGAAAAAAGATAGACGACGGCGCACGTTTCTGCGAGCACTGCGGAATGCCAATGTTCGTCAATCTTACAGAAGAAAAACTCAGCGGGGTTTTCGGTACAAAGGCCGAAACAAAAATCTGTCCGCACTGCGGAACAGAGCTGCCTGCCCAGGCGAAATTCTGCGATGGCTGCGGCAGCCGGCTGAATGCCGCCGCTCCCGCGCCGACCGGTCGTGTTTGCGGACACTGCGGAGCGGTAATGCCCGATGGATTTGGTTTCTGCGACAAATGCGGAACCAGACTATGAACCAGTAACAAGGAGAAAATCATGCCTATAACCGAAACCGATAAGGCGCTTGTATTTGCCGCCAAAAACGGGAACAACAAATGCTTCGAGGAGCTTTACAGGTGCTACTATGATAAAATATACGCGCTGGCAAAAACCACAGTCAAAAATTCCGAGGACGCCGAGGATATTTTGCAGATGACATTTATCAAGGCATGGCAGTGCATCGGCGGTCTGGCCGATCCGGCGGCCTTCGGCACCTGGCTGCAGCGCATAACCCTTAATCAGTGCTATTCGCTTCTGCGCTCCAGGAAACCGCAGCAATCGGTCGATGACGAGGGAGAAAACGGCGAAATAATGCAGCTGGAATCCGATCTGATGCTTCCCGAGCAGTATGCAGAGCGCAGCGATCTATCGGCGCGGCTGCAAAGCATTATCGACGAGCTTTCCGCAGTGCAGCGCGAAACAATAATGCTGTATTACTTTAACGGGATGACAGTCGAGGAAATAGCTCGCACAATGGATTGCAGCGAAGGCACGGTAAAATCCAGACTTTTTTTGGCGCGCAAAATGCTTAAAACCGAAATCGAGGAGCAGGAGCGCAAGAGCGGTCAGAAATTCTACAGCGCGGGCGCTGCGCTCATCCCCTTTGCCGGACTTTTCGTACGGCTCGTCAGAAGTTCTCTTATCCCCGAGAGCAGAGCGATGGATATCTTCGGCGGCATAACGCACGCCGTGTTCAATCCGCAATCCGCCGCTGTTCAGGCGTTGCACGGTGCATCAGGGCAGACCCCTAACTCCGCTCGGCCGGTGCAGTCTCCGGTACAGCAGGGCGGTTTGCCCGGCAGTTCATCCGGTCACGGAGCCGTCTCATCGGTCGGCTCCGGAGCGAAAGCGGCCTCCTCCGGCTCCGCAGCGGCAAAAGCAGTCTCATCGGCCGCTTCGACTGCCGCAAAGGCGGGCTTCCCGTTGTGGGCAAAGATCACGGCATGCGTCGCGGCAGCCGCGATAGCTGTCACCGGCGCGACCGTCGGTATTTCCTCGGCAATAAGGCGCAGCAGCGCAAAGCGATATGACGCCTCTTCGGTCGCGGGAGTCATTGCTGCTGACGAACAAAAGCAGCTTATCAATGTCGATCCGTCGGAAATGCCGGACAGCCTCGACAGCTTTCTGCAGTATCTCGACTGGGGATACCGCGACAGATTGGGCGGCATGGAATTTGACAGCGGAAACCCGAACAGCTTCGACATGCTCATCGCCGATATCGCCCGCAACGGCTCCTGCGTCGATCTGTCCCTTTATCCCGGCGGAGAAACCGAGGAAAACTGGGATGAGCGCGATCCTCTCGGAAAATATGAAGAGCCGTCCTGCATCACCTTCGGTGAGGACAAGGTTCTGTGGGTCACAGAAAACGTCTTTAACATCAGCTCATCCGAAGCGGTCTCACTGCTGCAGAGCACGCTCGCCAAGGATAAATATCTTTACGAATTTGATGATAACGGCGAAAAACGCCTTTGCAACTATTTAGGAGACATCGGCGGGCCCTGGTACGAAATATCCTACGACACGGTCAAAACCGACGGCGAGCGTTATTATGTGATATACAAAAGCCGGCTCGAAGGTGCGGAGGAAAGCGAATACGAAAACATATATTATGCCGAGCTGGAGGAAAGGACTCTCGACGGCATGAGCTTCTGGTCCATCTACCGGCACACCTCCTCCCTGCCCAATCTCAACAACATAACCGTGCCCGAGGGTTACAACGACGCGTACCGCGCGTACATCAGCGAGCTTGAAGAAAAGTACGGCGCCATATTCGGGGCGGAGGTTCATGACAAAACCGACACGGTCTCGCTGACCGATGTTTACGGCGACCAGACACCCGAACTGATATTCTGGGAATCGGAAGACGGCGGCTACAGCTACAAAAAATACCTGAACATCATAACATATGAAAACGGAGCGGTCAGGAGTCTGTTCAGAAATAACGAAGACGATTACATCGCCCAGTCCGCGCTGTTCAAAACCGAGCAGAGCAAAAGGCTCTACCTGCTCGACAATATGCCCGGCGCGGATACCGTCTACACAACAGTATATTCGTTTGATGAAACAGCAGACGGCCTGAGCCGGAACGAAACGGTACACTATTCGGCAATCTATAACATGGATGATATCAATGATCCCCATTACGATTACTCGTGGCGCGTAAACGGCGCCGACTCTGACGAGGAGGATTATGCCTCCGGTCTGGCTTCGCTTATGGATTCAGCCGCCGAGGTCGTAATGATGGACGACGTCTACAACACCGATACAGACCGCCTTAAGACCCTCAACAACATCGGTCTTACCGTTGATGAAGCTCTGGAGAGACTGTACGAAGCCATCGGTGAAAAACGTCCCGCCGAATCGGAAGGCGATATATTTGCCCGCTTCGCCGGAGAATATACCTTTACCTCCGGAATCGGAGGCTGGGGCACAAAGATGACCATAAGACCGGACGGAAGCTTTTCGGGCGAATACTCCGACTCGGACTATGTCGCCGGAGACGGCTATGAGGTCATGAAGATGGAGAGCGTCTTCAGCGGAAGATTTACAAATCCCAAGCGTGTCAACGGCTTTACGTACTCATTCAATATCGAATACATCGAATATGAAAACGAGCCGGGCTTGAAGGAAATAAAAACGCTCTACGGCTCGGAAAGAACGCAGATAACCTATACGACGGCATACGGCCTTGACAACATATCGGGCAGAATACTCGCCTTTGCCCCGGAAACCTATAAATACAGCCTTCCCGATAAAATGCTGTCATGGATAGAGCCGTTCACCGAATACGACGGGTATACCCCCGAACTGGGCTACAGCTGCCTTTACGAACCCGATGGAAAATTCGGCTGGCTGGGCCCAAGGGATAACGGCTGAAAAATTTTTTAAAATATTTTTGAAAAAATCAAACCGGAATGATTTTCACTGCGTCTATATAGTGTAAACAAAAAACAGGGAACATGTTTCCCGGAATATCAAGGAGGTCTCATCATGAGAAGAACATACGCTTACAATTCGATTATCATCGGTTTTCTGGTCGGTCTTCTGATCGCCGTTTCCAGCGAAAACATAGTGCTGGCCGTCGTTGTCGGATTGGCAATATCGGTGGTAGGGTTCATTGTCATTCGTTTTTTGGAAAATGCCCTCTCCAAGGGTATTGACAAAGCCGTTGATAAAGCGTCCGACGCTTACCGCAGGAGAAAAGAGCAAAAAGCAATACAGAACGGCACATACAGCCAGCCGAACACAACCCAGATGCCCCAAGCGACTCAGCCCAAGACCCAGATGCCGCAGCAGCAGACCCAGATGCCGCAGCAGCAGGCTCCTGCCGATTATTATTCCGAAGCTCCCGCTCAGGAAACAGCCGCTCCCGAGGAGCAGCTTGTCGCCTGCCCGTACTGCGGCAATCTCATCAGAAAAACAGCCAATTTCTGCCCGTCATGCGGCGGAGCAATGAATAAATAAGAAAAGGAGCTTAAATACTATGTGGATAGCAATACTCATCGCAGCGGCCGCAATAGGAATCGGCATTGCTGTCGGCGTCAGCCAGGCAAAGAAAAATAATCAGCTTATAAGCGAAGGCAAGATGATAAAGCGCACATACCGCTATGCCGAAAAGGGCGAGGAATTTACCTCAAAGATCGGTTCCTTCAAGGCTCTTGCGGATACCATCGCCACAATGCCCATGCCCTGCAAGGCCGAAGGCAACACCTCGACCCAGGTCATTTTCACCGCCAAAACCTTCGCCGCCCGTCTGTACAAGGTGCAGTTTGACCAGCCGTCCGGTATCGGCGTTTTCCGCTTTGAGTTTACACGCTGGAAGGAATACCGCGGCATGTACGAGGAGGCAAACGCCATGAACGTGCTGCTCACATCGGTGGAAAAGGCTTTTCTGCAGCTTGACCCCAACACCGGCGTAAAAAACTACGATATAGACTTCAAGACAAAGCACAGCGTCTTTTAACGGAGGAAAACCATGGAATGGATTTATTTTGTCGGTCTGATCGTCATTGTCGCCATCGTCATGGCTATAGTCGGATTTCTCGGCAATAAAGTGGTTGACGGAGCCGAAAACGCGTTCCGCTCCAAAAGAATACAAAACCGGAAGCAGGATCCCTCAGGTCAGCCCAAAACAGAAAGTCTTGCCGCAAGATACGCTCAACCTCAGTCAAAAAGCAATCAGACGGTCCTGCCGTCTCAGGCACAGAATGAGCAGGGCAGTCCGACGGCAGGAAAATACTGTTCAAACTGCGGGCAAATGCTGCGCGAAGAATCGGTCTTTTGCCCTTATTGCGGAGAAAGACGCTGAGCCTTTGCACGGTTGACCCTGACGGCGATATCTGATATAATATCAGCTGTTCGAATCATGCTTGATCCGGACAGCAGCCGCATAAACACTTTTTATTGATCAATTATTCTGGAGACAACAATGTCATATAAACGAATCCTTACAATTCAGGATATTTCCTGCGTCGGACAATGCTCTCTGACCGTTGCACAGCCCATTTTGTCCGCCTCGGGAAACGAGACCTGCATCATTCCCTCCGCAGTTTTATCCAGCCATACGGCCGGCTTCAAGGGCTATACCTTCCGCGATCTGACCGAAGATATACCTCTTATCGCCGAACACTGGAAAAGCGAAGGCATTTTATTTGACGCTATTTATACGGGGTATCTTGGCAGCGCAAAGCAGATAGATTATGTAAAGGACATCTTTTCCTCTCTTGGCAGAGAGGGCTGCGTGACAATCGTCGATCCCGCTATGGCGGACAACGGAAAACTTTATGTCGGCTTTGACGCACCTTTTGTCGAAAAAATGAAGGAGCTTGCCTTTTGCGCCGATATTATCCTTCCCAACATCACCGAAGCCTGCCTGCTTACCGGTGTTGATTACCTCGAGCAGTACGACGGGGATTATATAAGGTATCTTGTGCGTGCGCTTCATGACAGCGGCGCCGGAAAGGTCGTTCTGACCGGCGTCAGTTACAATACCGAAACCACCGGAGTCGTCGTTTGCGACGGCAATTCGTCATGCTACTATGAGCACCGCAGAATACCGAAAGGCAGTCATGGAACCGGCGACGTATACGCTGCGGCTTTTACCGGCGCGCTGGCAAACGGAAAAACCGTTTATGATTCTGCGGTGATAGCCGCCGAATACACGGTTAAATGCATAGAAAACACCATCGGAGATCCGTCTCACTGGTATGGCGTTAAATTTGAGCCGGTCCTCCCCTATTACATAGAGCTGCTTAAACGGCCGTGCAAACCGGAATGAAAACGAAAGGGAACTCAAATGAAAGTCATTGATACAGCCAACGCTCCTGCGGCAATCGGCCCGTATTCGCAGGCGATATCGGCTAACGGATTCATATTCACCTCCGGGCAAATACCCGTTGACCCTGCAACGGGAAATATAGACGCCGTCGGAATCCAGGCGCAGACGGAGCAGACGATCAAAAACCTTGCCGCTGTTCTTGAAGCTGCCGGAAGCGGTCTCGCCGACGTGGTTAAAACGACCTGCTATTTAAAGGATATGGGAGATTTTGCGCTTTTTAACAATATCTACTCCAGATACTTCGCTCTCAGGCCGGCAAGAAGCTGCGTCGAATCGCCGGATCTGCCGAAGGGGGCGCTTGTCGAAATAGAGGCTGTCGCTCTGATCGGCCGGCAGGACGCATAAAATCATAAGGTAAACCTTACGACCCATTATTAAATATCAGCGCAAAGGTTCCCGGAACGATGTCCCGGGAGCTTTTTTGTAATGCATATGCCGTATTATACGGCGCTATTTGTTTTTGTCCTTTCCTCTGTTTTCAAGATAATTAATAAAAAAAGTGTCTCTCATCGCCTTTTCAAAGCAGCTCATCTTTCCGTCGCGGTTAAAATCAAAATACTTATCGAACGGCGTAATGTAGTCGTTCTTTTTGCTGCTCTTTGGGTCATTTTTCTTCATTTACATCATCTCCCCTATTGTATAAATAATCCTCGCGGCCGGACAGGTATCTGCCGTAATCTACCCTTATAAGCGTTTTTCCCAAAACGGCATCCGGGTTTTGAAAGGCCATATGCCCGATAAAACCGACATAGTTTATTGTCTTATCGCTGTTGAGAGTGAAAATATCGCTGACCGGTAATCTTGTGGGTTTTTCTCCCGTGCACGATGTAAAACCCTCTCTTTCGGCGTTTTCAAGAAACAGCCTGCAAATTCTCTCGTTCGCAGAATAGACGTATACTCTCCCGTTGTGTTTCAATAATTCGCTAACCGTTCGCACTGTCTGCATCCTCCTTAATTATTTACCATAAAGAGGACGAAAAACACCCATCGTCTCCGATGGGTGAATAGACAGCAAGTATGTCAAACCCATCGGTCAAGCCTTAGCACCTTACCGTCCGGCAGGTTGCTGTGCGGTCGTCGAGCTTGTCTCTCGCGCACTCTTTATAGGTTATTGATATTATATCACGTTTACATAAGCGTGTCAACAGCATGATCACACCTGAGAAAAAACCTGCCCTATCGGCATATTTATCTCAAGATCCTTTTCGGGATCAAGCCTGTACGGCAGATGATCCTTATTGATTATCACAAGGTGCTTTCCTCTGAAATATCTGACATATGACGCCGCCGGATATACCGTCAGCGATGTTCCGCCGATAATCAGCATGTCGGCTTTACTTATCGCGTTTATGGATTTTTCAACGGCTTCCCCGGGGAGCTGCTCCTCGTAAAGGGTAACGTCGCAGCGCACCATTGCGCCGCATTCGCAGTGGGGTATCCTTTCCGGTGACTCAAAGATATAATCGGCGGGGTACTTTTTGCCGCACCTGGCGCAGTAGTTTTTTGCCGTCGTGCCGTGTATTTCATAAACATTCCGGCTTCCCGCTTTTTGATGCAGACCGTCTATATTCTGCGTTACAACCGCCTTGAGCTTGCCCTTCTCCTCCAGCTTTGCCAAAAAAATATGCGCCGCATTCGGCTCAATTCCTCTTGTATCCATCTTCTGTCTGTAAAACTCAAAGAAAACCTCCGGCTCGTTCAAAAGACAGCTGCGGCTTAGAAGATATTCGGGGCGGTATTTTTCAAAGCGCACGTCGTGCTGATTGTACAGTCCGTCCTTGCTTCTGAAATCGGGAACTCCGCTTTCGGTGGAAACTCCTGCGCCGCCAAAGAAAACAATGTAATCTGATTCTTCAATAAATTGGCGCAGCCTCTTGATTTTATCTTCCATTCTGGAAGCCTCCTTTACCGGCGTTTGCCGACGATTATTCTGTTTTTATTATACCACTGCTGAAATACCGTTCAAGTATTATTGCAGATAAAAACGGACGGCAAAAGCCGTCCGCATTATAAATAATATTATGCTAAAATCAAACCAACTTGGCAGGGTTGATCTTGATGCCGGGGCCCATTGTAGAAGAAACAACGCAGGACTTGATGTACTGGCCCTTTGCTGCTGCCGGTTTTGCCTTGATGATGGCGCCAAGCAGAACGTCAAAGTTCTCTACCAGCTTATCCTTGCCGAAGGAAGCCTTGCCTATCGGGCAGTGAATAATGTTGGTCTTATCAAGTCTGTACTCGATCTTACCGGCCTTAGCCTCTGTAACGGCTTTGGCAACGTCGGGAGTAACTGTTCCGACCTTGGGGTTGGGCATGAGACCGCGCGGACCGAGGATCTTACCGAGACGGCCGACAACGCCCATCATATCGGGAGAAGCGATGACTACGTCAAAATCCATCCAGCCTTCGGACTGGATCTTATGAGCATACTCCTCAGCGCCGACATATTCCGCGCCGGCATCGACAGCGGCCTGAACCTTGTCGCCCTTTGTAAATACGAGCACGCGGACCTTTTTGCCTGTGCCGTTGGGCAGAACGACCGAACCTCTGACCTGCTGATCGGCATGACGACCGTCAACGCCCAGCTTGACATTGACTTCGATTGTCTCGTCAAACTTTGCCTTGGATGTCTGAACCGAAAGGTCAAGAGCTTCGTCTCTGTCATACAGCTTGGAGCTGTCGACCAGTTTTACGCTTTCATTATATTTCTTACCATGTTTCATGTTAAATTATCCTCCTATTGAGTGGTTAAATCGGATCTGCGCGTTAGGGCGCGCGAATTATCAGACTTAATCTGTCTGACAGATCAAGTCACCTTAAATAGTTCCTCCCACCAGGAAGCAATTAATCGACTACTGTGATACCCATGCTGCGAGCTGTACCGGCTATCATGGACATAGCGGTATCGATGTTGGCGGCATTAAGATCGGGCATTTTTGTTTCGGCGATTTTTCTAATCTGCTCTCCGGTTATCTGTGCTACCTTTGTCTTGTTGGGCGTTCCGGACGCTGTTTCAATGCCGCAGGCCTTTTTTATGAGAACGGCTGCGGGCGGAGTCTTTGTTACAAAGCTGAATGAACGGTCGGCATATACCGTGATAACGACCGGAATTACAAGACCGATATCCTTCTTTGTGCGCTCGTTGAATTCCTTCGTGAACGCCATGATGTTGACACCATGCTGACCGAGAGCCGGACCAACAGGCGGCGCCGGAGTAGCTTTACCTGCCGGAATCTGAAGTTTGATGTAACCTGTTACTTTTTGAGCCATTTTTAAATAGCACCTCCAAAAAATGTGGTAGTTGTCGGAGAAGTTGCTTCTCCTCCCACGGTATGAAAACCATCATACCCTGAAACGGCATACAGCCGGCTTGAAACGGATACCTTACATATCCATGCTCCGAAGGGAGCAAATGCAAAACGCGGATTATTCCATTACTTCGATCTGAGAGAGCTCGAGCTCTGTCGGGGTCTCTCTTCCGAACATGGAGATCATGATCTGGACGGTTTCCTTCTCCATATCTATTGAAACAACCGTTCCGACATAACCTTCAAACGGTCCGTCAATAATATTGACGACGTCGCCCGGTCCGTAGCTGATATTGTAGGATTTTGTTTCGATGCCAAGTTCGGCAACCTCTTTGTCCGAAAGAGGAACGGGCTGCTTCGATTCGGGGCCGACAAAGCCTGTGCAGCCACGTGTATTTCGCACGATGTACCAGGATTCGCTGGTCATCTCCATCTTGACAAAGACATATCCCGGGAAAAGCAGACGCTCAACCTCAACCTTTTTATTGTCTTTAAGCTCAACAACGGTCTCGGTCGGAATTCTGATCTCATGTATTAGATTTTGCATTTTGCGGTTTTCGGCAACGGTCATAAGATTTGAAGCAACCTTATGCTCGTAACCTGAATAGGTATGAACCACATACCACTTTGCAGCTTCAGACATTCTTGATGAACATTCCTTTCGCTAAGATTTCAGTGCGTCGACAGGCGACTCAAGCTGAAACGACAAGCGAAAGACCAAGACCGAGAAGCCAGTCGACAACAGCGATAAATATACCCACGATGGCGCAGAATACCAAAGTAGCCACGGTATTCATGACAACCTGCTTGGGAGTAGGCCATACTATCTTTTTGAATTCGCTCTTGTACTCTCTGAATGTCTTGGCGATCCTTCCACCCAGACCCTTGAAGCCCTTGCGCTTAGCAGGCGCGGATTTTGTGTTTTTGATTTCTTTACTTTCAGACATTAGAAATCCATCCTTTCACTGAGCTTACTTGGACTCTTTGTGGAGAGTGTGTTTCTTACAGAATCTGCAGTACTTATTGAACTCCAGTCTGTCCGGATCGTTCTTCTTGTTCTTGAACGTGTTGTAGTTGCGCTGCTTGCATTCTGTGCAAGCCAATGTAATCTTTACTCTCATGACGGCACCTCCCGGTTTACGGAATAATTTTGAGCATGTCCGCGCCGGACCGAAAACGGTCGCTGCGTATCGGAGCCGAATAAAACCGCTTTTGTTTTCTCCGGCAAAAAGCGGTGAAACTCAGCCGAAAACAGTCAGGACCGGCTTTCTGCTTAACGCTTACAGGCTCTGGCCTCCCTCAAATGGGCACAAAAAAATAAGCCCTTTAAGAGGTAGATATAGTTTAACACAAAATTCGCCGTCAGTCAAGGGCTTTGGCGTTATTTTGTGAAAGATATAACCATTATTTTTCCCTGTTTCCTTTGTGAATGCCGGATTGTTGCTCCGCGGCCGGTTTATGCCGCTTAAACCTATTGACTGGCGTTTCTGTTTGCGGTATCATTTTACTGTAATAATTCAGCTGAGGCTGATTTTCGGAGGGTTAATATGAACAAGGTACTTGTAAAAACCATGAGCCGCGAAGAAGCGGACATGCTGCTTGGAGTTAACGGCTGGGGCCGATGGAGCTGCGGCGCAGAAACATTCGACTGGAGCTATCCGCAATCGGAAACCTGCTATATCCTCGAGGGCGAGGTAACGATAAAATACGACGGGAATAGCGTCAGCTTCAAAGCGGGCGATCTGGTTTATTTCTGCAAGGGTCTCGACTGCACATGGTGCGTAACGAAGCCGGTGCGCAAATTCTATTCCTTCGGCAGGCCTGTCCCCGACTGCATGAAATAGCTTTTTTGACTGCCCGTCGTATTCCCGGCGGGCTTTTTGTCTTTTTTCTTATGTCCACAGGGACATTACATATTCGCCGTTGTCAACAGTCAGACATGTTTTGCCGTCCATTTGCCCGATTATTTTTCCGTTTTTGACAAAATCCAGCGAAGCAGCGTCAAATATCGAACGGAACTCTACCGATTTGAGCCACGCCTCCTTCATCGTCCACAGCCTCAGAAACGCCGAAGCGCCGTCGGCGCTGTCCTCGATGAATCTTATTTCGCCGTCGCTCATCATTCTTTCGATAAGCCTGCGGGAAACCTTTCTCGGCTGCTCGATATCAATTCCGCAGCGGGAATCTGAAACGGCGCATGCCGCAAAATCCTTTGAATGGGAAATGCTGAAATATATTTTCTCTCCGGAAATGTACGGTCTTCCGTTTTTTTCGAAAAAAATTTCAAAATCGTTTCCGATTTTCTCTCTTATCATCTGAACGGCAAGGCAGTAACCGCAGAGAGACCGGCTGCTTTTCTGTATTCTTATCAAATCTTCGGCGCAAAAATACGCTCGCAGAAGCTCTGCGTCGCCGTCAAATTCGTCAGTACGGACTATTCTGTACATCATGGCCGTTCATCCCCGCCGTTTATAATGCCGTAATTGCGCTCTATCACACTTTTCCCGCGCCATTCGTAAGCCCTTTCGCGTATTTCACGGTCTGGCTCGAAAAGGCTGTCTGTCTGTCCCAGAAAGCCCTCAAAGGGCTCTGTAAGAGCATTTTTGTTCATGGGGCAAATCTCCTGACAGCGGTCGCAGCCCCAGACCAGCCCGCCTTCGATAAGCCTGCGCGTTTCCTCCTGCGTAAGCTCCCCCTTCTTCTGGGTTATATATGAAACGCACCGCTCTCTGCAAAACCCGTCCTCCAGAGCCTGCCCGGTACAGAATCTCCTGCAGCGCCCGCATTTGAGACAGCTTTTTATCTCATGCGTTTCAATCCCGATGACAAGATCGGTCACTATTTCTCCTATAAAGACCCACGAACCGTAGGTTTCGTTTATTAAAAGGCCGTTGTCGCCGATAACTCCCAGACCGGAAAGGGCGGCGGCATAGACCTCCGGTATCGGAGAATCATCGGCAAAGGGCACGAACGTATTTTCGGGGTATTCCTCTCTGAGCTGCCGGCATATCCCGCCGAGCGTTTTTTCGGCTATGATGTGGTAATCTTTTACGCAGGCATATCGGGAAATATTTCGCTCACCGTATTCTTTGAGAAGGTACGGAAAAAGGCAGACCAGCACCGTCTGAGCGTTCTGCGGTATTCTGCCCATTGCCCTGCAGGTAATAAGTCTGCCGGAAAGCTGTGAAAAACGGCAGGTCGAAACCTCTTTGAGCGAATGCTCCTTAAAAATCCTTTTGATGTTTTCCATTTTTTAAAAAATATAGTATAATACATGGTATGATATTTTCTTCGTTCCAACAGTATACCATATTACGGCTCAAAATAAAACATCCCGGATAAAATCTATCCGGGATCAGGGCGTTAACTTCAGCCCATCATGGAATTAACAGCGCTTTTTGCTCCCTCCGCGGCGCTCTGCGCGGCTCCGCCGCTGTTGTCGGTATCGTCCGGTATTACTCCGTCCTGAGCGTGGCCGGAGGAGATCTCGCCTGTTTCTGCGTCGCCAGAGTCAGACGCTCTGCCCGAGCCGGTCATATCCCCGGGAGCGGCAGAACTCCCGTAGGAGGACGCAGAGGAGCCGGAAATCCCTCCGTTTACAGATGTTCCGAGATTGGTTTTTGTTCCCTTGTCGGAGCATGAAGCCAGTGAAAATACCGCAAATACAAAAATCACAGCCGCAGCAATAAATCTTTTCATGGCGTATTCTCCTTTATTGTTTAGTGAAAGAAGATCGGGATGCGGCGGATACCGCCGCTTCTCAAAATCTTCTTTAAATGATTATTCTCATTCTGCAGTGAATTTATTCTTTTTTATTTATTTTTTGATTTAAACGGGCGCGCCCGCAGGCGTAAAAGGAATGATAACCTGATATGAAAAAAAGATGCAATCTTGTGGTCATCGGCGCCGGAGCCTCCGGGATGATGGCGGCAATAAGCGCCGCTTCGGCAGGTCTTGACGGTATAATGATACTTGAGCACAATGACCGCGTAGGAAAAAAACTTCTTTCGACCGGAAACGGCAGATGCAATATAACCAATATCGATCCCGATCCCGAATATTACGGCAGCAGCCTTTTTATAAACGAGGTGCTGTCCGGTTTTTCGGTTGACGACACAATGAATTTTTTTGAGGATCTCGGTCTCATGCTCAGCGTCGAGGATCAGGGCCGGGTCTATCCGCGCTGTTCACAGGCGTCGGCGGTTCTCGACATACTGCGCTTTGCCTGCGACAGATACGGGATAGATATTATCTGCTCGGTCAAGATACAGTCGATAGATAAAAGGGACGGGTATTATTCAATACGTTTCAACGGGATAGGCGTTGAAACCCGGAGCGTTATAATCGCGTGCGGAGGAAAGGCCGCCCCGTTCACGGGCTCGGACGGAAGCATAAACCCTCTTCTTGAGCGCATGAACTATTCCTTTGCTCCTCAGACCCCCGCTCTTGTTCCGTTCGCCGCCGATCCCGCCCTGACAAAAACCCTTAAAGGCGTCAGGGTCAAGGGAGACGTACTGCTCGTCAAGGGGAAAAACAATGTTATTGCCCGAGAAAGCGGAGAAATACAGTTCAACGAGGGCAGCATATCCGGAGTATGCGTTATGCAGCTTTCTGCAAGGGTTGCGGGCGATGACGATTTATGCTTAGCCATAAGGTTGTTCCCCGAGCTGTCAAGACAGCAGATATTTGACAGGCTCAAGGCAAAAAGGGAACAGATGGCAAAGGCCGGAATAGCCGATTATCTAATCGGATTTGTCAATAAGAAGCTGGGTATTCAGATTATAAAGCGCTCGCTCAACGAAAAGCTCAACAGGCATTGCGGAGATCTTGATGATAACGAGCTCGGCAAGATTGCCGACATGTTGTTTGAGATGCGTATTCCCGTCAGGGGACTTTGCGGCTTTGACAAGGCCCAGGTGACAAGCGGCGGTCTGCTCACAGCCCAGTTTGACCGGCGCACGCTTATGTCCATAAAGGACAACGGCCTTTTCGCATGCGGAGAGATTCTTGATGTTCACGGTCTTTGCGGCGGATATAATCTGCAGTGGGCGTGGAGCAGCGGATATGTCGCCGGAAGTTCGGCGGCAAGGTTTGTGCTTCACAACGGCAGAGGATTCAATCAGAGAATGGCGAAATGGGGAAGCGAACGGTAAAAGGCAGATTTTATTCCCGGGTCAGGCGCAGCGTATCAGTTCCGGTCAATCGGCCCCGATACATATGATCAATATCATAAAAGCATTAAAGCCGTCTGTAAATACAGACGGCTTTTTCCGTGTTATTCTTTGCATTTATTTTACGGCTTCAAGCAGATCATTGATTCTGTCGCACTGTTCCCATTTTACTCCCAGTTCTTCTCTGCCCATATGACCGTAGCTGGACAATGCCGTATAAATCGGCCGCCGCAGATCGAGATCGCGGATTATCGCGCCCGGACGAAGATCGAATACCTTCTCGACGGCTTCTGCGAGCTTCTCCTCGTCCGTCTTAGCCGTACCGAAGGTTTCAACGCTCACATTTATCGAAACGGGTCGCGCGACTCCGATGGCGTAGGAAATCTGTATCTCGCACTTGTCGGCAAGTCCTGCGGCAACAATGTTCTTTGCTACATACCTCGCAGCGTAGGCTGCGGAACGGTCAACCTTTGTCGGATCCTTGCCGGAAAATGCTCCGCCGCCGTGTCTTGCGTAGCCGCCGTAGGTATCGACGATTATCTTCCTGCCGGTAAGTCCGCTGTCGCCAACCGGGCCGCCCGTTACGAACCTGCCGGTCGGATTGATAAGCATCTTTGTATTTTCGTCAAGAAGGCTGGCGGGAATAACCTTCTTTATGAGTTTTTCCTTTATGTCGGCGCGTATCTGCTCCAATGTCGCGCCGGACTTGTGCTGTGTGGAAACAATGACCGTATCGACCCTTACCGGACTTCCGTCTTCATATTCAACGGTTACCTGCGTTTTGCCGTCCGGCAGCAGATAATCTATCTCGCCGCTCTTGCGCAGCCTTGTCAGCTCCTTGGAAAGCCTGTGCGCCAATGAAATCGGCAGCGGCATCAGTTCGGGCGTTTCATTGCAGGCGTAGCCGAATACCATGCCCTGATCGCCTGCGCCTACCGAGTCCCCGTCATCGGACGATGAATTCTCCCTCTGTTCGATGGCGGAATCAACACCCTGGGCAATATCGGGTGACTGCTCGTCTATTGACGTAACAACCGCGCAGGTCTTGCAGTCGAATCCGCTTTCTCCTCCTGTGTAGCCTATCTCCTCTATCGCCTGTCTTGCCGTTTTCGCTATATCAACATAGCATGATGTGGATATTTCGCCCATAACCATAACAAGTCCCGTTGTCACAACCGTTTCGCAGGCTACCCTGGCCATGGGGTCCTTTTCAAGCAGTGCGTCGAGCACGCTGTCGGATATTCTGTCGCATATTTTGTCGGGATGTCCCTCTGTCACTGATTCTGATGTGAAAAATTTCTTCATAATGACTCCTGTTTTTTATCGCGTTTCAAGCTGTTCCGCAATTATTCTCTGCATAATCAATTACAGTTTATTTTATACCATTTGCGGATTATTTGCAATAGTTTTGCGGCAAAACGCATCCCGGACTCTATTGCAATTTATATTAATTGTGGTAAAATTTATTTTAAGGATATTTTTTCGCGGAGGAAGCATTATGAACAGGGCCGAAGCCGGCAGACCGGGAGAAAGAATTCATTTTATTGACGAGCTGCGCGGCTTTTGCATCGTCGTAATGATCGTTCACCACTCATTTTATGATCTGACATATCTTTTCGGAATGCAGTGGAGCGTCGGCATCATGTCCTTTCTGGAAAGGATCGCGCCCTGCTTTGCATTTGCTTTTGTGCTTATCTCTGGGTTTTCCTGTTGTCTCAGCAGGGACAACTGCAAACGCGGCGCACAGCTTTTTTTGATAGCCGCTATGATCAATATTTTTACTCTTGTCGCAATGCCCGAAAACGCTATAAGATTCGGCGTGCTGAATATGCTGTCGGTGAGCATGCTGATATGCGGGGCCTTTCAGAAATTATTCCTGAAGCTTAACAGATACATCTGCATAGCCGTTCTTGTCCTGCTGTTTATAATCACCTTCAATATTAGCCGGGACTATATAGGCATAAGGGGTCTTTTTACGGTCGATATTCCTCCGCGAATTGCAGGCGCCTACGATCTTTACCCGTTCGGCATCGTCACGCCCGGGTTTGAATCGTCGGATTACTATCCCCTTATTCCGTGGACTTTTCTTTTCTTTGTCGGGTTTAATCTCGGAAGGTTTGCTCTTGAAGGCAGGCTGCCGCGCTGGATGTATGTACTCAGAGCAAAGCCGCTGTCCTTCATCGGGAGGCACTCCCTTTTAATCTATGTGGTACACCAGCCCGTTATATACGGAGCGCTTTACCTGTTGTTTGCCGTTTTAAGGTAATCTGTCTTTTATAAAAAACCGGAGGTATTTTTATGGACTATATCAGCGTACTGGCAGAGAGATTCTCGCTAAGACCCTTTCAGGTGGAAAACGCCGTCAGATTGTTAGACGATGGCAATACCATCCCCTTTATAGCCCGTTACCGCAAAGAGGCGACGGGTTCTCTTGACGACCAGACGCTGCGTGAGCTGGCGGAAAGGCTGGAATACATGCGCTCTCTGGAAAAGCGCAAGCAGGAGGTCAGGGAGGCCATAGAAGCTCAGGGCAAGCTGACCGATGAATTGGCTGCTGCAATTGACAAAGCCGCAACTCTTACCGAGGTCGAAGACATTTACAGGCCATTCAGGCCCAAGCGCAGGACAAGAGCGTCTGTCGCAAAGGAAAAGGGTCTCGGTCCGCTTGCACTGGAAATACTCAGGCAGTCGCGCGACACCGGTTGGCCGATAGATATGGCGGCACAATTCGTCGATCCTGAAAAGGGCGTCGATTCTCCCGAGGATGCCCTGAACGGCGCAAAGGACATAATCGCCGAGGTCATATCGGACAACGCTAACATCAGAAAACGCCTGCGTGATTTTTACACGGCAAACGCCATTGTTACTGCCTCAAAAGCCAAGGATGAGGATTCTGTTTACAGGCAGTATTATGACTACAGCGAAAGCCTTTCCAGAATGGCGGGCCACAGAGTTCTTGCCATAGACAGAGGCGAGCGCGAGGGCTTTTTGAAGGTATCCGTCAGCGTTGAACCTGCCGCGGCATTGCAGATAGTCTATAACATGAGCGTTATAGAAGGTTCAAAATCCACGGAATGCGTCCGCGAGGCCGCCGAGGACGCATATTTCAGGCTTATATCCCCGTCCATCGAGCGCGAGGTGCGGGGAATGTCCACCGAAGCCGCTTCCGAAGCCGCCATAAAGGTATTCTCCACAAATCTGCATCATCTTCTTATGCAGCCTCCCATAAAGGGTAAGGTTGTTCTGGCGCTCGATCCGGCATACAGGACCGGCTGCAAGGTTGCTGTCGTAGACGAAACCGGAGTGGTGCTGGATACAGGAGTCGTCTATCCTACTCCGCCGCACAACAGGATTGAGGAAGCGGAAAAAACCCTGACGGCAATGATCAAAAAATACAGGGTCGAAGTTTTTTCCATAGGAAACGGCACCGCGTCCAAGGAGACAGAGATTTTTACAGCCAATCTCATCAAAAAGCTGGATACCGGTCTTTCCTATATGGTTGTCAGCGAAGCCGGCGCTTCTGTCTATTCGGCTTCAAAATTAGCGGCGCAGGAGTTCCCGCAGTATGACGTTTCGCTCAGAAGCGCAGTATCAATCGCGCGTCGCCTGCAGGATCCCCTGGCGGAGCTTGTCAAGATCGATCCCAAGGCAATCGGCGTCGGTCAGTATCAGCACGACATGCCTAAAAAGCAGCTTGATGAGGCGCTGGGCGGCGTAGTTGAAGACTGTGTCAACACCGTCGGAGTCGATCTCAATACCGCTTCTCCAATGCTGCTTACAAGGGTAGCAGGGATTAATTCCGCCGTCGCGAACAACATCGTGACATACAGAGATAAGAACGGACGGTTTTCTTCGCGCGACGAACTTAAAAAGGTTCCGAAGCTGGGACCCAAGGCCTTTGAACAGTGTGCAGGCTTTCTGCGTGTGCCGGAGAGCGAAAATGTGCTGGACAACACCGGCGTCCATCCCGAAAGCTACAACGCCGCCAAGCAGCTTGTGCAGCTTTGCGGGTACACTCTCAGGGATGTCAAGAATCACAAGCTCTTTTCGCTTCGCCAGCGCGTTGAGGAATACGGTATGGAGGAGGTTGCGAAATCGCTCGATATAGGCGTGCCGACTCTGAACGATATAATAAACGAACTGCTGCAGCCCGGACGCGACCCCAGGGATCAGCTTCCGAAGCCCGTTCTTCGCACCGATATTATGGACATCAACGACTTAAGACCCGGCATGGAGCTGACCGGCACCGTGCGCAACGTCGCCGACTTCGGCGCATTCGTCGATATCGGCGTTCATCAGGACGGTCTTGTGCATATATCCGAAATAGCAAACCGCTTTATCCGCCATCCGAGCGAGGTTCTTAAGGTCGGAGATATAGTAAAGGTACGCGTGCTGTCGGTCGAACCGGAGAAAAAGAGGATTTCCCTTTCCATGAAGCCGGTATCGTAAGAGAAGCACCAAAAGACAGTTTTTCCAGAATGAAAGGAGCGCAAAGGCATACTATGGATGGAGTTTTTAAAAAGAAAAAATTGTTTTTCGGCATAACTGCCCTCGTGTGCGGCTCCTTTGTGATAGCTTTATCTGCTTTTTTAGCGATAGTCGATACCGAAACCAAAATAGAAACCGCATTAGGTTCGGTTGTTGCCATCCTCATAGGCTGCATGTTCATTTCTTTCGGGGTGCTTTCATTAAGGTTTAACCGCGGGGCATTTTTGCAAATCGGCGATGACCGTCTGACCGCAAAATACGGTATCAACAGGAGCGTTGATATTCCGCTTGAGGATATTGATCTCGTTTGGCATGGAGCCGGTTCGCTTGTCATAGAAACCAAAGACAAAATGAGGCATGAGATAAACGGACTGATAAATGCTTATGAGTTATGCCGTTATCTGCGGGACAAGCTTGAATGCGGACCGCCCGATGAGGATATGCCGGCGCTGAAGACAAGGCTGAAATCAGCAAAGGCACGGCGGCGAAGGTATCTGCTTATGGGCTGCGCCGCTTTCGCTTTTATTTTTGCCGCTATTTTTTTAACGGTCATGGCAACAGGCGGCAGAGATCTGTCCGACTTCAGCCGCAGGGACTGGTTGATTTTCATTATATTCGCTGCATTGGAGCTGCTGGCGCTCGTAATGGCGTTCAGATTTGCTTCGAGGTCGGGCAAAGAAATGTATGAAGCGCAAAGGCTTGGCGCAAAGCTGAGAGAAAAGGCGATGTACAATGCACCGGTTTTGCCGGGATATGCTGCTGCGGTATATGCAGACGCCGATTTCAGACAGCGTATCACTGTTTTTAATATGCCCTCAATGCAAAGCCAATACATTACAGTTGAAGAGGTCACTCCGGATTACGGCCTGTCTGAACCCGGCATACCGGAGGTGTTCGAAGATCCGGACGAGCTTGAAGAAGTTTTAAAAGGATATATAAAGATTTCCATGCTGCCGGAAGAACCTGTAAAATAATATCCCTTTCCATGAAGCCGGTTTCGCAAGGGAGTTTTATCGCGATAAAAATTGATCAAAAGCATTGCGGCGTACGTTTTTACGGACGCCGCTTATTTTTTCATTGCGCCGGATTTTTTCAAAAACAGGCGCAAAAAATCCGCCGGCAGAAACCGGCGGATAGTATCGTATTCTGTTTTGATTATTCGGCGTCTTCAGCCTTTTCATCAGCTGCAGGACAGCCTTCGCAGTCTTCGGCGTCGCATTCGTCGCAGTCAACTACATCAAATTCGATAAGCTCGCCGCAGCTCGGGCAGTTGATCGGGCCGGAAAGCAGAGTGTCTTCATCAAGACAGAGGGTCTCGCCGCACTTGTTGCAGGTCACCTCATAATAATACTCTTCTTCATCGTCATCGTCGTCGTGGCAGCAATCGCACTCATCGTCATCTTCATCTTCGTAAAAATCCTGCTCAAGATAATCGAGATCCTCGTCGATAGCGTCGATCTGCTCGCAAAGCTCGGAATATCCGTCTTCAAGATCGCTGACGGTCAGAGCAATATCGCTGATAACATCTACAATGGATTTGATAACCTTTGTCTCATCAGAGGATTCATCAAGCTTTAAGCCGTCCATAAGTCCCTTGAGATAGGCAACCTTTTCTGTAACAGTCATGACTGTACCTCCTTGCAGCCGGAAAACCGGCAAATTTATTATTAACACAAATTATGTGAAAATGCCAGACAGAAATAATAACCTGCTGTGGAAAGCCGGAAAACGGGTTTTACGCAGCAAACCGGAAAAAATCAGTTGGCACGCTCCATATATTCGCCCGTGCGCGTGTCTATTCTGATGAGTTCACCTTCGTCAATAAAGAGCGGAACCTTAATTTCAACACCGGTTTCAAGCGTTGCGGGCTTTGTTACGTTTGTGGCTGTGTCGCCCTTGAATCCGGGATCGGTCTGGGTAACGACAAGCTCGACAAAATTGGGCGGCGCAACGGAGAAAATGTTGCCCTTGTAGGAAGCGACGGTGCATTCCATGTTTTCCTTGACGAACTTGAAATTGTCGTCGAGAACGGAAGCGCTGATGGGGATCTGCTCATAGCTTTCCATATCCATGAAATAATAAAGGTCGCCGTCATTGTAAAGGTACTGCATGGGCTTTCTTTCGACAAAGGCTGTCGGGAATTTTTCGGTCGGGTTGAAGGTACGCTCCACAACCGATCCGGCAATAACATTTCTTATCTTTGTGCGGACAAAAGCAGCGCCTTTACCGGGCTTAACGTGCTGGAATTCGATGATCTGATAAACATTGCCGTCCATCTCAAAGGTAACGCCGTTTCTGAAATCACCTGCAGAAATCATAGGTGTGATCCTCCAAATAAAGTATTTTAGTTGCTACTATTTTATAATATAATAAAAAAATTTGCAAGTGCAAAATGCAATATCTCTACAACTTTATTAGTGATTTGGGCGATTTGGTAAGATTTTTTACACCGCCTTCACAAATAAGCGCCATATCCTCTATTCTGACGCCGAATTTTCCTTCAATATATATACACGGTTCAACCGTCAGAATCATATTCGGCAAAAGGACGTCTTCGCTGTTCGGTGAAAGATTCGGGCTTTCGTGTATGAAAAGCCCCAGTGAATGGCCCAGCGAATGACCGAAATACTGCCCGCAGCCGTTTTGCTTTATTACGTCCCTCGCCAGAGCGTCTCCCTCGCTGCATGGCATGCCGGCATGCAGCTTTGCCAAAGCCGTTCTCTGCGCCAGGAGCACCGTATCATAGACATATCTTTGCTCGTCTGATATTTCCCCTATTGCTATCGTTCTCGTCATATCAGAGCAATAACCGTTATGCTTCGCGCCGAAATCCATCGTGATAAAATCGCCGCTTCGAATCTGCCTGTCTCCCGGCACCCCGTGAGGCTTTGAGCTGTTTTGGCCGGAAACAATTATCGTATCAAACGCAAGACCCTCCGCGCCGTTTTTGCGCATGAAAAATTCCAGCTCCAATGCAATTTCATTTTCACACATACCCGGCTTGATATAATCGAGAATGTGTGCAAAGGCTGCGTCGGTGATGCTCTGCGCAGCTGAGATCTGCTCAATCTCATGCGGCGACTTTATCCTGCGCATTGCAGATATTGTTTTGTCCAATTCTCCGTCCGAAACGATCTGCAAATCAATCTTCTCCCGAAGCGTCTTAAGACGATTAACTGTCACATAATCGGCCTCGATGTGGATTCTGTCTGTTCCGGCCTTCTTGGCGGTATCGTTAATCAGTGCGGAAAGCTCTTTGTCGATAAGTCTGACCTTGCAGCCCTTGACCGTGTTTCGGGCGTTTTCTATATAGCGCGAGTCTGTGAAGAATAACGCGTCGTTTTTTGTAATGAACACGGCGCCGTTTGACGAAGAAAAGCCTGTCAGATAATATCTGTTCAGCTCGCTGAAAATAAGAAGCGCGTCTTTTTCCTCGATACCGGCCTGCAAAGCGCCGATGCGCTCAAAGATTTCCTTCATTATGCTTCACCTTTAAAGAATCAAAATACATTCGCTGCGGCATTTTCTGCGGCAAGGCCTTTATAAAATCGCTTCATGTCAAGCGAATCCTGTGACTGAGTGCCTGCTGACTCGCATATAAATACCGGATATGCCCCTCGGCGGTAAACCTCCTCCATAAGCGGCTTGTAATCGGGACCGAAATGGTCGTCTTCGAAAGTGAGATGACGAACCTCGCCGCCTTTGGAATACTCTATCTTTGAAAAATGGCAGTGCATGTGCCTTGATCTTTCGGCGCCGAGAGAGGCTTCAACCCTGTCGAACACCTCTTTAAACTGCTTGCCGGTCGAGCAGCCCCCATGAGTCCGCGCGTTGAGATGTCCGAAATCAACGCAGGGGTAAAAGCTCTCGTCCATTGCGCAAAATTCGATTATCTCATCCATATCGCCAAGCTGGTTTACCTTGCCCATTGTTTCGAAGCATACGTGAATGTGGTCGAGCGACTGGTTTTTAAGCTCGTCGATGAGCAGATTTATTGTTGTTTTAGCCAGATCGGTCGCATCGCGGCGAGTCATTTTGCCCAGCCCGCCGGGATGAACGACAACACGGTTTCCGCCCATCCAGTCAACGGCGCGGCAGGAATCAATTATATAGCGAACGGAATTAAGCCGCTTTTGCTCGTCGGGCGAATTGAGCGAAGTATAGTAGGGCGCATGCAGCGATACGGCAATACCGTGTTCCTTTGCCTTTTGTCCCAGGGCGCGCGCCGTTTCCTCTTTGATGTTAACGCCTCGTCCGCATTGGTATTCATAGGCGTCAAGCCCTTTTTTCTCCAGAAAGCCCATTGCCTGTATCGTCGCCTTGTAACCGAGCGAATAAAACTCCTCACTGTTTCCGGCAGGTCCGAATAGCGGTTTCATGCATCCGCCTCCTTCATTTGTTTATGATAAAGCTCCGCCCTGAGCGGAGCTTTATATTGCCGTTCATTACTGCTATTTTGTCCTGATGGTATACTGCGACAAAAGCTCCTGCTTTAAGTGCCAGAGATTGGGCGACAGATCGACATAATATCTGTGCGGGTTTTCAAATCTCGTAACCTCATCCCAGAGGGTCGCCACCTGATTCTTGCAGTAGCTCTGCAGTGTCTGGAGATCGGGAGTTTCGTAAACGCATCTTCCGTTTTTGAAGATCCGCTCAAGCAGCGGACGCGCAGTGAAATTTTCCACCGTTTTGCGCTTCCATGTGCTGATGGGATCAAAGATCTCGTATTCCTGCGCGTCATCAATCATCTCATCGCTGAGCGTGATTACGTCGGCAATAGCCTTGCCGGTTTCGTTGTCGTAAAGTCTCCAGAGCTTTTTAAATCCGGGGGTCGTGATCTTGCTGATGTTTTCGCTGACCTTGATCTTTGGAATGATCATACCGTTTCTTTCGATTGCGGTCAGCTTGTAAACGGCGCCCAGCACCGGGTTTGAGGAAGCTGTGATAAGTCTTTCTCCGACGCCGAAAATATCGAGCGGGGCGCCCTGAATAAGCATATCCCTTATGATAAATTCGTCGAGCGAGTTGGACGCACATATCTTGCAGTCGGCAAAGCCGGCCTCGTCCAGCATTTTCCTTGCCTTCTTGGACAGATAGGTGATGTCGCCGCTGTCAATTCTTATTCCTGCCGGTCTGTAGCCTCTGGGTATGATCTCCTCGTTAAAAATCCTGATTGCGTTGGGAATACCCGATTTGAGGACGTTATATGTATCGACGAGCAGCATACACGCATTGGGGTAAAGTTTCGCATAGGCCCTGAAGGCGTCTGTCTCGCTGTCGAACATCTGCACCCACGAATGGGCCATCGTACCCATTGCAGGTATGCTGAAATCCCTGTCGCTGAGGGTGCAGGAGGTTCCTGCACAGCCTCCGATGTAAGCGGCGCGCGAGCCGTAAATAGCCGCGTCGAAGCCCTGGGCGCGTCTCGCGCCGAATTCCATGACTGCCCTGCCGCTTGCCGCTCTGCAAATGCGGTTTGCCTTTGTTGCAATAAGGGTCTGGTGATTTATGCAGATGAGCAGCATGGTTTCCATAAACTGCGCCTCTATCGCCGGTCCGCGAACCGTAACTATCGGCTCGCCCGGAAAAATCGGCGTGCCTTCGGGAACTGCCCAGACGTCGCTGCTGAATTTGAAATCGGCGAGATAACGCAGAAATCTCTCGTCAAACATTTTCTTTCCGCGCAGAAAGTCGATGTCCTCCCGCGTAAAGGAAAGGTTTTTTATATAGTCGATCATCTGCTCCACGCCGGCCATGATGCAAAATCCGCCGCCGTCCGGTATCTGCCGGAAAAAAATATCGAAATAGGCGATATCCCGGTCAAATCCATTCGCGAAAAACCCGTTTGCCATTGTTATCTCGTAAAAATCGGTCAGCATGGTCAGATTGCGCTGGTCATTCAGATTCATATCTATCCCTCTTTTTTATAGATTATTTCACTAGCCGGTGCGGAGACTCTGTTTTCCTGTATCTTTATTATACAGCAAAACAAGTCTTTTTCCTACCTGTTGAGCATTTTTTTGAGGTACTGCCCGGTATAGCTGGCTTCGGCCTGAGCCACTTCCTCCGGAGTTCCCTGCGCGACAATCAGTCCGCCGTCGTCTCCGCCCTCCGGACCGAGATCAATGATATGGTCGGCGGTCTTGATAACGTCCAGATTGTGCTCGATTATCACCATGGAGTTGCCTGCGTCGACCAGCTTCTGCAAAACCTCTATCAGCCTGTGTACGTCCGCAATGTGCAGGCCGGTTGTAGGCTCATCAAGGATATACATGGTTTTTCCGGTTGATCTCCGGCTAAGCTCTGTTGCCAGCTTGACCCTTTGCGCTTCGCCGCCGGAAAGAGTGGTCGCGCTCTGTCCTATCTTGATATATCCCAGACCGACATCGTAAATTGTTTGCAGCCGGCGGGCAATTTTGGGGATATTGCCGAAGAAGTTCAGACCCTCCTCGACCGTCATATCGAGCACATCGAAAATGTTTTTGCCCTTGTATTTTATATCGAGGGTTTCTCTGTTGTAGCGCTTGCCCTTGCACACCTCGCAAGGGACATAAATATCAGGCAGGAAATGCATCTCTATCTTTACGATACCGTCGCCCTGACAGGCTTCACAGCGTCCGCCTTTTACGTTAAAGGAAAAACGTCCTGCGTTGTAGCCGTGCATTTTCGCGTCTGCCGTCGAAGCAAAAAGCTCTCTTATATCGTTGAAAAGGCCTGTATATGTCGCCGGGTTTGAACGCGGAGTCCTGCCGATGGGCGACTGATCTATGCAGATAACCTTATCAAGCTGGCTGATGCCCTCTATATCGTCGTGATCGCCCGGTTTGATCTTTGCCCGGTTCAGGTCGCGCGCGAGACGCTTATATAGTATCTCGTTGACAAAGGACGATTTTCCCGAACCGGAAACGCCGGTGACGCAGACCATTTCTCCGAGCGGTATCGTTATATCTATATTTTTCAGGTTGTTCTCGCTCGCGTTTCTGATGATCAGCTTTTTGCCGTTGCCCTTGCGGCGCTTTTCCGGGACTTCCACTGTTTTTCTGCCCGAAAGATAATCTCCGGTTATCGAATCGCCGCAGGCCATGATATCGTCCACGCTCCCGGCACAGATGACCTTGCCTCCGTGTATTCCCGCTCCCGGTCCTATATCGACGACAAAGTCGGCGTTTCTCATGGTGTCCTCGTCGTGCTCGACGACTATAAGGGTGTTTCCGAGATCCCGAAGCCTTTTCAGAGTTCCGAGCAGCTTGTAATTATCCCTTTGATGAAGGCCTATGCTCGGTTCGTCAAGTACATACAATACGCCGGTCAGCGAAGAGCCTATCTGCGTCGCAAGACGGATACGCTGGCTTTCTCCGCCGCTTAACGTGCCGCTGTTCCGGCTGAGGGTCAGATACCCCAGACCGACGCTGTCCAGAAAGCTTAGGCGCTCGTTTATCTCTTTCAGGATGCGCTCGCCGATCATCTTCTGCCGCTCGGTGAGCCGGATATTCTTTATAAATTCAATTGCGTTCTTTACCGACATTTTCGTAAAGTCGGCTATATTGATCCCCCCGACCGTGACGGCAAGAGATTCGGGGCGCAAACGGTCGCCGCGGCATTCTTCGCACGGATAGACGCCCATAAAATCCTCAAGCTCCTCCTTGACCCAACTGCTCGAGGTTTCCCTGTAACGCCGCTCAAGGTTTGTCAGAACGCCCTCAAACGGCGCAAAATAGGTTCCCGTGCCGTATTCCTGTATTCTCGTTATCTTTATGCGCTCTCCGTTTGTGCCGTAAAGGAGGATATCCACTATTTCCTTGGGCAGATCCTTCACCGGTGTATCCAGTGAAAACCCGTAATGCTGCGCCAGACCCTCGAAATACATCTGCGCCATTGTTCCGCGGTCAGCGTTTGACCAGCCGCTTGCCGTTATTGCGCCCTGTCTAATGGAGAGGTTCGGGTTGGGGATGATAAGCTCGGGTACCATCCTCATAAAAATGCCCATTCCGGAGCATTTCGGGCAGGCGCCGAAGGGGTTGTTGAATGAGAACATTCTCGGAGTCAGCTCGTCTATACTCACGCCATGCTCTGGACAGGCGTAATTCTGCGAAAATTCCAGCTGCTTTTGCCCGATGACATCCGCATAAACAAGTCCGCCGGAAAGCGCCGTTGCCGTTTCTATCGAGTCTGCAAGACGGCTTTGTATGCCGTCCTTTATTACAAGGCGGTCAACGACTATTTCAATATTGTGCTTCTTGTTTTTCTCTATGGCGATTTTTTCCGAAAGGTCGTATACTATGTCGTCCACGCGAACCCTGACATAACCCGAACGCCGCGCTGCGTCAAGCTCCTTAGCGTACTGTCCCTTCCTGCCCCTGACGATGGGCGCCAGGATCTGTATTCTCGCGCCGTTTTCCAGCCGCATGACCTGATCGACTATCTGATCGACGGTCTGCTGTTTTATCTCCCTGCCGCAGATGTGGCAGTGCGGTACGCCTATTCTTGCGTAAAGCAGGCGCAGATAGTCATATATTTCGGTGACCGTGCCGACGGTGGAACGCGGATTTTTTGAGGTGGTCTTCTGATCGATGGAGATCGCTGGTGAAAGTCCCTCTATATAATCTACGTCCGGCTTGTCCATCTGACCCAGAAACTGCCGCGCATAGGATGACAGCGATTCAACATAGCGGCGCTGGCCCTCTGCGTAAATCGTATCAAATGCCAGCGAGGATTTTCCGGAACCGGACAGACCCGTAAAGACGATCAGACTGTCTCTCGGCAGCTTTAAATCTATATCCTTAAGGTTATGCTCCCTTGCACCCTTTATATAGATATGCTTTGTCGGCATTTGTCGCACCTCTTTTGCTTGCATGCTTATTAATTTATCCATGCCCGTTTCGGGCATGGATAATACGTTTGTTTTTTATTCTCTTACGTCGCGTATCTGGTTCATAACAAGACCGGTTATGACTTTCGGGTAAAAATATGTCGATTTCTGCGGCATTTTTTCGTTTGCCACTGCAACGTCATGTATCTGGGAAACATGTGTGGGATTAAGGATAAAAGCACACTGAGCTTCTCCCCTGTCCACCATTTCGATGGCGTCATGCATATTCTTTACATAAGCAAGATTCTTCTGGTTGGCCATGTTTTCCTTGTCGATGCCCAGAAGTCTTTCCAGAATAAGCGAATGAAGCACCGAAACGTCCAGATTCTGAGAAGCCTTTGAAAGATCGGGCAGTATTTTTGACATAACCTGTTTGTCGCGCAGCCTCAGCAGGGTCCAGCCGCCCTTTCCGTCATAGAAGCCAAAGGCCTTTTTGTTGGCTTCATACCTCTGCTCCAGCTCATCGGACATGTTGTCAAGAGAATTGAAATGATATACGTTGAAGTATTCTTTGCAATCCTCTATAAGTCTCTGTGAGTCAAAATTCTCAACATCTCTGACTATGCGGTGGGTCGGAAAAACGACAAGGCCGGGATTCTGCATATCGACCAGCATCATCATAACATAGTCGCAGTCGTCTCCTTCAACCGCTTCGCCCTTTTCTCTCAGATAGTTTCTGAAATTGAGGGCCGTTTCGTATCTGTGATGACCGTCTGCGATGAACAGCTTTCTGTCGGTAAAATCGTCGGTAATTGATTTTATCGTCTCCTCGTCGGAAACGGTCCACAGGCGCTGGATAATGCCCTCGTCGTCCGCAAATTCTATTTCCGGCTTTCTTCTCGCGATTCTGTTTATCTTGTCGGCTGTGTTTTTGTCATCTACATAGAGCGAATAGATCTGGCTGAAGTTGCAGTAGGTGCTCTTCATAAGCTCAAATCTGTCGGCCTTCGCCTTGGACAGCGTGAATTCATGAGGCAGGACAACACCTTCCTCAAAGGGCGATATCTTTACAAGGCACACGAAGCCTCTTACCTTATATGTCTGTCCGTATGCGGTAAACTCTTCCTCGTAAATATAAAGCGACGGCTTATCGTCCCTTTTGAGGATTCCTTCGTCAAGCCATTGGACAAGGACCTGCTTCGCGGCTTCATAGTGATTTTCGCCTTCCCTCGGAAGCTCAAGCCTGATGACGTTGTGGTCATTTTCCCTGAGATAGGCAAGGCGCTTCTTTTCGCTGATAATGTCGTATGGCGGGCAAACGAGTTTCTTTATATCTCCTGCTTTTTCCTCGTTAAACCTGAGTGCTTTAAATGCTTTGATTTCGGCCAATTTTAAACTCCCCCAAATAAAAAAGCTCAGATAGCATGAGCCGGATTACTGTTCAGCATACCAATATATTATCTTATATTTTGGCAGTTTAGTCAAGTGCGGCGGCATAATTTTGTAAAAACATGCAAAAATTTGCAGTATTCATGTTTATGTTTGTTGAAACAAAAAAGCATACCCCTTTTCAGGGCATGCTTTCAGCTTATGTCAGGCGCCTTGATGGAAACCCGCCGCGGCAATTACGGCTTGATTTTCAGCGTCGAAAAAAGCTTAAGGATATTTACTATCGAATCAAATGTTTCGCCGTAAAATCTGTAAAGCAGATATCCGCAGGCGCATGTTACGATGATGCTGATGAGAGTCATGATAAGCGCCGCTCTGGCGTAGTTGCGCTTATTGATCTTGCGGCAGCCTCCGCATGCCCAGACGATGACGAAAATCCATCCGATGACAGGAATAACCGAAAGGAGCATTATTCCGATAAATCCCCATGTGGAAACAGGAGCGTATCTGCTGCCCTTTTCCGGGCGGTCGTCTTCTATGTAATCTTCATCGTACTCATCGACGTAGAGATTCTTTGCGGTCTGCTGATTATTATTGTTCATATTATTTTTGTTGATCTCAAACTTCTGCGTCTGCTCTGTGGATACGGCTTTTGCATATACTGAGGCTGCCGCTGCAGAAGAAACGGGCGACGCAGAGTAAGGCTTTGCTTCTGCGGGCTTGGCGGCTGCGGGCCGCGGGGTTTGTCTGTACGGACTGTATGAAGATTTCGAGCCGCTCTGATAACGGTAGTCAGAGGCAGCGGCATTGGCCTTCTCTTCTGAATATGCCGCCGTCGGAAGCTTGCCGTCAATAGAAAAGGACGGAACGTCACCTGCGTCGCTGACGGTCGGTCTGAAGCTGTTGTACGCCGGCTTATAGCCGTTCTGGCGTGCGGCAGCATTCTGAGAATAGCTCTGCTGCGGCTGCGCGGGTTTCGGCTGGGTCCGGCGGCTTGGCTGAGTCTGAGGCGCCCCGCCTGCAGCGGCTGCCGCTGCTGCAGTTTTAGCGGTGTGAAGATTTATATCCGTGTCGGTCAGCGACTCAATGGAATCTGTCTTCTGCTTTTTTTCATCCTGCGGCTTTGCGCCCTGCGCGGCAGGCGCGTGGGAAACATTTGCGTAAAGGATGGTGCCGCAGTTGGAGCAATAGCTTTTTCCGGGCTGGATGGCTGCCTTGCAGTTGGGGCAAAAGCTGCTCTGTTCCTGCGGCTGGGAAATCATCGCTCCGCACTGACTGCAGAATTTCGGGTTTCCCTCTATGATACTGCCGCACTTTTTGCATACATTGTTCGCCATAAAATAAAACCTCCGCTTCATTTTGCACCGGAATTGCCGGTTCATTTTAAGCATCAAGGGCATGATTTGATTATATTTATATTTATTATAATATATCAAGCAACGTAAAATCAATAGCAAAGCACAGTTTTTTATGATTTTTTGCCAAATACGGGCAAAACAGAGTGATTTTTGCGGCCGGCGGCGCTGGGTTCGGCAGGAGCACGGCGCAGAAAGCCGTGTGGGCAGACAGGAACATATTCAATAAGGCTAAATCAGTTCTTTCCGACGCAAATATGCCTAAAACCATTGAGGAATTTAATCGAATATGTTATAATCCAAGGGGTAGTTTACTTCGAGAGTTATCTTTGCTGTCGTATGAGGATGCAAAAAGAATTAATGAACTGTTCAATAATCGTGTTATCAGGTCTTGGTATCTTGCGTACGACAAACAAATACCTATGATGATAGACACATCAAGGTCTCTTGAAAATCAAGCAAAGCAAGCGTTCGAATTGAGAAACACTTTTAGAAAAAATGCTCGTAGCTTAATGCTAAATAAAGAAGAGGCGGATTTGTTAAATAAAACTGATCCTATTCTTTCGTTTGATGATATTGTTAAGCACAAGAAAGAAAAAGGTCTTTCAGGAGATGATATATACAGAGATATCAATTCATCATCGGCCAAGACAAGAAAAAGCGTGAACAAGAAATTTGGATTGGAGTGATTTTATGTTCAGGTATAGCATCTGCAATGTTTCCGATAAAGAAATATTTGAGAACCAATGCTTGGCATTAGAGAGAAACATAAAAGATCTTCATAAAGGTAAACAGTTAATGGATGTAGACGGTTCAATCGTACAATATTATTCTCTCGGAGATAAAATAATAACTGTTCATAACAGCATATATCTTAACGAGGTATATATTCAGTCTGAGTTTGACCTTAACATTCATTTCAACTGATCCTTAACCTATAATAATACCAACAAAAGCACCTTTTACGAGGTGCTTTTCTTATGCCCTGAGCACGGCGTTAAAAGGCTCTTTTGTTATGCAAATCTGCCCTTGTCGGCCGGGCTTAAAATGCTTGTGCGCGCAGTTGACCGAGTGAACGGTCGTTTAAACCAAATCAGCGCGTAAGGAGATACTCATGGACAAACTTCATACTCTTTTCGGGAACAAAGCTCCGGACTGAAAACCGATCTGATAATTTTTTGACAAATTACCGAAGAAAATGATCAAAAGGTGTTGCTAATAAGGCTCATTATGCGTTATAATATATAGGTAACAATCTGGCTGTTCGTGTGTTTGCCTGTCTCTTTACGGTCGCGCTGAAACAGTCGCGTTATTTTCATTAGTATAGTTAATGATCCTGTGGATTCTTTGAAAGGAGTTAAAAAAATCATGAACTATTCCCACGAAGTGGAAAAAATGTGTACGGTCGCAAAGGGACCCAAGCACGGACCCGCTCCTATCCCCGAAGAGGGCAAATGGGTCAAGGCATATCAGATCTCTGATATTTCAGGTCTTTCTCACGGTATCGGCTGGTGTGCTCCCCAGCAGGGCTGCTGCAAGCTGACTCTAAATGTTAAAAACGGTATTATCGAGGAGGCTCTCGTCGAGACTCTGGGATGCTCCGGAATGACCCACTCGGCAGCCATGGCAGCCGAAATCCTGATGGGCAAAACCCTTCTGGAAGGCCTCAATACCGACCTTGTCTGCGACGCCATCAACGTTGCCATGCGCGAAATATTCAAGCAGCTGGCATACGGCAGAAGCCAGACGGCATTCTCTGAGGACGGACTCCCCGTCGGCGCCTCTCTCGAGGATCTCGGCAAGGGTCTTCGTTCCCAGGTCGGCACCATGTTCGCAACCAACCTCAAGGGTGTTCGCTACATGGAAATGGCAGAGGGTTATATCCTGAAGATAGCTCTCGATGAAGATGACGAGGTTATCGGCTACCAGTTCGTAAAGCTGGGCAAGATGCTCGAAGATATCCGTCACGGCGTCGATCCCGCCGAAGCCTATAAGAAAAACATCGGTACCTACGGACGCTTCGCAGACGCTCCCAAGTATATCGATCCGAGAGAAGAATAATCATAGGAGGAGGGCACGAAAATGGCTAACGAAATCAAATTTGAAGGCAAGGAAAGAAGAATTGCCAAAATAGAAAAGTGTCTCGCCGAGTATGGTTTTTCCTCGCTTGAAGAGATGCAGGAATATGTCGCTTCATACGGCATAGATGCCGACGCTCTCGTTAAGGGCGTTCAGCCTATCGCTTTTGAAAACGCCGTCTGGGCTTACATGCTCGGTATGGCAATCGCACTCAAAAAGGGCGTAAAAACCGCTGCGGACGCCGCCGAAGCCATTGGCATCGGTCTTCAGGCTTTCTGCGTACCCGGTTCCGTCGCAGAGCAGAGAAACGTCGGCCTCGGCCACGGCAATCTTGGCGCGATGCTCCTCAGAGAAGAAACAGACTGCTTCTGCTTCCTGGCCGGTCACGAATCCTTCGCGGCCGCAGAAGGTGCAATCGGTATCGCAAGGACCGCAAACAAGGTCCGCAAGTCTCCGCTGAGAGTTATTCTCAACGGTCTCGGCAAGGACGCCGCACAGATCATTTCCAGAATCAACGGATTTACATTTGTGGAGACTGAATATGATTTCTATACAGGCGAGCTTAACATCGTATTCGAGAAGGCATATTCCGACGGCGAAAGAGCCAAGGTCAAGTGCTACGGCGCAAATGACGTCCTCGAAGGCGTTGCCATCATGAAGCACGAGAAGGTCGATGTTTCCATCACCGGAAACTCCACCAACCCCACAAGATTCCAGCACCTTGTCGCCGGCACCTACAAGAAGTGGGCGCTCGAAAACGGCAAGAAGTATTTCTCCGTCGCTTCCGGCGGCGGCACAGGCCGTACTCTCCATCCCGACAACATGGCGGCAGGTCCGGCTTCCTACGGTCTGACCGACTCTATGGGCAGAATGCACGGCGACGCTCAGTTCGCAGGTTCCTCCTCTGTCCCGGCTCACGTTGAAATGATGGGCCTGATCGGCATGGGCAACAATCCCATGGTCGGCGCGACTGTAGCATGCGCGGTCGCTGTAGCCGAAGCTCTGAATAAGTAATAAGGCATTATTCGCAAAGGCTTCCGGTATGGTTTACCGGAAGCCTTTTGTTTTTTCCGCGGAAAATATGCCTCCGCGAATCCGCGCATTTTCAGCGTGGATTTGGTATTGTTTTCATGTGTATGCCGTGATATAATAATACTATAAGCAGGCATAGCTGTTGTTTTCATACGGGGAAATGCTTTGTCGGCCTGTATTTCGTCTCCTTCGCGTAATTTGCAGGGGCTTTTATGAAAAATTACATCGGAGGTGCAAGGATTACCAATGAAAATAACATTTGAACCGTATCAGCCGAGAAAGAAAAAGAGGGGTACTTTCGGATTAATAGTAGATGTGATTCTGACAATATGTACCTGCGGACTTTGGCTCTTATGGCTGCTGATAAAGTTCCTGCGCAACAACAGTTAGTTTTCAAAAAGGCAGCGATGAAAACAACGCTGCCTCATATTTTTCTCCGCATGCGGTTATACCAGTCCTCAAGGAAAACAGCGGTTTTCTTGACTATTTGTAAACGGTATAGTATAATATTGTAAAAATAGCTGTGAAAGGCGGTGATTGTATGTCTTTACTGATTGTCCTTCTGCTTTTACTGATATGGGCTGTCTACTGTATCATAAAAAACGCAACTCCGCCCGATCCTCCGGTCGATAACAGTGAAGAGCACGCCTTGCGGGTTATGCGGCGCAGTAGTCAGAAAGAGAAAAGAAGATTCATAAAACAGGTGTCAAAAGACGCGAAAGCCCGTATCAGCAAAAGATTGACAATAACAAGGAATGAAATCGCCGGATAAGAGCAATACAGCAATAACTCCGCATATAGTTTAAGCCCTTTACGATGATCGTAAAGGGCTTTTATTTTTGCAAATTCTTTTGAAAGAATCACGCCGTTTCTCCGGCGAATTTCAGCCTTTCGGGTTTTCTCTCGTTTTCGCTGTAGTAGGTGATTTTTGCCCTTGAGCTGTCCTCCACACTCTCCCTGTCTATGAGAATGCTCTTGATGGTTTTATCCGACGGAGCCTCAAACATAAGCGGAGTCAGAACCTTCTCCATGACTCCCCTTAATCCTCTCGCGCCTGTCTTGCGCGCAAGGGTCAGCTCTGCAATTTTCGTAAGCGCGTCATCGGTAAACGACAATTCTATTCCGTCAAGTTCAAAAAGCCGGATATACTGTTTCAGGACGGCATTTTTCGGCTCGGTCAGTACTCTGACCAGCGCGTCGCTGTCGAGGCTGTGAAGGGTCGTTATGGCAGGTATTCTGCCGATCAGCTCCGGAATCAGCCCATATCGGACAAGATCATTCGGCTCAACCTCTTTGAGCAGCTCGACCGAGTCCATGTCCTTTTTTGATCTGACGTCCGCGCCGAATCCTATCGCGGAGGCTCCCATGCGCTTTTCGATTATCTTTTCAAGACCGTCGAACGCGCCGCCGCATATGAACAGGATGTTAGTGGTATCTATCTGGATAAACTCCTGCTGCGGGTGCTTTCTTCCGCCGTGAGGGGGAACATTTGCCGAAACTCCCTCAAGAATTTTCAGCAGCGCCTGCTGGACTCCTTCTCCGCTGACATCCCTTGTGATGGATGGATTCTCCGATTTTCTGGCTATTTTATCCAGCTCATCGATGTATATTATTCCTTTTTCCGCCGCTTCGACATCATAGTCCGCCGCCTGAATAAGGCGCAGCAGGATATTCTCAACATCCTCGCCCACATATCCAGCCTCGGTAAGCGTTGTCGCATCGGCTATGGCAAAGGGGACATTGAGCGTTTTTGCCAGAGTCTGCGCAAGCAGGGTTTTTCCAACGCCGGTGGGACCGAGCAGCAGGATATTGCTCTTTTGCAGCTCGGTTTTGTTGGACTTTTCAAAAAATATCCGCTTGTAGTGGTTGTAAACCGAAACCGAAAGGGCTTTTTTCGCTTCCTCCTGCCCGATGACATATTCGTCGAGAACGGCCTTTATTTCCTTGGGCCTGGGCAGATTCTTTGTGGAAACCGATCGTCTTGTCGTTTTCGCGCCCTTTTGCTGCTTGTGCGGATGAGCCTTTTCATTGGCCAGGAGGGCATAGCAAAGGTGGACGCACTCGTCGCAGATGTAAACCCCGTTGCCTGCGATAAGGCGCTCTACCAGTTCCTGATTCTTTC
>JAFYGK010000015.1 GCA_017543285.1 Clostridia bacterium | reverse complement strand
TTACCGGCATGAGACATTTTAAGCACTAAAAACAAATATAGGGCAAAGCGAGCGGAGGGCGGAGTTGAAAGCTGTCAGCTTTTTGAGAACATCCGCCGTTCCCCCCGCGTCCCCTTAATATAAAAAACGGCGGCTGAAAGGAGCCTTTCCATTGAATATACTCGTAGTCGGCGCAGGAGGCAGAGAACACGCTATAGTGCGCCAGCTTTTAAAAAGCAAAAAGACAGATAAAATTTTTTGCACTCCCGGAAACGGCGGTATTTCCTGCGACGCTCAGTGTTTTGACGTTGCGGCAACCGATATCGCAGGCGTTGTATCGCTCACGCAGCAGCTTAAGCCGGACATGGTTTTTGTAGCCATGGATGATCCGCTTGTTGCCGGTATGGTAGATGAGTTGAATAAGGCGGGTTTTCGTGCCTTCGGACCCGATAAGAAGGCGGCGGCAATAGAAGGCAGTAAGGTCTTTTCCAAAAACCTTATGAAAAAATACGGTATACCGACAGCCGGATACGAGGTTTTCAGTGATCCCGACGCGGCATTGTCCTATATCAGGTCGCAGAACAGCTACCCCGCCGTTATCAAGGCCGACGGTCTCGCGCTCGGTAAGGGCGTTATAATCGCTGAGGATGAACAAATGGCTGAAGCCGCCATTAAAACCATAATGCTTGACAAGGCATTCGGTGACAGCGGCAACAACGTAGTCGTTGAGGAATTCCTGACCGGCCCCGAGGTTTCTGTGCTTGCCTTCTGCGACGGAAAGACCGTAAAGCCGATGGTCTCCTCCATGGACCACAAGCGCGCGCTGGACGGCGACAAGGGTCTTAACACCGGCGGCATGGGTACCGTCAGTCCCAATCCCTTCTACTCTGACGAAATGGCAGCTCGCTGCATGGATGAAATATTTCTGCCGACCGTCAGGGCCATGGCAGCCGAAGGCAGGCCATTCAAGGGCTGTCTCTATTTCGGGCTCATGCTTACGAAAAAGGGTCCCAGAGTAATCGAATATAACTGCCGCTTCGGTGATCCTGAGGCGCAGGTCGTCCTGCCAAGACTCAAGACTGATTTTGTTGATATTCTCAACGCGGTAATCGACGAAAAACTTGACGAAATCGACATTGAATGGTACGATGACAGCTGCGTATGCGTCATTGCTGCAAGCGGAGGATACCCCTCAGCATACAGGAAAGGCGTCGAAATAACCGGTCTTGATGAAAAAGGACAGTTGGACGGCGCGACAATTTTCCATGCCGGAACAAAGCTGACGGACGGAAAGTTTTATACCAACGGCGGCCGCGTGCTCGGCGTGACGACTCTGGGCAGAGATCTCGAGGACGCACTGGATAAGGCGTATGCCTTGATTGAAAAAATCAGCTTTGACGGAATGCAGTACAGACACGATATAGGCAGAAAGAAGATAATTTACTGATCTTCTGACCGTATCTTCTGTATTTTCAAATAATAAGGCGCGGGCAACAGCGATCATCGCTCAGCCGCGCACACGGAGGAATCATTTTGAACAACTACACCAAGGATGATATAATCCGCATCGCCGAGGAAAAGAATATCAACTTCATCCGGCTGCAGTTCACCGATATTGCGGGCAGACTGAAAAATGTCGCCATCACGCGCAGCCAGCTTCGCCGCATCCTCGACCACAACTGCATGTTTGACGGTTCCTCGATAGAGGGATTTGTCCGCATCGAGGAGTCGGACATGTATCTGGTCCCCGATATAGACACCTTCACTGTTTATCCGTGGTCAAAACGTCCGACTGCACGACTCATCTGTGACGTTTACAGGCCAGACGGACAGCCTTTTGACGGCGACCCGAGATATGTTCTCAAAAGGATGCTCAAAAAGGCCAGCGACATGGGTTATGATTTCAATATAGGTCCAGAGTGCGAATTTTTCCTTTTTGAGAAGGATGAAAACGGCTTCCCGACCACCATTACACGTGACAAAGGCTCATATTTTGAGCTGGGTCCTATCGATCTGGGCGAAGAAGCCCGCTCGGATATATGCGTTGCGCTTGAAGAAATGGGATACACAGTCGAGGCTTCCCATCATGAGGTCGGCAACGGTCAGCACGAAATAGATTTTAAATACGGCGATGCCCTCAAGGCAGCCGACGATATTCAGACATTTAAGCTGGCGGTAAAATCCATTGCAGACAGACACGGTCTTTACGCCACATTCATGCCGAAGCCGCTCTACGGAGAGGCAGGTTCCGGCATGCATATAAATATGTCTCTCAGCCGTGACGGAAAGAATATTTTCGCTGATGAAAATGATGAAAAGGGCCTGTCAAAAGAGGCTTATTCTTTCATTGCAGGCCTCATCGACCACTGCAAAGGCATGACCGCCATAACCAATCCGCTTGTCAATTCCTATAAGCGTCTTACAAACGGCTATGAGGCTCCCGTTTATATCGCGTGGAGCGCGCAGAACAGAAGCCCCCTTATCAGGATACCTGCGGCTCGAGGCTCGGGAACAAGAATCGAGCTGCGCAATCCCGACCCCTGCGCCAATCCCTATCTGGTGCTTGCGGTTTGTCTTGCCGCAGGATTGGACGGCATGGAGCGCAAGCTCACTCCTCCTCCGGAGGTACATTCCAACATCTTTAAGATGACGGAAGAAGAGCTTGAGGAACTGGGAATCGAGCGTATCCCCTATTCCCTCAAAAACGCAATTCGCGAACTGAGAAAGGACGAGCTGATCAAAGCAACCCTGGGCGATCATATTCTGACAAAGTATATCCGTCACAAGAACCATGAATGGGACGCATATTCCATGTCGGTTTCATCATGGGAGATTGACAATTACCTGGCAAAATATTAATATCAAAACAAAGCAAACACCCTGCTGAATTTAAACCGCAGGGTGTTTTTTTGGATATTATTGTAACGAAAACTAATTATGAATGTTTTTGCATAAGCGCGTCTATGGCACGCGCCGCGGCGGCCGAATCAAAAACATCGTGGACACGCAGAATATTTGCACCGAGAAGCTGAGCCGCGGTATTCAAGGAAATGGTCGAACCAAGCCTTTTTTTCGGCGGGATATTGCCTGTATCGGTCACACGCTTGCGGGATAAGCCCATCAGATACGCGCTGCCGAATTTACTCAGTTTCGCAGTAGCCCGAATTAGTTCGAGGTTTTGTTCATGCGATTTGCCGAAGCCGATTCCCGGATCAAAACAAAGCTGTTCCCCGCTGAGCCCCGCCATTAAAGCCATCGTTTTTTTCAGCGCAAAAAAATCTTCGGCCTTCTTTATTATATCTTCTTCGCCCGAAATATCATTCGGATCGCCCGGATGCATGATAACCATACCCATGCCGTATTTCGCGGCAACATCAAACATATCCCGGCTTCCCCCCGAAACATCGTTGATTATGTGGACTCCAGCCTGAGCTGCAATTACGGCAATATCGGGATAAAATGTATCAACCGATAAAACAGCGTCGGGGAAATCCCTTGCGATTCGCGGTAAGACCGTTTCCAGTCGGTTCCGTTCCTCGTCTGCGCTTATAACCGTACTGCCCGGCCGTGTAGACTGCGCGCCTATATCTATGATGTCCGCGCCGTCGGCAAGCATTTGTCCGGCATGCTCAACGGCTGCCCCGGCATCGATATAATCTCCGCCGTCGGAGAAAGAATCGGGCGTGACGTTAAGTATACCCATGATATACGTTTTGGCGCTCATATCGAGTATATGATCACGGCATTTAAACAGCCTTTTCATAGCATCTCCAAAACAGGCGCTCGTTACGGCGCCTGTATTTCTCTATCTGTTATTTCCTGTCAGAAGCGACATGGCTTCAGCTCTGGTTTTTGATTCGGTTCGCATAATTCCACGCAGCGCGCTGGTCTGTGTCTGCGAGCCGGCGGCTCTGATCCCGCGCATGGTCATGCAAAGATGCTCTGCGTTTATAACGACCGCCACTCCGAGCGGATCAAGCTCCTGCATAATAAAATCCGCTATGCCTGCCGTCAAACGTTCCTGAAGCTGCGGTCTGCGTGCAAAACTGTTGACGATGCGCGCCAATTTGGAAAGTCCCAATACCCTTCCGTTTTTTGGAATATAGGCGATATGCGCCCTGCCGACAAATGGCAGCAGATGGTGCTCACATACCGAATAAAGAGGTATGTCGCGAACGATAACCATCTCGTCATTGCCTTCCTCGGTGAATATTTTGATGTATTTTTTCGGATCGTCGTGAAGACCTCCATATATCTCCTCATACATCCTCGCCACTCTGTTCGGCGTTTCAACGAGGCCCTCTCTGTCGGGATCCTCCCCGATTGCAATCAGTATTTCTCTTATGGCTTTTTCGATTCGTACAGTATCCAAAATGCGTCGTCCTTCCGTTAATGATTAATTGGGTCCGCTTTATCTTATTCTGTCTTTTGCGCCACCGTTTCCATGGGAACGGTATAAATCGATATGATGCCGCTTTGTTCATCCATGCCGTAATAGACAAGGTCGTCTCTGAAATATCTTTCGCCAAGCATGGCGTTTGCCTCTTTAAGGCACTGATACATCATACCGTCTTCTCCGTTCACAAGAACCTTCAGGTACTGCTGCTGATCCTGCAGATTGGCGCCTGCGTAAAGCTCAATGTAGTACTTGCCGGTTTTATGCAGATTAATAAGCTCTGAGGTAAGGCCCTGCTTGATGGAAGCGGTAGTATCCTCAAAATTAAGCTGCTTTACTGTAAAGTAGTTTTCCTGTCCCGATATTGCGAGCTGCGGAACAAAATTATAGTGATCCAAAGAGATCTGCTCGTCCGTAATATTAAAATATCTGTGTTCAGTTCGGTTTCCTGTGTTGTAATAGGTCTTGCCGTCATCCTTTACTTCAACATACGCTCCATCCGCGACACCCCACTCATCCTTATCATCGCCTGTTGCGTCAAGATGATATGGTACGCCATCTATAAAGACTATGTTCCAGGCGTGAGCAACGGCTGCCCCGACGGACGAGTCGTTTCTTGTGCCCGTTATAAACCTGTTTTCTATGCCTGCTTCGCTCAGAAGAAGCTGCATGGCTCTGGCATATCCGGCGCAGGTCGCGGTTTTTTCTACGATTGCTCCGTATGCGGTATGGCAGTTTTTATGACTGCCAACAGACCCGGTTTTAACAAACTCCTCGAACGCTTCATCGTCATATTTGCAATTATCGCAGAGCCAGTCATGGAGATATATTTCTCTTTGCACGATATCGTCTGACGGGTTTATACCTGAAATGACCTCCGTAATAACACTTTTCAGAATGTTTCTGGCCTCATCTCTTTTTTCCGCCGAATCGAACGTATAAGTGAATCTGCCGTAAGCGTCGGTGTAGTCGGTAAAATCGGCGTTGCCGGTCGAACCGAAAATTCCGGAAAAAGCATTTCCGATCTTTTTGAGGGTTATGCCGATGTTATTTGTCGCGGTCCAGCAGTTTTCCATGGATTCGGCAACCCAGAAGTGCTGCGGATTGTCTGCGTAATAGGCGCTGACGGCCGCTGTGATGTCCTCCTTGACGGCGCCCTTGGCAAGCAGAAGGTCACCGGTGTACATCTCCTCCACCGCGTTATAAATATTTACATATATTTCCTTTTGCTTTTCGGTCAACTGTTCGTAGCGATAGTTGATATAAACGGGGGTGAGCTCGGAATTATTGGCGGATATAAATTCATGCTCCGCCTCAAAGCTGGCCGGAGGCAGACCCTCAATACCTTTTTTTGCACACCCGAAAAAAAACAGAGCTGTCGAAACAATGATTGCGAAGAAGAATACTTTTTTGATAAAACGCTGGTTTTGCTTTGTCATGCTGCGTAAGACCTCTATTATTATTGATAAACTATCCTGAAACCGACAGTATACAGCGGACCCTCCGACATTATGTAGCCAAGACTTTCCGTCCGGATCTCTATGCCGGAGAGCTTTTTGGCCCTGTCAAGGATTTTAAAAATCTGCTCGTCATTGATAAGATACTCCAATGCATTATTATAGCTTTTTTCATCAAAAAAAGCAATATAAATGAGCTTTTTGCCGTCTTCAAGACAGCCGGCCGTATATTCGGCCAGACTGTCTGCGTATTCATCGTCCCAATCGAAAAGCAGCATGGCCTTTCTGCTGAAGTAGTTGTCTTTGGTATCGGTGCAGTTGTGCGCGGCAAAGTCAAAATGATCAAACGCAATAATCTCATCGGGAAGATTAAAGTAATAATAAAGAATCCCGACGTCTTCTTCCTGCCCGATTCCCGCAGGATCATCTGAACCGTATTTATGCTCCTCGCCGTTGTCTTTGGCGCCGAAATCGCTTCCGGTATCGTCCCACGTAAGATCAACATGATATTTGCTGCCGTTGATCGTCACTACGTTCCACATATGAGAGGTTCTGCTGTTCCCTGCCGTGCCGCGCAGCAAAACGCACTGTATGCCGGACTCGTGGCAGATAAGCTGCATAGCGCGCGAATAACCCTCACATACGGCCCTGCCGGCAACAAGCGCGCCGTACGCACTGAAGCTCAGTTCATTGGATTCATAGCCAGACTCCGCCGCTGAATAATCATACTCACATGATTCGATAATACGGTCATGAATAATCAGCTCTTTTTCAAATCTGTCTCTTACCCGCAACGCGCTTCGAGCAATACTCCTTACAACCGAGTCAAGATCTTCCTTCATGGAGTCGCGCTCCTGAATGGAATTTACGCAATATGACAGCCTGATATAAACCTCCGCGCCTACCTGACGCCGGGTGAAGCTGCGGTACAGCCAGAAGTTTTCCGGGCAGTCGTCAACATAGGCGTCAAATGCTTCCTGCATCTGTTCCATGGACATTTCGTCCGGCACGCGAATGTCTTCTGTGTTCATTTCCTTAACAGCTTCGTCGATAAGAGAATAGACGATCCTGCCGTTTTGATCTAGATTGTTAAAGAGCTCATGTCCGATATTGCCCGGCGTTAAATAAACCGGCCCGGCATCCGAGCTTTCGTTCACGGATTTCGATTTGCCGCTGTTGTATACGGTTTTACTGTTGTCCGGATCGTCCTCATTTTTAAACAACGGAGGAATAAAGCAGGACTCAAAGAACATTGCAAGCGAGAGAAGCAATGCAATTACAGCCTTCATATAATTATCCTTTTCTGATATATCGTAAAATATGATCGCCGCGGGGATATTCCGGCACACAAATATTATAACGCCGGCAAAAGGTTCATTCAAGCGATCTGATGGATAATTAATAATGTGTTCATAGGATAATAACCCGGCTTTTTTCTGCGGCTGACATTAAAATCCCCTAATTATACAGAAAAGACCCGTAACTGAGAGCAATTTCAGGTACGGGTCTTTATTGTGCTTTTGAAACGCAGACTTAATTGATTATTTCGCGGCTGCCTTTTTCTTTCCGGTCAGGAAAGCGGGCAGAGGCTTGCCCTGCTTCTTCCACTGATAGTATTCGGCTGTAGCGGCAAAGATAACGTCGCCGGAGGAATTGAGGGCCGTTTCAAGACTGTCCTGAATAACGCCGATAATAAAGCCGACGCCGACCACCTGCATGGCAATATCGTTGGAGATACCGAAGAGCGAACATGCCATTGGAATGAGCAGCAGCGATCCGCCTGCAACTCCGGAGGCGCCGCAGGCAGCAAGCGTGGAAAGCACACTGAGGAAAAGCGCCGTCGGAATATCGACCGGGATATTCATTGTGTGAACGGCGGCAAGCGTCATGACCGATATAGTTACGGCTGCGCCGTCCATATTTATTGTAGCGCCGAGAGGTATGGAAACAGAATACATATCCTTATCAAGGCCGAGCTTCTCGCAAAGTGCCATATTGACAGGAATGTTTGCAGCCGAGCTTCTCGTGAAGAAGGCTGTTATTCCGCTCTCGCGCAGACACCTGAACACAAGCGGAAAGGGATTGCAGCGCAGAGTAATTGCCACAATAATGGGATTGATAATAAAGGATGTAAAAAGCATGCATCCAACAAGGAGAGCAACGAGTTTGCCGTAAACCGTAAAGATCTCCACGCCGTAGGATGAAACAGAGGAATAAACAAGACCCATGATACCGAACGGCGCAAGATTGATTATCCAGCGAACAGCCTGGGAAACGCCATCGGACATGTTGGAGAAAACATTCTTCGTGTTTTCGCTTGCATATTTTTTGAGCGCCATACCGAAAATGACGGCCCAGAACAGGATACCCAGATATTTGCCGTCAATAATGGAGGCAAGCGGATTGGCGATCATATTGGTAAGGAGATTGCTTATAACCTCAAATATTCCGGATGGAGCGGCCTGTTCGGCGGCTTCGGCGGTAAGCGCAAGATTTACCGGGAACATAAAGCTTGCAAGAACGGCAACTATCGCGGCGATAAAGGTGGTAAGAAGATAGAAAAAAATGACCATGCCGAATCGCTTGTCCAGCTTGCTGCCGCCCTGACTGAGAGCGCTGATAACAAGAAGAAAAACAAGCAGCGGCGCGATTGCCTTGAGAGCACCGACAAACAGGTCTCCGAGAAGTCCGAGACCGCTGGCGTTGGGGATAACGAAGGCAAGAATGACGCCGAGAATAATTCCGCAAAGAATCCTCAGAATAAGCGGAACGCGGTTATAGGCGCCGGCTATACCGCGCAAGACTTTTAAAACTTTCATGCTGCACCTTCCTTGCTCATGTTGAGTGGTTGTATTTTTTGGGGATTATTGTATTTATTTTACAGCATTGTTAACTGTTTGTCAAGTTAAATACGACAAATATGCAGCATATTCAGCATAATATTTTTGGAAAATAGAAATAAAATTGTTAAAAAAACAAAAGAGAATGTTTTTGGAAAACAGCGTATTTGAATCAGTACTGTTGTATGGTATAATTTATGTACCGAATAATTTTCAACAAGTATGGACAAGTGTGATGCCCACATTCCGTTCCGTCATAAACCGGGGTAAACATCGCAAGGACCGATTGAACAAACGGCTTAAAATATGGAAATAAATATTAAAGGAAGAACGATCAATATATTCAAAGCTGAAACAATTGAATCTCCGCTGGTGATACTCAACGATTATATAAGATCCGGAGGCGAGATTTATAATAAATGCAAGGAGGTCGGATGTCCCGATTTCACCCTTGCCGAAATCAGCGGGCTGAATTGGTACGATGATATGACGCCATGGCCGGTTTCTCCTGTCGGTGAAAACGGCACGGCATACGGCGGAAAAGCAGACGAATATCTTTATATCCTGCAAAATGAAATCATCCCCGCCGTAAGAACGGAACTTGGCGGCAAGCCGAAATCCATCCTGCTTGCGGGGTATTCGCTTGCGGGTTTGTTTGCTCTTTACGCGGCAACCAAATGCGAAATATTCCAGGCGATCGCATCATGCTCAGGTTCGTTGTGGTTTCCCGGTTTTAAAGAATACATTTTGAAATTCGATGTTTCCAAAATGCCAAATACCATCTATTTTTCTCTCGGCGACAGAGAAGCGCGCACCAAAAACAAAATCCTGCGAACGGTAGAAAATAGCACTGGAGAGATCGTCGGTCATCTTTCCGGAAGCGGAATAAATACCGCATTTGAACTGAACAAAGGCGATCATTTTCAGCAGGCAGCGCTGAGAACGGCAAAAGGAATATGCTGGATTCTGGAGAAAACAAAAATGAGTCTGAATCATTCAGGTATAAAAGCGTCGGCAATGAGAGAAGAAATTTTTAAATATGTAAAAAACAAATACGGGGTCGAACCAGATTATCCGCTGCCTGCCGCACCCTCTTTTCCTGTAATGCGACACAAAGATAACCGCAAGTGGTTTGCAATTATCATGAGCGTTTCAAGAGAAAAGCTGGGTCTTGACGGCTCTGAGCGTGTCGATATTATCAATGTGAAATTAGGAGACCCTTTGCTCGTTGACCTGCTCACTCAGCAGAAAGGATTTTTTCGCGGCTATCACATCAGCCGCGGAAACTGGATATCTGTTCTGTTGGACGGCACAGTTCCCGCGGAAGAAATCTGCCGGTGGATCGACGAGAGCTTTGCTGTCACAGAGTCAAGGCAGAGCAGGCAAAGTCATCGCCCGCCCAAGGAATGGATCATACCTGCAAATCCTAAATATTACGACATAGTTCATGCGTTTGACGACGCAGATGAAATCGACTGGAAGCAGGGAAAGGGAATCAAGACCGGCGACACGGTATTTCTGTACGCGGCGGCTCCGATCTCCGGGATACTGTACCAATGCAGGGTAACAAAAACCGATATTCCGTTTGACTTCGTTACCGATAAGCTCTCAATTACCGGATTAATGAAAATCAGGCTGATAAAGCGATATAGACCAAAGTGCTTTACATTTGAAAGACTGAAGAAAGAGTATGGGATCCTTACCGTCAGGGGGCCGAGATCCGTACCCCGTGATCTGAGCCATGCGCTAAATCAGTAAGGAGTTACCGTTATGTCAAGATTTGTTGCATTCGATGTAGAAACGCCTAACCGTCTGAACGACCGGATGAGCGCAATCGGGATCACCGTCATAGAAGACGGAGCATTTACGGAAAGGTTCTATTCGCTGGTCAACCCAGAAACATATTTCGATAATTTTAACATACAGCTTACAGGTATCAGCGAAGAAACGGTCTCGGATGCTCCGACTTTTCCTCAGGTTTGGAGACATATAGAGCCGCTTATGTCGAAAGGGCTATTGGTTGCGCATAACGCGGTGTTCGATATGAATGTATTGAAAAAGTGCCTGCGGGATTATCGGATCGAATGGAAGCCGTATGTAAAATATATTTGCACCGTGCAGATGGGCAGACGCATCCTTCCCGGTATGAGTCACAGTCTGGATATTCTGTGCCGCAACTACGGCATCTGTCTCGACCATCATCATGCCGACAGCGACAGCTCGGCATGCGCGGAGATACTGTTAAGGTATCTTGAGAGCGGAGCTGATGTAAGACAGTTTATCAGAACCTGTTCATTTAATAAATAAAGCGAACCTGTCGGTAAGCAAGGCGAGATCATGCACGATTTATAAAATCCGCGGCTGATGCAAAAATACAGCTAGGGGCCGTCAGAGCCGCTGTATTTTCCCGATGAGCAGCATGTAAAGACGGCGCGGTATCCGGCGCGCCAAATCGAACTATCTGTATCTCCTGCCGGTGCCAAACCCTTGAATAAAGCCCGTCTGCAACTTTTGCACAAGGCGCAAAAGAATTTCTTTGACAGCAATAAAAAACCTCAGTAACGGCAAAAGCCAGCCGTTACTGAGGTTTTGAATTACAGGGGCAGAAGGACTTGAACCCTCGGCACGCGGTTTTGGAGACCGCTGCTCTACCAACTGAGCTATACCCCTAAATAATCAATTAGCAGTAAGGACGCCATGCGTGAGGCGCTCCTTAACGTGCGAGAATTAGTATACCACTGAACAAAAGAATTGTCAAGACAATTTTGCAAAGTGTTTGACAAATTTCAAACGGCACTGCGTTTACCCGGCACGACCGGGCTCATATCTACGCAGAACACGGCCGTTTTTCACGCCTCCTGATTTTTTCGTTCCTTTTTCTGTGTAATGTTAACCTGTGGCCGGGTCTGCCTGAAACACACCTTAATTATAATTACTTCTTTACAAAAAAGATTATTTGTAGTATTATACTTTCAATATTAACATAAAATCAGGTCAATATGCTTGTCAAAAAAACCGCATCCCGGACCGTTTCCGGCGAATAAATTGATTTCTCTTTGCATTATTGTTTTTGATTTGCGGCTCGTATAATTCAGGTTTTAATCAGACGTAAAGGAGAGCGTATGAATAATCTATATATCGATCCCGGCACAGGCAGCATGCTGTTTGCCATACTGATTGGCGTTTTCGGAGCGTTGGGTTTCATTATCAGAAACGCGATAGTAAAAATTAAGTTTGCTCTTTCCAGAGGAAAAGGTAAACAGGAAAATAATGAAAAAATCCCATTTGTTATTTTTTCCGACGATAAGAGATACTGGAAAACATTCGATCCTGTTTGCAGGCAGTTCGATAAGCGCGGAATCGACGTCGTATATATGACCGAATCACCGGACGATCCGGCGCTGGACAACCCCTATCCGCATATTCACGGAGAGTTTATCGGAGAGGGAAACAAAGGCTTTTTCCGTTTGAACTTTTTAAATGCAAATATAGTTCTCGCAACAACGCCCGGACTTGACGTTTATCAGTGGAAAAGATCAAAGGATGTGGATTATTACGTTCATATCGCTCACGCTCCGAATGATATTACCCTCTATCACATGTTCGGTCTGGATTATTATGACGCAGTCTTGCTGTCCGGAGACTATCAGGTTGAACAGGTGAGAAAGCTTGAAAAACTCCGCGACCTGCAGCCGAAGGAGCTGACGGTAGTCGGGCTCCCCTATATGGACGATATGTCCGAACGTCTGAATTCCGAATTCATACAGTATAACTGCGTGCAGACCGTCCTCCTTGCGCCCTCGTGGGGCGAAAGCGCCATACTTTCCAGATTCGGCAGTACGATAATCAGGGAGCTTCTGAACACAGGATACAATATTATCGTCAGACCGCATCCCCAGTCTGTTGTTTCAGAAAAGGAAATGCTCTATAAACTGATGGAGGAATTTCCCGATTCCGAGCGTATTCAGTGGAATTTTGACAATGATAATTATAACGTATTGAAAAATTCCGATATACTCATTTCCGATTTTTCAGGCGTTCTTTTCGAGTTTTCTTTGGTTTACGACAAGCCGGTTATTTTTACACGCCCTGACACCGATTGGGCTCAGTATGATCAGTGGTGGCTTGATGATGAGCTTTGGACCTTCAAGGTTCTGCCGACCCTCGGCGAAGAGCTTACAGCGGACAGCCTGAATAATCTTCGTGAAATTATAGATAATTGCATAAACAACCCCAAGTATGCGCGCAGCCGTCAGATAGCGCGCGACGAAACATGGGCCCATTACGGCAGAGGCGCCGAGCTTGCTGTCGATTATCTCGTCAATAAATATAACGAATTAGCAAAAAAGGAGGATTAATCATGGCTTTTGGTTCAATGCTTTATTCATTCTTTTTAATGCCGATTCAGCTTATATTTGAGGTAGTGTTCAGCTATGCCTACAGATTGACCGGAGAAAAACCGGGTCTGGCAATCATCGCCTTGAGCCTTGCGATCAATCTTCTTGTTCTGCCGCTGTACAGGCGCGCGGATACCATGCAGGAGGAAGAGCGCAAAACCGAAGCAAAGCTTCACAAAGGTGTTGCGCACATAAAAAAGGTGTTTCACGGCAGTGAACGCACTATGATGCTGCAAACATATTACCGCCAGAATAACTACAGTCCTCTCTATGTTCTTCGCAGTGCGGTTTCGCTCTTTCTTGAGATACCCTTCTTTATAGCCGCCTACCGGTTTTTGTCGGGTTTGTCGCTTCTTCAGGGAGTTTCTTTCGGTCCGATTGCCGATTTGGGGCAGCCTGACAGACTTATCTCGATCGGCGGATTGTCGATAAATTTCCTGCCGATATTGATGACGATCGTTAATGTCATATCCACAATTATTTTCACCAAGGGATATCCGCTCAAGACAAAGATTCAGCTGTACGGCATGGCGGCATTTTTCCTTGTATTCCTCTACGGTTCGCCGTCAGGTCTTGTGTTCTACTGGACGCTCAACAATGTGTTCTCCCTCGTAAAAACCATCTTCTATAAAATGAAGAACCCGGCAAAGGTTCTCAAGGCGCTTTCGCTTCTTGTCGGCATTTGCCTGATAGCATATGGCGTATGGAGCTATATGGGAAATGCTCTGATAAACAGGCTTGCATTGTTCGTCGGCGCCGGCGTTGTGATGTGCGTTCCCTTTATCTGGGGCCTTATCAGGAGCAAGAAGAATGAAACCCGCTCTTTAATCAAATCCCAGCCCAATAAAAAGCTGTTTCTGGGCTCGACGATCTTTCTTGCCGTGCTCACGGGACTTTTGATACCGTCGTCGGTAGTATCGGCTTCTCCTCAAGAATTCATTATCGCCGGTGAATATCTGCATCCGTTCTGGTATATTGTTAATGCATTTCTGATAGCATCCGGATTATTCATCCTCTGGTTCGGCGTGTTTTATTGGTTGTTCTCTCCCAAGGTCAAGGTGATTTTTGAACGTGTGACTGTTGCCGCATGTGCTTTAGGCGTTGTTAACTATCTGTTCTTTGGCAAGAATTTCGGCACGCTGTCTTCGGAGCTCGTTTATACTGATAATGAGGTTATTTATTCCGGCAGGCAGATGCTTATCAATACGGCTGTTCTGGCTGTGGCTGCTGTCGTCATAGTTTTAATAGCAAACAAGAAGGCAAAACTGGCGCTTGGGGCCGTCGCGGCAGCTACTCTTACAATGGTTTGCATGTCGGGAATAAACTCATTCGGCGTTTTTCAGTCGGTTGCAAAGGTCGATATGAAGGCCCTTTCCGTATCAAGTTCGCGTCCGGATCTTTCACTGAGCAAAAACGGCAGGAATGTTGTCGTACTGATGCTGGACAGAGCAATGGGAGAATATATCCCTTATATCATGTATGAACACCCTGAGCTTGAGGAAAAGTTCGGCGGCTTCACCTATTATTCAAATACAGTATCTTTCGGAGGCCATACCAATTTCGGCGCCCCCGCCTTGTTCGGAGGGTACGAGTATACTCCCGTGGAGATGAACAAAAGGGATACCGAACCGCTAAGCGCAAAACATAACGAAGCGCTGAAGGTGATGCCTGTGCTTTTTGATGAAGCCGGATATGATGTAACGGTTTGCGATGCTCCTTATGCCGGATATAAAGAGATACCCGACATGTCCATATATGATTCTTATCCCGATATCAAAACCTTTGTGGCGCAGGAATACAGCTTTGACGCCACTCAGAAGCAGCAGCTGATCAACGGCCGTTACCGCAACTTCTTCTGCTTCAGTATAGTCAAGACCCTTCCGGTCGCCTTACAGCCAACACTGTATGATACGGGCCGGTATCATCAGCTTGATACCGCAATGATCACCTTCGGCAAAGCATATGAGGTCCTCAAAAACCTGTCCGGGATCACATCCGTTTCCGATAATAATACCGGCAGCTTTATTATGATGAACAACGACACCACTCATAATCTGGCGGGATTCGAGGATGATCAATATCTGAAGCCGACAACCAATATAAAGGGACATGGTAAGCAGGACATCGAGCTCAACGGTACGGTTCTTAAGCTTAAGGATCAGAACCAGATCGGATCTTACCAGAGTAATGCCGCCGCGCTGACGCGGCTTTCCGAGTGGTTTGATTATTTGAGAGAACAAGGCGTTTATGATAATACAAGAATAATTATCGTATCCGACCACGGTTTTGCGACAAAGCAGATCGAAGGCTTCCTGTTTGACGATACCGTCAACGCCGAAAAACTGGATCAGCGATACGGAGACATGGAATTTTATTTTCCGCTGCTGCTGGTAAAGGATTTTGACAGCAGAGAAAAACTGACCACCTCCGACGAATTCATGACAAATGCCGACGTGCCGACGATGGCCGTTGACGGACTTATTGAAAACGCCGTCAATCCCTTTACCGGAAAGGCGATCGACAACAGTGAAAAAACAGCCCACGACCAGTTTGTAATCGCGTCTAAAAATTATTTCATCAACCAGAACAACGGCAATACTTTTGCTCCTGCAAGATGGTATCGTGTCCGTGATTCCATTTGGAACATGGAAAACTGGGAGCTTGTCGCCGAGAAGGATGTTCTCAGGTGATCTGTTCGCCTTGACGCGGACTATC
>JAFYGK010000014.1 GCA_017543285.1 Clostridia bacterium | reverse complement strand
CCAGACTCGTGAGCACATCCTTCTTTCCCGTCAGGTTGGCGTTCCCTACATTGTAGTATACATGAACAAGGCCGATCAGGTTGACGATCCTGAGCTTATCGAGCTCGTCGAAATGGAAATCCGTGAACTCCTCAACGAGTATGAGTTCCCCGGCGACGACACACCCATCATCGTTGGTTCCGCTCTCCAGGCTCTTGAAAGCACATCCACAGATCCCAACGCTCCCGAGTACAAGTCCATCATAGAGCTTATGGATGCTGTTGATTCTTACATTCCGACTCCGGAAAGAAAGGCAGACCTGCCCTTCATCATGCCGGTTGAAGACGTCTTCACAATCACAGGCCGCGGCACAGTTGCCACAGGCAGAGTCGAGCGCGGACAGCTCAAGCTCGGTGAGGAAGTTGAAATCGTCGGTCTCACAGACGAAAAGAGAAAGACAGTCGTTACAGGTATCGAAATGTTCCGCAAGCTCCTCGACTATGCCGAGGCCGGCGACAACATCGGTGCTCTTCTCCGCGGCGTTCAGAGAACAGAGATCGAAAGAGGTCAGGTTCTTGCAAAGCCCGGTTCCATTCATCCCCACACAAAGTTCAAGGGTCAGGTTTACGTCCTTTCCAAGGATGAGGGCGGCCGTCATACTCCCTTCTTCAACAACTACAGACCGCAGTTCTATTTCAGAACAACCGACGTTACAGGCGTTATTACCCTTCCCGAAGGCACAGAAATGTGCATGCCCGGCGACAACGTAGATATGGATGTTGAGCTCATCACTCCCATCGCTATCGAAGTAGGTCTCCGTTTCGCTATTCGTGAAGGCGGCAGAACAGTCGGTTCCGGCGTTGTTATCGGTATCAACGAATAATTTAAGCTATTGCTGAATAAAAAAGCTCACGCGCTTTGCGTGAGCTTTTTTTGCGCGGTGCGGAAGTCACAACCGACGTTACAGGCGGTACCCTTCCCGAAGGCACAGAAATGTGACAGCCCTTCGACAACGCAGATATGGATGTTGAGCTCATCACTCCGACGCTCATCGAAGCAGGTCTCCGTTTCGCTATTCGTGAAGGCGGCAGAACAGTCGGTTCCGGCGTTGTGGACGCGTATCAACGAATAATTTAAGCTATTGCTGAATAAAAAAGCTCACGCGCTTTGCGTGAGCTTTTTTGCGCGGGTCCTTAAATATTACAGCTTTTTCCGATATACGCCGCAGGGGAATGACGCTCTCCTTTACAAGTTTACAAAAGCCGAAACTAACGACCGGAAAAGAAATTATAAGAGCGCCGCACGACGGTTTATCCCTTCTCCTCAAAAATCCCCATTATCGTATCCCTCGCCAGCCCGTACAAAACCGGCTTTTTATCGCCGCCGGAGCTTATGTTGGACACGTCCCTCCTTGTCCTTGTCAGTGTCCATCGTATTTGATCTTCGCCGTAACGGTCGCTCCAGAAGGTCATCAGCGAAAGGGAAAATGCCGCCTTAATACGGAAAACATCGCCGCCGCTCAGTTCTATGCTGTCGCTTCGGGTATACTCTCCGTCAGGATCATACCGCTCGGAAAACGCGCTTTTTTCGGCAAAATCCAAGGTGTAGCTGGTGATCGCACCTTTGTCGTCGGTCAGGCTGAGACTGACCGAAGTGGTCTGATACATGTTGAAGCCGCATATCGCCAGAGCGCCGACAACAACGAACAGCACGGCAATGAGAATGTTGATAATATGCTTTCGAGCCTTTTTCATGTTGTCCTCCGTTTTTAATTCTGACGGCGCACCATCTTGTATTCATCGTAGTATTTGTAATAGGGACAGACGGCATGCGGATCGCTAACAAAGCGGACGTAATCGTCCTCGTCGAGCTGAACCGAGCAGACGTCCTCCTCAAGCTCGTCGTCATAGATAAAATACGCGCAGCTTTCACATATATTAGACGGCATAAAACCTCCCTGCTTTCCCGCTCGATTTCCTTATCCGCGGAAAAAATGAAGAAACTTATCGGAATGAAGCGCAAAATAATAATTGCCTTTCCACTGCCGATGTGTTATACTATTACCCAACCGGTTATTTTAAATCAATCACTATTATTGCATAAAGTCTTGCTTTTTGCAACAGTATATTTGTTATCCGCCCGTAGCTCAGCTGGATAGAGCAGCAGATTCCGATTCTGAAGGCCGGGGGTTCGAATCCCTTCGGGCGGGCTGAAAGGGCAGCCGCAGGGCTGTCCTTTCCTTTTATGACGGGATTATTTGTCGGAATGTCGAATACCTTTTCGGCCGATTTGTACGACATGATATTTTCCATAAAACGCTAAAATATAAAAATAGCTATTGCTTCTTTTGGGATTGTATAGTATAATGTACTATAGGAATTTAGTGAAAACCATTTAACTAAGCCGTAATAAACATCGCGTTGAAACAGCACCGAAACCCCCTTGTGCTTTCGGTGCGGATGACGATCAACCGATATCGCCTTAAAAGCGGGTTCGCAGCGCAGTGCGGTCACAGTCTGCCGTACGGTTTTTTCAGGCAATGCGCGCCGGATCAATGCGGCAGGAGGAGATTTATAATGACAACAGAAGCTGCAAACACCGATAAGATCATTAAAAGAATAGCCGTGCTCACAAGCGGAGGAGACGCTCCCGGCATGAATGCGGCGGTTCGCTCGGTCGTTCGCACTGCAATAACCGAAGGTATTGAGGTTTTCGGAGTTGACAGAGGCTACAAGGGTCTTATCAACAAGGATTTCCATAAAATGACCATGAATTCCGTTTCCGATATAATCAACAGCGGCGGAACGGTTCTCTTTACTGCGCGTTCAAAGGAATTTGAGACCGAAGAGGGCATGCAGAAGGCCATTGAAAACATGAGGGAGCTCGGCATAGAAGCTCTCGTTGTTATCGGCGGCGACGGCAGCTACAGGGGCGCAAACGATCTTGTCAAAAGAGGATTCCCCTGCGTATGTCTTCCCGGAACCATTGACAACGATATTTCCAGTACAGATTACACGATCGGCTTTGATACCGCTCTGAACACCGCCATCGACATGATAGACCGTATCCGCGATTCGGCCCAGTCGCATGACCGCTGCTTTGTTGTTGAGGTCATGGGCAGACGCGCCGGATATCTTGCTCTGCGCACGGCGATCGGAGCCGGCGCGACCGACGTGCTCGTTCCCGAAAGGATCGAGAACATCGAAGCAAGCATTGAATCGGTCTGCGAAAAGATCAGAGACGGCGTTGCCATTGGCAAGAATCACTTTATCATAATCGTCGCTGAGGGCGTTTCCAAGATGTATGAGGGCGGCGCGGACAGAATAGCCAAGGTGATCGAAAGCAAGACCGGAGTGGAAACAAGAGCGGATATTCTCGGCTATTCACAGAGAGGCGGACGTCCCACCGGCCAGGACAGAGTCAACGCTACAAGAATGGGTTATTATGCTGCCAAGCTGTTGTCCAACGGTGTCGTCAACAGGGTCGTTTCGATGGATAACGATGTCGTCATCGACATAGACATCGAAAAGGCCATTCAGGCCAAAAAGCCATTCGAGGCCGATCTTTTCGATATGGTAAAGCAGGTTTCCGTGTGATCGGCTGTAAGTAAATCAAACTTTTGCTCCGGCTTTTGCCGGAGTTTTTTTGTTCTTCCTGCGGTACGATCGACGCGGTATCCGAGCGAAAAACCCCTCTCATTATGCGGCATAGCGCGATTTCTTAAAATATTGACCTCCTTTACTACAAATTTCGCTCACTTTTCATTGACTTTTGACCTATATGCTAATATAATATTAATGTTAGCGTTTTGGGAAGCTTTACAGCTTGCATTTTACCCCGAATGTCCGGACCGACGGACAATTACGGATGTGGCGCTGCCTTTTTTCAGCGGTGCGCACAGTTCGTTTTGCCGGACGACCAAACATCCGGCCGATTGCGGACAAGCATACCGTACTGGGAGATTGAGCGGCGAAAATTCCCGAAACAAAAAGTATTGGAGGTTTGACAATGAAGCGACGCGTAGGAAAAGCTTGGTTCTTCATTGTCGTCCTTGTGATCGCATTCCTTACATACACATCCTTCTGGGGAATAAGCAGCACATACGGCGACAACAGAAATGTTAGAATCAAGGGCGCACTGAATGAAGGGTATGAGGGCGACGGTATCCGCTGGGGCATAGATATCCGCGGCGGCGTTGACGTTACCTTCAGACCCACAGAAACTTCCGAAGGCTCTGGCGTTTACAATGACGTCACACCTGAGGAGCTTGAGTCGGCGGCCGGTGTTATCAAAAACCGTCTCGTTAACAACAACATTACCGACCATGAGGTCTACATTGATGCGAATAACGACCGTATCATAGTCCGCTATCCGTGGAAGGAAGGCGACGATACGACCGATGTGGCATCCGCCATCAAGGAACTTGGTTCCACCGCATCCCTTACCTTCAGGGGCGGCCAGACGGATCCCAGCGGTGAAGTCATCCTCGACGGCGAGGATATTTCCAACGCCTACATGGCCGTCAACACAAACGACGGCAGCTACGAGGTCGGTCTTGAACTGACATCGGACGGCGCGCAGAAATTCTCCACAGCGACAGCAAATTATCTCAATGACTTTATTTCTATCTACCTCGATGACGAGTGCATTTCAGCTCCCAGAGTAAACGCCGTCATATCAGACGGCAGATGCTCCATCACGGGTGATTTCACAGCGGAAGAGGCGACAAATCTTGCCAGCCTCATCAAGTCCGGTTCCATGCCGGTCGAGCTGGAAACCGACACCTTCGGTTCCATTAACCCGACGCTCGGCGATCAGGCAAAGACGGTCACAGTCATAGCCGGTCTCATCGGTCTTGTCCTTGTTATCATCTTCGTTATCGCCGTTTACCGCCTGCCCGGCGTTATTGCCGCAATCGCAATAATCGGCCAGCTGGCAGGAACGATAGCCTGCATCACAGGCTACTTCGGCGGATCGCCCGGTTTCACCCTTACCCTTCCGGGCATAGCCGGTATCATTCTTTCGATCGGTATGGGCGTTGACGCAAACGTCGTTACCAGTGAAAGAATCAAGGAGGAGCTCCGCGCAGGCAGAACGCTTGACGGCGCTATCCAGAGCGGATTCAAGGGCAGCTTCTGGGCAATCTTTGACGGCAACATCACAACGATGGTCGTCGCGATGATCCTCATGGGCGTTTTCGGCGCACCCGACAGCTTCTTCGCGAAGGTGCTCTCGCCGATCCTCCGTTTCTTCGGAACAACAGCCTCCGGTTCGATTTACTCCTTCGGTTACACACTGCTTATCGGTGTTCTCCTCAACTTCATCATGGGCGTTTTCGCCTCCCGTTTGATGATAAAATCAATCTCACGGTTCAAGGCTTTCAGAAATCCGTGGCTGTATGGAGGTGAAAAGAAATGATGCCTTCTTATAAGTATGATTTTGTTTCCAAGAAGAAGATTTGCTTCATCATTTCCGCCTGCATAATTATCGTAGGCTTGTTATTCAATGTGATTTTCGGCACCCAGCTCAATATCAGCTTCAGGGGCGGTTCTCTTATCACATATTCCTATTCGGGCGATCTCGATGTTGCAAATGTTGAGAAAATCCTGAATGAAGACCCCACCGTCACCAAGAACGTCAGCGTTTCCGCCACAAAGACAAGCGATTCTTCCACAAACAATATGACGGTCACCATTGCTGACAAGAGCGAACTGACCCTTGAGCTTCAGGACGCCATTTCCAAGGTGCTGTCCGGCAACGAAGCCCTCAAGGACAACAAGATAACCTTTGTCCAGTCCAACTCGGTTGACCCGACAATAGGCGGTGAATTCTTCGGCAAGTGCATCGTCGCCATAGTTCTTGCGGCGATATTCATGATCGTATACATCGGTCTGCGATTCAGAAAGATCGGCGGCTGGTCGGCCGGTGTCGCGGCGGTTATTTCGCTGATACACGATGTACTTATCGTTTACTTCACATTTATCATCTGCCGTTTTGAGATCAACGACAATTTCTTCGCCGTTGTTCTGACCATCCTCGGTTACTCCATAAACGCGGTCATCATCAACTACTCCAGAATCCGTGAAAACCGCAGGATCTACGGCCCCAAGGCCGAGCTCAGAGATGTTGTCAATCTCTCGCTCAACCAGTCTCTCAGAAAGATCATCAACACGACCATCACAACCGCTCTCACCATCGGCGCGGTCGCGGTCGCGGCGGTCATCTTCAATCTGTCCTCTCTCGTGAGCTTCGCAGTGCCGCTTCTCATAGGTATAATCTCCGGCTGCTACAGCTGTCTGTTTATCTCCTGCGGCCTGTGGGTCACATGGAAGGAGCATTCCGCAAAGAACAAGGCGGAAAAGTAATAATCCATACCGCAAAAACCGCCGCTTTTTTCGCGGCGGTTTTTTAATGAAAGATTCAGCTTTTCTTTTGAGGATAAATATGAGATAATGTATTCAGCAGAATATCGGCGCAGTCTGCCGCAATAATTTAAAACGGAGAGTAATAATGGACTGGACGGAAATCATAATAAAGATACCCACCGAATACATCGAAAAGGCCAGCGATATAGCCAACGTCGCCGTACCGTACGGTATTTATATCGAGGATTACTCCGATCTCGAGGAGGGCGCGAGAGAGATAGCGCATATCGACCTCATCGACGAAGAACTTCTTTCGCGCGACCGCAGCCACGGGCTGATCCATATATATATAAATCCCGAGGACAACCCGGCCGAGGCGCTGGACTACCTGAGCGAGCGTTATACCGCAGAGGGTATTCCAAACACCATCGAGACCCAGAGCTGCAGCATGGAGGACTGGGCAAACAACTGGAAGAATTATTTCATGCCGCTGCCCATCGGTGAAAGGCTGCTCATTTTGCCGACGTGGCGGGAAAACAGCGTCGGAGGCGACAGGCTTGTGCTCAATATTGATCCCGGGCTTGCCTTCGGTACCGGCGGACACAACACAACGCGGCTTTGCCTTGAGGCTTTGGAGCGGTACGTCAGAAATGGCGACAGAATGCTTGACGTCGGCTGCGGCAGCGGAATACTTTCCATCGCGGGGCTTCTTCTCGGCTGCGAAAAGGCGGATGGCGTGGACATTGATTCTCTCGCGGTCAAAACCGCGCGCGAAAACGGCGCGCTGAACGGCATGACCGAACCGAGGCTCAATATATATCACGGCGATCTGGTCGACAAGATTTCGGGAAAATACGATATAATCGCCGCCAATATTGTCGCGGACGTCATAATCAGACTGTGCGCCACGGTAAAGAATTATATGAAGGAGAGCGGCCTTTTCATTGTGTCGGGTATAGTAGACGTGCGTGAGCAGGATGTTCTGGACGCTTTCGGCCAAACGGGACTGGAGGTTGTCGAACGTCTTACCGACGGCGGCTGGGTCTGCTTCGTGCTGAAAATGAGGTAAAAAAGAAATAAAGGCCGGCGGATCCGACCTTTTATGCTGAAAACAAAAAACGCTGTACGGCAGGAGCGCAGCTCCTGCCGTTTTTTATCCGATCCTCATTCCCTGAACTGGAAGAGTTTGTACGCGGGAAGCTCCAGCTTTTCGCAGATGTCAAAAATCACGTCGAGCGAAACGGCGCAGGCGGCTGTTTCGATGCGGCTCATGTGAACGCGGCTTATATTGATAAGCTCCGCCAATTGCTCCTGCGACAAGCCCCTGTCCTTGCGATAATAGGCTATATTTAAACCAAGGTAACGATATTCGTCATAAAATTTATTATTCATTTCTTTGCACCTCGCAAATAGTTTAATATGCGAGGTATTCTTTTACTATAACGTAAAAGTTATCATTAGTAACTTGACAATATACAAAATACTGTTATAATGTTACATATATGACCAAAGACGGGAGGCGGCCTTATGAATAACCTGTGCATCAGGAGGGTTGATGAGCTGGGAAGGATCACGCTTCCTGCCGATGTGCGGCGCTGGCTGGACATCAAAGAAAAGGACTGCCTTGAGATAACGGTGGATCTGAAGGAGGGAAAAATAATCCTCAGCAAATCATCCGCGCGGTACGAAACGAATGAGGCGCAGGATATGCGTCTTGCAAAGCCGGACAACATCATTCGGATATACAATAAGTAGCAGCTCAGGGCAGCCGTATCGGACGGCTGCCCTGTATTGATTTATTATTGTGAATATTTTTCTATATTATGTGAACAACACTCAATCAACTGTTTTTTCGACCTTGCTATATGTCTTAATAATAACGCTTAATTATATATTTTTCACAATATTCTCCGGCTTAAAATCAAAAATTCTCTTAGTCAAAACAGAGAAATTATAATTCATTTTTTGTGTAAAACAGAGAAATTTCATTTTTATGCCCTTTTTACCATAATAAGGAAGCGCTGATAGACAAACAAAAATGCCGGTGATTGTAGTAAAACGACAATACACGGCATTGTTTTTTATATATTTTACATAAAGATAAGCAATAACGCTTGACACATGTATTAATATATGGTACAATTATAATCTAAATCCATGCGCAAAAATAGCTGTTAAACATAATTAGTATATCACAATTCAGCACAAAATGCAACAGTAAAACATAAAATTTTTATAAGATTGGAGTTATGGCCTATGGTAAATGTAAAACCTGTCAAGCTGGGAAAGCACGAGCGCAAGAGCTTCTCCCAGATCAACGAAGTTTTAGAGATGCCTAACCTGATCGAGATCCAGAAGGATTCCTACAAGTGGTTCCTCGAACACGGTCTCAAAGAGGTCTTCCGTGATGTTTCGGCGATCAACGATTATTCCAGCAACCTTGTTCTGGACTTTGTTGATTACCGTCTCGATCCCACACCGAAATATACGGTGGAGGAATGCAAGGAGCGAGATGTAACCTATGCCGCGCCCATGCGCGTCACCGCAAGGCTTCTCAACAAGCAGACAGGCGAGATCAAGGAATCCGAAGTCTTCATGGGCGATTTCCCCCTCATGACCGACAGCGGCACCTTTGTTATCAACGGCGCTGAGCGTGTCATCGTCTCACAGCTTGTCAGATCTCCCGGCGTGTACTACGGCATGACAATGGACAAGACCGGCAAACGCCTTTTCTCCTCGACCATAATCCCCAATCGCGGCGCCTGGCTTGAATACGAAATAGACGCTTCCGATGTTTTCTACGTAAGAATAGATAAAAACCGCAAGCTGCCCGTCACAACCTTTATCAGATCATTGGGCTTCGGCGAGGATACCGATATTCTCGATATTTTCGGAGAAGATCCCCGCATTTTGGCGACCATTGAGAAGGACGGCTCCAAGAAGGTTGAGGAGGCTCTGATCCAGGTTTACGCAAAGCTCCGTCCGGGCGAGCCGCCTTCGGTCGATTCGGCGCAGAGCTATATCGAGGGACTCTTCTTCGATCCGCGCAGATATGATCTTTCCAGAGTCGGCAGATATAAATACAATAAAAAGCTCGCTATCGGCGCGAGAATAGTCGGGCGCACACTGTCCAGAGCGGTCGTCGATCCCAATACAGGCGAAATTCTTGCCGAAGAGGGAGAAACTGTCTCAAGCGAAAAGGCGCGCAAGATCGAAAACGCCGGCGTTGATACGGCTTACATCAAGATTGATGAAAATACCGAGACCAAGATAATCTCCAACGGCATGGTCGACCTTAAGGAATACTTCGACTGCGACCTCGAGGACGAGGGCATAAACGAAAAGGTTTCCTACAAGGTACTCATGCAGATCTTCGACGAGTTCGAGGATTTCGAGGAACGCAAGGCGGCCATTATTGCCCGCCACGACGAGCTGATCCCCAAGCACATCACAATAGATGATATCATAGCGTCGGTCAACTACATGTGCGGCCTGTGCTTTGACATCGGCACAACCGACGATATCGACCATCTCGGCAACCGCCGCATCCGTTCCGTCGGCGAACTGCTCCAGAATCAGTTCAGGATAGGCTTTTCCAGAATGGAGCGCGTCATCCGCGAGAGAATGACGCTTCAGGGCAACGACGAGGAGGAGGTAACTCCGCAGTCGCTCATCAACATCCGGCCGGTCGTCGCCGCCATCAAGGAATTTTTCGGATCGTCTCCGCTGTCGCAGTTCATGGATCAGACAAATCCGCTTGCCGAGCTGACCCACAAGAGAAGGCTTTCCGCTCTCGGCCCCGGCGGTCTTTCCAGAGACAGAGCCGGATTCGAGGTCCGCGACGTTCACTACAGCCACTACGGACGCATGTGTCCTATAGAAACCCCCGAAGGTCCCAACATCGGACTTATCTCCTACCTTGCGACCTTCGCCAAGATAAACAAATACGGCTTTATTGAAGCCCCGTTCAGACGCGTTGACAAGGAAACCGGCGTCGTTCTCAATGAAGTCGAATACATGACCGCAGACGTCGAGGATGAGTTTGTCGTTGCGCAGGCAAACGAGCCGCTGGATGAAAACGGCCGCTTTGCAAGGAAAAAGGTAAACGCGCGCTGCAGAGACGAGTTTATCGAGACAGAGGCCAAAAACGTCGATTATATGGACGTTTCGCCAAAGATGGTCGTTTCTGTCGCTACGGCGATGATACCCTTCCTTGAAAATGACGACGCGAACCGCGCACTCATGGGTTCCAACATGCAGAGGCAGGCTGTTCCGCTGCTCAAGACAGAATCTCCCGTAGTCGGTACGGGTATGGAATACAAGGCAGCCTGCGACTCGGGCGTCTGTATTCTGGCAAAGCGCGGAGGCATTGTAGAAAAGGTTGACGCGGACCATATCGAGATACGCACCGAAAACGACGAGCTGGACAACTACAAGCTCATCAAATTCAAGCGTTCCAACCAGGGCACCTGCATAAATCAGAGACCGACCGTTTCTCTGGGCGACACGGTCGAGGCTAACGATGTTATCGCGGACGGTCCGGCTACCTGCGACGGAGAAATCTCCCTCGGCAAGAACGCCCTCATCGGTTTCATGACATGGGAAGGCTACAACTATGAGGACGCAGTCCTGCTCAACGAAAAGGTTGTGCGCGACGACGTATTTACCTCCATCCATATTGAAGAATACGAGATTGAATCCAGAGATACAAAGTTAGGCCCCGAGGAAATCACAAGAGACATCCCCAACGTCGGCGAAGACGCGCTGAAGGATCTCGACGAGCGCGGAATCATCCGCATCGGCGCGGAGGTTCAGGCCGGAGATATTCTTGTCGGCAAGGTAACTCCCAAGGGCGAAACAGAGCTGACAAGCGAGGAACGCCTGCTCAGAGCCATATTCGGAGAAAAGGCGCGCGAAGTCAGAGACACATCCCTCAGAGTGCCGCACGGCGAATACGGCATTATTGTGGACGTCAAGGTGTTCACAAGGGATAACTGCGATGAGCTTTCACCCGGCGTAAAGCAGGTGGTTCGCTGCTACATCGCGCAGAAGCGCAAGATATCGGTCGGCGACAAGATGGCCGGCCGCCACGGAAACAAGGGCGTTGTTTCCCGCATACTTCCGCAGGAGGATATGCCCTTCCTGCCCGACGGCAGACCGCTCGACATCGTCCTCAATCCGCTGGGCGTTCCGTCCCGTATGAACATCGGACAGGTTCTTGAGGTTCATCTCGGTTACGCTGCAAAGGCTCTCGGCTGGAAGGTAATGACTCCGGTATTTGACGGCGCGCACGAAAGCGATATCAGAGAGCTTCTCAAGATGGCCGGCAAGGACGAGGACGGCAAAACCCAGCTTTACGACGGCAGAACCGGCCAGCCTTTCGACAACCGTGTAACCGTCGGTTATATGTACTTCTTAAAGCTCCATCACCTCGTTGACGATAAGATCCACGCCCGCTCGACCGGTCCGTACTCCCTCGTTACCCAGCAGCCTCTGGGCGGCAAGGCTCAGTTCGGCGGACAGCGTTTCGGCGAAATGGAAGTCTGGGCGCTGGAGGCATACGGCGCGGCATACACCCTGCAGGAAATCCTGACGGTGAAGTCTGACGATGTCGTCGGACGTGTCAAGACCTACGAGTCCATCGTCAAGGGACAGAATGTTCCCAAGAGCGGCATACCCGAATCTTTCAAGGTTCTTATCAAGGAGCTGCAGTCACTCGGTCTTGATATGAAGGTGCTGGACCGCGACAACAACGAAATAGACCTCAAAGCAAACTACGACGACGATGACGATCTGCCTATCAGACACGAGATCACAGAGGATGATTTCGAGAGCGTCGCAGTAGAAAGCGAATTTACAGGCTACGGAATAGAGGAGCCTGACGATCTCGGAGCCGATCTGGGCTTTGATGACGATCTGTCAGACGACGACCCCGACTATGACGACGATATGGAAGCCGATTTTGACGAAGAATAGCTTTCACGGGAAGGAAACGCATCAAAACGGCATCCGATGATTTGCCCGACGAGGGGTTTAACGGCGCAAAACGCCGAAGCCCTTCGGACGGCGGCTAAAATTTGAAAGGAGTTATCTATGGAATTTAACACCTTTGAATCCATAAAGATCGGTCTGGCATCCCCCGACAAGATCAGAGAGTGGTCATATGGCGAGGTCAAAAAGCCGGAAACTATCAATTACAGAACGCTCAAGCCGGAGCGCGACGGCCTTTTCTGCGAAAGGATCTTCGGTCCGCAGAAGGATTGGGAGTGCTACTGCGGCAAATATAAAAGAATACGCTACAAGGGCAAGATCTGCGACCGCTGCGGCGTCGAGGTGACCCGCGCAAAGGTGCGCCGCGAGAGAATGGGCCACATCGAGCTGGCAGCGCCGGTGTCGCACATCTGGTATTTTAAGGGCATACCGTCCAGGATGGGCCTAATTCTGGATATTTCCCCGAGACTGCTGGAAAGAGTGCTCTATTTCAACAGCTACATCGTCACCGATCCGGGCGATGCGCCTGTTGAGAAAAAGCAGCTTCTTACAGAAAATGAATACCGCGACCTGAAGGAAAAATACGAGGACGACTTCACCGCCGAAATGGGCGCTGAAGCCATTAAGAAGCTCCTGGCCGAGATAGATCTTGACGAGCTGTCCGCGGAGCTCAAGGAAAACCTTGAAAATTCCTCAGGACAAAAGAAGGTCAGAATACTCAAGAGGCTCGAGGTAGTCGAAGCCTTCAGACAGAGCGGCAACCGTCCCGAATGGATGGTGCTGGACGTTGTTCCGGTAATTCCTCCCGATATCAGACCCATGGTGCAGCTCGACGGCGGACGCTTCGCGACCAGCGACCTCAACGATCTTTACCGCAGAGTGATAAGCCGCAACAACCGCCTCAAAAAACTGCTTGAATTAAACGCCCCCGATATAATCGTAAGAAATGAAAAGAGAATGCTGCAGGAATCGGTTGACGCCCTCATTGACAACGGCAGACGCGGCAGACCGGTCACCGGACCCAACAACAGACCCTTCAAGTCACTGTCCGACATGCTCAAGGGCAAGCAGGGCCGATTCAGACAGAACCTCCTCGGCAAGCGCGTAGACTACTCGGGACGCTCGGTCATTGTCGTCGGACCCGACCTGAAAATGTATCAGTGCGGTCTGCCCAAGGAAATGGCTCTCGAGCTGTTCAAGCCGTTTGTTATGAAGAGACTTGTCGAAACCGGCAAGGCTACAAACGTAAAATCCGCCCGTAAGATGGTTGAGCGCGCAAAGCCGGAGGTTTTCGACGCGCTGGAGACCGTTATCAAGGGCCACCCCGTTCTCTTAAACCGCGCCCCCACACTGCACAGGCTGGGCATACAGGCCTTTGAGCCGGTACTGGTAGAGGGCAGAGCGCTCAAGCTGCATCCGCTTGTCTGTACAGCATATAACGCCGACTTCGACGGCGACCAGATGGCGGTGCATGTTCCGCTGTCCGCGGAGGCCCAGGCAGAGGCACGTTACCTCATGCTGGCGGCAAACAATCTGCTCAAGCCGTCAGACGGCCGCCCAGTAACAGTCCCGACGCAGGATATGGTTCTGGGTTCGTATTATCTGACGCTTATCAAACCGGGAGAGCCGGGCGAGGGTAAGATGTTCAGAGATGCAAACGAAGCCATTATGGCGTATGACGAAGGCTGCCTTGGCCTGCATGCTCCCATAAAGGTTCGCCGCACGGTCGAAGTGAACGGTGAAAAGGTCACCGATATTATCGAAACGACCATAGGCAGGATCATATTCAACGAGCCGATACCTCAGGATCTCGGCTTTGTGGACAGAAAGCTGCCCGAAAACAGAGCCAAGCTGGAGGTTGAATTCCTCGTCGGCAAAAAGCAGCTCGGCAAGATAATAGACCGCTGCATCAAGGTCCACGGCACAACAAAGACCGCCGAGGTGCTCGACAAGATAAAGGCGCAGGGCTTCAAATATTCCACAAAGGGCGCCATTACCGTCGCTGTGTGCGACGCGACCATTCCGCCTCAGAAGAAAGAGCTTCTGGAAGAGGCCGAAAGAAAAATTGACGAGGTCACAAGGCAGTACCGCAGAGGTTTCCTCTCGGATGATGAGCGTTATCGCCACGTTATCACAACCTGGAACGAAACGACCGAAGCCGTCACAAAGGCGCTTCAGGACAATCTGGACGCATTCAACCCCATCCACATGATGGCCGATTCCGGCGCCCGCGGTTCCATATCACAGATCAGACAGCTCGCCGGCATGCGCGGACTTATCGCCAACACGTCCGGCCGAACCATTGAGGTTCCCATTCGTGCAAACTACCGCGAGGGTCTTAACATCCTCGAATACTTCATCTCGTCACGCGGCGCGAGAAAGGGTCTTGCAGACACCGCTCTGAGAACGGCCGACTCGGGTTACCTGACCCGAAGACTGGTCGACGTTTCTCAGGAAGTCATCATCCACGACGAGGACTGCGGAACGCACGACGGCATAGAGGTATTCGATATCAAGGACGGCAACGAGATGATCGAGCCTATGAGCGAACGTCTCATCGGAAGATACCTCGTTGAGGATTTCATCGATCCGCAGACCGGTGAAGTACTCGTCAGCCGCGACAAGCTGATGGATGATACCGACGCCGCTAAGATTGCCGCCACAGGCGCGACAAGGGTCAGGATACGCTCCATCCTTGCCTGCCACGCAAAGCACGGCGTATGCACAAAGTGCTACGGCTCCAACCTTGCCACGGGAGAACCGGTTACTCAGGGTGAAGCGGTTGGTATAACAGCCGCTCAGTCCATAGGCGAGCCGGGTACTCAGCTCACCATGAGAACATTCCATACCGGCGGCATCGCCTCGGCGGAGGACATCACACAGGGTCTTCCCAGAGTTGAGGAGCTTTTCGAGGGCAGAAAGCCCAAGCATATGGCCATTATCAGCGAAATAGACGGCGTTGTTTCCTTCCAGGAGATAAAGAAGAGCCGCCATCTTGTTGTGACCAACGGCGAAACAGGCGAACAGAGAGCCTATGCCGTTTACTCCCAGCACACCAGATTCAACGAAGGCGACCGCGTAAAGGCCGGCGACACGCTGACCGACGGCGTTGTCAATCCGCATGACGTTCTTGCCGTACTCGGTATAGAGGCCGTTCAGGATTACATCATCCAGGAGGTCCAGAGGACATACCGTCTGCAAGGCGTTGACATCAATGACAAGCACATTGAGGTCATTATACGTCAGATGCTCAAGAAGGTGCGCATAGATGATCCCGGATCAACCGAATATCTCTCCGGAATCATGGCCGACAGAAGCGAGGTAGACTCGGTCAACAGAGATATCGCCCGCAGAATCAGCGAAGGCGAAACCGAGCTCAGACCTGTGACATATATCCCGGTGCTGCTCGGTATAACAAAAGCGTCCCTGGCAACCGACAGCTTCCTTTCCGCCGCATCCTTCCAGGAAACCACGAGGGTTCTCACCGAAGCCGCAATCAAGGGAAAGGTGGATCCGCTCATGGGTCTGAAGGAGAACGTCATCATAGGCAAACTTATTCCTGCCGGCACCGGCATGAAGTGCTATACCGACGTTGAGGTTGAAAGGGTCGGCGATCAGTCCGATTACAGCTATTCGCTTGAGGATTAATAAAAAGGCAGACTGTCAATCAGCATCTTTTCAGCAGAATCAACCGCCGAAATCTTTTTCGGCGGTTTTCTTTTTTGCGGTATTTATCGCCGCTTTCTGCAAAGACTAATGCAGGAGGTGTTTAACATGGCAGCTATGTCAAGAGTGACAAAATATATGGTTATCGGCGCGGCAGTCGGCGCGGTCGGCTCGGGAGCCATCGGCGCATTTACCGGGAAAAGGAACAAAACAAAGCGCAAGGTGCAAAAGGCTCTGCGCACGGCCGGCAGCGTGATGAATTCGGTTGGATACATGATGAAATGACGCGAAAACCAGACCCGCACCCTGTTTTTCAGGGCGCGGGTCTTTGCTGCCGGGCGTTGTCCGTGCGCCACTTGACGGCAGACGGGATTTGATATATAATTATTTCTGGAGCAATACCCTATCTTTATGGTAGGTTTAATGTATTTTCATATTTTTACATATGTCTGATGAAGGGGCAGAAACTATGGCGTATACTGAAAAGGTAATGGATCATTTCGCAAACCCGCGCAACGTCGGTGAGATCGAAAATGCCGACGGGATCGGCGAGGTCGGCAATCCCGTCTGCGGCGACATCATGAAGATGTATCTCAAAATCGACAACGGCGTTATAACCGACATCAAGTTCAAGACCTTCGGCTGCGGCGCGGCCATTGCGACAAGCTCGGTTTCCACAGAAATGATAAAGGGCAAGACCATCGAGGAGGCTCTCAAGATCACCAACAAGGCGGTCATCGATGAGCTTGGGGGCCTGCCGCCTGCAAAGATACACTGCTCGGTACTGGCAGAGGAGGCTGTCAAGTCGGCGATTGCCGATTATTACAGGAGGCAGGGCATCGACCCGACTCCTATAGTCGGTGAGATAGGCGACTGCGAGGCCTGTCATTCATAACCGGCCGGCTGCGTCTGCGCTGCTGCGAAACAGGATATTATCATACCCGTATCGGCAGATTGCCTGATGCGGGTATTTTTGTATGCGGCGCAAACAAGGCATGCGGTTTAGCCATCGAATTGCTTTTCGAGCAGATGCTCCGACTTTAAGCCGAAACGGCCGCGCATGTTGAACAGCGCATCCGGCGTTATACCCGGCGGCGCTTCTCCGCGCTCTATCATATTCAGAGCGTGCAGGCCGACGCCCATGAGCTTTGTCATGGATTTTTCGGAGAGATTGCACCGCTTTCGGAGGCAGGCTGCATTGCGAATAAAGTTCAGCCATTCGACGGTGTTTGTCATACTTCTCATCATTTCCTTTCGGCAGATTATATCAGAAAAGAATAATGGCTGTTGATTTTACATCTGACAGACGTAAAAATCTTTCTGTATAAATCAGCTAAATTTTTGTTATTCGGATTTTAGCATGGCATTTTCCAGATGATGAGAAACAGACAAAAATTGTCTGAAGGATATATCGTTTTATTCATAACGAAAAAAGCGGCGCAGATTTTTTCTGCGCCGCAAATTATGTCCGCGTATTCAGCTTAGTCAACCTTCTCGATGGGAGCATCGGGAGCGTTTCTCCGGATGCTGTCAATCCCGTTAAGACAGCCGGCCTTTGCCTTGTAGCCTTCGCCGACGGCGATGATTTCGCCGTTTCTGGCCTTTAAGCGGAATCTGAATTCGCCGGCCTTATCGACATAAACCTCATATTTGGGATGGGTGAGGGTCTCATAACCCTCGACCGTCTGATCCTCAATATTGCTCATGCAGTTTTTTCTGACGCTTTCAATGCCGTTAAGGCAGGCGCTTTCGCTGGTATAAACCTCGCTTGTCGCGATGACCTCTCCGTTGCCGGCTTTGAGATCAAATTTAATGCCCGTATTTGTTTTCTTAACTATAAATTTTCCCATTTTGCAATCCTCCTGTTTTTGCTGGACAAGTGCCTGTATCTATTATGACACGAAAAAATGCATTTTTCAATAGTTTTCGAGAAGTTTTTTGAAGGAATGAGCAAGAAAACCGAATCCATTCGCAATCATTTATACTGAATAATAAAAATCTTTCGGTTTCAAAACAGCCAAACGGCCAAATAATATATATCTTATCTGAGCCGGAAAAGACCCCGGTTCTGAAAAAAACAATCCAAAAAATTAAAAGATAATATATATTTTTTATTTATAATATGTTATAATAAGTAAAATCATTAAAAAAGGAGAAGCATTATGAGATACCAAATTCAAGGCGAACCAATGCCGGTCGTTATCTGCGAGCTTAACGACGGCGAAACAATTATATCCGAAGCGGGAGCCATGAGCTGGATGAGCCCCAACATGGAAATGCAGACCTCAGGCGGAGGCTTAGGCAAGGCGTTCGGAAGAATGTTCTCGGGTGAATCAATGTTCCAGAATTACTACACCGCAAGAGGCGGAAACGGAATGATAGCCTTTGCATCCAGCTTCCCCGGCTCGATCAAAGCCTATCAGATAACCCCGGATCATCCGATCATCGTCCAGAAAAAGGCTTTCTTAGCCTCCGAAACGGGCGTTGAGCTGAGCGTACATTTCCAGAAAAAGCTCGGAGCAGGCTTCTTCGGCGGCGAGGGCTTCATCATGCAGAAGCTGTCGGGCAACGGTGTTGCATTTGTTGAAATAGACGGCTCAACCATTGAGTATGTGCTGGCTCCGGGTCAGCAGATGGTCATTGATACCGGGTATCTTGCCATGATGGACGCGACCGTCCAAATGGATATTCAGCAGGTCAAGGGCTTTAAAAACGTGATGTTCGGCGGAGAAAGTCTGTTCAACACCGTCGTGACCGGCCCCGGACGCATTTTGCTGCAGACCATGCCCATGAGCAACTTTGTCGGAACTATTTCCGGCATGATGGCGTCAAAGAGATAAAGACACGGTTCAACCGCTTTAGATTTAACCGCAGCAGCGAAAAATCCGCCGGAAGGAGTTCCTTCCGGCGGATTAATTATTTACGGTCGATTCTTTATCTGAATCGTCAGTTTTTCAGAGCCTGTATCGGGGCGGGTATTCTTCCGCCGCGGGCAATAAATCTCGACGGAGAATTTGTATTGACCGGCATGACGGGTCCTCCGCCCAACAGTCCCCCAAAGCTCAGCTCGTCGCCGACCTTTTTGCCGATCGCGGGAATAACACGCACGGCTGTTGTCTTGCTGTTGACCATGCCTATAGCCGACTGGTCGGCGATTATCGCAGAAATAACGTCTGCGGTCGTGTCGCCCGGGATGACTATCATATCGAGACCCACCGAGCAGACCGCGGTCATTGCCTCGAGCTTTTCTATGCACAGATGACCGTTGCGCGCGGCGTTTATCATGCCTGCGTCCTCTGTGACGGGTATAAACGCGCCGGAAAGCCCGCCGACGTGAGAGGACGCCATCGAGCCGCCCTTTTTTACGGCGTCGTTAAGTAGGGCAAGCGCGGCGGTAGTGCCGCAGCAGCCGCAGTTTTCCAGTCCCATTTCCTCCAATATGTACGCCACCGAATCGCCGACGGCGGGAGTCGGAGCAAGCGACAGATCGACTATGCCGAAGGGTACGCACAGACGCTTTGAAGCCTCCAGAGCAACAAGCTGACCGGCTCTTGTTATCTTGAACGCCGTCTTTTTTATAATGTCGGCAACCTCGGTTATATCGCAGTCGCCCGCCTTTTCGAGAGCTGCCCTGACAACGCCCGGACCGGAAACGCCGACATTGATAACGCAGTCCGGCTCGCCTGCACCGTGAAACGCGCCGGCCATAAAGGGGTTATCCTCAGGGGCGTTGCAGAATACGACGAGCTTTGCGCATCCTATGCAGTCCCTGTCGGCTGTGATTTCGGCAGTATGCTTTACCGCCTTTCCCATCATTGCGACAGCGTCCATATTGATGCCGGTCTTTGTCGAGGCAACATTTACGCTGGAGCAAACAAACTGCGTTTCGCTCAATGCGCGCGGTATGGACTCAATCAGGGCGTAATCGCCGGGAGCAAAGCCCTTTTGCACCAGCGCGGAATATCCGCCGATAAAGTTGACGCCGGTCTCCTTTGCAGCCTTGTCCAGCGCATAGGCAAAGCGTACGGGGTCCTTTCCCTGGCAGGCGCCGGACAGCATGGCTATCGGCGTAACGGCAATGCGTTTGTTTATAATCGGTATGCCGAAATCGCGTCCTATGTCGTCGCCGGTTTTAACAAGGTCGTGAGCATAGCGCATTATCTTGTCGTAAACCTTGTCGCATGCGCTTTTTATGTCGGGGTCTATGCAATCGAGAAGGGAAATGCCCATTGTTATGGTACGCACGTCAAGATTTTCCTGCTGCACCATGTTTATAGTTTCGAGAATATCGCCTACGTTTATCATTTTTTAATTTCCTTTTTATAGTAAGGTTAGCTTCAGATCACAAAAACCGCCATCGGCAGCAGGCTCAAAGCCTATGGCATTTGACGCCGAGAAACCGATGTCTGCGCGGATTATCCTATATCCTGTGCATAGCGTTGAAGATTTCCTCATGTATCGCCAGAATTTTCAGACCCATCTGTTCGCCGAGCTTATCCAGCTGCGACTGAAGCTCTGTAAAGGGTATGGTTGCCTTGTCCATATCGACCATCATTATCATGACAAAAAGATCCTGCTGTATGGTCTGGGTCACCTCGGTGACATTGACGTTGGCGTTGGCGCATACGGTGCACACCTTTGCCAGGATGCCGACCGTATCCTTGCCAATAACGGTAATAACTGCGCGCATTTTTTCCTCCTGAATCCTGTTATTCTTTTAACCAATGAATATTATGCGGCATTTTTGCGATTATGTCAAGTGCCCGGCAATCGTTGCGCGGCGCGGCAAAAGAAAAAGACCGGCATACAGGCGGCGCCGGTCGCAGATATTTTGATTTTTTATCAGATTATATATCCGAAAATGCAGAAAAAATGAAGAATGCTGCCGGCAACAACAAACAGATGAAATACAGAATGTATATATCTGTGTTTTTTTCCGACTTTGTATAATATTGCTCCCACAGAATAGGCGATTCCTCCGGCGAGCAACAGAACAAGCCCGCCTGCCGGTATTGCTTCGATGGCGGTTTTTCCTGCCAGAACAATGCACCAGCCCATGCCGATATAGCATATCATTGAAAATCGGGAGTATTTTTTCAGATCAATTGCCGTCAGAACGGTCGCAAGAGCCGCAAAGCCCCATACCAGACCGAACAGGATCCAGCTCCACGCGGGAGACACCCTGCGTATTGAGCAGAGCAGTATGGGCGTATAGGTTCCGGCGATGAGAAAATAAATCGTACAGTGGTCGATGACCTGCATTACCTTCTTTGCCGTGCCGCGGTTAAGGCCGTGGTAAAGACTGGACATGGTATAAAGGGTGACCAGCGAAACGCCGTAGACGGCGCTCCCGGCTATTGCCCAGGGATCGCTTTTCCTGACCGACATAATCACGCACAGAAACAGCGCGATCGCGCCAAGCGCGCCGCCGACAATATGCGAAATCATATTGAAAAGCTCCTCGCCCTTTGTGTAGAACGGGAGCTGTCTGTCCCTCAGGCTGGTTCTGTTCATTCCGTGTCTTCTCCTTCTGTCGGTATAAAAATCTTTAAAACCGCGCTCCGATCGGCTTTTCCGGGCGGCCGGTCAATGCTTATCTCTCTCTGCCGAGGAAGAAAAGGGCAAGGGTTCCCGGGCCGGAATGCGCGCCGATGACCGGGCCTATATCGGTAATAAGCTGCACCTTGACGCCGTAGGTTTTTTTGAGCATCTCAGCGAGTTTTTTTGCGTCGTCGATGCAGTCTCCGTTTGAGATAAAGACGGTACCGGACGCCGGGTCGATAGCCAGCTCGCCGTATTTGTCTGCAAGAGCCTTGACGGCAGCCTTTCTGCCGCGCGCCTTGGTGACATTTTTCAGTTCGCCTGCATTGTCGGTATGAAGGACCGGCTTTATACCGAGCACGCCGCCGACAAAGGCGACAGCCGAGCTGATCCTGCCTCCGCGTTTGAGGTATACAAGATCGTCAACGGTGAACCAGTGGCAGAGGCTGAGGCGGTTATCCAGAGCGAATTTCGCGGCTTCCTCGATCGTGGCTCCGCAGTTTCTTTTTTGTACCGTGAGATAGAGCAGCAGACCCTGGCCGGCCGAGGCGCAAAGGGTATCAACGGCGAACAGTTTGCGCTCGGGATAGAGGGCGGACAGCTCGTTTGCGGCAAGCCGCGCGGAGTTATAGGTTGTGCTCAGTCCGCTGGAAAAACCCATGTAGAGTATATCCTTGCCGAGCTGCAGCTCTTTTTCAAAGGCGAGCTTAAATGTTTCGGTGTTAACGGCGGATGTCCGGGCAATACTGCCCTTGCGCATTTTATTATAAAAATCCTTAACGGTTATTTCATCGCTTGTATACTGCCCTTCTTCTCCGTCAAAGGTGATTATCATGTTTTCGCATTTGACTCCCCATTTTGCAAGGATCGACGGAGAGATGTCACAGGCGGTATCGGTAAAAATAACGTAATCGTACATAGGAATAATCTCCTCACCGGTATTATATAAAATAAAATCACATAGCGGCCTTTATAATTTCAAACGGCACATTCTGTGATATTTTAATTATAGCCGCCGCCCGGTCAAATCTCAACCTACATGTTTAAAAAACAGGTAAACCGGGGGTTTACATACCGGTAGAGTAAAAAAAGGGAGACTCTACCGGCGGTAGAGTCCTTGATTCATGCGGGTTTAAGGCGCCTTTTAATGAATATTGATTTTATGGATCAGAAATGATATAATAATAATTATCAAAGATATGAATGACAAACAGGGATAACATATATGAGCGATTTAAGACAGGCCATTGCTAAAAATATAGCCGAGCTGCGTGCCGAAAGGTCCATGACCCAGGCGCAGCTTGCGGAAAAGCTGAATTATTCGGACAAGGCGGTTTCCAAATGGGAGCGCGCTGAATCAGTGCCTGACGTTTGCGTTCTGAAAGAGATCGCCGACCTTTTCGATGTTTCGGTTGATTATCTATTGCAGTCCGAACATGTGAAAAAAACCGATGAGGATATACCGGTCGGCCGCCTGACCAGAAACAACCGTATTTTTATCACCGGCATGTGCATTGTGCTTGTGTGGCTGGTCGCGACCTTTGCCTTTGTGGTTGTGGATGCTTCTCCCCTCGGCACAAATCTGCACTGGCTCGCGTTTGTTTACGCTGTTCCTGTTTCCATGGTCGTCTGGCTCGTATTCAATTCCATCTGGTTTGATCAGCACAGGAACTTCCTTATAATCTCCATCCTTATGTGGTCGGCGCTCGGCAGCGTTTTTCTGTCTTTTTTGCCGTTTGGAATAATTCTATGGCAGATTTTTGTGCTGGGAATACCGGGGCAGATAATCATCTGTTTCTGGTCAAGGATAAAGGTGAAAAAATAAGCTCAGAGCCAAATGCCGCTCTTCGGTCGGGTTCAGAGCATAGATCGTTATAAAAAGCCGCTGCTTTTTGCAGCGGCATTTTTTATATCAGCTCGTCGGCTATGGAGCATATCCGCTTAAGTCTGTGGTTTACTCCGGAGCGGCTTATCGGGCGGCTTAGTTCGCGGGCGAGGGCGCTGAGCGACATTTCGGGGTTTTCCAGTCTCAGCCGGGCTATCTCTCTGAGATCCTCCGGCAGCGAGTCTATGCCTATACGGCTGTCTATTTTTCTTATTGCGTTGGACTGGTTGACGGACGCTGCGACCGTTTTGTCAATGTTAGCCGTTTCGCAGTTTGTTATGCGGTTCATCCTGTTGCGCACATCCTTGACCACCTTGACCTCCATGACCTGAAGGCTGGCGTTCACGGCGCCCATAAAGGTGAGCATGTCCTCGATATGGCCGCTGTCCTTGTAATACAAAACGCACTGCGAGGCGCGCATTATTATTTTCGGCCTGAGAGAAACCGAATCAAGCAGCGAAATGATGCCGGCCTGCAAGCCGGGGTTTTGAACAATGATCTCCAGATGATAATCCTTTTCGGGGTTGCTTACCGTGCCGCCGGTAAGAAACAGTCCGCGCACAAATGACGCGTACTCGCCCGCTATGATTTTTTCATCCAGACGGTCGTGACCGGGCTGGATTCCAAAGTATTCGAGCACGGTTTTGCGCTGATCCTCGTCCGGCACGCTGATATAATACTGGGATGACGGCTGATTTTTGCGGTTGTGGTTGCTGACATCGCAAAAAACTCCGGTCAGCTCGGCCATAAGCTGCGCCAGACACATGGCGGTACCCTTTTTTTCTGTGGTCAGGGATATTTCCCCCGGACCGCAGACGCCCTGCAATATCATCCCGTAGCACTGCGCGCGCATCTGGAAAACATTGCTCGTTTCTATGGAGCAAAGCTCTTTCTTTACTTCCGATGAAAAGCTCATTTTATCTTCACCAACATCAAACCGGCAAACAACCCGCCGGAAAATTACAGGGGCATTTTGCCCCTCAGACCGGATTATGAGAATAACCTCGTTTTTTTGATCCGGACCGAAAGCGCGCCGTCCACGGCGGCCTTCCCGTATTACTTATTTATATCCCTGTGCTCGACCGAAACAAGATAATTCTTTTCGGCCAAAAAGTCCTTTATGGTTTCCGCCATTGCAACGGAGCGGTGATGTCCGCCGGTGCAGCCGACCGAAATAACGAGGGAGCTTTTTCCCTCTTCCTTGTAATAGGGGAGCATGTATTCTATAAGATCGAGCATGCGCTTTTTAAAATTTACGGTGACGTCGTCATCCATAACATAGTCAAAAACATCTCGGTCCAATCCTGTTTTATGCTTCAGTTCGGGAACATAGAACGGGTTTTTGAGAAATCTCACGTCGAAAACAAGATCGGATTCGATAGGGATGCCATACTTGAAGCCGAAGGATACGCAGTGTATGCTCATTCCCTCCCGTGAATTGCTCAGGAAGCTGCTGAGCATTTTATCGCGCAGCGCTGTCGGCGACAAATCGGATGTGTCGATTATAACATCCGCCATTCCGCGAAGGGTCTGAAGGGCTTCACGCTCCATCTCGACGCAGCGCTCCAGCGAATTGTCCGCCTTTTGAAGCAGATGGTGCCTGCGCCGGGTTTCCTTGTATCGGCGCACGATTATATCGTCCCTTGCATCGAGGAAAATAAGGCGGAAGCGGTAATTTTCCTCCTTCATTTCGGAGAGGATATCGGCAAAGCTGTCAAGCAGCCTGCCCGAGCGCGAATCTATGACGAAGGCGACCTTATTGATATTATTCATTGAGTTTTTGCAAAGCTCAAGAAACTTGGGCATGAGCATGGGAGGAAGGTTGTCCACGCAAAAATACCCTATATCCTCAAGAGCATTGACTGCGCTCGATTTTCCCGCGCCGGAAAGTCCGGTTATGATTAAGATTTCCAAAACTATGCTCCTTTTTGACAAAACGGAAAACGAAGACGCCGAGCCGCATTTACGGTTCTGCCTGCTGATTAATTGTTTTCAAAGGCGGGGAATGAGCCTGTTCAAGCACGTAATAAGCTGTCTGTTTCCGTTAAACTATTCCTTCACGGCCACATTTCCGTCTCCAAGCACCCTTTTCAGCTCATCGATCATGGGTCCGTTCACCATTGTGCGGATGCCGTTTGCCTTGGTCAACTGCTTTCGGTCGGTGAAGTAGACGAAAAGCTCGTCGGTTCCCTCAAATATATTCACAATATCCATGCTGCGCCTGAACAGTTCGCTGTCCTTTGACGGCACGCGGATATAAAGTCCGGGATTCTTTGATCGGGGCTTGTCCGCGCTCCGGTCGGGATGCTGAGCCTGTCCGTTGCAGGGATCGGCTGAATATCCGCCGGAATTCTGAAGCGGCTGAGAAATGCCTCGGTCATCAATGCTTTGTCCACGGTAGCCCTGACCGACATAGTTTTCAACCTGTCTCGAGCGTCCGTTTCTGCCCTCGAAGCCGCCGTTTCTCTGCGGGCGTGAATCGAGTCGCTGCCGCATTTCCTTTGCCTGAGCCTCGCTGGCAGGAGCCGCTTCGGCAAAATCAAGCACCAGCTTTGCGGCTTCATCCTCGCGTCCGGAAACCCTGCCCGACAAAAGCAGCACGCTGCCCATCTGAAGATTCTGCCCGATCTCATCGAGCACCTTCGGGAATACGAGCGCCTCCATGCTGCCGGTGGCGTCCTCGACCGTGACAAAAGCCATGGTGGAGCTGTTTTTTGTTATCTTGCGCTTTATGCTGTCGACCGCGGCCATGACAAGAGCCTGTGAACCGTCGCAATAGGTTCCGCCGTTTTTGCAGTCCTCCTTAATGACGGCTATTTTTACACAGCCCAGCGCAGCCGCCGGTTTTTCGTATCTTTGCACAGGATGACCGGTCAGATATATTCCTGAGGCTTCCTTCTCCATCATAAGAAGCTCTTTTTCGGAAAACTCTTCGTAATATTCAAGCTTTGGCTCCTGAGGCTCAAACGAATCGTCCATGTCAAAAAGGCTCATCTGCCCAGACATCCTGCTGCGGCTTTCTATATCGATCCGGTTGATGACATCGTCGCAGCACATCAGCATCTGCCGTCTGTTCGCGCCGAGGTTGTCCAGCGCGCCGCACTTTATCAGTGCTTCAAGCATGCGGCGGTTGAGATCGTGACCGTGCATGCGGAAACAGAAATCGTAGAAGGATTTGTAGCTGCCGCTCTTGTTCCTTTCGGCGACAAGCGACTGTATAACGCCCTTGCCGAGATTTTTGACCGCGAGCAGGCCGTATCTTATGTTTCCGTCGACGACGGTAAAATTGAGATTGCTTTCGTTGACAGACGGCGGAAGTACCTTTATGCCGAGCCGCTGACATTCCGCGATATAGTAAGCCACCTTGTCGGTATTGTCCAGCACGCTTGTGAGCAGTGCCGCCAAAAATTCGCAGGGATAGTGGCATTTGAGATATGCCGTGCGGTAGGCGACCATTGCGTATGCCGCCGCGTGGGATTTATTAAAGGCATAGGAGGCGAAGGAGGCCATCTCATCGAAGATGGTGTTGGCGGTTTTTGCGTCGACTCCGCGCCGCACGCAGCCGTCCACCTCGACGCAGCCGTTTTCATCGACGAGTCCGTTGATGAAGATATCCCGCTCCTTTTCCATAACGTCGTGCTTTTTCTTGCTCATGGCGCGGCGCACCAGATCGGCTCGGCCGAGAGAATATCCGGCCAGCTCGCGGAAGATCTGCATGACCTGCTCCTGATATACCATGCAGCCCTTTGTGACGCCCAGAATGCCCTCCAGCATGGGCGTGTGATAGCTCACCTTTTCCGGATGACGGCTGTTTTCGATATATGTCGGGATAAAATCCATCGGACCCGGGCGATAGAGCGAGATTACAGCTATGATGTCCTCGATTGCGCGTGGATTGAGCCGCTGCAGAACCTGCCGCATGCCGCCGCTTTCAAGCTGGAAAACGCCGTCGGTCTCGCCGCGCGAAAGCATTTTAAATGTGGCTTCGTCGGTGTCGCTGATTTTTTCTATGTCAAATCCGGGATCCTTAAGCCGCGCCATTACCTCGCTGTCATGAATGACGGTCAGGGTGCGCAGACCCAGAAAATCCATTTTGAGCAGGCCGAGGCTTTCCAGTATATTCATTGGGTACTGGGTAGCGACGGTCTCGTCGTTTTTTTGCAGGGGAACATAATGGCTGACCGGATCATGGGTAATGACGACGCCTGCCGCATGGGTGGAGCAGTTTCTCGGCATGCCCTCGACCTTTTTGGCCATATCGATGAGTTCCTTTATCTGCGGCTCGGATTCGTAGCGCGTTTTTAAATCCCGCGATACCTCCAGAGCCTTGTCCAGCGTCATGTTGAGCTCCATAGGCACCAGCTTGGCAATGCCGTCAACAACATTATAAGGTATGCCGAAGGCTCTGCCGACATCGCGTATGGAGCCGCGAGCCGCCATTGTGCCGAAGGTGGTTATCTGCGCGACGTGGTCTGCGCCGTATTTGCCGATAACGTAGTCGATGACCTCCTGCCGCCGCTCGTAGCAAAAATCCACGTCGAAGTCGGGCATGCTGATCCGCTCGGGGTTGAGAAAACGTTCAAACAGCAGATTGTAGCGAATGGGATCTATGCCGGTGATGCCAATGCAGTAGGCGCATATCGAGCCGGCACCCGAGCCTCTGCCCGGACCGACGGGTATGCCCATGCGTTTAGCCGCCTGTATGAAGTCGTTGACTATGAGAAAATAATCCACATAGCCCATCTTTCTGATCACGCCCAGCTCATATTCCAGCCTGTCCACTATTTCCTTTTTGGGGTTTTCGCCGTAATATTTGTGCAGTCCCTCATAGCAGCTGTCGCGGAAATATTCAAAATTATCCCTTCCGTCTGGAGCCTGATAGTAGGGCAGCTTGGTCACGCCGAACTCGAAATCGAAATTGCATTTTTTGGCTATTTCCAGCGTGTTTGTCACGGTTTCGGGATGATCCGGGAAAAGCGCCGCCATCTCTTCGCCGCTTTTTATATAAAACTCGTCGGTGGGGAATTCCATGTCGAAATCCTCATCGATCGTGTGGTTTGTCTGAATGCATAACAGGACGTGCTGCATGCGCGCGTCCTCTTTATAAATATAATGCGCGTCGTTCGTAACGACCAGCTTTATGCCGGTCTCCCGTGCAATCCTGATTATCTGCGGATTGGTCCTGTGCTGTTCATCTATGCCGTGCTGCTGGAGCTCAAGGTAATAATCCTCACCGAAAAGCTCCTTGTACCACAGAGCTGTTTCCTTTGCCTTTTCATAGCTGTCGTGCAGCAGCGCCTGCGGAATTTCGCCGGCAAGACAGGCCGACAGACAGATAAGCCCCTCATGGTACTGCTCGAGAAGCTCGTGGTCGATCCTCGGCTTACGGTAAAAGCCCTCGGTAAAGCCCTTGGACACCATCTTGATCAGGTTGCGGTAACCGGTGTCGTTTTTGCAAAGCAGGATAAGGTGGCGGTAATCGCCGTTTTCGCTTTTGACCTTATCAAAGCGGCTTTTGGGCGCAACATAAACCTCGCAGCCGATGATGGGCTTAATGCCCGCTTTTTTGGCGGCAAGGTAAAAATCGACGCAGCCGAACATAACGCCGTGGTCGGTTATGGCAAGCGCAGGCTGTCCCAGATCGGCGGCGGCCCTGACAAGCCTTTCTATCCGGCAGGCGCCGTCAAGCAGGCTGTATTCGGTATGAACGTGGAGGTGAACAAAGGGTGTTGGGGTTGAGGCTGACATAAGAGGCACCTTTTCTTCTTCCGTCACGGCTTCGCCATGCCGCCTTACCCCGAGTGGGGGAGGCTTACTCAGCTCAGCGCATCCGGTGCGGAAGCTTTAATTCCGGTAAGACTCCCTCTTTGAGGAAGCCGGCCGAAGGGGTCATCAAGGCGTCTGCGGCGAAGTCTTAAACATTTCTCCCGACCGCTCTGATCTCGCATTCCAGCATGACGCCGTCGTTTTCCATTACAACGTCCTGTATGTGCCTTATCAGCGAGGTCACGTCCCTGCAGGTGGCGCCGCCGATATTTATTATAAATCCGGCGTGCTTTTGGCTTACCTGAGCGCCGCCGATGGTGCAGCCCTTAAGGTCGTTGCCCTCGATTAGCGCGCCGGCGAAATATCCCTCGGGACGCTTGAACACGCTTCCGGCGCTGGGGTATTCGAGCGGCTGTTTATCCTTTCGGCGGAACATAAGCGTATCCATCCTGTCCTTGATGGCGGCTTTGTCCTTCGGGATAAGCTCAAGCTCGATACCGGTAATGACGCAGCCGTTTTCCTGATAAACGCTGCAGCGGTAGCCCAGTTTTAAATCCTCTGCGTCGAGATGACCTTCATGCCCGTCGGGAGTTATGTGGTAGCAGCGGGTGACAACGTCCTTGAGCTGTCCGTTGTACGCGCCGGCATTCATATACATGCCTCCGCCGACAGTACCGGGTATGCCCCATGCGAATTCCATGCCGCCCAGACCGTTCTGGAGCGCAAAGGAACACAGCGCGGACATGGGTATTCCGGCAGGACAGTATATTTTTGTGTCGGTCAGCATTTTCGGCTTCTGCGTGTTGTCGTCCAGACGCAGCACGCAGCCGTCGATTCCGTCGTCGGATACAAGCATGTTGGAGCCGTTGCCGATTACTGTGAGCGGCACGCCGTGATTTTTGCACAGCGACACGATATATTGCAGACGGGCCATATCCCTGAGAAGTATAAAGACATCGGCAGGGCCTCCTATCTTAAAGGAGGTGTGGTTGGCCATCGGTTCGTTCAATGTGTATAAAATGCCCTCCCTTTCGAGAGCGGACAGAAATTCGTTCGGTATCGTCATAAAGCTATATTTCCGTTCTTAAAAATTTTATTACAGCTGAAAATCGGTCATGCCCAGCTTTGCCATCAGCTCCTGCGCCGCGTTATAGCCCATCTTTTTCTGCCTGTTGTTCATCGCGGCGACCTCCAATATAATGGCCAGATTTCTGCCGGGCTTAATGGGTATTGTATATTTCGGCACCTGGATCCCGAGGATCTCGGCGTATTCGTTTTTGAGGCCCATTCGGTCGTATACCTTTTCGCCGTCCCATACCTCGAGCTGCACCACCATGTCGATCTTTTCGGTGATCTTGACGGCGCCCATACCGAATATTCTTCTGGCGTTAATAATACCTATGCCGCGAAGCTCGATAAAATGACGGATATTGTCGGGCGACGAGCCGACAAGACTCTTGTTGGATACCCGCCTGATTTCGACCGCGTCGTCGGCTATGAGGCGGTGTCCGCGCTTGACAAGTTCAATGGCCGTTTCGCTCTTGCCTACGCCGCTTTCGCCCAGCAGCAAAATACCTTCTCCGTAAACCTCGACGAGAACGCCGTGGCGGGTAATCCTCGGAGCCAGCTGCACATTCAGAAAGGCTATCAGAGCGGCTATCAGTTCGGAGGTACCGTCCGAGGATGAAAGTATCGGTACGCCATACAGCTTTGCCTTGTCGATAAGGTAAGGCTCGATCGGCAGGCTTCTGGCGATGATTATTGCGGGCGGCTTGGTCGAGCACAGCCTGTCAAAGCTCTGAGCCTTCTGCGCAGGCGTAAAATTCTCCACAAATGTGGATTCCGCCTTGCCGAAGAGCTGAAGACGGGTATTGTCGTAGTAATCGTAAAAGCCGTTGAGCTGCAGTCCCGGGCGGTTTATATCGGCGCTCGTGATCTTTATTTCCTCCGGATCGGCCGGCATGAATACCGTTTCGAGCGAGAATTCCTCGATGATCTTTGCGAGCGTCACAGAAAATACGGTTGCCATGTCTTTCATCCTTTTAATATTATTTGCCGCAAAAATCAAACGCGGCGAAATGCACAAAACTATACTTATCATATATTATACTATGAATAAAAGAAAAATAAAAGTCTTTACAGAATGATTACGACACAATATTGTTGACAGAGTATTCGCATAATGCTAAAATCAAATGAACGCTTGATTATTAAACATTATTATAAAAGAGGCGATCATGAAACTTTTTCTGATAACCCTGATCGTGTTCATCGCTGCGGCGCTTCTGATCTATATAATCAGCTGCCGCACGCTGACCGTGTCCCGAACCGTGGTGATCCTTCCGGGGATTGACAGGGAATATACAGTCGTACACCTTGCCGACATGCATAAAAAATACTGGGGCGATGATAATTCCCGGCTGTGCTCCATAATCGATGAAATCGCTCCCGACGCGATATTGTGTACGGGAGATATGACAGATACGGTCGATACAGGTTCCAGTCCTTTTGCCGCCATGGTGAAAAACCTCTCGGGGAGATTTCCCGTATATTTATCTCTGGGCAACCACGAGGCGCGGCTGAAAACGGGTTATCCGTTCGGTGCGAAGTCCTATTTTGATGAGCTTCGCCGATCAGGCGTCGTTATTCTGGATAATGAAAGCGCAAAGCTTTTCGGCAGGATAAGGCTTTACGGTTATTCCTTCGACTATGAAACAAAGCCGGATAAAACGCTGCTTGACCGGATTTTCGGAGAGCCGGAGCAGCCGTCCATACTGATGGCGCACGATCCCGGATACGCAGAGGAATACGCCGAATGGGGATGCGGTCTGATTCTGAGCGGACACATTCATGGCGGCGCGATAAGAATACCCTTTGTCGGAGGCGTCCTCTCGCCCGATAAGAAGCTTTTTCCGAAGTATGACTCGGGGCTGTACGACGTAAAGGGAAAGAAACTCTATGTTTCCAGAGGCGTCGGGTATTATTTTCCGGACAGGTTCCTTTCCTTTCCCGAACTTTCGGTGATAAAGCTCATGCCGGAAAATCCTTAATATGGCTTTATGATTGCCCCTTTTATTTGACAGCAGGGAGACATTGATGGTAAAATAACATTTAATCATTAATGCTATTGATAAAGAAATGAAAAGGGACAGGGACATGAAAGAGAAGGCGGCGTCAAAAAGCGGATACGTTTCCCTGACAGTCAGAAGCGTTTTATCGGTCATTTTCGGGATATGTCTTATCATCTCTCTGCTGCCGATAGCCGTGCATATCATCAATATCGGCGTATACGTCACGGTCGGCGGCTTTGCCGCTGCGCTTGCGATAACCGTATTCTGGAAGCAGTTTTCAGCGGCGGTCAGACGGGCGTTTTCCGTCAGGGGGCTCAGGTGGATTACCGGCGCCGTATTTGCCGCGGTCGGACTGCTTATCATCGGCGCGGCGATCATCTCGGTGATGATGCTGGCCGCCATGAACAACGCTTCTTCCGAGCCGGATCAGACGGTCATCGTTCTGGGGTGTCAGGTCAGGGGCGAGAGCCCGTCGAGAATGCTCAGGAGCAGACTTGACAGAGCGCAGCAGTATCTTTCGGAAAATCCCGGCAGCATCTGCATTGTTTCCGGCTCGAAAGGAACTAACGAGAGCGTTACCGAGGCTTATGCCATGAAAAAATATCTTGTCGAAAGAGGAATCTCCGCTGAAAGAATAATTGAGGAGGACCGCTCGACAAACACAAGCGAAAACCTGCGGTTTTCAAAGGAAATTATGGACGGCATGAAGCTCCCGCCAAAGGCTGTTATCATCACCGACGGATTTCACCAGTGGCGCGCTCAGCGCTTCGCAAGGGACGTCGGGCTTGACGCGACCGGTCTCGGGTCGCGGCCGGTCTGGGGCCTGGAGATGTGCTTCTGGGTCAGGGAGATCTTTGCTGTCGCAAGGGTAATTTTGCTGGGATATTGATTTACGGTCAAGCGTGAACAGCGAAGAGCGAAGCTATCGAGCCGCCGCGGGCGGCGCGTTTGTTCAGCCCTTTGCTCTATATAAAAAATCAGGAGAACAATATGAGCATTCGTGCAAAGAGATTTTTTGACGACATTGAAAACAGAAAGGTCACCGTCTGCGGCATCGGCATATCCAACCGCCCGCTTATAGACAAGCTCATCGAACACGGCGCAATAGTCACTGCCTGCGACAAACGCGAACGCGGAGAGCTTGGCGATGTTGCCGACGCTCTTGAAGCAAAGGGCGTTAAGCTGCATCTCGGCAAAGGGTATCTGGACGATCTCGACGGCGAGATCATTTTCCGCACGCCGGGAATGAACTACAATCTGCCGCAGCTCATCAGCGCAAGGGAAAACGGATCGATAATAACCTCTGAAATGGAGGTCTTTTTCGCAATGTGCTCCAGCCGGATAATCGGTCTGACCGGCTCGGACGGAAAAACCACCACTACGGTCATTACCTCCAAAATGCTGGAAACCCAGGGCTATAAGGTGTGGGTCGGCGGCAATATCGGAACGCCGCTTCTGCCGCACGTGCAGAACATTTCTCCTCAGGACTTTACGGTTGTCGAGCTGTCCTCCTTCCAGCTCATGTCCATGCGCCAGAGCCCGAATGTGGCGGTCGTGACCAATGTCGCGCCCAATCACCTCGATATGCACAGGGATATGGATGAATATGTCGACGCTAAGCGCAATATACTCGCCCATCAGGACGGCTTCGGTATGGCGGTGCTCAACGAGGACAACGATATTTCCATAGGCTTTAAAGAAAGCTGCCGCGGACTTGTGCGCACCTTTTCCAGACGGCATAAGGTGGAAAACGGAGCGTACTGTGACGAGCACGGCGACATATATTTCAGCGAATACGGAAAAAGGACATATATAATGAACGCCATGGCGATAAGGATCCCCGGCGCTCACAACATAGAGAATTACCTGACGGCAATCTGCGCCGTATGGGATTATGTAGATATCGGCACCATAATAAAGGTTGCCAGGGAGTTCGGCGGAGTGGAGCACAGGATAGAGCTTGTGCGTGAACTGGACGGCGTTAAATATTACAACGACTCCATCGCCTCCAGCCCCAGCCGGACCATAGCGGGCCTTGAAGCGTTAAAGCGGCGCGTGATACTTATAGCGGGGGGATATGATAAGCACATACCCTTCGACACACTTGGACAGGCGGTCGCCGATCATGTCAAGGCGCTCATCCTCATAGGCCTTACGGCCGACAAGATCGAAGCGGCTGTCCGCCGCGCTGATGGGTTCGACGAGGAAAAAACAATAATAATCCGAGCCGGCAGTATGGCCGACGCGGTCAAAAAGGCCCACGACCTCGCGCAAAGCGGAGATATAGTGACCATGTCTCCCGCATGCGCCAGCTTCGATATGTATAATAATTTTGAGGAAAGAGGCAGGGACTTCAAGGAGCTTGTAATGGAGCTGTAACTGACGACGGCTCTGCCGCCGCACACATCCTTACCGCTGCCGGGCGGCACACCGTGCCGCCGGCGCGGTATTTTGCCTTTCATCCTTTTTAAACAGGAGTCTGACCAATGAACATCACTGATTTGTTATTCCGGCTGACCTCTTACAACGCCCCGAGCGGGAACGAGGGCAGCGCCCTCGATGAAATCGAAAAGATCCTTCTGCCGTTCGGATCGGTTGAGCGCACCGGATTGGGCAGTCTTATTTGCCGCAGCGGGAACGTAAAATCGGGTTACAGGATCCTGCTTGACGCGCATATAGACCAGATAAGCATGATGGTTACATCAATAAAAAACGGCTTTGTTCATGTGGACGCGGTAGGAGGAATAGACAGGAGGGTCTTGCTTTCTCAGCCGGTAACCATATGGGGAAGCCGGCCGGTTCACGGAGTTTTTGCCACAACTCCTCCGCACGTTCAGAAAAACAGCGATGAGGATTTTCCCGAGCTTTGCGACATGGCTATAGATACCGGCCTCGGCAGAAAAGCGGAAAGCATAATAAATATCGGAGACAGGGTTACTCTGCGCTGTGAGCTGCAGCATCTTAAAAACGACAGGGTCAGCGGAAAATCGCTGGACAACCGGGCCGGAGTCGCCGCGCTCATCAGGGTCATGGAGCTGCTCAACAGCCAAGTGCCGAAGGCGGAAATAATCATGCTGCTTTCCACGCGCGAGGAAACCGGCGAACAGGGAGCAGCGACAGCCTGCTTCAATATCAAGTGCAGCGAAGCCATTATAGTTGACGTCAGCTTTGCCTCTCAGCCGGGCTTAAAAGAACATCAGACGGGCGATATCGGCGCCGGTCCCATGATAGGACTTTCCCCTTTTGTTGACAAAAGGATTTCGGACAGACTGACCAGGATAGCGAAAAACAAATCCATTCCCCATCAGTTTGAGGTTATGGGCGGTGCCACCGGAACAAATCTTGATTCGATCATGTCATCCCGCGACGGAGTTCCCTGCGGACTTGTTTCGATTCCGCTGAGAAATATGCACACTGCCGCGGAAATTGTCAGCGTCGAAGACATTGAAAACGCCGCGCAGCTGATAAACGCCTATATCATGCAGGGAGGATTGCAGAATGTATAACTATCTGAAGGATATTTGTTATCTTCCGGGCGTTTCCGGCTGCGAATCCCATGTAGCCTCATATATAATCGAGCAGATACGCCTGCATGTGGACGGCCTGAAGAGAGATTCTCTCGGAAATGTGATTGCATTCAAAAAAGGCAAAAAAACACCCGACGGGCCCATAATGGTGGCCTCTCATATGGATGAGGTCGGCATGATCGTCACCTCGGTGGATGACGCCGGACGCATTTTCTTCGATACCGTTGGCGGAATAGACGAGCGAATTCTGCCGGGACTCCGCGTTTTTGTCAACGATCTGCCGGGGCAGATAAGCCTGAAGCCTGTGCATATGTGCGACAAAAACGAAAAGTCCGCCAAAATCGAAACAGACAAGCTCTTTATTGACGTCGGAGCGGCAAACCGCGACGAGCTTATGGGCTCGGTCTCGCTCGGAGACAGGATATCCTTTCAGCCATTTTATGAGGAATTCGGAGACAATCTCATAATTGCGAAAGCGCTTGACGACAGAGCCGGCTGCGCCATAATGATCGATCTGATACACCAGCCGCTGGAATATGACACCTATTTTGTTTTCACCGTTATGGAGGAGGTAGGGCTCAGAGGAGCAAGGGCGGCGGCTTTCGGCATAGCTCCGAAAAAGGCGATAGTGCTTGAAACGACAACCGCCGTCGACATAGACGGCGTTGATGAAAAGGACGTCGTCTGCCGTCTCAACGAGGGGCCTGTTATTTCCTATATAGATAAGCGCACCATATACGACAGGGAGTATTGCTGCAAAGCCTTTCAGTGCGCCAGACAGCTCGGCATAAAGTGCCAGACAAAGACCAAAATATGCGGGGGAAACGACGCCGGAGCGATACATGTCAGCACCGGCGGAGTACGCACGATAGCCATAAGCGTGCCATGCCGGTATCTGCATACGCCGCTTTGCGTCGCCTCCAAGGAGGACATTGCCGCAAGCGCGCGGCTGTGCAGGGAATGCATCTCGTTTATGGGAGAGTAGGCCGGCGGCCCGAAAAAACCGTTGGCTTAAAGCCTCGCAGATCATACGGGAATATTCGAACCGCTGCAAAAACGCAAAAAAGAATAACAGCGGATCAAAGAAACAAAGATATAAAGAAAAATACCGGCGCCTTCTTCGGGAGACGCCGGTATGATTTTACGGCCGCTGTAAAAGCAGAGAATCTCCGATGAACAGGACGAGCCTGTTCAAAGGTTTGGCTTGACCGCGCAAACACGCTCAGATTGAAGGTCAAAAAGCGGTTTCCGGAAAGCTCGTTGGTTTTCGGCCGAAATCATTTACGATAAATAATCATTCTATTGACATGTTTGCCGAGCCGTTGAGGGTCAGGTCTGCCGTGTTTCCGGCAAGATATTCGTAATAGCCCTGCGCGCCGACCATTGCGGCATTGTCCCCGCAAAGAGACAGCGGCGGCATGAAAAGCTCCCGTCCGGTCTGAGCGCAAATCCTCTGCAGCTCGCCGCGAAGGGCGCTGTTTGCCGAAACTCCTCCCGCGACAACAATCTTACCGTATTTCAGATCGTCGGCTGCCCTTACGAGCTTTTCGCATAGCTGCCCTACGACCGCCATCTGAAAGGACGCCGCCAGATCGGGCAGCCGAAGCGCTTCACCCTTTTGCTGCGCGTTGTGCACCATATTGATAACATTGGTTTTTAACCCGGAAAAGCTGAAATCATAGCCCTCGACCCTGACATGCGGGAATTTATATCCGTTCGGATCACCGGTCTGCGACAGCCTGTCCAGATGGACTCCGCCGGGATAAGGCAGACCCATCGTACGCGCCGCCTTGTCAAAGGCTTCGCCCGCCGCGTCGTCTCTTGTACAGCCGACAATGCTGAAATCGGTGTACCCGCGGCATTCGACGATATGACTGTGCCCGCCGGAAGCGACGAGGCAGAGAAAGGGCGGTTCAAGCCGAGGATGGGCGATATAGTTGGCCGCGATGTGCGAGCGCAGGTGATGTACGGGAACGAGCGGCTTTTTGAGCGAATAGGAAAGGCCCTTGGCAAAGCTGACGCCGACGAGCAGCGCGCCGATAAGCCCTGGCGCATGGGTGACGGCAACGGCGTCTATCCGGGAGAGCGGAACGCCCGCGTCGTTGACCGCCTGTCTGACTACGCCGGAAATGTTTTCGGCGTGACGCCGGGAAGCTATTTCCGGCACGACCCCGCCGTATATTTTATGCTCGGCGACCTGCGAATTGATGATGGAGGACAGCACGCATCTGCCGTCTTCAACAACGGCGGCCGCCGTTTCGTCACACGAGCTTTCGATAGATAAAATGAGCATATCAACCTCTTGTGTATTTTGTAATTCCTGAGATACCTTAGTATAGCACATATTTTTGCGTTTTTGAATAGATGAAGCCCGATTTTTGCCTTTTATTGCCCGGGAAGCTCTCCGCGCCCGCGCCGGAGGATAGTATTCTCCATAAGTAATAGAGCCCAGGCATCCTGCATATTATTTTATGTGCGGAGCAAAACCGCTTAAAAAAGGGTGAACATCAAGGCGGTGAACATCATTGAAATTCAAAAAACGCAGGAAAAAAATCAGGCTGAACGGCAGGACGGCGGCATATTTGTTTTTCGCTCTGGCGATCGTCCTGCTCGCGCCGTATGTTCTGCTGTTCGGATCAAAACACGCCGCGGTGCTGACGGGGCTGAGTTTTCCGCAGGGTGCGCTGCGCTATTACGGCTCAATGCACGAAAGGGGCCTTTCCTCAGGAACGTCCCCCGAGGAAAGCGCAGGCGAAGTCTCATTTGCCGACCGTTTGCCGCAGGTGGTTGTATCGGAGATTGCCGAAATACAGCAGAGCGATGGCAGAATGGGACAGCCCCCGGACATTCCCGACAGCAGAAAGGGCGAGATCCTGCAAATGCATATAGAAGGAGCAGGCGAAAACTACGGAAGCATATGGGTAAAAAACGAGACAGGCAACGAAATAGATATAAGGGAGATTCTAGAAAGCCCTTCGCCGCTTGACATTACCGATAAATCACTGCCGACAGTGCTGATTTATCACACCCATACGACCGAGGCCTTCATGACCTACGACACCGGATGGTTTGATATCGAAAATACCGACCGGTCGGACGACCTTTCCCTTGGCGTCTGTGCCGTCGGGGACGTTGTGGCCCGACGGCTGCAAAGCGCCGGGATAGGAGTGATACACGACACAAAGGTCTATGATTCCCCCATGTACAGCGGAGCGTATAAACGCTCGGCCGAAACCATCAGGCATTATCTCGGCAAGTATCCCTCCGTCAAAATCGTTCTGGATATTCACAGGGATTCCATGATAAGAAATAAAAAACTGCGTATCAGACCGACGGTAAAGGTCAACGGCAAGAACGCCGCGCAGATAATGATAATATCCGGCTGCGAGGATGATTCAAGTCTGGAAATGCCCAATTGGCGAGACAATCTCAATCTTGCAATCAAGCTGCAAAACGCCATGGAAAACCTCGCTCCGGGAATAATGCGTCCGATTTCCTTCAAGATAGCGCAGTACAATCAGCAGTATTCGTCCGGAGGACTGCTGCTCGAGGTCGGCACCGATGTAAATACAATAGACGACGCGCTCAACTCGGCAACCGTGCTGGGCGACGCGCTGGTCGATGTAATAGAAAAAATACACGCGCAGTAAGATAAGGACACAATAAACGGAACAGCAAAAAACCCGCCGAATTTTTTTCGGCGGGTTTTTTGCTTTATTCAGAAACATCCGAAGGCCCAAAAACGGGAACAATCCTACGCCGCCGAAAAAACAGGCCCGACAGCCGTGTAACAGGTTTCACCGGATGCCATAGACTGATATTGACAGTCGGCTGACTGCCGGCGTTGACACCGCGCTGCATCATATTATGCGGCGCTGCAAAGGACCGGAGCGGCGTTCCGGTTCAATACGCAAAAGGAGCGATCCAATTTGACGGAAAATAACCGCAGCCGGTGCATGTGCTGCGAAAAGCCGATCGGCGCCATCTGTCTTGATGAGGACAGAAATATTCCGCTGGCGATGGCTTATGTAAAGAATCAGGAATTCTGCGGACTCTTTGATCCGATGAGGGCGCTGAGCGCCGGAACGGTCTTTCAGCAGCTTTACAAGCCGTGGATGATACAAGCAAAGGGGTGCATAAGATGAACGAGCGCGAAAAGATGATCAGAGAGTTTTCGGCGGTATGCTTTGCGCTGACCGATGTGATGATGTTTCTGGACACCCATCCGGACGACGTCGACGCTCTGAAATACAAAAAACAGCTTGCCGCTAAAGAAGCTGCGCTGAGAGAAAAGTTCGAAAGCTGCTTCGGTCCCATTTCCGCCGCAAGCAGCGGAAACGACCGCTGCTGGGAGTGGATTTCCGATCCGTGGCCGTGGGATTATACCGGAGGTGCCTGCTGATGTTTATATACGAAAAGAGATTGGAATATCCGATCAGGATAAGACAGACAAACCCAAGGCTTGCCGCGCTGATCATAAGCCAGTACGGCGGCCCGGACGGTGAAATTAACGCGTCGCTTCGCTATCTAAGCCAGAGATTTTCCATGCCTTATGCTCAGATAAAGGGTCTTCTGACCGATATCGGCACCGAAGAGCTGAGCCACCTTGAAATGGTGGGCACAATAGTTCACCAGCTCACCCGGAATCTCAGCGAGGAGGACATCCGCAAAGCGGGCTTCGACGCATATTTCGTCGATCACACCGCGGGAGTCTATCCGACGGCGGCATCGGGTTTTCCGCAGACATCCGCATCCCTTCAGGTCAAGGGAGATGTGCTGACCGATCTGCATGAGGATATGGCAGCAGAGGGTACGGCAGCAGAGGATACACCAACTTGTCTAAAAGGCAAGGACAAGCACTTGTGCGCGCAGGAGCATTTATTGAATAGATGCAGAAAATAGGGGTTAACTCAGTAAAGGTTTAACATAGCTTTTTCGGTGGCGAAGACGGCATTGGGTTTTACGGCTAATTTGACTTTCATTTGTTCCGAAACTACCGATTAGCGTTAAAAGCTGCATTAATTTAATTATAATAATATAATTAATGCATGAGATACCGAATACACTCGGCAACATCGAACCGTTCATGGAGATCGAAAAGAGGTTATCTGAAAAGGACCATAAAAACACAGAAATAATATATTTTGATTTTGCAGGCTTGAAACAGTTGCTGCTGGCAATACCGGAGAAAAAATAAACAGATCTCGTATACGTGTATTACGTGATATTTAGATGTAAATAATCTATAAATTGACATTTTTATATTGAGTATTACAATTCAATATGATAAAATATGGATTATAAACCGTATACAAATCTTAGTCAATAAACAGCATACTTAACAAAACGGCGGTACTAACATGGCTTCTTCAGAAAAAAGCTCGTTTTTTGGCGTTGACAGCTACTATCTTATTCCCGGAAAAACAGGAGGAAACGGAACCTATCTTCCTCTTTGGATGCATCTTAAGGACACAGCGGATGTAATTGAATATCTTTGCAGACACAGAATAGCAGACTCTGTTCTTCGCGCGTGCGGACTAAACTGCGAGGAATTCCAAAAGGTCTGCGTTTTTCTTGCCATGGTGCATGATATCGGCAAATGCACACCTTTGTTCATTGCAAAGCTGCTTGTTTTTACGCCTTGGCTGCGTGATGATCTATTCGATAAAGGACTGATCATTCCGGATTTATTCGATTTTATTTATGCTAAGCAAAGTCCGCACACAAGAGCAGGTGAAGAAATCCTCAAGGGTTTTAAATGCCCTGACGGAATCTGCTCGATTATCGGCGCGCACCACGGTAAGCCTACCTCTGAATCTGATATCGTATTTTGCACAAACCAATTAAAAACTTACCCCTTCAATTATTACGCAAAACAGGAAGAACTTTGGAAAGAATTACAGGAAAAGTGTCTAAGAAACGCGCTCGACAGAGCCGGATATCCTTCTGTTTCTGATCTGCCAATACTGTCCAATTGTGCTCAAATGCTGCTGTGCGGTCTTTTGATACAGGCCGACTGGATAGCGAGCAATCAGACATATTTTCCGTTGCTGTCATCCCGAGAATATGGGTTTCATGAAATGTATCCTCACAGAACGGAAAGGGCGCTTGCCGAGCTTTCTCTGCCTGAGCTATGGCACGCAGTCGATGCGCCATCAGAAAACGACATTTATGCAAAGCGATTTGGATTTACTCCAAGCCTTATGCAAAGACGTGCAGCAGAAACGGCAAAGGCGTTGTCTTCTTCCGGGCTGATGATAATTGAAGCGCAGATGGGAACCGGCAAAACAGAAGCCGCATTAGCCGCCGCCGAAATCATGAGCGCAAAATACGGTGCCGGAGGGATTTTTTTCGGTTTACCGACACAGGCTACATCGAACGGTATCTTTCCTCGCCTGACAGACTGGGCTACGACTGTATCTCAGGATGGAACCCACTCAATACGATTGGTACATGGTACGGCTGAGATGAATGAAGACTACAGGGCATTTTATAAGAGCGATGTCAACATAGATGATGACAGTAATGACAGGCTCATGGCACACAAATGGTTTTCAAAAAACAAGCAGGCGCTGCTCGCCGACTTTGTTGTAGGCACCGTTGATACCGCTCTGATGATGGCTTTATCCCAAAAGCATGTTATGCTGCGTCACCTTGGCTTATGCGGCAAAACTGTCATTATTGACGAGTGTCATGCCTACGATGTATACATGAGTAAATATCTTAACCGTATGCTGAGATGGCTTGGCGAATATCATGTTCCGGTGATACTGCTTTCGGCTACCCTTCCTCTAAAAAAGAAGGAGGAAATGCTCAGGGCATATACCAATAATAAAAAACTGAAGTTCTGTGCAAATGAAAGCTATCCTTTAATAACATGGGCAGAACAAGGTGAGGTTTTTTCAACAGCAATTACTGAAGCGGAATCATCAACACAGGTGCAGATAAGACGGTTTAATGAAATTAATATCGCCGACGAGCTTAAATCAAAGCTTAAAGATGGCGGTTGCGCTGGTATAATTGTTAATACTGTAAAGCGCGCACAAGCTATAAGCGAAGATCTGCGCCGGCGCTTTCCTGACAAGAAAATATATGTGCATCACGCCCAGTTTCTGGCAGAGGACCGGATACGCCGTGAAAAAGAGCTCATCAGGATGATAGGAAAGCGTTCTGTGCCTGAAACAAGAAATAATGTGATTGTTGTCGGCACGCAGGTTTTGGAGCAGTCTCTTGATATTGATTTCGATTATTTGATTACCGATTTATGTCCGATGGATCTGTTGCTTCAAAGAATCGGACGGCTTCACAGGCACGAGCGAACACGCCCGGCTGCGTTGGAAAACGCCGCTTGCTCGGTAATGTGTGCTGATGGAGAATTTGAATCGGGCGGTAAAGCGATATACGGAAAATGGCTTTTAAAGCAAACAAACAGATTTCTTCCCGATAATATCACACTTCCGAGCGATATTCCCCGGCTTGTAAACCAGGTTTACGCCGAGCCGGTTGAAGAGATTGACGATCCGGATTGGGAGGATTTCAGGGATAGAACCGGGATTAAGGAAAGCAAAGCCGAAGCTTGGCTGCTTCAAGGCCCCAGAAAATCGAGACGCGAGCAAGGAAACAGCATTGTCGGAATGCTGGACAAGTACCTGAACAGCGAGAAGACGGCCGAGGCAAAGGTACGCGACGGGCTGCCGTCGTTTGACGTTCTTGTCATGAGAGAAGCAGACGACGGACGCATCGGCTTTCTCCCGTGGATATCCAATAAATCTTTACGCGCCGATACAACGCCATCCGATGAAGAAGGCAGAAAAATCGCAATGCAAAGGTTAAGGCTTCCATTTGCATTTTGTATTCCGCAACAGCTTGACGAAACTATTGACGAGCTTGAAAAGGAGAATGCCGACCGACTTTATGCATGGCAAGATTCACCGTGGTTAAAGGGCGAGCTTGTTCTTGTTCTGAATAGAAGCTGCGAAAAAGAGCTGTGCGGTTTTAAGCTGAAATACGACAAAAATCTCGGGTTGACTTATGAAAGGAGTGATGATTAAATGGCTGATATGGAGTTTAATCTTTTGAAAGAGCCTTGGATTCGCGTGATGAAGGAGGATTGCTCGGTCGAGGAGGTGTCTCTCGCCGAAGCGCTTATAAATGCACATGAATACAGGGAACTTGCCGGCGAGCTTTCTACACAGAATGCGGCCGTTCTGCGGCTGTTTCTCGCTGTGCTTCACGCCGTTTTCGAGCGCGTTGATATCGACGGAGAGGAATGTGAGATCGAAAACGCCGATAATGCGCTCGACAGATGGGAGAGTTTATGGAAAAATAAGCGATTTCCTGCCGAGCCTCTCAAGAAATATTTTGCAGAGCAAAAGGATAACTTCTGGCTGTTTCATCCAACAAGACCGTTTTGGCAGATTCCCGAGTCTATAACCGGAACCGAATATGAAGCCTCCAAACTCAACGGATGTCTGTCTGAAAGCAGCAATAAGGTGCGTCTTTTCTCTGAACGCTCAGGAAAAGAGAAGAACCATCTGACATTTCCCGAAGCCGCAAGGTGGCTATTATATGTCAATGGATTTGATGATACATCTGCCAAGCCTACAAAAGAAGGCAAAGCAAAAAATGATGGAAAGCTCCCTTCACCTGGCGCAGGCTGGCTTGGCAAAATAGGTTATATTTGCATCGTTGGAGATAATCTTTTTGAAACTCTTATGCTGAACTTTGTCCTTATAGATGATAAAGGCAGCCCTTGGACGAGCAGCATACCCTCTTGGGAGCTGAAAACGCCAAGAAGCAAAGAACGTACGCAAATTCCTTTACCCAGCGATCAGGCAGCGTTGCTAACCTTGCAGTCAAGGCGATTATTACTACACCGCGAAGATGAGTATGTAACGGGTTATCATTTGCTCGGTGGAGATTTTTTTGAAAAAGAAAATGCAATTTCCGAACAGATGACCGTATGGAGTGCGATAAAAGATAAAAAAGGAGATACCGTAGGCTTTCAGCCCCGCCGACATGACAGAGCTCGCCAAATGTGGCGTGATTTTGCCTTTTATGCGTCAGCGGATCTGAACTCCTCAAAGACCGGTATTATTCGTTGGACTGCGACTTTGCAGAGATACAACATATTGCCAAAGCATAAGCTGCTGCGTCTTTCCATTGCGTCCGTACAATACGGAGACAAGGATTTCTTTGCCGTGGACGCTTTTTCCGACGAGTTGTCTTTGCATTTGAATCTGTTTTCTGCTGTTGGCGAAGCCTACCGTACTCGCATCACAAAAGAAATCGAGCGGTGCGATAAAATTGCCGCATACATAGGCTATCTCGCAAACAACTTGTTTTACGCGGCCGGCGGCGACATAAAGAAAAAGAGCTTACCGTTTAATACTGCCAAAGAACAATATTACTACGAAATAGACGTTCCTTTCCGCAAGTGGCTTTCCGGCCTGGACGCTGAGGATGAGAACAAGGACGAAAAAGTCAAGGTCTGGCGCAAGGAAGCTGAAAAAACAGCATACCGTCTGGCGGAGAAAATGGTGAAGGACGCGGGACCGGCGGCTTTTGTCGGCAAGATGATAAAAACAGGAAAGAATCAGGAAAAAGAAGAATACTGTTCAACATCAACCGCAATGCAGCGGTTTAAATACAGCATGAAAAAACTGGAGGAGGTGAGATAAATGGGCACAATAGACCAGATCAGAGCTTTTACCCGATTAAAAATAAATCGCCTGCTCTCCGATCAATCGGACAGCTCCGCGCGTGCGTCACTTGCAAATCTGCGTCGGGGTGTAGGCCGTGCTCCGGGAGCGCTGCCCGAGCTTTGGGGAGAATTCCTTTCTGAAATGCCGGAGGAGCTGTTCGGACGCGGTGCAGAGATAAGCCGCGCTGAATGGGCTGTCTACACCGCGCTGACAATGTTCGCGTTCCATCAGCAGGGCAAGGACAGAAAAACCGATTCCATGCACAAGGAAGGCATTTCGCTTGGAGCTGCAGCCAATCGTCTCATTAAAAATGAGGGCGACGACCGTGAACGAATAGCCCGCCGGTTTTATCCGGCGGCAACCGCATCGGATATGACGGAACTGTCGCATCATCTTCGGGGTCTTGTTTCGCTTTTGCGCTCCGAGGGGATACAGATGGATTACGTCAGGCTCGCGGCGGATTTATACTTGTTCCAGAATCCGGACTTTGCGGACGCCGTGAGGCTGCGCTGGGGTGAAGACTTTTGCCGATATAAATCAGATGAAAACAATATAGAAGAATAGAAAGGAACAAACTATAATGGATAAGAAACTGTTTATTGATATTCACGCTATACAGACTGTACCGCCGTCATGTGTAAACCGTGACGACACTGGTAGCCCGAAAACCGCGATTTACGGCGGCGTTGAACGCGCAAGAGTATCCTCGCAGGCGTGGAAGCACGCTATGAGGGAATACTTTAAAGAAATCTTTGCTCCGGAAGAGCTTGGCAGCCGCACAAAACATATTCCGGAAATGATTGCAAAGGAAATAATGACGGTAAACCCCGATTTTGATGAGAAAAAAGCTCTCAAATCGGCAATGGATGCCCTCAAAGCTGCAGGCATTAAAACCGATGACAAGAAAAATGAAAATTCAGCCCTGTTCTTTATAAGCAACTCTCAGGTTAAGGCGCTCGCTGAGCTTGCCGCAGAAGGTGAAAAGGATAAGAGCGCTTTTAAAAAGGTTATGAAGGATTATCCGTCTTTTGACATCGTTCTCTTCGGCCGGATGGTCGCTGATCTTCCCGATATCAATTATGATGCAACGGCTCAGGTTGCTCATGCTATTTCAACGCATGCCGTTCACACAGAATACGATTACTTTACTGCCGTCGATGACGAAAAGGCTGACGACCAATCGGGAGCAGGTCATCTCGGTACCATAGAGTTTAACTCGTCTACACTTTATCGATACGCGGCCATCAACGCTTCGGAGCTTGAGAAGCATCTTGAAGAAGACGCCGCAAGAGTCATTAAGGGTTTTGCGGAGGCCTTTATCCGTTCTATGCCGACCGGAAAACAAAACACCTTTGCAAATCGAACCCTTCCGGACATGGTATACATAACCGCGCGCAGCGATCAGCCGGTCAATCTTTCCGGCGCATTCGAGAGTGCAATCAAAAACAGCAAGAATGGTTATGCCGAAGCCTCCTGCAAGGCGCTGCTCTCATATGCCCAAAAGATGTACAGCACCTTTGCTGACAAGCCGGAAATTGCATTGGGCTGCGGCGACGGCGAACTGCTCGCAGGATACGCAGAGGCTTTGCCGCTCAATGAAATGCTTGGCCGCCTTGAGTCATACACGGCGGAGGTCTACAAGAAGGTGGAAGAATGAGTACGCTTCTTCTTCGCCTTGCAGCTCCTTTGCAGTCGTGGGGTGTCGGCTCAAAATATGATATTCGCACGACGGAAAGAGAGCCGACAAAAAGCGGCGTTTTGGGCATGCTCGCCGCTGCTCTCGGAATCCGGCGCGATGACGCTGAATCTATCAAAGCTCTTTCCTCTCTGCGCTTTGGAGTACGTGTTGACAGAGAAGGAAAGCTGCTGCATGATTATCACATAGCTCGTGCGGAAAAGAATTCTTATGTTACTCACCGCTATTATCTCAGCGACGCTGTATTTCTCTGCGGCCTGGAATCTGAAGATATGCAGGCCTTAAACGGTTATGAATATGCTTTGAAGCATCCGGTTTATCCGCTTTTTCTCGGCCGGAGATCCTGTCCTCCGACTCTGCCGCTTGTACTCGGTGTGCGTGAAGGCGATTTGGAAACTGCATTAATAAACTATCCTAAGCTGGCGCCCACGAATGATGCTTCGAGAATTGTGATCGATTCCGAAGCAACCGACAAAGGCGCTGCGCTGATGAAGGATGTTCCGGTATCGTACAGCCCCTTCAAAAGAGAATTCAGCTTTCGCAAATATCGGGAAGCAATTATCCCCGGAATGGAGCAGACGGAACACGATCCGTTTGCGGAACTGGAGGCGGAATATGTATTTGACAAGAATGGAGCTTGATACCTCAAAGCGCAAGACGATAATTGCGCTCGCATCGCCCAATCTCTTTCACGGAGCGGTAGAATCGGCTTTTTCTGAATTCGGGCGAAAGCTTTGGCGAATTGACAGACTTGCCGGAAAAGCATATCTGCTGTTGGTCAGCGAAAAGGAGCCCGATCTCGGCAGCGCCGCGAAACAATTCGGCACAAGCGACGGATGGAGAACCCTGGACTACGATCCGTTTATAAGAAAAATTCAAACCGGTGACAGACGCCTCTTCCGCTTAACTGCAAATCCGGTAATTGCAAAAAGCGCTGGCTCCGGAGCGCGTGGCAGTATTCTGGCTCATGTTACGACCGATTGGCAGGAAAAATGGCTGTTGGACCGTTCCGCTAAAAACGGATTCTCTATTGGGCCGGATGACTTTTCTGTCGTACACAATGAATGGGTCAGATTTAAAAAAGGTAATGATCACGGCAGAATAGTAACCTTTTGCACGGTAACATTTGAGGGCACTCTCACGGTTTCAGACGCCAGCCTGTTTCATGAAGCGTTGAAAAACGGCATCGGACGCGAAAAAGCATACGGCTGCGGTCTTCTGACAGTGTCGAGGAATAAGAATGAACAATAATGCCGGAATGATAAGCCCTGATCTCCAAACACTTCCGCAGATTACCGACAGAATGACATTTATATATCTTGAGCACTGCAAACTTAACCGCGAGGACAGTGCCATTGTTGTACGGGATGAAAAGGGCTCGGTGTTCATCCCTGCGGCGGCCGTTTCTGTTCTTCTGCTCGGTCCGGGTACCGAGATAACGCACAGAGCTATGGAACTGATAGGGGATATGGGAGTTTGCGTTATTTGGGTAGGTGAGAACGGCGTGCGCTACTATGCAGGAGGCAGGCCCCTGACCCATCGCGCTTCTCTTCTCCTGAAGCAGGCAGAGCTCGCAACCAATCAAAGAGGGCATCTTGATATTGTGCGCGCCATGTATGCAATGCGGTTTCCGGATGAGGATGTGTCCGGCTTGACCATGCAGCAGCTACGTGGGAGAGAAGGCGCAAGAGTTCGCAAAGCATATCGGATTGCAGCAGAAAAGAACGGCATAGAATGGAAAGGGCGCGACTACGACCCGAGGGATTTTGAGAGCGGATCTCCTGTGAATCAGGCGCTTACCGCAGGAAACGTATGCCTTTACGGTCTGGCTCATGCGGTCATATTTGCACTCGGATGTTCTCCCGGGCTTGGATTTGTTCATGTCGGACACGAAAACTCCTTTGTATATGACATAGCTGATTTATACAAGGCTGAGATCGTTATTCCGCTTGCCTTCGAGGTGGCTGCTGAGGGGCCTGACGATCTTCCTGCGGTCATGCGCAGAAGAATGAGAGACAAAATGGTTTCCGCCAAATTGCTTGAACGCATGGTAAAGGATATACGCGTGTTGTTGTGCGAAAAGGGCGAGACGGAAAATAACGAAGCGGAGTTGTATCTCTGGGATAATCTGAGAGAGCAGCTTCCGTCCTGTCGTTCCTACGGAAAGAAGGAAATGCAATGACGGTTGTTATAACACTTTCCGATTGTCCTGCCAGACTGCGAGGAGATATAACCAAGTGGTTTGCAGAGATCAATACAGGCGTTTATGTCGGAAGCATCAGCGCGAGGGTACGGGACGAGGTCTGGGATCGGATAACCGAAAACATCGGACGGGGACATGCTACCATGGTTTTTGGCGCCCCAGGAGAGCAGCATATGGATTTTCGTGTGCACAATGCTTATTGGGAGCCTGTTGATTATGATGGCATCAAGCTTATGCGTCGTCCTGACCGTATGAGTCAATCGGTTTCTCCTGAGTCACTGAAAACAGAGTTTTCTCGTGCATCAAAGCGACGTATGGCGGCAAAGAAAAAGAATTCGCCGAGTTTTTTATCAGCTTTTCTTGAAACAACGTATGTTGTCCTTGATTTTGAAACAACAGGACTTGATGAAAAGCGGGATGAGATAATAGAAATTGCGGCAATTCTTGTGGAGCGCGGTATTGTGTCAGAAAAAATGCAGAATTTTGTTCGGCGAAGTAAACCGCTTCCGGTTGACATTTCACGGCTGACGGGCATTACAGACGATGATCTGCAGAAAGAAGGTGTTGATTTAGATAAAGCCATTCTTAATCTGAAGGAATTCGCCGAGGATCTTCCTTTTGTATGTCATAATGCTTCATTTGAGCAGGAGTTTTTATCAAGTGCTTGCAAAAGCATCGGAGAGGATCCTTTGGAAAACAAGTTTATAGATACACTGGCAATGGCCAGAGTCATACTCCCTGATTCGGGAGATTACAGGCTGTCAGCTCTGGCAGATCGTCTGAAAGTCAGTTTCGGCACCTGTCACCGTGCTCTTAGTGATTGCGAGACGACATATGGGATCTACTGTAAGTTAATAGAACTTGCTGCTGCAGATACGCAAAAAAGTGAGAAATAGCGCGAAAACAGCAGAAAAATAAGTCTTTTCCCCGCACACGCGGGGATGATCCCACATCCGCGGTTTCGTCCGGGTCAAGTCCGGGCTTTTCCCCGCACACGCGGGGATGATCCTGCCTAACATCATTTCTTGCAATGCCGCGCCTACTTTTCCCCGCACACGCGGGGATGATCCTGGTCGAGCATTGCGGTGATTATGCGGTTGAAACTTTTCCCCGCACACGCGGGGATGATCCTGATCAACCTTCCGGAAAAGCCGGATAGTTGGACTTTTCCCCGCACACGCGGGGATGATCCCTACGCCGTATGTTCAGGATTTGCCGACCGTTGCTTTTCCCCGCACACGCGGGGATGATCCCGGAGTCTCGACAACCAGCAGAATAATGTTGTTCTTTTCCCCGCACACGCGGGGATGATCCTAAGAGAACTTGAATCTCAAAGCTCCATGACCACTTTTCCCCGCACACGCGGGGATGATCCTAACTTCGTTGTCTGCTTTCATTACTTTGTAGCCTTTTCCCCGCACACGCGGGGATGATCCTACAGCCGCCCAAAGGTCATTGTGACAATGTTCCTTTTCCCCGCACACGCGGGGATGATCCTACAGCTTTGGACGGGCGTTCAAAGTGAAATTGCTTTTCCCCGCACACGCGGGGATGATCCCACGGCCAGCGACGCGAAGAACAGCGCGGCTATCTTTTCCCCGCACACGCGGGGATGATCCTACGGGTCTACCGCGTAGCCGTAGAATGTTATCCTTTTCCCCGCACACGCGGGGATGATCCTGTGTCGTATACTGCGTATTCGTTGGCCGTCAGCTTTTCCCCGCACACGCGGGGATGATCCTT
>JAFYGK010000013.1 GCA_017543285.1 Clostridia bacterium | reverse complement strand
TTTAAGATATGGCTCGTATAAAAGGCGCAATGATGACCCGCAAGAGAAGAAACAAGGTTCTCAAGTTTGCAAAGGGTTACTGGGGTTCCAAGTCCAAGCATTTTAAGATGGCCAAGCAGGCCGTCATGAAGTCAGGCAACTATGCATATATCGGCCGCAAGCAGAAAAAGCGTGATTTCCGCCGCCTGTGGATAACCCGCATTTCCGCCGGCTGCAAAGCTAATGGCATGAATTATTCAACATTTATGAACGGTCTCAAAAAGGCTGATGTAGCGCTCAACCGCAAGATGCTGTCCGAGATCGCCATTGCCGATCCCAAGGCCTTCACAGCTCTCTGCGACAAAGCAAAGGCAGCGCTGTAATTGCAGGCAACTATACAGATTTCTTTTATTAATCCGCATGGGCTATTATGCTTCATGCGGATTAATTTGATTTTTACCGGGTTTTATAATATAATATAAAGGTTAGAGTCGAAAACAAAAAGAAAAGGAACCTGAAATGGAAATCACCTATCTGGACAACAGCGCAACGACAAAGCCCTGTCAAAGCGCGATAAAAAAGGTAAATCATATGCTCTGTGACAACTGGGGCAATCCCAGCTCGCTTCATTCATACGGAATCGAAGCGGAAAAGGAGATAACTGCGGCGCGCAGGACCGTCGCGGATTTTCTCCGATGCGACGAGCGGGAAATATATTTTACTCCAAGCGGAACCATTGCAAACAACATAGCCGTAATGGGCGCGGCAAAGGCGCTGCGCCGCAGAGGAAACACCATTGTCACCACCGAGGTCGAGCATCCGAGCGTTTACGAAACCGTAAAATCGCTTGAAAGCGACGGCTTCAACGTGGTACGGATAAGACCGGAAAACGGCGAAATCACAGCCGGACAGATAGAAAACGCCGTAACCTCCGATACGATACTTGTCAGCATGATGATGGTCAACAATGAGATGGGCACGGTATTTCCCGTTGACAAGGTAAAAAAGATAATCGACGCAAAGGGATCGCCCGCGCTTTTCCATATCGACGCGGTACAGGCGTTCGGCAAAATCCCCGTTAACCCCAGATCTGTCGGCGCGCAGCTTGTGACGGTCAGCGGACATAAAATACATGCTCCCAAGGGCGTTGCCGCGCTTTATGTCGCTCAGAAGTCGCGCATCGCGCCATATATCTTCGGCGGCGGGCAGGAAAGAGGGATCTGTCCCGGCACCGAAAGCTGCCTGATACCCGCTATGGGCGCTGCAATTGAGGAAATCGGAAGCCTTCAGGAAAATCTCGACCGTGTCAAATCCCTTCGCGACAGGCTGACGGAAAGTCTCGGCAGACTCGAGGGAATATTTTTCAATTCCGGCGACGATTGCCTCCCCTATGTGGTCAATATCTCGGTCGAAGGCATCAGGTCGGAAACGCTGCTTCATTTTTTGGCCGAATCGGGCATTTATGTTTCAAGCGGCTCGGCCTGTTCAAAGGGCAAAAAAAGCCGGGTCCTGACGGCCTACGGCCTGCCGGCCAAAAGGGTCGACAGCGCGCTCAGGATCAGCTTTTGCCGGTATAATACCGCCGACGACGTTGACAGACTCGCCGCAGGGATAGAAAAGGCAATAAAGACGCTGAGAAGATAAGGCGTTTTGCAGTATTACCCGATCCATATGGCAAATATTTCATGACTCGTGCGGCAAAAATGTCAAAACCCGTTGCTAATAAAAGCTGTTTTATGCTATAATTATATGTATATATAAAAAATGCTGTTCCCGGAGACAACAATGCAGGAAATAATTCTGATAAAATGCGGCGAGCTCGCGCTCAAGGGGCTCAACCGCTCCACATTCGAATCGGTCCTGATGAAAAATATCAGGAGGGCCGTATCGCCTATAGGTCCGATAAAAGTAAAATCGGCGCAATCCACAATTTCCATCGAACCGCAGACTGATGAATTTGATATTGAAGCCGCCATTGAGCGTACGGCAAAAATATTCGGTATAGCCGCTTTCTCAAGAGCCTGCGTCGCCCGGAAAAGCATGGACGACATTCTGCAAAGGGTGTCCGAGTATGACAAGCTGGGACTTGAGGGTGCGAAAACTTTCAAGGTCGAAGCCAAGCGCTCGGACAAAAAATTCCCCCTCAAATCGCCCGAAATCTGTGCTCTCGCCGGCGAAGCGCTGCTGGAAAGATACCCCCACCTGACCGTTGACGTTCACAATCCCGACGTCATTGTAAATGTTGAAATAAGAGACTATGCCGCGTATATCCACGGCAGACAGCTTGTCGGTGCAGGCGGAATGCCGGTCGGCACATCCGGCCGGGCGGCTTTGCTCATATCCGGCGGAATAGACAGTCCCGTTGCGGGCTATATGATGGCAAAACGAGGCGTCCAGCTGACGGCCGTCCACTTTGCAAGCCCCCCTTACACGAGCGAGCGCGCTCTGATGAAGGTAAAATCCCTGCTTGAAAGGGTATCGGAATATGCGGGCTCTATAGGGCTCTTTGTCGTTCCCTTCACCGAAATGCAGGAGGCTATAAGAGATAAATGCCCCGAAGAATATTCCACGCTGATAATGCGCCGCCTTATGATGAAAATTTCCTCAATAATAGCGGACAAGCAAAACTGTGACGCCCTTATTACGGGAGAGTCGCTCGGACAGGTGGCAAGCCAGACCATGCTGGCTCTCGGCTGCACCGACGCCGCGGCACGGAAACCGGTTTTTCGCCCGCTCATTGGCATGGACAAGGAAGAAATAATAGCCGTTTCTAGAAAGATTGACACATTCGATATTTCCATCGAACCATATGATGACTGCTGTACCGTGTTTACCCCAAGACACCCGAGAACACGTCCTCGCCTTGAGGATGTTATCGCTGCCGAAAGCGCGGTAGACTGGGACGAAATGATAGAGAATGCTGTGCTCAACAGCGAAAAAACCGTAATTGAACTGCAATAAAACAAATACTATACTGAAAAACGGAGCTGAAAAACTGATGACCGCCGAACTTATTTGTATAGCGACACAGGATATATCCAATAAGGAGCTCAAGCAGTGCGCTCAGTATCTGATAAAAGAGCTTTTTGATATGGGCATAGATGTAACCGGCAGCATTCACTATGCGCCGGACAAAGAAACGCTCGGGCAGCTTCTTGAGAATTCCAGGGGGCGAAGCAATATTGTATTTATGCTCGGGGCACTGGATCCGGACAACGGAGGATTTTCCGTCGAGACCGCGTCCCGGGTGCTTTCGGTCGACACCGAGGAGCGCAATATCGGCCTGAGAAAGCTTTCCCTGCCCAAAAGATGCGCTATTTTCCAGAGCAAAACAGACAGTCATCCCGGCTGTGCCTTTGCCGCGGGCAGCCAGCTCGTCGTTGCTATGCCCTCGAGAGCAAGCGAGTTTTCACCCATGTTCAATGACCATGCGAGGAAATTCCTCGAAAAGTTTTCACCCGGTACGGTTTCCACGCATATTATCGAGCTTACCGGAATAAGCGCTGATGAAACGGTCATGCGTATGAGCGAGATCGCAGCTTCTAAAAATCCCGAAATACGGATTAAGGAGCGCGATGGGAAGGTTGCGCTCATACTCACGGCAAGAGCGGCCACAAGAAGCCAGGGAAAGCAGCTTATCAACCCTGTCCGCGAAAGTCTGAACGACATCTTCAGTGATTATATCCACAAAGATGCGCCTCAAAGTCTCCAGCAGACGGTTGTCGATCTGCTAAGAAGAAAGTCCCTGACCATATCCACAGCCGAAAGCTGTACGGCGGGTCTTATTTCAAAATGCCTGACGGAAATACCCGGCAGCTCCTCTGTTTTCCTTTGCGGAGTAGCGGCGTACACAGGCGAAATAAAGCATAATATACTCGGAGTCAAGAAAAGCACCATCGAAAGATACGGCGAGGTCAGCCCCGAGGTCGCGGCGGCAATGGCTATCGGAGCAAGGCAGATAAGCGCATCTTCTCTCGGCATCGGCGTGACCGGTATCGCAGGGCCCGGTGGAGGAACACCGGATAAGCCGGTCGGCCTGGTTTATTTTGCCCTCGCCGATTCCGGCAGAGTTTGGATCAAAAAGCTCAAGGCTGCCGAAGGAAGAGAGCGCGACTATGTCAGAACGCTCGCGGCAAATTCCGCGCTGGAGCTTGTCAGGCAGTATCTGGCAAGTCTGCCCGAGGTGCTTGATGGTTCCATCTCGCTCACATCATATAAGACAAACCCTGCCTTTATCAAGGCGGTCACAACCGAAAAAGAAAATATTGACACCGAAAATCAGCCAATACCCGAAAACGTCGTCGTCGACTATAATCAATCGGTCGATGTTGAGGAATTTCCGCAGGCGGCTGTCAGTGCGATGCCGCTGTCGGCTCCGGATTTGCCGGGCTCCGCTGCGGCGGATGACAACATCGCTGCTTACGATGCAAGCCGTCTTACCGACGATGATTACGAGGAAGCCGACTATAAAGACGGCAGGGACAAACATCTCGGAAAGCTGACGGGTTTTCTTATCGCCGTCTTTATCCTTCTGACAATAGGCATTGCGGCAATGTTTATGATGCCTCAGATCCAATCATGGGTATCCGGGCAGAATAACCCATCCGCTTCGGCGCAGACAGAGAACGTCGCTCCCGATCCCGCTTTGTTCGAGGGCCTTTCGGATGACGTTAAAGCCGTATTGTATGTTCCCAGCAGCACTATAAAAGCTCCTGTATCGCTCAGCGGCGCACCGTTGGAAATCGGAAGCGATGACGGCGAAGCGCTCCAATACTATAATAAGACTGTTGATCCGTCAAACGATAGGATGATCCTCATTCTGGGCGGACAATCCGGTCTGACAAGCCTCAAAGATCCTTCCATACTGGAAAGTCATGATATAATAAACGTCGACACTCGCGAAAGGCGGGCAGCCTACAGGGTATTTGCGGTCGGATATATGAATGATAACGACCTCCGCCTCCCCTTTGACGCCGCAAACGGCGGGCTTTCAACACAGTTTGCCGACGAGCTGACAGGGCGTTCTTTGCTTGACACAGGCGTAAAAGTTGGCGAGGATGACAGCATTGTGGTTATTGCCGTTGACAGCGACGAATACCCCGACTATAAATTCTACGTTGCCGCAAAAAGAGTTTCTCTCGATGAGGAACCCTCCGGAAAGGCAAACCAGAACAGCGGCGCGTTCATTCCTCCCAAGGCTGAATCGTCTGCTTCTTCAGGTGAACCTGCGAGTCAGGCTTCAAGTCAGCCCTCTTCGGCTCCCGAATCAAGCGCCGTAGAATCTTCTTCGAGTCGTGCTTCTTCCAGCTCAACACCCTCCGGCACACCAAGCTCGTCTAAAAAGCCTTCGAGCACACCCAGCTCGTCTAAAAAGCCTTCGAGCACACCCAGCTCATCTAAAAAGCCTTCGAGCACACCCAGCTCGTCGAAAAAACCGTCCAGCTCCACGAGCTCCTCAAGCAAGCCTTCGAGCACACCCAGCTCGTCGAAAAAGCCGTCCTCTTCCGAATCAACATCCCAGACTCCGCCCGAATCCTCCGGCGAACCCTCGAGCGAGAGCGCATCCAACCCCGAGGAATGATAAACCGGTCAAGGACAAAACGTCATTCCGGACCATTTTTTTCATTCGGTTTTCAGCATAACGTCAAAACCGGTCGGCAGAGTTTTTCAGCCGACCGGTTTTTTATTTTATCTTTTATTGATTATATCACCATGCCGCCGTTTACTCCAAGAACCTGTCCTGTGATAAATCCGGCGTCTTCGCTTGCCAGAAACAAAGCCGCAGCCGCAATGTCCGACGTCCTTCCGATCCTGCCGAGGGGGGTTTCGTTGCGGAGCGCTTTTATATCCTCATCGCGCAAACAGGCACACATGTCAGTATCTATCACGCCCGGCGCAATACAGTTTACGCGCACACCGCTGGGACCGACCTCCTTTGCCAGCGCCCTGGTAAGCCCTATTACCGCAGCCTTTGCCGCGCTGTAGTGTACCTCGCAGGATGCGCCTACCTGTCCCCACATGGAGGAAATGTTGATTATCGAGCCGCTGTGACGCGGTATCATTGCGCCGAGCGCAGCCTGACAGCAGTTGAAAACACCTTTTACGTTGACTCCGAACATTCTGTCCCATTCCTGCTCTGTGACGTCGGTAAAGAGCTTTTGCTGTGAAATACCCGCATTATTGATCAGCACGTCCACGCTTCCGAGCTGCTCATTGACGATGCCGAACATTTCATCGACCTGCCGTCTGTCCGAAACGTCGGCTTTTATCGCTATGCTCTGCGCTCCAATCCGGCGCAGCTCTTCCAGAAGCCCTATGGCAGCTTCCTCGCTGCTGTTATAATTAATCGCTACGCTGCAGCCGATTCCGGCGAAGGCAAGCGCAGTTTCCCGCCCAATGCCGCGCGATGCGCCGGTGATGATAACGGTTTTTGACATGGCGTTTCTCTCCTGTAAAAGCTCATTATAAAAAATTATATATCCTGCCGCCGGTTTTTTCAACCGGTTTTTGTTTTTACATGGTCCGATGCCGATTATTTGCCTTTTTCTATTGAAGTTTCAGCCGTTTTTTTGGTATAATAAAAGGTAAAGTATGTCCGTTATAAAACATATAAAGGAAGTGGTATCATGCTGTACATCGGGATCGATCTCGGCACATCCTCCATGAAGGCGCTTCTCATGGACAAAAGGGGCAGTATAATCAGTTCCGCTTCACATGAATACCCGCTGGAATTTCCCAGACCCGGCTGGTCGCAGCAAAACCCCGATGACTGGTGGAGCGCGCTGCGGATCTGCATAAAACAGCTTCTCGATGGAGTTGACGCATGTCAGATCGCAGCAATAGCCGTTTCGGGGCAGATGCACGGGCTTGTCACGCTGGACAAAAACGACGGCATCATCCGTCCGGCTATTCTGTGGAACGACGGGCGCACGCAAAAGCAGGCCGACGAAATGAACAAATACTTCGGAACGGAGGGCCTGCTCAGAGAAACCGGCAACATTGCCTTTGCCGGTTTTACCGCTCCGAAAATAGTCTGGATGTACGAAAACGAGCGCGAAAACTTCGAAAGGATCGACAAGATAATGCTCCCGAAGGATTATCTTGTATATCGCATGACCGGACGGCACGTCACCGACTATTCCGACGCTTCGGGCATGCTGCTGCTTGACGTAAAAAACCGCATATGGTCAAAATCCATGCTGGATTACTGCCGCATCGGCGAGGATAAGCTCCCGAGATTATGCGAAAGCTTTGAATGTGTCGGAATGCTGAAGCCGGAGGCCGCAAGTTTCCTCGGACTGCCTGAAACGGTCAGGGTCGCCGCCGGAGGCGCGGACAACGCCTGCTCGGCAATCGGCACCGGAACGATGGGCGACGGAAAATGCAACATCTCTCTGGGCACATCGGGAACTGTATTTATTTCCAGCGACAGCTTCAGAAAGCCGCAAAATGGCAGTCTTCATTCCTTTGCCCACGCCGACGGAAAATATTATCTCATGGGCTGCATTCTGTCCGCTGCGTCCGGCTTCGGCTGGTGGAGCAAAAACATACTGCGCGCCGGCAGCGAGGCTGACGAGCAGCGGGAAATCACCGAAGACGACCTCGGCAGCAACCGCGTTTTCTATCTCCCCTACCTGATGGGAGAGCGTTCCCCTCACAATAACACGTTTGCGCGCGGCGCGTTCATCGGACTTTCCATGGACACGACGCGGTCACAGATGAGTCAGGCGGTCATGGAAGGCGTCGCCTTCGCGATCCGCGATTGTGTGGAAGCGGCCCGGGAACTGGGACTTGATTTAAGGTCCAGCGGCGTATGCGGCGGCGGCGCAAAAAGCCCCGTATGGCGCAGGATCTTAGCGAATGTGCTTAAAATACAGCTCGAAGCCGCCGAGCAGGAGCAGGGCGCCGGTTTAGGCGCGGGTATTCTGGCAATGGTCGCGGCAGGCGAATACGGGTCGCCAGAAGCGGCGTTTGAGGCAATCGGAGGAAAGGTTTCGATCTGCGGCTGGGACGAAGAAACCGCAAAAAGATACGAGGCGCGCTATCAGACCTTTAAAAAGCTGTATCCGGCGCTGAAGCCGACGTTTCCCGAAATGTCGTTTTAGGCGGTCTGAGATTGGTTTTTATTTGTACTTTTTGCGGAGTATAACGCGTTTTCAGCGCACGGTCACATTTTGGCACAAATTAATCATAATTGTCAGCATCTTTTTATCGAAAAAAACAGAAGTGTATAAAAATTCATTTTTGATGTATAAATGTGTTGACAAACCCGAAAAACTGCGTATAATTATAAGCGTAAACTAAAATTATCTTCTGGAGGATACTATGGATACATCAATCAAAAAGGTCGTTTTAGCCTATTCCGGCGGACTGGATACCTCTATCATAATCCCTTGGCTCAAGGAAAACTTCAACAACTGCGAGGTCATCGCCGTTTCCGGCAACGTCGGTCAGGGCACCGAGCTGGACGGTCTTGAGGAAAAGGCCATTAAAACCGGCGCTTCCAAGCTGTACATTGAGGATTTAAAGAAGGATTTCGTCGAAAACTATATTTTCCCGACCCTCAAGGCGGGCGCAAAATATGAGGGCGACTATCTGCTCGGCACATCCTTTGCCCGTCCCGTTATCGCAAAGAGAATAGTCGAGATCGCCAAGGCCGAGGGCGCCGACGCCATCTGCCATGGCTGCACCGGCAAGGGCAACGATCAGGTCCGCTTCGAGCTTACCATAAAGGCTTTCGCTCCCGAGATGAAAATAATAGCTCCGTGGAGGATTTGGGATATTAAATCGCGTGAGGAGGAAATCGAATACGCCGAGGCGCATAATATCCCTCTCAAGATAAACCGCGAAACCAACTATTCCAAGGATAAAAATCTGTGGCACCTTTCCCATGAAGGACTCGATCTCGAGGATCCCGCAAACGAGCCGCAGTACAATAAAGAGGGCTTCCTTGAAATGGGCGTATCGCCCGAAAAGGCTCCCGACAAGCCCGCCTATGTTAAGATCTCCTTTGAAAAGGGCATTCCGGTCGCCATTGACGGCGAAAAGCTGGGAGCTGTCGAGATAGTCGAAAAGCTCAACGAGCTTGGCGGCAAAAACGGTATCGGCCTTGCCGATCTGGTTGAAAACCGTCTTGTCGGCATGAAGTCAAGGGGCGTTTACGAGACTCCCGGCGGAACTATCCTCTACAGGGCGCATCAGGTGCTTGAAACAATTACTCTTGACAGAGATACGCAGCATTATAAAGAACTTATCGCCGCCAAATTTGCCGAGCTTGTCTACTACGGCCAGTGGTTTACCCCTCTGCGCGAGGCTCTTTCGGCATTCGTCGATAAGACTCAGGAAAACGTCACCGGCGACGTAACACTGAAGCTCTACAAGGGCAACATGATAAACGCCGGCGTAACATCGCCCTATTCCCTCTACAGTGAGGAGATCGCTACCTTTGATAAGGACGACGTCTACGATCAGACCGATTCTCAGGGCTTTATCAATCTGTTCGGGCTGCCCGTCAAGGTAAAGGCCATGATCGAACAAAAGAAGAATCAGAAATAATACAGTTTAAACCGCGCAGGCATTCCCGGGCCGTCCGGCAATGCAGTCTTCCTTTTGACCAAAGGCATAAATTCTTTGCTCTGCGGCTCAAAAAGACAGAAATCTTTCGACGCTTTGAAGGGAGCAAATAAATGAACACTCTTTGGCAGGGACGCTTTCAAAAGGCTTTGGACAAGCAGGTCAACGACTTCAACAGCTCTATATCGGTTGACTGCCGCATGTACCGTGAGGATATAACCGGCTCAATAGCGCATGCAACCATGCTGGCCGAACAGGGCATAATTTCGGCGGGAGACTGTAAGGAGATTGTCGCCGGACTCAAAGGCATTCTGGCCGATCTGGATTCCGGCGCGCTTCAGATTGATCCTGCGGCCGAGGATATACATATGTTCGTGGAGGCCGAGCTGACAAGCCGTATAGGCGACACGGGCAAGAGGCTGCACACGGCGAGAAGCCGCAACGATCAGGTGGCGCTCGACGTCAGAATGTACCTCATGCGCGAGATCGACGAGATCACCGCCTTGCTCAATGAGCTCATAAAAGCGATAAATGAGATCTCCAAAGATAACATATACACCATCATGCCAGGCTATACCCATTTGCAGAGAGCGCAGCCGATTTCCTTCGCGCACCATCTGCTAAGCTATGCCATGATGCTGCTGCGCGATGTTGACCGTCTTGCCGACTGCCGCCGCAGGACAAACGTCCTGCCGCTCGGAAGCTGCGCGCTGGCAGGCACCACCTACAACACAGACAGGCAGCGTGTCGCCGGGCTTTTAGGCTTTGATTCGGTGTGCAAAAACAGTATCGACGGCGTTTCCGACAGAGATTTTGCCGCAGAGCTTGCCTTTGACATATCAACCGTGATGATGCATCTTTCCAGATTTTCCGAGGAAATAATCCTCTGGTGTTCATGGGAATTTAAATTCATCGAGCTGGACGACAGCTATTCGACGGGCTCCTCCATCATGCCGCAGAAGAAAAACCCCGATATTGCCGAGCTTGTGCGCGGCAAAACAGGCAGGGTATACGGCGATCTGACGACGCTCTTAACCATGCTCAAGGGTCTGCCGCTCGCCTACAACAAGGACATGCAGGAGGATAAGGAGGCTGTTTTCGACGCGATTGACACGGTAAAAATGTGCCTGTCCATTTTCACGCCCATGCTCAAAACCATGCGCGTCCTGCCCGGCAATATGAAAAAGGCGGCCCAAAACGGCTTTATCAATGCGACCGACTGCGCCGACTACCTCGTCAAAAAGGGTATGCCCTTCAGAAGCGCATACAAGATAACCGGTCAGCTTGTCGCCTTGTGTATCCAAAAGGGCGAGACCCTTGATTCGCTTGATCTGGACAGCTATAGATCTCTGAGCGAGCTTTTTGACGGCGATATCTATGATGAGATAGATATGCACAAATGCGTTGAAAAGAGGCTTTCCGAGGGCGGCACAGGCTTTGAGTCGGTCAAGGCGCAGATCGAATATCTCGACGGTATTCTTAAATAAATGAAAAAGGATAAATCGATGACGAATATTTATATAGACGGCAAGGCGGGCACCACCGGCCTGCGTATATACGACAGATTGAGCGGGCGCAGCGATATAAACCTCATGCTGATTGACGAGGATAAGCGTAAAGACCCGCTGGAACGCGCTAAAATGATAAACGCCTCAGATATCACCTTTCTCTGCCTTCCTGACGCAGCGGCAATAGAGGCGGTATCGCTCGTCGAAAACAACGATGTAAAGATAATCGATACCTCCACGGCCCACCGTACAAATCCCTGCTGGAGCTACGGATTTCCCGAGCTTTCACCGGAGCACCGCGCGGCAATAGCTTTATCCAAACGCGTATCGGTCCCGGGCTGCCACGCAAGCGGTTTTAATTCGCTTGTCTATCCGCTTGTAAAAAACGGCATAATCCCCGCCGATTATCCTGTGGTCTGTTTTTCTGTAACAGGCTACAGCGGCGGCGGCAAATCCATGATAGCGCAGTATGATGACAACGGCAGAAGCGCCGAGCTTTCCAGCCCCAGACAATACGGCACAACGCAGAATCACAAACATCTCAGAGAAATGAAGGCGGTCCCCGGTCTGGCTTTTGACCCGGTTTTCTCACCGATCGTCGATGATTATTACAGCGGTATGGTCGTGACCGTTCCGATTTTTTCGAACCTGATGAAGCATAAAATGACCGTTTGCGAGCTGCGGGATTTTTTCTCCGGTTACTACAAAAGTGGTCTTGTCAGCGTATCGGAAGAAGACGCTCCTGCGTTTGTCGGCTCTAACAATCTGTCCGGCAAGGACAGTATGGAGATAATCGTCGGCGGCAACGACGAGCGTATTCTGCTCATTAGCCGGTTTGATAATCTGGGTAAGGGCGCTTCCGGCGCGGCAATACAGTGCATGAATATCATGCTGGGTCTGGATGAAAAGACGGGTCTTGATCTCTGAACTTAAGTCGCGCGGCAATGCGGCATGGCGATAAAACTTAAACTGTGCCATACGGCACCGGAGGAAAAGCATATGATCATAAACTTTATCAACGGCGGAGTCTGCGCTCCCAAGGGCTTTAAGGCTTCCGGAATACACTGCGGAATAAGGAAAAACCAAACAAAAAAGGATCTGGCGCTCATTGTGAGTGAAAACATATGCAGCGCGGCTGCCGTCTATACTCAGAATTTGGTCAAGGGAGCTCCCATTCACGTCACAAAGGAAAATATCTCCGACGGCAAGGCGCAGTGCTTTATCTGCAACAGCGGCAATGCCAATACCTGCAACGCGAACGGAATAGAAATTGCCGAGGGCATGTGTTCGCTGGTCGAACAGTTTACCGGTATCGACGCAAAGAATGTTATCGTCGCCTCTACCGGAGTTATCGGCCAGCCGCTGTCGCTTGCGCCGATTGCGGCCGGTATGGACGAGCTTGTTTCCCTGCTGGGTGATAAGGACGAAAACAGCGACGCTGCGGCACGCTCGATCATGACCACCGACACGGTCAAAAAGGAGGTCGCCGTCAGCTTTGAAATAAACGGCGTCCAGTGCCGCATGGGAGGCATATCAAAGGGCAGCGGCATGATCCATCCCAACATGGCTACCATGCTGGCTTTTATCACCACTGACGCCGCCATTTCTCCTCAAATGCTGCAGAAGGCTATCAAGGAAGATGTCTCTGACACCTTTAACATGCTGAGCATCGACGGTGACACCTCCACGAACGATATGCTGTCTGTTCTTGCAAACGGCATGGCGGGCAACGAGGAAATATCCGCCGAAGGCGTTGCTTTTGAGGCTTTTAAAAAGGCTCTCAACGCCGTTACAGGCCGCCTTTGCCGTATGATGGCAAAGGACGGCGAGGGCGCGACAAAGCTGCTTGAGTGTAAAACTGTCGGCGCTAAGGACAAACTCACCGCAAAAACAGTAGCGAAATCGGTCGTCTGTTCGACGCTTTTGAAGGCGGCCATTTTCGGCAGCGACGCTAACTGGGGCCGTGTGCTGTGTGCGATCGGGTACAGCGGCGCCGACCTTGATATCAACAAAATAGATGTCAGTTTCCTGAGCGCAGCCGGTACTGTCAATGTCTGCAAAAACGGCAGCGGCGTCGACTTTTCGGAAGAAATCGCCAAAAAGGTTTTATCCGAGGACGAAATCACCGTCTTTGTCAATCTCAACAGCGGCGATCATGAAGCTGTCGCATGGGGCTGCGATCTTACTTACGACTACGTCAAAATAAACGGAGACTACCGCACATAATGAACGGTTTCGACTTTGACAACACAATTTACAAAGGCGACAGCAGCTTTGATTTTTACTTTTACTGCTTGAGAAAGCGCCCGAAGATCCTGCTCTCGCTCCCCTATCAGAGCTTCAGCTTCCTGCTGTATGCTCTGCGCTTAATAAATAAAACGCAGTTCAAGGAATGCTTTTACACCTATTTCAAAAGGCTCGGAGATACCGACGCTCTTGCAGAAGGCTTCTGGGATAAGAAATTTTGCAGGATAAAGAGTTTTTATCTTGATTTAAGATGCGATGATGATGTTATAATTTCGGCGTCACCTGAATTTCTTCTCAGAATACCCTGTGAAAAGCTGGGGGTCGGCTGCCTCATAGCCTCCGAGGTTGATAAAAGCACCGGCAAATACGCCGGACTTAACTGCCACGGGCGGGAAAAACTCCGCAGATTCCGTGAAAAGTACGGCAGCGAGCGTTTTGAACGGTTTTATTCCGATTCGCTGTCTGATTTCCCGCTTGCGGAAATAGCGGAACGCAGCTTTATTGTAAAGGGCAGCGATATTATCGACTGGCAGGAATATGCCGCAAAGCATGCAAAACAGGCAAAACGCAGCAAACGAAAGAGGTAATGGCAATGCATTTATCAAACGCACAGCGGGCACAGGTTTTGACCCACGCTCTGCCTTTCATCCAGAAATATACAAATAAGATCGTTGTCATCAAGTACGGCGGAAACGCAATGATAAACGAAGAGCTGAAGCAGGCCGTCATGGGCGATATTGTCCTGCTGTCGCTTGTCGGCATAAAGGTGGTTCTCGTGCACGGCGGCGGACCGGAAATTTCCGAAACCATGGAGCGCATGAACATGAAGTCGCAGTTTATCGACGGTTTGCGCGTCACCGATAAGGAGACCGCCGACGTCGTCCAGATGGTTCTGGCCGGTAAGATCAACAAAAGCCTCGTGAATTTCATTGAAAATATCGGCGGCAAGGCAATGGGGCTTTCCGGCATAGACGGTCATATGATAAAGGCCAGACGGCTCGACGATATTCACGGATATGTCGGCGAAATAGTCAGCGTTGACGCAAAGCCCATCCTCGATGTGCTCGACAAGGGCTATATTCCGATTGTATCAACGGTCGGCTGGGATTCGGAAGGCAATGTCTACAACATAAATGCCGACACCGCGGCGGCTTCCATTGCTGGGATCCTGCAGGCGGAAAGTCTGATTTCCATGACCGATATAAGCGGCCTGCTGCGCGATAAGGACGATCCGTCCACCCTCATAGACAAGGTCAGCGTCGACGAGATCGACGCGCTCATCGGAGAGGGAATAATTCAGGGCGGCATGATACCAAAGATAGAGTGCTGCGTCAAGGCGGTAAACGACGGCGTAAAGCGAGTATTTATCATAGACGGACGCGTTCCGCATTCCATTATCATCGAGCTTCTCACCGATGAAGGTATCGGCACAATGTTTTTAAAGTAGGTTTCGGGGGACTGACATGAACACAAAACAGCTTGACAACAAGTATATAGCCCACGCTTACGGCAGGGCAGATCTTGAGCTTTGCAAAGCTCAGGGCAGCTTTGTTTATGATAACGAGGGCAGAGAATATATAGATCTGGGCAGCGGCATTGCCGTCAACATTTTCGGCGGCTGCGACGAGAAATGGCAAAAGGCGGTATGCGATCAGGCATGCAGCATACAGCACGCCAGCAACTATTATTACACAAAGCCGCAGTCGGTTTTGGCGCAGATGCTGTGCGAAAGAACCGGCATGAAAAAGGTGTTTTTCGGCAACTCCGGCGCGGAAGCAAATGAATGCGCTATAAAGGCTGCGAGAAAGTATTCCTTTGACAAATACGGCGAGGGCAGGAGCACAATAATCACGCTCAGGCAGAGCTTCCACGGCAGAACCGTTACAACGCTGACAGCGACCGGACAGGATTCTCTGCACAATTTCTTTATGCCCTTTACGCCGGGTTTTGAATATGTCGAGCCCGGCGATATAAAAGCCATTGACGACGCGATTGCAAAAGGCGGCTGCTGTGCCGTTATGATGGAGCTTATTCAGGGTGAGGGAGGCGTCAATCCTCTTGATAAAGAATATGCGGCTTATGTTGTCGAGGCGGCGAAAGCCAACGATATTCTCGTCATCATCGACGAGGTGCAGAGCGGAAACGGCAGAACAGGAATGCTCTACTCCTTTATGAACTACGGCATCCTGCCTGATATCTTTACCACCGCAAAGGGTCTTGGCGGCGGACTTCCGATAGGCGTCTGCGTATTCGGAGAAAAGGTCGAAAATGTCCTGACCCCCGGAACGCACGGCTCTACTTTCGGCGGAAATCCTGTCGTCTGCGCAGGAGCTGTGAGCATATTTGAGCGCATCGACGACAGGCTTATGGATGAGGTCGCCGCAAAGGGAAACCTGATAAAAGAAATGCTCCGCGGAGCGAAAAATGTTGAAAGCGTCACCGGCATGGGTCTCATGATAGGAATAAAGACAACAAAGGACGCACATGAAATAATGGACAAATGCCGCGAAAGAGGCGTTCTTGTCCTCACGGCCAAGGACAGGGTGCGCCTGCTGCCCGCGCTCAACATACCCGCCGAGCTGCTGACCAAAGCAGTAGGTATCGTCAAAGAGGTAATAGAAGAATAACATAAACAATCGGCACAAATCATGCCGCAGCAAAGATGAAAGGAATATCACCGCATGAAACACCTACTCAAGCTGGGCGATCTCAGCCGCAGCGAGATATTTGAATTACTCGATCTGGCAGCACAGCTCAAGGAAGAAAAAAAGAACGGTATCGAGCATCACCACCTCAAGGGTCAGACGCTTGGTATGATTTTTCAGAAGTCTTCGACAAGAACGAGGGTTTCCTTCGAGGTCGGTATGTATGATCTCGGAGGCATCGCCCTTTTCCTCAGCTCACGCGATCTTCAGATAGGCAGAGGCGAACCCGTTCAGGATACCGCAAGGGTTCTCTCCCGCTATCTTGACGGCATTATGATAAGAACCTTTGAACAGCAGGAGGTCGAAGATCTCGCAAAATACGGCTCCATTCCCGTTATCAACGGCCTGACCGACTATTGCCATCCCTGTCAGGTCCTTGCCGATCTTCTCACCATCAAAGAATACAAAGACACCTTCGATGGCAGAAAGCTCTGCTTCATCGGTGACGGCAACAATATGGCAAACTCTCTTATTGTCGGCGGAATCAAGACCGGCATGTCTGTTTCCATCGCCTGCCCCGGCGATTATCAGCCCGACGCTGACATTATGGCATGGGCAAAGGAAAACGGCACCTTTGTCTGCACCGAAAATATCCTCGAAGCCGCGGCAGACGCCGACGTTATCTATACCGACGTCTGGGCCTCCATGGGCCAGGAGGGCGAAGCCGCAGACCGCCGCAAGGCGTTTGCCGGCTATCAGGTTAATAATGAAGTGATGTCGGTCGCAAAGAGCGACTGCATGGTTCAGCATTGCCTGCCTGCACACCGCGGCGAAGAGATAACCGACGAGGTCTTTGAAGCACACGCGAATGAGATCTTCGACGAAGCCGAAAACAGGCTGCACGCTCAAAAGGCGGTCCTTGTTAAACTGATGAAAAAGGCATAGTGTTTTTCAGGCGCATACCGTTTTTTCGGTATGCGCCCTAATAGAATACCGGCCGTCATTTGATACGTGTATAAATCTTTATGCACATTCTATCGGCAACTGACGCCTGTCTGCTCCAAAATAATGTGGTTGCCGGTCTGCGCGCATCAGTATATTGTGCATTTTTCGGAAATATTTATGCAGAATAATCTGTATTTATGTACTTACTATAGATTTTGAATTACCTTCTTGATATAATCGCCATTTATTGATAAAATAATATGATGACAAATTCGGGCGAATCTCGCCGCAGAGGCTTTTTCGCCCCTGCTGACCATTTAATACGCTTTGCGCCGCACCACCGATAAACGGCGCAGTCACATAATTTCGGTGATTTTATCGACCGACATGAGCGCGCCTTGCTCATGTTTTCGGCCGTTGAAGGCGTCATACCTTCTCCGGGTCGTTTCGTCGATAAAAAAATTTTGCCTTTTTGCAGAAGCCGTTTGGCTTTTGCGCAGAGGAAACACCGAAGCAACGCTTCTGAAAGGGATGATTTCTATTAAAAAGGCTTACATTGTACTGCAAAACGGAGATATTTTCGAGGGTAAATCCTTCGGAAAAGAGGGATGCGCGACAGGCGAGCTGGTATTCACCACAGGTATGGGCGGATATATCGGAACGCTTACCGATCCGTGCTATTACGGACAGATAGTTATTCAAACATTCCCTCTTATAGGCAATCACGGAATAATCAGGTCCGATTTTGAAAGCGACGGCAGCTATGTCAACGGCTATGTTGTAAGGGAATGGTGCGAGCATCCGAGCAATTTCCGCTGCGAGGGTGATCTGGATTCCTTCCTTAAAGAAAAGGGCATTGTCGGTATTTACGGCGTCGATACCAGACAGCTGACCACCGTTATCCGCGAAAACGGCGTAATGAACGCGAAAATCGTCCCCGAGCTGACCGACGGCGTCCTTGAGGGTCTTGCCGATTACAGGATAATAAACGCTGTAAAAAGCGTCAGCTCCATGCAGAAAAGCGTAACAAAACCCGAAGGCGAAGCAAAATACAGGGTAACCCTTATCGACTACGGTTCCAAGTACAATATGGATACAAAGCTGGCCGAGCGCGGCTGCGAGGTCACCTGTGTGCCGTATAATACCGCCGCAGAAGAGATTTTAGCCGGCGATCCCGACGGAATAATGCTGTCCAACGGACCCGGCGATCCTCTGGAGAATACCGAATGCATCGAGCAGATCAAGAAGCTCGTCGGCAAAAAGCCGATTTTCGGAATCTGTCTCGGTCATCAGCTTCTGGCTCTCGCCAACGGCGCCGAACGCATTAAGCTCAAATACGGGCACAGAGGCGCAAACCAGCCGGTAAAGGATCTTGTGCTGGGAAAGACATACATAACAAGTCAGAATCACGGCTACGCGATAGACGCCGACAGCATTAAAAAAACCGACGGCAAGTTGAGATATGTAAACGCTAACGACAATTCCTGCGAGGGTATTGATTATCCCGACCTCAACGCCTTCTCGGTGCAGTTTAACCCCGAAGCGCCAGGCCCGGTCGATACCGAATTTGTTTTTGACAGATTTATTGAACTGATGGGAGGAAATGACTAATGCCGCTTAACAGCTATATCAAAAAGGTTCTCGTCATCGGTTCAGGCCCCATTGTCATCGGACAGGCCGCCGAATTTGACTATGCCGGCACTCAGGCGTGTCGTGTTTTAAAGCAGCAGGGGCTTGACGTCGTTCTCGTCAACTCCAATCCGGCGACCATCATGACCGATAAGATGATAGCCGACGAAATATACCTCGAGCCGCTCACGGTCGACACGGTCAAGAGAATAATCGAAAAGGAACGTCCGGACAGTATTCTGGCAGGGCTCGGCGGTCAGACCGGCCTGACCGTAGCCATGAAGCTGGACCACGAGGGCTACCTCAAAAAGATGGGCGTGCGTCTTATCGGCACAAACGCCGAAGCCATCGACAAGGCCGAGGACAGAGAGCTTTTCAAGGAAACGATGGAATCCATCGGCCAACCCTGCATAGCCTCCGACATCGCGACGACCCTTGAGGATGCAAAGACAACAGCGGAGCGCATAGGCTTTCCCGTAATCATCAGGCCGGCGTTCACTCTCGGAGGAACCGGCGGCGGCGTCGCATACAATATGGACGAATTCACCGTCATCGCAAAGAACGGTCTTATGCTCTCCCCTATCAGCCAGATCCTTGTTGAAAAATACATCTACGGCTGGAAGGAGATAGAGTTTGAGGTAATGCGCGACAGCGTCGGCAACGCCATCACCATCTGTTCAATGGAAAACGTCGATCCGGTAGGCGTCCACACCGGCGACAGCATAGTAGTCGCTCCTGCCATGACCCTTTCCGACACAGAATATCAGATGCTGCGCAAGGCTTCTCTTGATATTATACAGGCGCTGGAGATAGAAGGCGGCTGCAACTGCCAGTTTGCCCTCAATCCCGAGAGCTTTGAATACGCCGTCATCGAAGTCAACCCCAGAGTATCGCGTTCGTCCGCTCTGGCAAGTAAGGCGACCGGCTACCCGATAGCAAAGGTGACGACCAAGATCGCCCTCGGCTTTACCCTCGACGAGATACAAAACGACGTCACGGGCGAAACCTGCGCCTGCTTCGAGCCGACCATCGACTATGTCGTCGTAAAATTCCCCAAGTGGCCCTTCGACAAATTCGTAAACGCAAGCCGTAAGCTTGGAACCCAGATGAAAGCGACCGGTGAAGTCATGTCCATCGCGCCGACCTTTGAGATGGCCATTATGAAAGCGGTCAGAGGCGCCGAAATCTCGCTCGACACCCTCAATTCACCCAAGGCGGGCGATATTTCCGACATGAACGATCTGCGCCTGTTCAGCATTTTCAAGGCGCTGCGCGACGGCGTTTCGGTTGAAGAGATACACGAAAAGACCATGATCGACGAATGGTTTATATATAAGCTGCAAAACCTTATCGACTTTGAGGACGATATAGCCGCAAACGGTCTCGACGATGAAAGGTATATCACCGGCAAGCGCATGGGTTATACCGACCAGGCGCTCGAGCGCATTTCCGGCTGTAAGGTGCAGAATCCGCGCGACGCCGTTTACAAGATGGTCGATACCTGCGCCGCCGAATTCAAAGCGGTGACCCCCTACTTTTATTCCACCTACGATGACCACTGCGAGGCACGAGCGGTAAAACGCTCTGGCAAACCCAGAATAATCGTTTTGGGCTCCGGTCCCATAAGGATCGGTCAAGGCATAGAATTCGACTATTCCTCTGTTCACTGCGTATGGACGCTGAAAAAGCTGGGCTATGAGGTCGTCATAATCAACAACAACCCCGAAACGGTATCCACCGACTTTGATACCGCCGACAGACTCTATTTTGAGCCGCTCACCCCCGAGGACGTTTACAATATCATCAAGGTCGAGGATCCCATCGGCGTCGTCGTCGCCTTCGGCGGACAGACGGCCATCAAGCTGACAAAGTTCCTCGACAAAATGGGCATACGCATTCTCGGTACATCTGCCGAAAGCATTGACGTCGCCGAGGACAGAGAGCGCTTTGACGCTCTGCTTGAAAGGTTTAATATCAGAAGGCCCAAGGGACTTTCGGTCATGACCAAGGATGAAGCCTTTGACGCGGTCGAAAAACTTGGTTATCCCGTTTTGCTGCGTCCGTCCTATGTTATCGGCGGCCAGAATATGACCATTGCCTACAACAAGGATGAGGTCGAGCAGTACATGGACATCATCCTTTCGCAAAAAATAGAAAATCCTGTCCTCATCGACAAATACATGATGGGCACAGAGCTTGAGGTTGACGTTATCTCCGACGGCAAGGATGTTCTCATTCCCGGCATCATGCAGCATATTGAGCGCGCCGGCGTTCACAGCGGCGACTCCATCGCCGTTTATCCGCCGTACAGCCTCAACGACAAAATGCTGCAAACCATAATCGAATGCTCCGAAAAGCTGGCTCTTTCTCTCGGAACGCAGGGACTGGTCAATATCCAGTACCTCATCTATGAAAACGAGCTGTACGTCATCGAGGTTAATCCCAGAGCTTCCAGAACCATCCCCTACATCAGCAAGGTCACCGGAGTTCCCATGGTCGATCTGGCGACCCGCGTCATGATCGGTCAGCCGCTGAAGGATCTCGGCTACGGTACGGGACTTTACAAGACTCCGCCCTACTATGCCGTAAAGGTTCCTGTGTTCTCGTTTGAGAAGCTCAACGACGTGAACTCGGCGCTCGGTCCGGAAATGAAGTCCACCGGCGAGGTTCTCGGCATCGGCAAGACACTCAACGAGGCTCTGTTCAAGGGACTTGTCTCGGCAGGCTACAAGATCCACAGCAATGAGCTGGATCATCACGGCGGCGTTTATTTCACCGTCGGTGATTCGGACAAGCCTGAGATAATCCAGATTGCCAAGAAATTCGCTGACCTCGGACTCAAAATATTCGCCAGCGAAGGCACCGCAAAGGTCATCCGTCAGCTTGATGTCGACGTCACGACAATAAACAAACTGGACAAGGACAACAGCGCAATCGAAATGCTGGAAAGCGGCGAAATAGATTACGTTATCTACACCGGCGCGTCAAAGCAGCGCGATATAGAGCATTACATCACATTCCACCGCAGGGCGCTGCAGCTCGGCGTTGCCTGCATAACATCGCTCGACACAGCAAATGCTCTGGCCGACATAATCCATTCGCGCTACAATCAGTTTAATACGGAACTGGTCAACATCAACAAAATGCGCACCCAAAAAACCAAAATGCCCTTCTCCAAAATGCAGGGTTCCGGCAACGACTACATTTACTTCAACAATTTTGACGACAGCATTTCCTGTCCCGAATCGCTCTGCATAACCTATGCGGACAGGCATTACGGGATCGGCGGCGACGGCATCGTTCTTATCGAGCAGTCCAAGGTAGCCGATGCAAAAATGCGCATATTCAACAAGGACGGCAGCGAAGGCAAAATGGCCGGCAACTCCATCCGCTGCGTCGCAAAGTACCTGTATGACAACGGAATCGTACACAAGGACCATCTTTCCATCGAAACCATAAGCGGTATAAGGGAGCTTCAGCTTTACACCTATGACGGCAAGGTCCGCTCGGTCAGCGTCAACATGGGCAAGGCTGAGCTCGATCCCAAAAAGATACCGGTCGACATCAACGCCGACAAGGTAGTGAACCATCCGACCAAAATAGGCGGCAGTCATTACAACATAACCTGCGTCGGTGTGGGCAATCCGCACTGCGTCGTCTTCTGCGACAGGGTTGACGCCGTAGATGTTGAAAAAATCGGGCCTGTTTTTGAAAACAGCAAAATCTTCCCCGAAAAAATCAACACCGAATTTGTCCGCGTAATCAACAAGAGCACGCTTAAAATGCGTGTTTGGGAGCGCGGCAACGGTGAAACTCTCGCATGTGGAACCGGCGCGTGCGCGGCCGTTGTGGCAGCCTGCGAAAACGGCTACTGCACTAAGGGCATAGACGTAACCGTAAAGGTGCGCGGCGGTGATCTCATTGTCAATTACACAGACGACGCCGTATTTCTCACCGGAAACGCTGACCTCATTTATGAGGGCGTAATAGAATACTGATAAGATTCAATCTCCGCCGGAGCTCCGGCGGAGATTTTTTTCGCAAAGCCGTTTTTTCATATTCAAATGTAAACGCGCGGTATATATTATTCTGCAAAATATATGCAAGGATTATATTATTAACAATATTTCACTGTAAAATCATATAATTTTTTAGCACTACTATTGACAAATCAGGTTTAATCAGTTAAAATGAATGGGATTAATCAAGCATGAGGTGACGGAGAAGCATGCATGCAGATAATGTCGTAGCGTACTCTTCCGCCGATGATTCTGTTTTAAGACAGCTCATGCTTTCCGGCGATAACAAAGCCGCCGATACCCTTATAAAGCGATATTATCCGCTCATCCGCAGCCGCGCAAACGAGCTTTGCAGGTCATCGACGGTTGAACGGGAGGATCTCTCGCAGGAGGGTCTGATCGGTTTGCTTTTTGCCGTCAACAGCTTCGATTACGAAAAGGGCGCTTCCTTCAGGACTTATGCCATGCTGTGCGCCGAGCGTATGATGCTGTCACGGCTTCGCCACGAAAATAAAAACTCCGCAATTCCAAGAGAGCGTCTTGTATATATCGATTCGGGCGAAAGCCGCGATATTGCCGCCTCCTCGTCGTCGGAGCCCGAAAGCATCATAATTTCAGGCGAAGAAACGGAAAGAATCAGCAGGAAAATCAACAGCGATCTGACCGAATTGGAAAAACGGACCTTTTTATTGTATCTCAGCGGTTGTTCCTATCTCGAAATTGCTCAAAGAATTAATGCCTCTCCAAAGACGGTTGATAATGCTTTGCAGCGTGTACGGCGCAAACTGCGACAGTAATGTAATTCTTTCCTGTTTTTTACAGGGATGAATATATGCCCAATGTAGCTTAAAAGTATAGTCAATGGTTGACTTGATTTATGCGAAAGTTTTTCGGATTTACCTGCGCGGCGGGGTTTTCTCTCCGGCCGAAGCAGAAATCCGTTTTGACGGCAGCATATGAGAGAATAGATCGGTGATTACAGAGCGTTGTTTTGCAAAGATGTCGGTTTCAATCCGTCCGAGGGCTTATTATTAACTCAAGAGAGGTATTTATCATGTACGAAGACAAAACATTAGTTTGCAAGGAATGCGGAGCAGAATTCGTATTCACAGCCGGCGAACAGGAATTCTACGCTTCCAGAGGCTTTGTCAATGAGCCGCAGAGATGCAAGCCCTGCCGTGACGCCCGCAAAAACGCTACAAGACAGGAGCGCGAGATGTTTACCGCTACCTGCGCTGCCTGCGGCGGTGAAGCAAGAGTCCCCTTCCAGCCTCGTGAAGACCGTCCTGTATATTGCAGCGAGTGCTTCAACAAGATGAGAGAAAACCAGTAATCCACGGTTTTCGGGATATTGTGCAAACGACAAAAGCCGACCTTGACAGGTCGGCTTTTTAACATTCATGTCGGCAGCTATAAAAATCGGTAAAATATCCGCCGCAGCGTGTTCAGCGCCGCGGCGGATGAATTATTTGCCCGGTATTCAGTTATTCAAAGCCAGTCTGTAGATGTCGGCTACTTCCTTTTCGCCCAGCTTAACAAAATTTCCTATGGTCGTGTCGCCGTTTATCTCGTCAAAGCACTTCTTGGCCATTTTCGGGATATCCTCTTCCTTTGCGCCTATCTCGGCAAAAGACGTCGGCATTCCTATGGATCTGAAGAATCTTTCCACGCAGGCGATACCCTCGAGAGCTGTCTTTTCGGGATCGGTCCCGTTCTTTTTACAGCCCCAAACATTAACGGCGAACCGTACGAATCTGTCTGTATCGTGCTTATAAACATACTTCATCCACGCCGGGAAAATAACGGCGAGGCCTGCGCCGTGAGCGCAGTCATACTGAGCGGAAAGCTCATGCTCGATGGAATGGCTCGCCCAGTCCTGCGCGTGTCCGACGCCGCAAATATCATTATGGGCGACCGTGCCTGCCCATATGATATTTGCCCTGGCTTCATAGTTGCATGGGTCTTCGATGACCCTCGGTGTTTCTTTGATCATGGTGAGCAGCAGAGCTTCACACAGTCTGTCGCTGACTTCAACCTCCGGCGTGTTGGTGAAATATCTCTCAAAAACATGCGCCATGATGTCTGTCGCGCCGCATGCCGTCTGATATGCGGGAAGGGTAAAGGTCAGCTCGGGATTCAGGATGGAAAACGCCGGCCTGAGCGGTTCGCCGTGAGCCGCTCTCTTGAGCATGCCGTCCTCATGGGTCACGACGGAATCGGGAGAACCTTCGCTGCCCGCAGCCGGGATGGTCAGAACGGTTCCGACCGGAAGAGCCTTTTCAACGAAACGGTCGCTCTTGTAGAAATCCCAGAAGTCTCCGTCATAGCACGCTCCGATGCAGATGCCTTTGGAGCTGTCGATAACGCTGCCGCCGCCGACTGCAAGAACGAAATCAACGCCTTCCTTTTTGCAGAGCTCAATCCCCTTATAGACAAGTCCGCTGCGCGGATTTGGCTTTACTCCGCCAAGTTCAACATGAGCGACGCCCGCCGCATCAAGAGAAGCCTTGATTCGGTCGATCAGTCCCGATCTGACCGCGCTGCCGCCGCCGTAATGGATGAGTACCTTCGTGCCGCCGAATCGCTTGACATACCTTCCGGTTTCTTTTTCAGTATCGCGCCCGAAAACAAAATATGTTGGACTGTAAAATGTAAAATTATCCATGTTTTTCTCCCTTTTAAATCATTTTATGGATTTTTATAAAAACCGCCTGTAAACAAAATATGATTTACAGGCGGTCGGCGGATAGCAAAACACTTTAGGCAGATTAAAATGTTATTACCGGTTTATTCTGTTTTTTCCGAAACCTCTTTTGAGTTTTCCTGCGAAGAGGGCGTTGATGAATCCTCCTCGGAGCTTTCCGAAGAACTCTCAGAGGAGCTTTTGGGCTTGGATGAGCTTTCCTCCTCATCCTCATCGGTATTGCTGCTCTTGAAAACAGAGGTTATGCTTTCCAGGCCTTCGGTCCTGATCTGTTCGATCATGTCTCCGGCATACTGATATGCACCCATCATGGAGTTCAGGACCTTTTCGGAAATGACAGGCGACGAGCATCCGGCAAGAAGGCAGGAAACAAGCAAGACGGCGACAGCCGCCTTGACGGCAATAATAATTCTTTTCATGAAAATCCTCCTGTGCAACAGGTTTCCGCCGCAAACAGCGGATATGACAGCGGCAGGCCGCTGAAATTGTTTATGTTATTTGATCAGCTCAAGCATGGTTGTTTCGCTGGATTTGATAAGGCTGAGCAGCGACGACGAAAACAGCGGGTAGTCCTTCGCGAGAGTTTCAAGGGATATGTTCATATCTCTGCTGTTTTCCAGCTTATCCCCCTGAACATATTCTCCGTTCATCAGCTGAAGGGCGTTGCTCTCACAAATCTGCATTGCCGCAGTGGAAAGTGCGGTATACTGCGCGTCAGAAACGGAAAAAGCTCCCTTTTCAAAGCCCGGAGATGTGCTGTTGGCCATACGTATCATGCGGTAAACGCTGAGCATGAGGAACTTTGTCGCTTCGTTGGTAAGTGTTTTATTGTTGACGCCCTGCAGTTTGTCAAAAAGAATGTTGAGGCTGTTTGCGATAAGCTTTTTGTTGAGCGCAGGCAGAACGCTGCCCTTGAGACGGTTTTCCTTGCCGCTTTGCTCCGGCTCCGGTATGTCCTCATAATTGATCAGGGCGCCGCTTCTTTCGTTTGAGCGTCCAAGGAGATAGTCGCAGGAAACATCATAATAATTCGCTATCTGAACAAGAAAGTTAAGGCCGCATTCGCGGATTCCCTTTTCATAGTGAGAAAGGAGCGCCTGTGATACGCCAAGATCCTGTGCAACGGATTTCTGGCTGAGGCCCTTTTCCTTCCTGAGGAGAGTTATTACTCTCGGGAAATTACTGTTCATTATACGACCATTCCTTTCAAATTGCTTGACGGATGAACAAAATGAGCCGAATTAATCCTTCGGCCGGTTTTCACAAATCAACGTAATAGGACAAAAATCAACATACAGTGTAAGTATAATTCAAAAAATCTTTTTTGTAAATGGCTTTTAAAAATAATTGATATTTTTTCACAATTTCGCGCAATACAATGCTCTGGCCTTTGCCGGCGGCGCAGACATAACATAAGCCGCAGTCGAAAAGAACTGCGGCTTGGAATGTCGGGACTTTCGGGTTGTTATGCAGGGAATTTCCTTATGATGCCTACAGAATATTTTAGAATGAGCAAGGCGTCCTCGGTATTGACTGCGCCGTCTCCGTTTACATCGGCGACTGCCTTTTGTGCCGCGTCAAGGCTGACGATTCCGACAGCAGCCTTAAGTGCGATAAGAGCGTCCTCGGTGTTAACTTTTTTGTCTCCGTTGATGTCACCGAGAATCCCTGACGGCGCCTGGGTATTGTGGGTGTATTCCAGCGTTTCGGTACAAGCGGCAGAGCATCTGCGAACGCTTGTGTCTTTATACGCTCTGATCCTGTAGTAGTAGGTTTTGCCGCTTTGTACTGTGGTATCGGTGTAGGACTCTATGTCCTTGGATGTGACCGAGCCTACAAGTCTGAATTTCCCGCTTGCGCTTTCGCTGCGGAATATCTGGTATCCCGTCGTCGTTTTCACCGGGGATGTGAGCTGCTCCGCAGCCGTCCATGACAGCTTTGCGCCCTCTTTTGTATACATCACGGAGGGCGAGGTGGCCGGACGGTAAGCAACATCCTGCACGCCGAAAACCGGAGTTTCATACAGAGATCCGAATGTATCTCCGTCATCCAGTATTCCCAGATTGACAAACTGCGTCTGGACGTCGGAATTTGCTTCCTCGTTTCCGTCAGCCGTTGCCTTCTGGAGCATTTCAAGGTAATTCTTGTTGTTGGGATCGACGGTATCTATGCAGTTATTCTCAATGTCAACAATTATCAGATTGGGCAGGGTAATAAGCGGGGTTATGTCGCCGATTCCGTTGCCTGATGCGGTGAACCATTCAAGCCCGTCGCAGTCAATGATAGGATAGAGATCGGCAATGAGGTTCCTGTTGTTTATACTCTTGATGTTTACACCATTTGCCTTAAAATTGTTTATTTCCTCTGTTGAGTACTTATAGGTATCCACCATAATGGCGTTGATGGATTTTTTGCCTGCAAGAGGCTCGAGAGAAGCGATGGAGTTGTTGAATGCAATCAGTATGTTGAGCTTATTCAGCGACGAGAGCCCCGAAATATCCTCTATGCCGTTGCAGCCGATACTGAGTATTCTGAGGTTTGTCAGCTTGGACATGTTCGATATACTCGTTATCGCGTTGAATCCCACATCGAGCAGCTCAAGCGACGTCATGGATGAAAGGGAAGGGAAGGCGCCGCTGAGATTATTGCTCGCAAATCCCGCTGTGGTGAGGTTGCTTAATCCGGAAAGCTGTGCGCAGCTTGTAATCGCGCAGTATGACACGTCGATAACCGTGAGCTTCCTACACTTGGAAAGGGTTGGCAGAGAGGTCAGCTTTGCATTGTTTCCGGCAAGCAGTACCTCAAGATCGGTCATATTTGATACGGCGGACAGCGAAGAGATGTTGTTGTCGCTCGCATCGAGGAAAGCAAGACTTGTCAATCCCGAAAGGTCGGAAATGCTTGATACGGAATTTCCGGAAAAGGAAAGATAGGTGAGTTTACTGAGGGATTTGAGCGGAGTAATGCTTGTGACGCTGCAATCATCAAAGGCAAGCTGCTGCAGACCGGTGAAGTATTCCAGGCCGGAAAGGCTCTTAACGTCTGAGCCGCTTATGTCCATTTGCTGAACCAGCTCGGCCTCGGCCCTTCTGAATGTATTTCCGCTGGTTCTTGTGAGTCCGCCTTCCTCGCAAATGCCCGCAAGGGTGTTATCGGAGATCGTGAAAGTGCCGGAGGCGGAAAGCTCGTCCTCGTCTACAGGCTTGACGTCAATAATACCGGAGCTTTTAAGTTCATCAGCTTTCAGGCTTTTGCTTATGATTCCCGCGTCCGATCCGATCCTCTCTCTGATTTCATCGCCCGCTTTTTTTGCGCAGGCGCTTACAATACTTCCGGCTACCGGATTGGGAGCATCATTTTCAGCGGCGGCAGCGGGTATGTAAAATGCAGCAAGAAGCATTAAAGCTGCGATAAGAATGCATATGGCCTTCTTCATTCTGTATCCTCCTTGAATCTATAATCGGCAGCAACGCCGTACTATTTTATTTATTGTATACTATTTTACAAAATAAATCAATCCATTTTCATTTGAAAACGAGTGCATTTAAATCAGGCGGCAATTATCGCGGCAAAAAGCCAGTATGTCAGAATATTTACCGCTCTATTGCTTCTGTCGTTTTTATACGAATTTTCCTCAGAAATATCCTTGTTTCAGTTGAATGTTTTTCACCGATATGGTATGATATTTTTATAAAATACATGCAGTTTTGTATGTTTCAAGGCATTTTGACTTCAAAAAACAGGAGAATGATTATGAGTATCGATTATAAAAAATTACAAAACGGCAGCGATGTAAGAGGTATTGCGCTTGAAGGCATCGAGGGTCAGCATGTAAATCTGACCAATGAAGCCGCAGCGACAATAGCAAAGAGCTTTGCTCTGTGGCTTTCCGAAAAGCAGAATAAACCTGTTGACGGGCTTTTGATCGCCGTCGGCAGAGATTCCAGGATATCCGGTCCTGCGCTGTCGCAGGCTGTAATGACCGCGATGTGTGAAATGGGTGTCAGTGTCATCGACTGCGGCATGGCTACGACTCCTGCAATGTTCATGAGTCTTGTCACCCCCGGCTTTGAATATGACGGCTCCATAATGATAACGGCAAGCCATCTGCCCTTTAATCGCAACGGGTTGAAATTCTTCGTCAGGACCGGCGGGCTGGACAAGGGCGACATCACTGAAATACTGTCAACGTGCGAAGGCCTGCCCGATGGACTCGACGCAGGCGGCGGAAGCATAACAAAAGTGGATTTCATGGAAAGCTACGCCGAGCATTTTCGCAATAAGATAACCTCCGGGGTCGGAGGTGAAAGACCGCTTGAGGGGCTGAAAATCGTTGTTGACGCAGGCAACGGTGCGGGCGGCTTTTTTGCAACTAAGGTTCTCGCTCCGCTGGGAGCAGATATAAACGGCAGCCTGTTCCTTGATCCCGACGGCACATTCCCGAACCATATTCCCAATCCCGAGGACAAGGTAGCCATGAGCTTTATTCAAAAGGCCGTTATCGACAGCAAGGCGGACCTCGGACTCATCTTCGATACCGACGTTGACCGCGCGGCGGCGGTGGACTCTGATGGCAGCGAGTTTAACCGCAACCGTCTTATCGCGCTGATCTCGGCAATCATCCTCCAGCAGCACAAGGGCACGTATATCGTCACCGACTCGGTAACGTCCACCGGGCTTGCTGATTTTATCAAAGAAAAGGGCGGCGTTCATCTGCGCTTTAAGAGAGGCTATAAAAATGTCATCAACAAGGGAATAGAGCTCAATAAAGCGGGTACCGACTGCCAGATAATGATCGAAACCTCCGGCCACGCCGCGTTGAAGGAAAACTACTTCCTTGACGACGGAGCATATCTTGCCGTCAAGCTGGTCATCGAGCTCGCAAAGCTGCGCAAACAGGGCAAGACGCTCGGTTCGCTCATCGATAGCCTCGCTGAGCCGGTGGAGTCGGCCGAATACCGTCTTAACATCAGCGGCGAAGATTTCGGCGCGTACGGCGCAAAGGTCGTAAAGGAACTGACCGAATACTCGGCAAAGCAGACCGGCTGGACGGTAGCGGACGACAATTACGAGGGAATCCGCGTCTATTTCGACAGGGATAACGGCGACGGATGGTTCCTGCTGCGCGTTTCGCTGCATGATCCAGTCATTCCGGTAAACATCGAATCGGACAGCGCAGGCGGCGAAAACATCATCAGGGAAAAGCTGTACGCGTTTTTGAAGGGTTACGACAGGCTCGATCTGTCGGCAATGGAAAAATAAGCGTGTCAAAGGACCAAAGGCGTCCTGAACGCATAGAAAAAATCCGCAATACGGGTTATAACACATTCAGCATCTGCAAGAGCCTGAAAAGACAGTTGGGTTTATGACCGGATCCCGTCCGGTGAATAAGATATAAAAACTATTTTAGGGAGGACTTGAAAAGATGAAGGGAAAAAAACTATTGTGCGTTATGTTGACGCTTGCTATGGCTTTCTCCGTTTTGTCGGCCTCGGTTCCGTTCGTGCAGGCAGCTGACGGCCTGACGATCGAGGTCAGAAATGAGGGTGAGCTTGCAGCGGCGCTGAACAAAACCAAGCCTGTTTCCGCGATTAATATCGCGGCGGATTTCACCGTTACGAAAGATTGTTTCATCAGGTACGATTCCGGCAGATTGGAAAACTACAGCGACACTGTTATGACCGTTGAACAAGGCGTAACTCTTACCGTCGGAGAAAACGGCTTCATCGGCTCTCTCTGGCCCTCCTATGAGGGCGACTGGATGACGCCTCCTCTGCCAAACGGTAAGGTTATCAACAAAGGCACTGTCGTTGTGGAAAATGGCGGAGGCATCGACGCCGATTTTTATCAGAACGACGGACAGGTTATCATAAAGAACGGCGGCGAGGCCGTTTGCAGTTCACTGAATTACGGCACAATAACGGTCGAACCGGGCGGAGCCTACCGCACCACCCAGGGTGACCGTTCGCAAAACCACGGAATCATCACCGTCTGCGAGGGCGCCGAGCTGGAATCGCGTTTCGGCTCGACAATAGTTAATTGCAGCGACGGCGTTATCGAGCTTAACGGGGTTTTCTACTGCGGCAGCGTCCGTTATGACGGCCAGGATCACATCTGGTTTGAAAACGAAGGCACTGTAACCGGCAGCGGATCCGTCATTCTTTATCAGGAAATAGTCGAGGGACCGGTAGATATGGACGCCGCCATAGTGGCGATGATGGGCATGCTGGGTCAGAAGACCCGGTTCGAGAACTGGGACGATATAAACATCTTCAGAATGATCGAAGCGTCAGGCTATGAGGAGCTGGCGGCAGCATGCGGCGGAGAACGCATAGTTGCCGGAGAAAATGTCGAAGGTGATATGGATACCGTTGTCCTTATCACCGATGATATTCTCCTTTCCGACTCACAAGCCATTCGCACAATGGCGAATATAATCATTCCGGAGTATGCTGCCGTCACGGTCGGGAACGGCGGCTGCCTTGAAGGCAACGTCGAAAACTACGGAGCGATAAATGTCGAATCGGGCGGTAAGCTGTATACAACAATGGGCGGCGAAATATCCAATTACGGCAGTATTGCCGTCGCGGAAGGAGCAGAGCTGAAAAGCCAGATGGGCAGTCCGCTTGTAAATCACAAGGATGCTTCGTTGGCTCTTAACGGCGACTTTTACTGCGGCAGCGTCCGTTATGACGGTCAGGATCATATCTGGTTTGAAAACGAAGGCACTGTAACCGGCAGCGGAACCGTCGTTCTTTATCAGGAAATAGTCGAGGGACCGGTAGATATGGACGCCGCCATAGAAGCGATCGAAAAGATCCTTCAGGATTCCGGACAAAATGTTCCTAAAGTCAGGGCGGATAAAGAAGCGGTCGTCTACGGCGACATAAACGCCGACGGCAGAGTAAACACCGAGGACGCCCTTATGGCACTCAAGGCGGCCGTCGGAATAATAAAGCTCGACGCAGACCAGACCGTCGCCGCGGATGTGAACGCCGACGGCAGAGTAAACACCGAGGATGCGCTTCTTATCCTCAAATACGCAGTAGGAATAATAAAAGTGTTCCCGTGCGAAAACTAAACAGTCGGGAGGCAACCGTATGAACGAAGTACAAAAAGTAATAAGAGACAGACGATCTCACCGCAAATACACCGATGAGCCGCTTTTGCCCGATCAGATCTCCGCACTTGTTGAGGCCGCAAAGGCAACGCCGACCGGCATGAACGCGCAGGCTTTTCATTTTACCTTTGTTACCGACGTCGATTTAATCAAAAAGGTCGAAGCTGCCGCGTGCGAGTATATCAGGCAAACCGGTGATCAGGCACGTATCGAACGCATGAAGGGCAGAAACTGGAAAATTTTCTATGACGCTCCCCTTTGCGTTTTTATCAGCGCCGATCCGAATGCAAGATGGGCGCAGATAGACAGCGGCATAGCCGTGCAGAATCTGGCGCTTGAAGCCGAGAGTCTTGGGCTCGGCTCGGTAATAATCGGAATGATCGAAGCAGCCTTTAAGGCCGACAAAAAGGAGGAGCTGGAAAAACTCCTCCGCTTCCCCGACGGTTATGAATTTGCGATAGCCATAGGCATCGGTCATCCCGCCGATGAAAAACAGCCGCATGATTTAAAGCCTGACAGGTTCAGCTTTGTCGGCTGATTTTCCTGCGTTTTGCGGATTGATCCCGCCGCAAAAAATAATTGCAGCCTGCCCCGCGAAAATAATCCGCTGCGAACAAATGTAAAATCCCCGCCGACTGGCCTTATACCGGTCGGCAGGGATTGTTTTATATCATCGTAAGGGAATATCCGGGAATCGTTATTTTGTTCCGAACAGTCTGTCTCCCGCGTCTCCGAGGCCGGGCAGGATATAACAGTTTTCGTTCAGCTTTTCGTCAAGCGCTGCCGTATATATATCCACATCGGGATGTTCCTTCTGCACGGCCCTGACGCCCTCGGGGGCAGCGACAAGGCAGAGCAGGCGGATGTTGTTGCAGCCGCGTTCCTTGAGCATCTGAATGGCGTCGCAGGAGCTGCCGCCAGTGGCAAGCATTGGATCCACAACTATAACGAGGCGTTCCTCTATATCCTGAGGCAGCTTGCAGTAGTATACTACCGGCTTGTGAGTCTGCTCATCCCTGTAGAGGCCTATATGGCCTATTTTTGCCACCGGAAGAAGCGAAACAAGTCCATCAACCATGCCGAGACCCGCGCGCAGAATAGGAACGATGGCAACCTTTTTGCCGGAGATAAATTTCGCCTTCATCTTCTGCATCGGAGTTTCTATTTCGATCTCTTCCATGGGAAAATCCCTTGTTATTTCATATCCCATGAGGGTCGTTATTTCCGAAAGAAGCTCTCTGAAGTCCTTGGCTCCGGTGTTTTTATTGCGCATAATGGAAAGCTTATGCTGAACAAGCGGATGGTTAACAATAGTAAAATTGCTCATATCTGTTTTCTCCTGTCGATTTTTTGTCTTTTTATCGCGTCGGCAAAAGCCGTCGTCATCATTTTATGCAGTTGCTTTTATGCTCAAATATGTATTCTTCGAGGCAGATGCCCTCATCATGAATCACGGCCGCTGCCTCCTCGCCGACATAACGGAAATGATACGGCTCCCATGTATACCCGGTCACGTCCTTCTTGTTCTCCGGATATCTTTCGATAAAGCCGTAAATGTGAGCGTTTTTCTTAAGCCATTTGTATTCCTTCGATTCACCGAAGCTTTTGGCGCCGTCATTAAACTCGACGGCAAGCCCGGTGTTGTGATCGGAAGCTCCTGGACGAGCCACGTTTTCCGAAGCCTTCTCCTCTGCCTCCTCCTGGCTAAGGCCGGCGTCGAGCTGCTTTTGAACCGCTCTTTCAAAATAGGTTTTCTGCACCTTCACCGAACGGTAGGACGATGTCGGCGTGATGTCGCAGCGGCTCATTTCGTCTCTCATTGCCGTCAGCATTTCGGCCAGCTTTGAGGTTATGCGCTTGTCCACCTTTTTGCCGCTTTCCATAAACCCGAGCGTAACCTTGTCGTCATAGGACTCGCTGAGGATATTGTTGCTGTTGGCGAGCACAAGATTCCACGGGAGCTTTGAATTGTTCACCTTCATTGTCCCGGGCGTTGTTTCTGCCGAGCTGCCGTCATTGCCGGAATCTTCCGCCTTTGAGTCAGAATCCGGTGCGTTTTGATCGGTGTTACCGTCATCGGCGCCATCGCTGTCTGCATGGTCTTCATTCTCCGCCGGCTTTGTCGATGAAACGGAGACGTCCCCTATCGGAATCTTGAACTGCTCATAATCCTGATCTTTGTCCTCGTAGACGAGCCACCCGCTCTCGATGAACAAATTTCGGGCTGAAGCGTCGACCATTTTGGTCTCCTCAGATCCGTCGGTGGAGACCCTGTAAATAGCGTTATTGTCGTCTGTGCTTGTAAAATAGAGCCAGTCTCCGTCGAGCAAAAGCTCTCCCGGAATGTGCTCGGAAAGCTTTTCGGGAACCGCCTCTTCGTCGTTCTCGTCGAGCCTGTAAAGGCGGTTTGAGTCCTTACTGTAAGCATAATAGGTATAGCCCGAAGAATCGGATACCGGGGACGCAACCGAACCCTTTCCCGCGCCGCAATGCTTTATGCCGAAAATAATTCCGGCAATCACCAATAAAAGGATGAGCAGGGCAGCGGCATAAACAAGATATTTTTTTGAGTTTGATCTTTTTGAACCGTATCTGACGCGTCCCCTTTTGCTTGCTTGTTTGCTGTAATAGGTTTTTCCGTGTGAAACAGAAGAGCTTTTTGCTCTGCCGCGGTTTTTATTGGTTATCGTGCGCACGTGCCTTGACGGGTTATGCGAGCCGCGTGTATTTGTACCGCTCTGCTGCGATTTATTGCTGAGCATTATGTTAATGCTCATGCTTACCGGAAAACCGCAGTAAGGACACGTTCTCTCGGTATCGGAAATAGGTCTTCCGCAATCTCCGCAACTAATCGTACTCATTCCGAACTTCCTTTCTGGCAGATATTCGGTGCCTGCCGGCACGAGCTGCTGATCTGCTTTTAAAAGCCGGAGGCGAACAATAGGCAAAAAATAGGCGATTCTTCATCATTATTTTATATAATACCACAAAATATAGCCCAATGCAATACAACTTCTGGCAAATACCACGTATTTCCTCTAATAGAACTAATATTCAACATTCTTTTTTAAACAGCCGCATTGATTTTCGGCGCGCTTTGTGGTAATATTTGCGTATTACTCCGGCATTATAATTATTGAATCTGATTATTCGGCGGCGAGGGTGAAAGAGCTTGTCTTTTGTTGAGCTTATTATGATAGCTGTGGGTCTGTCTATGGACGCCTTTGCGGTGTCTGTGACAAATTCAATGCTGAAAAAACGCTTTGATATAAAATACGCGCTTCTTATGGCGGGCGTATTCGGGTTGTTTCAGGCGGCAATGCCGGTTATAGGATTCTATGCCGCGAGCTTTCTGAGCGGCTTTATCCGGTCGGTCGATCACTGGATCGCCTTTTTGCTGCTGCTCTTTATCGGCGGAAAGATGATATACGAAGCCGTCCGCGGCAGCAATGAACAGGAGATCTCACCTGTCCGCGGAAAGATGCTGATTGTGATGGCTATAGCCACGAGCATAGACGCGCTCGCGGTGGGCATCAGCTTTGCCGTACTCAGCGTTGACATTCTGGCGTCGTCGCTGCTCATCGGCACCGTGACCTTTGTTGTTTGTTTTGCCGGAGCATGGATAGGAATCCGCTTCGGCAGACTGTTCAAAAAAGCTCCGGAGATCGTCGGAGGCGTCATTCTCATCGGCATAGGCATAAAGATTCTCGTCGAACATTTGATAGCGGGAAACTGAATACGAAAGACCCGACCGACTCTGAAGCAGCCGGTCGGGTCTTATTGTTTCTTAAGTATCAGGCTTACAGATGGTTATAATAATGATATTCCTCAAGGCACCAGCCGTAGGAATTCATCTCTTTTGCGGCGTCAACGCCGACATAGCGGAAATGCCACGGTTCCCAGATGATTCCGGTAATATCTCCTTTGCCCTTTGGGTATCTTTCCACAAAACCGTAGGACTGGGCGTTTTCCAGAAGCCACGGATACATCTTGGTCTTTGAGAAGGATTCCTCGACGTTGTTGAAGTCACAGGCAAGACCGGTGTTGTGCTCGGATGTTCCCGGAGCGGCGACAATGGTAGCAGCCTTTGCCCTTGCCTTGCTGTCGCTGTAGCCCTTGTTCTTCCATCTCTGGACTTCCTTTTCGTAAAGCGCCTTCTGGGTCGCGTAGTCACGGTATGTCGACTGCGCCCAGAGCTTTCCGCTGCCGTATTTTTTGTTGCAGGCGTTAATCATATCGTCGAGCTTGTCGGCGGCCATGGTGTGGAATTTCTTGCTGGTCTTTGTTTTGAGTGCCTTTACGCTGGGGTTCCATGTTGAAGGCAGCACATTGTAAGGGTTGACAAGGCGTATCATTTCGGTTTTTTCGCTGGAGACATATTCCTTTATGCGCTTGTTCATAGCGCTTGCGGAAAGATTCTCCACCGGCGTCTTTTTGATGATTCCGACAGCCTTTTTCAGGATGTACAGCGCGTCGTCGGTAGTGAGCTTATTGTCGTAATTGACGTCGCCCTTGACAAATCCCTTTCCGGTGAGCTTTGATATTCCGACCGACGCCTTGAGAACGGACAGCGCGTCGTCGGTGGAAACCTTTCCGTTTGAGTCAACGTCGCCGTATATGTATGACGCGGCCGAAAGCTCATCCTGGCTGTAGGGCGTCGCTTCTATGCCAAGCGCTGCCGCCTCGGTCATTCCGAGGAGCGTGACGCAAAGAGCAAGAAGCATGCAAATGATTTTTCTGATCATTTTTATTCCTCCTTGGCTTTCAGGGTGTTTTAATTTGTATTTTTTATTTAATTATACTATATCCAAACACCTTTAACAATACTTTTTTCCGCTTTTATTGCCTCAGGTATATATAATCCTTGGAGGCAAAACCGTCGGTTCCGTTGAACCTCACGGTATAAAATCCATTCTCTTCACCGAAAACAAGCAGTTCATCGCCGTCAAAAGCTCTTCCGATTATACTCCCGTTCAGTCCGGGCATACTTCTGATGTTCAGGTACCCGCTGCTCAGTCTGACAACTCCGGTCATGGCTCCGTCAGGCTCGACGAGCGGCAGGCCGAAATACTGCGCTATCGAAAGAGCAACGGCGCGGGCTATTTCTCCGATATTGTTCCTTATCCATTCGGCATCCCGGGGGTTATCGTGATAGGCAAATTCAATCAACACAGCCGGAGCATCGGTGCGGGCCACTTCGCCTATCCTTATTCCGGAAACCATGCGTACCTTATCAGGCTCGGGATAGATCCGTCTGAGATTTTCCACGACGATCCTCGCAAATCTGGTCGAGTTTCTGCTCGACGGATAATAGTAAACATCGGTACCGGTCAGCTGCCCGGAAATGCTTTCGGGAGCCGCATTGGAATGGAGGGCGACGTGCAGATCGACTCCGAGACCGTTTGACTGTCTTATAGACGAGGCCGCTGTCATCTCCGGGGTATTGCGGTAATAGTCTATTCCCGAAGCCTGGAGATACGGCACGATTTCGTCCGCTATCAGATTCATATAGTATTCTTCATTTCCCACGCCGTCGTAGTATGCATTGTACTCCTGAGTTGACGGGCTCAAATATACAGTCGGCATATCATTTCTCCTTTATCGTGTGAGACGTCCGGTTTTGCCGGCGTCAGGACTTTAATAACTTTATATGCAAAAAACAGGGTATATGTGCCCCTATAAACGTCCGCATCCGGAATATGTTAGGAATATTTTACCTCGGACATATTTTATTAAATTTCTTTTAATTTATGTTTAATGCAAACTGTAATAATTTGAAACAAAAGCATCTTATAATGAGGTCAACAAATCAAGGATGAGGTCCGAAGATAACCGGACCGGCAATCCGTTCACTATAAAGCTAAAGGAGCTAACCTGACCATGACGAACTATAATGAATATGAAGACAACACAAAAAGCGGTTATAACGGCGAAGGCCGTCAGTCATTTTCCTTCGGAAATGCTTCCGAAGAATATGCACAGCAAGACAGCATGAACTATACCGATTACTCATCTCAGAGCGGAACCGACGCCGACAGCTTCGGCGGCAATGATGTAAATTCCGGTATTTCAAACAGCCAGGAGCATCAGACGATATACTCCGACTCCTTTGAAAATGTTCAGTCCGAAAAGTACGGCGCGCAGTCCTACCCTTCATACGGCGCTCAGCAGCAATATGAAAGCATTCAGGCTCAGCGCTATTCGAACAGCTACGGCGAAAACGGCTCATCCGCCTATGCTCATCAGGACAGCGCATACGGATATAACCGGCAAATCTCAGGTCAGCCTCATCACATGAGCAGCTACTCTCCGATTCCCAACGCCAATTATTCCTACAGCAACTACAGAGCTTCAAACGGCGAGGCTCCCTATTCCTCCTCATATACGTCAAAAACTTCGGATGCGGGAAAGCAAAGCGCACCTAAAAAGGAAAAGGCAAACAAAAAGCGTTCCTTCTCCTTCGGAGCTCTGATCGCATCTATTCTCACCACAGCTGTTCTTTGCTCCGGAATCACCGGCGCAATAGGATATATATCCGTCAAAGACGACATTAACTCCATAAAGGCGTCGGCGGCTTCCGCCGCGGCATCCTCTTCCACGGTTACTCCGTCTGCACAGACGTCGCCGATAAAGAATATTACCGTAAATGACGAAAGCGACAATGCAGTATCGACGGTTGCCGAAAAATGCAGTCCGTCAGTCGTCGGAATAAGGGTAACGACCTCCGGCGGATACTCAATGTTCGGTTACGGCGACTCGGCAAGCGAAGGCTCCGGCGTTATCTACACAGAAGACGGCTACATCATAACAAATTATCATGTTGTCAGCTCGGCCGTCGAACAGTCCACAGGATCAAGCAACAACTATTATGACGATTTCTTCGGTTTCAATTTCGGAGGCAGACAGAGCCAGCAGCCTGTTACGGCAACTGTTGAGGTATTCCTTCCCAGCGATGTGGAAACCGGAATCCCTGCCGAAATAATCGGTTATGATGTAACAAGCGATCTTGCTGTAATAAAAATAGACAAGACCGGCCTCCCCGCGATCGAGGTTGCCGACTCGGACGAAATCAAGATAGGCGACCGCGTTGTGACGATAGGCAATCCCGGCGGACTTGAATTCATGGGAACCGTCAGCGCAGGCGTTATCAGCGGACTTGACAGAACACTCTACAGTGAAAACGGCATTGAAATGAATCTCATCCAGACCGACGCGCTCATTAACCCGGGCAACAGCGGCGGTGCTCTCGTAAATTCCGAAGGCAAGCTTGTAGGCATCAACAACTCCAAGATCGTCAGAAGCGGATTTGAGCGCATGGGCTTCTCTATTCCTTCCAATACGGTGAAAACCATCTGTGACAGAATTATCTCCAAGGAGCATGAGCCGTCCGCTTATCTCGGCGTGACAATCGACACCAATTATTCATCGGCAATGCTTCAGAGATACGGCTATCCCGGCGGCGTCGTTGTCTTCTCGGTCGCAGAAGGCTCTCCTGCCGAACAAGCAGGCATTCAGCAGTATGATATAATTACGGCCATAAACGGCAACAACATAAACAGCTATGAGCAGCTCAACAGCGAAACAAACAGATATTCTCCCGGCGAGACAATCACTATCACCATCTATCGTGAAGGCCAGGAGAAAAGCATCAGCCTGACTCTCGGAACATCCGGAGCGACAGTTCCCAAGCTTTCCGATTAGCACCGGTCCGGGAAAAATACAGTTTTCGATTATAAATAAGTGACCGCTTTGACTGGAATATGTCAAAGCGGTCATAGGACATAAAAGCCGACTTTCATTTTCTTTTACAGGGAGGAGCCAAAACAATGGACGAAAACATCGGACGCGATCAATACGTAAACCGCGGTCAGGCATCTGCATTCGAGCCTGATACACTCTCCGCCGAAACAGAGCCGAACAAACCGCAATTCATTGACGAGCAGGATACGGCCGTACAGACCGGGCAGGAAGCATATCATCAGGCCGAGGATACCGCTCAGCAGCAGGGAGAAAAAGCAGGATACCAGCAGCGGATTGATTATTACGGCAGCGCACGGCAGAATGAACAAAGCAGACAGCAGCAAAGCCCGGTAATTCAGCAGCCGCAAAATCCCGGCTTCGGCAATCCTCAGCCGGCCTTTTACGCTCAGCAGCCTGTTTATCCGTATCCCCCGCAGCCTCCTGTATTTGCGGGTCAGCCGGTCGGAAACAGACAGTCCGCTCAGACCAATCCCGGCTCTCCGGTATATACCGTTCCCGTACAGTATCAGCCTGTTTACATTCCGCAGAATCAGCAGTATCCTCCCGTAGGAATGCAGCCGCAGTACCTTTATCCCCAACAGCCAGCCGCTCCGGGCACAACAAAGGAAAAGAAGATGAACGGCGGCAAAATTGCTCTGCTTATATTCGGGGCGCTTGTCGAGCTTGCACTTTTGTTCTTTGCAATTTACGGCATCATAGCGCTTGCGAACGGCGGCTCGAAGACGCCCGATCCGGTCGAGGAAAACAGGGGCCAGATAATCGTTCCTAATAACCCGGATGACGGAAACGGTTTAATTCCCGACCTTAGAGATCTGCTTCCGAATATCCAGTCTCCCGGAGAAGGTAATCAGCCTCCTCAGCAGATTCCCGATATAGGAGGGATCACCTCTCCCAGAACAAACCCGACCGACATTAAGCTCGGCATCGTGGTATCAGAGGTCACGGACGCCCAGGTATCGCAGTACAAGGTTCCCAAGGGGCTTATTGTTATGCAGATAGGTGAAGAGTCGTCGCTCAACGGGACCGAAGTTCAGGTCGGAGATATAATCACCAGTTTTGACGGCAAACCGGTGGAAACCACCGACCAGCTTCACGAGTATTTCGGGGACTACAAGGCCGGCGACACCGTAAAGCTGTCAATGACCCATGTCAACAACGACGGATCAATGAGCAACTATGAGGTAGACGCCAAGCTGCTTAAGAACGATGCTCAGTCCCAGCAGCAAATCAGCGAACCCAAAGCAGATAATGAAATCTCGAGACCGTCGGTATAATAAAAAGCACAGGCTGCGGATAGCGAATCCGCAGCCCTTTTATTATTCCTGGACATATGCCCGTTAAAACCGGTCCGGATGCATCTGTCGGGTTTTGTTCCGGTTCTTTTGGCGTTTAGTGTAAGCGCCATTATTTTTCCGCAAATCTGTTGACAAAGATAATGTTTTATGATAAAATTTAATTCGTCGTTTAAGGAAGCTTTTTTACGGAGAGGTGTCCGAGCGGTTTAAGGAGCTGGTCTTGAAAACCAGTGACTCGCAAGAGCCAAGGGTTCGAATCCCTTCCTCTCCGCTTTTATCTCCGCCTAAGTTTGAAATGAATATTTTTAACGTAATTTACTGTTTGGAGAAATACCCAAGTGGTGAAGGGGCTCCCCTGCTAAGGGAGTAGGTCGGGTGACTGGCGCGAGGGTTCAAATCCCTCTTTCTCCGTGATTTTTAAAACCGCGCAATCTCTGATGGTTGCGCGGTTTTTTGCTTTTATCCTGAGGGCTTTGGCGTTGCTTGACGAAGAAGGATTTTAACATTCCGTTAGTCGTTTATAACCTACCGTTAGCATTTTCTAAAACAAAAATGCTAATGAAAATGCTAACAAGCAGCCAACCGGCTGCCGCAAATATAATTATCTGAATAACCACAAAAAGCAGCGGACATTTTGCCGCTGCTTTTTCTTTACATGCTGTGTTTTACTCTCTGGCTTTCCTCTGCGGTCTTGGCGTCATTCCACCGTTCCATGGTACCCACAAGGTAGCCTGTGATTCTGCGGATTCTCTCAAACGGCTGCTGCTCCGTCTCATACCGCACATTGACATAGTCTCCGTCAGCTTCAAGGCGGATCGACTCAAGAGGCTTGCCCTCCTTCTCTTCGATCTGTTTGATATAAACCTCTGCTTCCTGCTCGGATATGCCAATTAATTCCTTTTTCATAGTGTTTCTCCTTCGACGGTATTTTAAATAATAGTACCACAGATTGCGAAAATTTTCAACAAAGAACCGCAAAAAGCAGCGGACATTTTGCCCG
>JAFYGK010000012.1 GCA_017543285.1 Clostridia bacterium | reverse complement strand
CTGGTCGATTGCCTGCGTGCAGAGAAAGAAAAATCCACTTCTGACTATGTCATTGCGGATAAAAACGGAGAGCCTCTGTCATATTCTCAGTTCAACCGGATCTGGAACTATATCAGAGTCCGGGGGACCCAAGAACGGACGCTGTACAAATACGTGAACGGGCAGGCAATCCAAAAGAAGTTCAAGCCTGAGCCCGGTCAGAAATGCGTGAACCGGGAAAACATCGTCTACTGCCTGGACTTCAAGGTCACGCCCCATCAGCTGCGTCACACCTATATCACCAACCTAATCCATGCTGGCGTCGATCCGAAAACAGTCCAGTATTTGGCCGGTCATGAGAACAGCAAGGTGACTATGGACATTTACGCAAAGGCAAAGTATAATAGGCCTGCAGAGCTTTCCGAGGTCGTAAACAGCGCGTTGAATACGTCAAACGACAGCGATGAGAGCTGAGCATCTTTAAAATGAAGGGTAAAAACAAAATCTCGTAAGTAGTTAATGAGTGAGGGAACTGCAAAGCAGAACGCCGAAAACCAAGTAAATACAAGGGGTTCCGGCGACAAGGTAGACGAGTACGGTCTCAAAGCAGCGAGACGCGCACCTCAGTTCTCCAAGAGATAGTTTTTGTATCAGTTTCACCTTTTGCTCAAAGCCTCTGCTTGCCGGAGGCTTTGTTTTTTTGTCCTGCGTCCCGCCCCCATCGTCTTTGCCGTCCGCGGCTTCGCACCGGATCCCGGCCGTCAGACCTGACCGCCTCCGTTTCGGCGGCATATTATTGATTTAGCTGCCTATCACTTGACACCTAATGTAAAATGTGCATAATTAAAACTGAGCCGTCAAGTCATGCTCTTGTTTTTCGCATATGGTATTTGAGAGGGGTTTATATAATGCTGTCCGAGAGAAAAAGCGATATAATACAAACTCTGCGCGGGGCGGCCATCATCGCCGTTGTGTTTATTCACAATACTCCGTCAAGGCTGCCTCAGGTGTTTATAAGACCGTTTTTAAACTTTGCGGTAGGATTATTCCTCTTTATCAGCGGTATGCTGTCAAGCTCCGACAGATGGAAGCCTTGGAAAAGAATAAAAAAAGTCGCTGTTCCCTATTTGATATGGACAATGATCTATGTGCTTCTTAAAAACTTCGAAACTCCGTCGCTGATACCCAAATCGTTCGTTGTAAATTTATTAACGGGAAAATCAGCGGCAATGATGTATTATGTTTTCGTATATATAGAGCTTACGCTGCTGATCCCCCTGATAGACAAACTTGCAAGATCAAGGTTCAAGCTAATAGGATTTATTATTTCGCCGTTGGAAATAATAATAATGAGACTGATCCCGCTGATAGCCGGATACGAAATGAATAAATATGTTGCAGCCGTTATGAGCCTGTCCTGCCTGGGCTGGTTTTCATATTTTTATTTAGGCTATTTGCTCGGAAACGGCTTGCTGAAAATAAATGTTTCAAAACCGAAGCTTTACGTTATGCTTGCTATTGCTTTCCTGCTGCAGATTGCGGAGGGGTATTGGTATTATTCAATGGGAAGCCAGAACTGCGGAACCCAGTTAAAGCTTTCGTCCGTATTGACAGGCTGTGTGCTGATGATCCTGATATTTGATTTTATCGGATCGGAAAGACACGGAGGGAACAGGCCGCTGCATCTGTTGGGCGACTGTTCTTTCGGCATTTATTTCTCTCATATGGCTTTTATGCTGATACTCTCTATGATACCATGGTATTCGGAATATGTTTTTTATCCGCTGAACGCAATTATTATACTGCTCATAAGCTGCTGCTTTGTACTGATCGGAAAACGGTTATTGGGTAAATTCGGCAGGTATCTGGCATTCTGACGCGTAAACGGTATGCTCGCATATTGGACAGCGGCGGCAGACGGACATGGCGCCGGCGATAAAGCTCCTGTCCTTCAATAAGGCTAAAAAACCGTGCCGCACTGCTTTTGCAGTGCCGGCACGGTTTAATAAATGCGGGCGAAGGGACTTGAACCCTTACGTCGAAGACACCGGCTCCTAAGACCGGCGCGTCTGCCATTCCGCCACGCCCGCGAAAACAGTGAACAGCCGTGGCTTTATCTTTCACAATGAATTATTATATAGTGTCATAGGGATAATGTCAAGGATCACTGTCGCAAAAAACCGGGCCGTCCGTTTTCGGGCGGCCCTAATAATATGCCTATTTCAAAAAAGTGCCGAATATGCCGCGCACTATCTGACGGCCGACCTCGCGTCCTATCGAGCTGGTTGTGGAATTGAACATCCTCTGCGCGGTAGACTGCCCTCTCCTGGAGGATTTCCTGGCTGCCTGTGCCTTTCGCTTCTGCGCTTCGGCTTTTTCGGCAGCCTTCTGCTCGGCTTCCGCCCTCTGCTGCGCCGCGAGCTGCTCCTGCGCCTGCTGCTCGGTCAGCTCTTCATATGCCGATTGACGGTCTATCGTTTCCGCGTATTTTTCTCTGAGCGGATCGGCGTTTATCGCCTGTTCGATAACACGGGGCTCGACTGCGCTCATTGAGCTTTTCGGCGGCAGTATATTTGCGCGCTGCACGACGGTCGGCACGCCGTTTTCGTCCAGCACCGAAACGAGAGCTTCACCGACGGCAAGCTCCTGCAAAACCCTCTCTGTATTAAAATCCGGGTTTTCGCGGAAGGATCGCGCCGCATAACGGACGGCCTTTTGCTCGTTGGGAGTATATGCTCTCAGCGCGTGCTGAACGCGGCTGCCAAGCTGCGCAAGAACGGTTTCGGGAATATCCGACGGGCTCTGCGAGATAAACCACACGCTGACGCCCTTGGAGCGTATCAGCCTGACGACCTGCTCGATCTTTTGCAGCAGTGCCTTGGGCGCGTCGGTGAATAGAAGGTGCGCCTCATCGAAGAAAAAGGCTATCTTGGGCTTGTCCAGATCGCCGGCCTCCGGCAGCAGCTCATAAAGCTCGGACAGCATCCATAACATGAATGTGCTGTAAAGGAGCGGATGCTGAAAAAGCTCCTGACACTCCAGGATGCTCATCATTCCGCGGCCGTCGTCATCCCAGTCAAACCAGTCGGCAAGCTCAAGCGCAGGTTCTCCGAAGAAAATATCTCCGCCTTCATCTTCAAGCGTGAGCAGCGCGCGCTGTATCGCGCCGATGGACTGCGGCGAAACATTGCCGTATTTCAGCTTGTATTCTCCGGCGTTGTCTCCGACATGCTGAACCATGGCGCGCAGATCCTTTAAATCGAGCAGGAGAAGCTGCTTTTCATCGGCAACGCGGAACACTATGCGCAGCACGCCGTTCTGCACATCTGTCAGACCCAGAAGGCGCGACAAAAGATCGGGCCCCATTTCGGAAATGGTCGTGCGCACCGGAAGACCGAGCCTTCCGTACACATCAAAAAAGCGCACCGGATATTCCGTATAGTTAAAATCCTCTATGCCCATTGTATCTATGCTGCGGCGAATATGTTTGTTTTCACAGCCGGGCTGACACATTCCGGCAAGATCGCCCTTCACGTCCGCCATGAACACAGGTATGCCCATCTCGCTGAACGACTCGGCAATAACCTTAAGCGTTACCGTTTTGCCTGTGCCCGTCGCGCCTGCGATGAGTCCGTGGCGGTTGCACATGGACGGATGCAAATACACGCGTTCGCTGCCTGTCGCAAGCCATATTTTCCCCATATCCTCTAAATACATTAGGAAACCTCCCCCGGTCTATGATGGTTGACGCCGCAATGCGGCCGATAATCTGTCAGCCACTATTATACCATGAGCCCGGTGCATAAGTCCACTATAATATTACAGTCCGCCGCTGCGGCAGTCATATGCAGCCGGAGGGTACGGATTTTAAGGAAATGACTTTTGCCTTAAGGCGGGTATACCCGGCCGGCGGCTTTGAACGGCGTTTTGCAGCCGTGAGTATGCCTGATATATCGTTCGCGTGCGCCATCTTTCCGGCAGTTTCGAGGCGGTGCAGCCCCTGTGAACGCCGATCTGAACTTTCCGCGGTTGCGTCGGCGGCAAAAAGCCCGGCAAACGAGCCGGGCATCGAAGCTGTATATTAAGTTTGCTTCTCCGGCGAAGAATGCGCCGGTGGAAGAACTGTTATTTTTGGGTGAAATGCAGGTTGAAAAATACAATCAGTAGATTATTAAATACAATATACAGGTATTTGGTCAGTCAAAAAGCACGATATTTTCCCTGTACCATTGGACAAATCGACTTATACCCTCGTCAAAATCCATCCTCGGCTCATATCCAAGCACCTTGCGCGATTTTTCAACATCGGCCCAAGTCTGCTTTACATCGCCCGGCTGCTCGTCCATAGCTATTATCTCCGCCCTTTTGCCAAGCGCCCTTTCGATGGATCCGATCATGCGGCTGAGAGTCACGGTATTGTTCTCGCCGAGATTGAAAATATCATATCTGCCGTTTTTCGTCCAGTCGAGCGCACGGACTATTCCGTCAACAATATCGTCGATATAGGTATAGTCGCGGCGGGTCGTACCGTCTCCGAATACCGGTATCGGTTTGCCGGCAAGCATAAGCCTTGTGAACTTGTTTATGGCAAGATCGGGCCGCTGCCTCGGACCGTAAACCGTGAAAAAACGCAGACAGGCTATACCGATCCCGTAAAGGGAATAATACGTGTGGCAGAGCAGCTCACCGCTCTTTTTTGTTGCGGCATACGGAGAAATGGGATTATCCACGCTGTCGCTCTCCGAAAACGGCACCTTTTTGTTGTTGCCGTATACCGACGAGGACGACGCAAAGCACAGTCTTTTAACGCCGCTCTTTGCCATTGCCTCGAGTATGTTCGCGGTTCCGACCACATTGGTCGTCACATAAAGCATGGGATCCTCGATCGACGGGCGCACGCCTGCGCTCGCTGCAAGGTGAATGACGGCGTCGGGAGCGCATTTTTCAAATACCGAGCCGATAAAGCCGGCGTCCCTGATGTCTCCCTCAAAAAGCTCCGCTGTTTGCCTGTTGTCTGAGGCGGTCTTTTGCACGAGAGACATATTGTACCTTTTAAGCCGCGGGTCGTAATAGTTGTTGAAATTGTCGATAACTGCGACGTCGTTTCCGTTTTCAAGCAGTTTCTGCGCCGTGTGCGAGCCGATGAAGCCCGCTCCTCCGGTAATAAGTATTGTCATTTTCTTGCTCCGTTTTTTTGCCGCTCGCTGCGGCTTTTTTGAAATCCAAACGGCAAAAGAGCCGTCAAAAGCAGTCACTCAAAACCGCCTTTTTCATACAATGTATTGAACGGGTGATTAATAATCGAATGTGTCAGAAATCCCGTGGGCATTGATCAAGCCCCTGAAATCTCGGCCTGCCGCTCGCCGCAAAGCGGCAAACGTGAAGCATATCGACGCGCTGACCGTGCGGTTTTGCGGTCGGATATGCCCGCAGAAAGGATAAGGCGATAAACATGACAGACAACAGATGCGAATGCGCTGCCTCAAGCTGCTTCAAAGAGGCGATATGCATTGACGCCGGACGCGTTTACGACAGCTGCTGCGACAAGGACTGTATCGAGGATACCAGGATATATTTCACCGAATGCGGACAGAATCTCATAGAGAATGCCGTAACCATAAGAGGCAAAAGCGTCAAGATCATAAAATGTTACATCGACGTTGAGCCGGTACCCTTCAACCAGGGATATTATTCCATCGACATGACCTTTTACTTCAAGGTAAAGGTCGAGGTAAGCAGCTCGCCGTCAGCCAGACCGGAAACAATAACCGGGCTGAGCGTGTTCAACAAGAAGGTCATCCTTTTCGGCGGTGAAGGGAATGTAAAAGTATTCTCATCCGAGCTGAGCGTCGACGAGAATGATATGCAGTTAAAGCCGGCGCGCAATGTTCCCAGGGCGATAGTTCAATGTGCCGAGCCGATCCTGCTCTGCGCCAATATTTGCAAAGAGCGCGTCTGCGACAGATGCGAAAACGCCGTTCCCCGGAGCGTGTGCGGATGCTTTGACGGCGAGCTTTCAATGTGTGACTGTGAAAAGGTCGCCCTCGCAACCATAGGACTTTTTACCATAGTGCAACTGGAGCGTCAGGTGCAGATGGCTATCCCCGTATACGATTTCTGCATGCCCTGCAAGGAATGCGTCACCTCCTGCGACGACCCCTGCGAGCTGTTCAGCAAGATAAAATTTCCCAGCGACCAGTTTTTCCCGACACGTTCACAAAGTGTGACGGACGCAACTCCCTGCGGCAAAAGCCAGCAGCAAAACGGCTGCCCGCGCAAATAGCAGCACTCAGGACAGACCGCAAACGCCGTACCCTTTTTGGGGCTACGGCGTTTATATTTACTGTGTGATCCTGTATTCCGCTTAGCCGTCAGTTGAATTCAAGGCGTCTTGAAATACCCTGAGCCGACGACAGAAACTGCGCGTAAAGTTCTCTGCCCTTTTTGGCGAGCCGCTCGTCCTCGCTGTTGTCACAAAGCATTGCAAAGGTCTCCCCGACGCAGCGCCCGAGATCGTTGCGGTTTCTCAGGCAGAGATAGTAAAAGGAAAAGGCGGGAGAACATGAGATTGTGTTGTAAAAATCCGCCGAATATTCCTTCAGCCGATCATAAAAGGCGGAAAGCGCGGTAACGGCCGTCATCCTCGACGGGGTAAAATTATCAAAGGCTACCGTGCAGGCAAAGATATAGAGTATCTGCTCATTGAGAAGCTGCTGAGGCTCGCATTCGGAAACATCCGCCCACGCCATGACCTCCTTTGCCATGGTGTTGCCCAGCTTTTTGGCCTTTTCGAGATTGCCGTTGTCCTTCTGGATCTTATGCTCCTGCGCTATCGTATCGGGCGAGGCCGATCCTTCGGAGCCGACTATTTTCATATCTCTGTCATCTTCGTGCATACATTTCGCCTCCTCTGTGCTTTTTTGTCCTGTCCGCTGTAGGGCTGCGGCGCGTCCCTGACCGCGCAGCGGATGCGCGACCGCTATTAGAAATATATGCCGCGGCGCGGGTATTATTCTTATCTCGCTTCCGCCTTGAATTCCAGCAGTCTCCTTATCTGGGCGTCTGGAGTTGAGCATGCCAGCAGCGGAGTGGGTTCTTTTGTATACATGCCGTGGAAATCCGAACCGCCTGTCATCAGAAGGCCATGCGTCTGAGCGATTTCGGCAAACTGCCTCACATCGTTTTCGGTGTGCTTGGGATTCCATACCTCTATTCCGTCGAGCAGCGATTTTTCACAAAGCTCCTCAAGAAGTTCATAACCGTCATACATTGCCGGATGAGCCATGACCGCTATGCCGCCCGCTCCGTGTATCTGTTCTATTACCTCGAAAACGTCCGGGTATGGTATATCGACCGCGCATGAGCCTCCGGATGCGAACAGCTCTCCGTAAAGGTCGCAGAAAACGCTTGTCGCGTATCCGGCGTTCATCAGAGCGCGCATGATGTGCTGCTTGTAGATATTCGTCGAGCCGCTTGCCGCTTTAATGACCTGCTCCGGAGTTATCGGATAGAGCATCATGGTCTTTTTAATCATTTCGACCGCGGCTTTTTTACGGTTTTCACCTATCTGCTTGCAAAGTCCCTCCAGCCTGTCCGGTTTTTCCGCCCGATAACAGAGGACATGAACCTTTCTTTTTCTTGTATAATCGTAGCATGAAAACTCTACGCCGTGAATAACGCGTATTCCCTGCCTTTCGCCGAGCCGCGCAGCCCGTATGCATCCCGCCATAGTATCATGATCGGTAATCGCAATACAGCGGATCCTGCGTCTTCTCGCAACCGTTATAAGATCCTCCAGACCGGTTGAACCGTCCGAGAGCTTTGTATGACAATGCAGATCGGCAATCATCTCAGCATCTCCAAAATAAATCTATTTGCCGGGTTTTCCGGCTCAATAATGCCGTGTTTGTCAAAAAGCGATGCAGATTTTGCGCTGCAGACGGTTTCGTCAATACAAAATCGGGCGGAATGGCATATCATTTTGTACAAATGGCATAATACTATTCATTTACATTATATCACAGCCTTTTGCTTTTAACAAGCAAGTATTTTTGTATTTTTCACTAATATCGTTTTATTCTTAATTTCGTTTGAAAGCTGCTGCGATTATGGCCGGATTCTGAGGTTATTCTGCGCCCTGTTCCCGCGGCGCATGCTCCCGAAGACCGTTCTGTTCCGGTCTTCCATACCGGCTTGCCATCCGGGCTTCGGCTGATTTCCCTGAAAAAGCGGCGGGGCGTCTGCATGTTCCGGGCTATACCGTTCCTTGCCTGCCCATCCGGCATGCCTGCGGCAAAGATCTCCGGCTATTGCGTTTTTCGGCAATTTATTCTATACTTTAGTTGAAAGAAAAACAAAGGAAACGAAAAAATGACTGCGATAAAATTTAAACTCAGTCCCTTTATTTTTGAAAGGATTTGCTGCCCGGAAGATCTTTTCCGCATTCTTAAGCTGCGTGAATTGATATGTTTGTCCGTGATTGATAGAATATTAATCGGTCATCCGATGACCTACAGCCAGATTCTTTATCCCTACTGCGACCATCTGCTTATGAAAAACGGCGGTCCGGCTTATTTCGGAGATACCGTTATCGCGGATTGCGATGACACGGATACCCTTTTTGGATGCGTTGCGGAGGGCGTAAAGCGGTTCGAAGAATGCGGCGTCGGTCATACCGAAATATGCACCGTGCAGGTCGGCGGAAGATTTATCGGCGGCCCGTGGTGCAAAGCTGTGGACGACAAGGCATTTGAGCGCATTCTTGACGCAGCCGGCTCCCTGTGCAAAACGGCGCAGTGCGAAAGGGCGCTTGAAAACATTCGTGCCCTCGTTGAGGACGACGCTGCTGTGATGCTTTCTGTCGAGCATGACCAAAGCCGCATGAAGCCGTATCAATTGAGGGAGCTGTCAAGACAGTGCTTTTCTCAGGGCGAAATATGCGAAAAACATATTTTGCGGCATGACGGCGCGCTGATCTGCTCGACCGGATGCACAATGCTCGCGGTTATTCCGCGGAGGGAATGGGACTTTATGCGGCGGATGTCTGAGGAGCTCCTTCAGAAGGTATACGGAATCAACGGGATAAAAAATGTGCATGTGAGGCTGTACAGATTCGGAGAACTTGTCGGGGACCTCGAAAAAGAAGGGTTTAACTTAACGTAAAGCCTTCAGGCAATTACCAGACTTTTAAGGAGGGGCAGTAATGAGTGATTTTAACGTCTTAACAAAGATTTCCGCCTTCTGTGACGCCGTCGTCAAGGGCCGCGACGAGAGATACGGCTCCTTTGACGATTTTGCCGGCAATCCTCAGGGGAAGTTTTCTCTCTATCTGTGCATGATGCAGCTCGGTGAAATGTCAAGATACCTTTCGGTCGATTTCGAGTCGGCTCATGATATGGAAATATTCAGACGCTGCCGCGAACTGAAAAGCATGTATGAGCAGGGCATCGACAGTATTGACCCGGCGACTGTCTGGGAGGCGGCAAAACAGACGCCGGAGATAAAGGACTTTTGCGAAAGGGCGCTGGCTCAGGAGCGCGACAGAAAAAGCTGAAGCAAAAAGGCTGCCGCAAAAAAAGCGGCAGCCGTTATTTCTGCTGCCGGACGGCAGCGGATAATCATGACGTTTTATAAAAATATAGACCGGTGTCTGCGAATGAAACGCCTGCCTTACGGCAGGCGTTTCAGCCTGTTATCTGATCTTATTCTCTATCTCCTCGACTATGGCGGCGACAAATTCGTCGACCTTCATCGAGCCCTTGTCTCCGTCGCGTCTGGAGCGGACGGAAACGGCGTTTTCTTCGGCCTCCTTGTCGCCGATGACAAGCATGTACGGCACCTTTTCAAGCTGCGCCTCTCTTATCTTGTAGCCGATCTTTTCGTTGCGGTCGTCGATCTCGACGCGTACGCCCTTCTTTTCCAGCGCCTTCTTAACCTCATATGCATGATCCAGATGACGGTCTGCAATGGAAAGAATCTTTACCTGAACGGGAGCTATCCACGTCGGGAAGGCTCCGGCGTATTTTTCGATAAGCAGAGCCAGCGTTCTCTCGTAGCAGCCGATGGACGTGCGGTGGATGATGTAGGGGTTCTTTTTCTGTCCGTCCCGGTCGGTGTAGACCATGCCGAATTTTTCCGCGAGCATCTGGTCGATCTGGATGGTAATGAGGGTATCCTCCTTGCCGTAGACGTTTCTTATCTGAATGTCCAGCTTGGGCCCGTAGAAGGCAGCCTCGCCTACACCCACCTTATAGGGTATCTCAAGATGGTTGAGGATCCTCTCCATGACGCCCTGCGCCTCGTCCCACTGCTCGGGCGTGCCGATGTACTTTTCGGTGTCATTGGGATCCCACTGTGAGAAGCGATAGGAAACATCCTCATAGAGTCCGAGGGTCTTGAGCATATAAATGGCAAGCTCAAGGCAGTTTTTAAATTCCTGCTCGAGCTGCTCGGGCGTGCACATGAGGTGTCCTTCGGATATGGTGAACTGGCGCACACGGATGAGTCCGTGCATTTCGCCGCTGTCCTCATTGCGGAAAAGAGTAGACGTTTCGTCGTATCTCAGCGGAAGATCACGGTAGGAACGCGCACGGTTGAGATATGCCTGATACTGGAAGGGACAGGTCATTGGGCGCAGCGCGTAGCATTCCTTTGTTTCGTCGTCCGGGTCGCCCATGATGAACATGCCGTCGCGATAGTGATCCCAGTGTCCTGAAATCCTGTAAAGGTCGCGCTTTGCCATATACGGGGTCTTTGTGAGCTGCCAGCCGCGGCTCGCTTCCTCGTCCTCGACCCATCTTTGCAGCGTCTGTATTATCTTGGCGCCCTTGGGAAGCATTATGGGCAGGCCCTGACCAATATAATCGACGGTGGTGAAAAGCTCCAGCTCGCGCCCAAGTTTATTATGGTCACGCTTTTTTGCCTCCTCCATCTGCTCCAGTCTCGCCTGCAATTCGGCAGCCTTGGGGAACGCCGTGCCGTAAACGCGGCAAAGCATCTTTTTGCTTGAGTCGCCGCGCCAGTACGCTCCTGTGGCGGAGGTCAGCTTGAAGGCCTTGACGGGCGCGGTAGTCATAAGATGAGGACCGGCGCAAAGGTCGGTAAAATCGCCCTGCTTATAGAAGGAGATCTGCTCGCCCTTTGAGGCGTGCTCCTCGATAAGCTCCAGCTTATAGGGCTGATCCTTCATTATTTCCTTCGCTTCATCGGCCGATGCCATGAAACGCTCGACCGGTATGCCCTCCTTGACAATTTTTTTCATTTCACTTTCGATCTTCGCGAGATCCTCGGAGGAAAACGGCTTTTCCACGTCAAAATCATAGTAGAATCCGTTGTCGATCGCCGGGCCGATCGCCAGCTTTGCTTCGGGGAAAAGACGCAGCACCGCCTGCGCCAAAATATGCGAGGCAGTATGCCAGAAGGTCTTTTTGCCGTCTTCGCTGTCAAAGGTCAAAAGCTCCAGCGAGCAGTCGCCGGTCAGTTCGTCGCGAAGGTCGCGCACTTCGCCGTTGACGAGAGCCGAACAGCAGTTGCGGTAAAGTCCCATGCTGATGCCCTTCGCAACGTCGGCTATGGATGTGTTTGGCTCGACATTGATGACCGAGCCGTCTTTTAAGGTTATGTTTATCATAAGGCTTTGCTCCTTTCAATATTCGTTGTTTAATATATCAGCGCATTTGAAAAGACAATCCATGTCCGGATGCGCGGATTCGGCAATCAAAAAACGCCTTGCGCCCGACAAAAAGTCAGTCAGGGGCAAAGCGGATGCTCTACGGTTCCACCCTTTTTTTGAAACAGCGAAATAGCGCTGTTTCCTCACAGGTAGGCTTTTAACGCTGCCAGACGTTCCTGCTTAATCTTGCGGAGCAAGTTTTCGCGGGACGCTCATGGGCGGTATCTTCTGCGCAAACGGTATACCGCTTTCAGCCAACGGCGGCGCTCTCTTTAACACATTTATGCGCGCAGAAGACTCCCAATCGACGCTTTATTATATAGCGATTATCCGACCAGGGAATAGATGACGGAGGTACCGACCGACAGGACCAGAAGAACGGCAAGAACAACGGCTATAATCTTGACGGTTCTCTTGGACATCATTTCGGCTGCCTCCCTGCTGTTTGTAATAAAGCTATTTTATCACCGGCAAATCTGTTTGTCAAGGATAATCGCGCCGGAATATTTTTGAGGCCGGACGGCGCCCTCTCGAGGGGAACGGGCTCCTTTTTTGCCGGCGGTCCGATCGTTATTCCGCGCCGTCCTCTCTTCCGGCAGGGATTACTATTGTTCTCTCCGGAAACGCCGCGCCTTATCAAACCGTTTTCAAAAGACTCATGCAAAACCGACCGACAAGTATTAAATACAGGTCGGCCGGTATACATTATCGCTTATTTAAATACCCTTTTGAACGTAAATCCCGTCGGGCCTATTTGCTGTCCATGTGACGGATGACGTTGCGCTGAATCTTTCCGCTGGTGGTCTTGGGAAGCTCGTCCACATATTCGACTATGCGCGGATACTTATACGGCGCAGTGACCCTTTTTACATGGTTTTGCAGCTCCTTGGTGAGCTGCTCGGACGGCTCATAACCGCGCGCCAGAACGATGGTCGCCTTGACGACCTGCCCTCTCATGGGATCGGGCGCGGCGGTTATGGCGCATTCCAGCACGCTCGGGTGCTCCAGCAGAGCCGATTCGACCTCAAACGGTCCTATGCGGTAGCCGCTGCATTTGATGACGTCGTCGTTTCTGCCGACAAACCAGTAGTAGCCGTCGCTGTCGCGCCACGCCATGTCGCCGGTGTTGTAGATGCCGTCGTGCCAGCTCTTTTTGTTGGCCTCCTCGTCCTTCCAGTATTCGTGGAAGAGTCCGGTCGGATGTACCTTTGTGGAAATGGTTATCGAGCCCTCTATGCCCTCGTCTACCTCGACGCCGTCGTTGTCCAGCAGCCTGATGCCGTAAAGCGGAGCGGGCTTGCCCATGGAGCCGGGACGCACCTTTATCCATTTGAAGTTAGCCAGAAGCACCGAGCCCTCAGTCTGACCGAAGCCTTCGTGAATTTCAAGGCCCGTAAGCTGCTTGAACTTGTTGTAAACCTCGGGATTGAGCGGCTCGCCCGCGACAGACGCGTGATGAATAAAACTGAAATCGTAGCCGGACATATCCTCTTTAATGAGGAAACGGTAAATTGTAGCCGGTGCGCAGAAGGTGGTCGGGCGAATACGCTGAATGGCTTCGAGCATGCCGTGCGGCGTAAATTTCATGGTGTCGTATGCGCCGATGGTCGCGCCGCATATCCACTGTCCGTATATCTTGCCCCACGCGAATTTTGCCCAGCCGGAGTCGGTCTGCGTCATATGGATTTTATCATCCTCGACGCACTGCCAGTATTTTGCCGTGACAATGTGTCCGAGCGGCAGCTCATACTGATGGCGCACCATCTTGGGCATTCCGGAGGTGCCGGAGGAGAAGTAAACCAGCATGGTATCGTTGATGGTGGTGGCTTCATCGCCGGTCGGACGTTCCCAGACGTCGCTGGCCTTTTCCATTTCGTCCTTGTAGCTTATGTAATTGTCAAAGTGAAGATCGCCTACGGTCATAACCTTTTCGACAGTTTTGCACTTGCCGATGACAGAATTAATGTTGGTGAGGACCGAGTCCTCATCGACCGCGACAATCATTTTGATGCCCGCGGCGTCGCAGCGATAGACGATATCCTTTGGCTTTAACTGGAAGGTCGCCGGGATGGCGATCGCGCCTATTTTCATCAAAGCGGTCAGGCAGACCCATACGGCGGGACGCTGCTTTAATATAAGCATGACTATATCGCCCTTGTTTATGCCCAGCGCTTTGAAGACATTGGCCGCCTTGTCGCTCAGGCGCTTCATGTCGGCAAAGGTGTAGGTTTCCATATTTGCGTCGTCGTCGGTCCAGACGAGAGCCTTTTTATCCGGCTTGATCCTAGCCCATTCGTCAACGACGTCATATGCGAAGTTGAAGTTTTCGGGTACGTTGACCTTGTAGTTTTCAAAGAAGTCCTCGTATGAATCAAATTCGGTCCGGGGACAGTATCTGCTTAATATTTCGTTCATCTGTTTTATTGGCTCCTAACTTAGAGAAATTTTACTCCTGAATAATGGTTATAAACTGAGCCTTGTCGGATACCGCCGACTGTCCGTGCGGAGTTTTGGGATCGAAATAGATGGAATCGCCCTTGTTGAGGATATACTCGTTTTTGCCGATGGTCACCTTGACGCTGCCTTCTATTACATAGTTATATTCCTGTCCGCCGTGACTCACCAGCTTGACCGGATCGTCGTCCTTGTCCAGACTGACGAGCAGGGGCTCCATTACGCGGTTTTTGAAATTGTAAGCAAGCGATGTAAAGCGGTAGCCGGGATAACGCTGAACCTCGACGCCTTTTCCGTCCCTGCAGACACTGACCGAATCCATTTTTGCGTCCTCGCCGGTCAGAAGCACCGTAAGGTTGGTGTTCATCATAGAAGCTACCTCATACAGCATGCTGATGGGTATATCCTTTTCGCCGCTTTCATAAGCCTTGTAAGTATCCAGATCGACTCCGAGCTTGTCGGCTACGTCCTGCTGAGACAGCTCCAAAATTTCTCTAAGCTCTGTAATTCTGGCCGAAACCTGTGGCCGCTGTTGTTGCATGATAACACTCCCCTTCCTGAAATACGTAATAGACAAAATTTTGTGTCAGAATATTATATCACAAATCGCGGATTATGGCAACAGCAGGATTCGGCGGGCACGTCGGGTGCGGCAGCCTTTGCAGAATCAATAAATCCGGAGTTCCGCAGCGTGAATATATCCGGATCGTTCGAAAGTGTTTTCGCGCTGAGAGCAGCAATCTGTCTGACATGCTTTGACCGCTGAAATAAAAGCGCAGTGCTGTGCCGGGCGGGTCAACGCCCTCGCTGTTCGCTTTTTTAATCGATCATCTCCATCATGGCTGCCAGGCCGCCTCTTTGCCCGTGACTTGCTCTGTGGGAAAAAAGTTCGTCGCTGTTGCAGCAGGTGCATATTCCGGCAACGGTGATTTTTTCCGGTTTTACTCCCGCGGCTATGAGGATTTCACGGTTTATCTCCCACAAATCAAGGTGCGGCTTTCCGTTTTGTCCTTTTACTATGCACCTTTCATGATCTATTTCACCGAGCGCACGGAAATTCGCCGCGCAGTCATCGTCCACCTCATAGCAGCTTCGGCATACGCCCGGGCCTATGGCGCAGATAAGGTCATCCGGCTCGGTGCCGAACTCCTCCTTCATGCGCTCGACGGTCACTCTGCCTATGCGCCCTGCCGTTCCGCGCCAGCCGGCATGGGACAAGGCTATGGCATGGCGCTTTTGATCGACGAAATAGAGCGGGATGCAGTCGGCAAAGTGAGTTGTCAGCACGACGCCGCTTTCATTCGTCATAATGCCGTCAACGCTTTCCATGTCGCGCGGTCTGGCTATCCCGTTTCCCCTGTGCTTCCTCCCGACGCGGCGGACATAGGTATTGTGATCCTGCGCCGAGAAAACTATCCCGTCGAAGTCAAATCCGACGGCTGCGCACAGACGGCGGTAGTTTTCACGCACGTTTTCGTCGCTGTCGCCTCTGCCGAAAGACAGATTCATGCTTTCGAATATGCCCTCGCTCACGCCGCCCAGCCGCGTGGAGAAGCAGTGACGGATGTTTTTCATGCTATCGTAAACGGGAAAGGTAAGATACGTTACTCCATTGTTCCGGTTAACCCTCATGCTGCCGTCGGTCAGTGCCATACTGTTTTTCTCCTTTGGTTTATCTGGTGTCAACGAAATTATATCACATAATCGGCTTTTGTTTTGGTCGAATTTGTTAATTATGAAAGTCTGTGTTGTTTTTGCAAAAAGCTCGTCGGTCAGTGCCTGCAGTATGCGCTGGACAATCTGGATGAAGAAAGCGGCGATTGATTTTTTCAATGAAATACTATAAAGCGCAGGCCGAAAAAACGACCCGCGCTTTTGTGTTTTTTATAATCTCCGATCCGACCGGCCCGGGCAAAAAGAATTCCCTCAACGCCCGATCGAAGCCGATTAAATAACATCGCGCCGCTAAAACGATGTTTTTTGCCGCGCTGTTTAATTTCCTAATCCTTTATCTTATTGCTCATCTTCATCAGATCGGCCTGCCGGCCGGCGGCAATTATATGATCGTCTTCTTTGAAAATATAATCCGGCTCCGGCATGGTGCTGATACGCTTGTTGGCGCCCTTTATGGCTATGATATTGACATTGTACTTGCGCCGCACGTTTATCGACGCTATGCTCTTACCCGCCCACGACGACATCACCGGCAGCTCAAAAATGGCAAACTCCGGCGTCAGCTCGATAAAATCAAATACATTGTTTGAATTGAGCCTGAGGGCCAGATGCTCAGCCATTTCCTTTTCCGGATAAATGACTTCGTCCGCGCCGTTTCTCAGCAGGAATTTTCCCTGTATCTCGCGGTTGGCCTTGGCAATGACATATTTTGCGCCCATGTCCTTGAGAAGCGAGGTGATTTCCAGCGAAGACTGGAAATTCTCGCCTATGGTGACAAAACAGATGTCAAAATTGCTGACTCCAAAGGAGCGCAGCACCGTTTCCCTTGTGCAGTCGCCTATCTGCACATCGCTGAATATAGGAGTAAGCTCATCCGCGATATTGGGATTGCGGTCAACCACCATAACATCATTTTTAAGCTCCTGCATCCTCCTTGCGAGATGGATGCCGAATCTTCCCATTCCTATAACAAGAACCGATTTCATATAGCCCTTCCTTTCCGCGCAAAGGCGCCTGAAGCAAAGTATATTATATAAACACAGGTCAACTTGACAAAACGGTATGCCTGCGGCCGTTTTTTATCCGCTATCCGATGAGCAGCTTTTCCGACGGACGCTTGACGGGAGCATCGATGCGCTTTTCGGACAACGCCAGCGCAAGCGTATAGGCTCCTATTCTGCCGCCGAACATGAGCAGCATAATTATTATTTTTGACACCGCCGACAGCGCCGGAGTGATTCCGAGGGTCAGTCCGACGGTTCCTACGGCCGAGCAGACTTCAAAGACCGCCTGCTTGAGCGTTACCGGCTCGATGGCGCAGATCATCACCGACGAAACGATAGCCACCGTAGTATATATCGTCAGTACGGCGCTTGCCTGCCTTATGACGGTGTCCCCTATTCTTCTCTTGAACACCGTCACATCCCTGTTTCCTCTCGCCGCGTTTGCCGCGGTAATGAGCAGCACGGCGACGGTGGTAGTCTTTATGCCGCCGGCGGTCGATCCGGGATTTCCGCCGATTAGCATAAGCACCGATGTGACCACATTTGAGCCTTCGGAAAGCGCCGCCGGATCGACAGTGCTCATGCCTGCGGTGCGCGGAGTTACCGACTGGAACATGGAAGCCAGAAGCCTCTCTCCGAAGCTCATTCCGGAATAAGCGCCGTTTCGTTCCAAAAGGTAATACAGTACGGTGCCTCCGACCAGAAGCGCCGCTGTGGTAACAAGCACAATCTTGGTGTGAAGGCGGTATTTGCCGAAATGCCATTTATGCCGCAGAAGATCGCTCCAAACAATAAACCCGAGACCGCCGGTAACGATAAGAATGATGAGGGTCAGATTGACAAGAGGATCGGCGGCATATGCCGTAAGCGAAGAATAGGGCGCATTTTGTCCCATCAGATCGAAGCCGGCGTTGCAGAAGGCGGAAACCGAATGGAACAGCGCAAAATAAATGCCCTTCGCACCCATTTGGGGCACAAATCTTATGCTGAGCGCTATTGCGCCGAGCAGCTCAAAGCAAAATGTGCCGGTGACTATCTTTCGCAGAAGATCGACCACGCCGCCGACGGTAAGCGATCCGGCAGACTGCATGAGCAGCGTGCGCTCACGAAGTCTGATCTGTTTTTTTGTAAAGAGCGCCATAAGCGCGATGACGGTCATGAAGCCTATGCCGCCAACCTGGATAAGCAGCATTATGACAATCTGCCCGAAAAGCGACCAGTGCGTGAATGTATCAAAAACCGAGAGGCCGGTCACGCAGGTTGCCGAAACCGAGGTAAAAAGCGAATCAATAAAGGCGGTCCAGTGACCGTCGCGTGAGGCAAAAGGCAGCGACAAAAGCAGCGCGCCGAAAAGTATAATCACCAGAAAGCCAAGTACTATTATTCGGATGTTGGTAAGCCTGGTTTTTAGAATTAGCTTTTTGAACAAAGCCGTCACTCCTGTTGCCGTCCGGGTTTTTCCTGCCTTTTGTCAGCAGGCGCGGCCGTGAAAAAATAAAAAAACATTTGATTATTCCGGGAAATTACATTATAATAATGTAAGCGCAAAACAGAGCAATCTCTCCTCTGTCTCCTTTAACGTGAATGATACCACAAAAACCCTGTTCGGTCAAGCAGAACCGGGCCGTGCGGTCTGCCCCGAAAAATAATTAAAAAGTCCTGCATTTTTTTGAAAAAACACTTGCATTTGCAGTTTAAAAATGTTATGATAGTATTCACGTTATTTGCGAATTTATTTTTTTATATATACACACAAGGGGGTGTAAGGGATATGCCGAATATTAAATCCGCCAAAAAGCGCGTCAAGGTCATCAAGGTCAAGACTCTGCGCAATAAGGCCAACAAGAGCGCTTTAAAGACTCAGCTCAAAAAGGCTGACGCTGCCATCGCCGCCAACGGCGACAACAAGCAGGAGGAAGTCAGACTTGCTATAAAGAAGATCGACAAGGCTGTCGCAAAGGGAATTCTTCATAAGAATACCGCCGCGAGAAAGAAGTCCGCTCTCGTCCGCAGAGCAAACGCAGCCGAATAATCGGCCGCAGTTTCCGACAGGATTTTCAGGGAACAGAGCTTTTGGGCTCTGTTCCTTTATTTTTTCAGCGAAACGGACCGTTTCCGTATTTTACTGATATTGACTTTAGCATGATAGTATGCTATCATACAATTAATCTTTTAAAACCAAGGAGAATCATACCAATGAAAAGATTTTTGTCAATTCTTTTAACACTGCTTATGATCGCCGCCGTTTTTGCAGGCTGCGCCAAGACCGAAGGCAATGCCGGCGGCGTGATCAAAAAGTCGGGCGACAAGTTCACTCTCGGCTTTGATCAGGATTTCCCGCCCTACGGCTTTGTCGGTGAGGATGGCAACTACACGGGCTTCGATCTCGACCTCGCAAAAGAGGTTTGCCAGCGCAACGGCTGGGCATTCGTTCCCCAGCCCATCAACTGGGATTCCAAGGATATGGAACTCAACTCCGGCACCATCGACTGCATCTGGAACGGCTTCACCATCAACGGACGTGAGGACGACTACGCATGGACGGTACCCTATGTAAACAACACCCAGGTCGTCGTCGTAAAGGCCGATTCCGGTATAAATACCTTTGCCGATCTGGCAGGAAAGATTGTCACTGTGCAGACCGATTCCTCCGCACAGGAAGCCATCGAATCGGAAGATCATGCCGATCTTCGCGCTTCTCTTGCCAAACTGGAGATATGCGCCGAATACAACACCGCCTTCATGGATCTTGAGGCAGGCGCGGTAGACGCTATCGCAATGGACGAAGGCGTCGCGGCATTTCAGATCGCCGGAAGAGAAGATACCTTCAAGATCCTCGACGAGACCCTCGTTTCCGAGCAGTATGGCGTCGGCTTCAAAAAGGAAAATACCGCTCTGCGCGATACGGTTCAGAAAACCCTGTTCGAAATGCAGAAGGACGGCACCTTTGACAGAATAGCCGAGCAGTGGGGTATCGGAAATGTCTGCCTTGCCGACTTCGTCAAATAATCCGATACGACGTTTGCGGATCAAAAGTACATAGAATTATATAGGGGTTCAATGTATTTTGAACCCCTGTTTTTGGAAATATGCCGCCGGGGGGCGACGCCTCGTTTTCACCCTCCGTTTTCCATTCACAAACTGAAAAGGACTGAACATAAATGAGCATAGGCACAATGCTTTTACAGCTCGGCGAGGGTATGCTGACCACCTTCAGCATATTCGCGCTTACGCTTATCTTTTCCCTTCCGCTCGGTCTTGCCGTTGCCTTCGGGAGAATGTCAAAATATAAGGTCGTTCAGGCGATAATGAAGGTCTATATCTCCATAATGAGAGGCACGCCGCTCATGCTGCAGCTCCTCGTTGTCTATTTCGGGCCCTATTACGCCTTCGGTATGGCCCTCTCGTCAGAATACAGATTTATTGCCGTAATAATCGGCTTTGCGCTCAACTACGCCGCGTATTTTGCCGAAATATACCGCGCCGGCATAGAAAGCATGCCGGTCGGACAGTATGAGGCTGCGCACGTTCTGGGATATACGCGCTCGCAGACCTTCTGCAAGATAATACTTCCGCAGGTCATTAAGCGAATTCTGCCTCCGGTCACCAACGAGGTCATCACCCTCGTAAAGGACACTTCGCTGGCGTTCGTTATCGCGGTCAGCGAAATGTTTACCGTCGCAAAGGCCATAGCCGCCGCGGAACGCAACATCCTCGTGCTCGGCATTGCCGGACTGTTCTATTACATATTCAACTTTATCGTGGCCTTCGCCATGGAGCGCATTGAAAAAAGGCTCAACTACTATCGCTGAGGAGGGGCATGACATGGCTGTTTTACAGATTAATCATTTGAGAAAGAGCTTCGGCAGCAACCTCGTGCTCGACGATATATCCATGTCGGTCGAAAAGGGCGAGGTCGTCGGCATCCTCGGCCCAAGCGGTTCAGGCAAATCGACCCTTCTGAGATGCGCCACCATGCTGGAGACAATGGACAGCGGCGATCTCATCTATTCTGGCGAGTATGTCTGCAAAAATGACGGGAACGGCAAAACGGTATACGCCGACAAGGCGCAGCTCAAAAAGATAAGATCCATGTTCGGTCTTGTTTTTCAGAATTTCAACCTGTTTCCTCACTATTCGGTTCTCAAGAACATTATAGACGCGCCCATCTCGGTGCAAAAACGCAGCAAGGAAGAGGCCGTTGAGGAGGCTCGCCAGCTTCTGAAAAAGATGGGTCTCGCCGACAAAGAGGATTACTATCCCTATCAGCTCTCAGGCGGACAGCAGCAGCGCGTTTCCATAGCCCGTGCGCTGGCTTTGAATCCGCAGATGCTCTTTTTCGACGAGCCGACAAGCGCGCTTGATCCCGAGCTTACCGGCGATATACTGAAGGTAATACGCGATCTCGCCGCCGAGCACATGACCATGGCAATAGTCACACATGAAATAGACTTCGCAAGGAATGTCGCAGACAAGATAATCTTTATGGCCGACGGTCTCATTGTTGAAGAAGGTACGCCGGACCGGGTAATAGACAATCCCCGAAACGAGCGTACAAGATCGTTTCTTGCGAAGATGGAAAGGTAGCTTTCGCGAAAAAAGCAGCCGGATCCCTGAAATAATAACGAATGCAAAATCAGCAGGTCTTTGGCCTGCTGATTTTTTTGTCCGGCCTTTCCGGAAAACGGCACGTCATGGCGGCTTAAGGCGCATACGGTTCAGCCGCTCCGTATATCCCGTCATTCGAGGATTCAGGGCCCTTTTTCGAAAAACAGCGGATGGACCGCGGCTGTTTGCATCCTACCCTTCCTTTACATTCAGCTCCTCTATCCTTTCGCCTACCTCGACGCATAATTCCTCTGCCGCTTCCATGCTTTCGCTTTCGGCAATAAGCTGCATTTTCAGCGCATTCCTGTCCGGTCTGACCAGCACGCGGCCGTCGGACGAACCGCGTACGATGACCCCGTCGCCTGTATTTATCCCTCCGAGCGAACGCAGCAGCGACATCAGATTGGAATGAATAACTATTTCCCTGCGTGAAACACCGAAATTCGGCACCATATTGTAATATTCAGATAGATTTATACATTTAGTATTCATATAATTCAATATGGCGATTATCTGGAAAAACCCGTCGCGCACGAAATGCTGGGTTTTGGCGAGCTGTCTTGCCGTCTGATCCCTTTTGTCGCCCGAAGATGAGAAATACCTCAAAACGCGCACGCCGTATCTGTCCGCCAGAATGTCGGCGGCCTCGGGAGCGTCATAGGGCAGCGCGACGTCACGACCGCTTTGCATGAGCGGAATAAGGCTCATCAGCATGGCTTTATCCTGCCAGATATATCCAGTCTCCCCGGAATGAATGACAACGCCCGTTCCGTCCGATGAAATGTGAACGCTCATCGCTCCCTCTGCGTCAAGGGCGCAGCCGAGCTCCGTCAGCGTTTCCCGCAGCAGCGCACCGCTTTTTTCATCGGTGGACTTTATATTGACAGCCTGTCCGAACAGACCGCCTTCGCAAAAATTAAGCAGCTCCTTTTTATAAATTGCGCTGACTCCGCTCATGTCAATCGGGAAAAACACTCTTTCCCAGTCTCCGCGGGCGGCTTCCCCGCGGTTCATTTTCCCCTCGATTTCGCGCTCGGTCTTTCTGGATACCGGAAGTCCTCCGTCCTCGCTGAGGATTATTCTCGTCATGCCGTCGGACTTAACATATATTCCCATATCGCATGCTGAAAACCCTACGGAAAAATTGAACTGTGACAGCAGAATATCACCGAAATCGAGCGCATGACTGCCGCTCGACATTATTCCCGAGGTCAGCGCCATTCTGAAGCAGTGCGAGGCCCTGCCGAAATCTCCGCCGACGGCGATCCTCGAGTTTTTTCCGATGCCGCCGATCACGGCTCCGAGTCTTGCACAGTATTCGGGCGTTATTTCCCGGAAGCTTTCTCCGCAGATCCCTTCGTCGTCAAAGACGGTCCTTCCCGAAGCGCCGTATTGCATGTTGTCGCTCTGGCGACGTTCGCTCTGCACCCTTTTATGGGGCCAGATACGCACACCAGGCAGCACCTGCGCGTTTTTTCCCACGACGGCATGCGAGCCGATGACAGCGCCTTCAAATATCTGCGCGCCCTGTCCGGCGGTCGCGCTTTGACACAAAACGGCTCCGCTCAGATTTGAGTTGTCCGACGCCGCCGAATAAGGCAGCATCACCGAGCGCTTTATTTTTGCGCCGTAGCCGATGCTGCACCCGTCGTCTATTACGCTGTTGGGCCCTATTACCGCACCGTCGCGGATCGTTACGTTTTTGCCGATATGGACGGGAGGGATTATCTCGAAATCTCCGTCGGGCAGCTCGCCGAAAACGCCGTTTTCGCTCCCTCCCATGTCGCAGCGGACACGTCCGTTAAGCATGTCGCGCTGGCACCTGATAAAGGCGCCCGTATCCCCGATGTCGCACCAGTAACCGTTTGCCTCATAAACCATCAAGCGGCTTTGATTTTTGAGCATGACAGGAAACAGGTCGTTTGCAAAGTCAAAGCTCCTGCCCGACGGTATCAGCGGCAGCACCGATGGATTTATTATATATATTCCCGTATTTGCCATGTCGGTGTAAACCTGTCTCCATGACGGCTTTTCCACAAATCCTGTGATTTTGCCGTAACGGTCGGAAGTTATCAGACCGTATTCCCTCGGGTCCTCGACCCTTTTTGAAATCACGGTTATGTCGCTGCGGTTCTGGCGATGAAAGTCCATCGCCTCGGTCAGATTGAAATCGCAGAGCGCGTCTCCGCTGATCACCACAAAATCCTCCGCATAACCGAGAGCGGCGTTTTTAACGCTGCCTGCCGTGCCGAGCGGATCGTTCTCCTCGAAAAACTCAAGCTCCATCCGACCGTAATGACCCGATTCATATCTGCGCGTAATCGTCCCGGACAGGTAGCGCAGGGTGACGGCAGCCTTAGTGCAGCCGTGCCTTATAAGCAAATCAAAAATATATTCAATAGCCGGTCTTCCGCACAGTCTTGCCATCGGCTTCGGAATGTCGCAGGTCAGCGGACGCAGACGGCTTCCTTCTCCTCCTGCCATAACAACAGCCTTCATATCATAAAGATCCTCCCTGATTGACTATTTTTCGAATCTTGCGGTTTTGGTTATATTGACTCATCGTTATTATTATTGCCGGTGTTGTCAATCTTTAAGCGGTATATTTTAATAATTAAACGATGTATGTTTTTTTCTTGTTAATTATGTCAATTAAACATAGTTTAGTTTATATAAAGTGATAAATTTCATCATTTTTACTTCTATTTTCTAAAAATTACTTGAAATCATGGGATTTTCTTGATATAATCACCTTATAATTCAAACCGTTTAAATTTTCTGTCTTAATTTTATATAGCTATCATTTTAGTCATATTTTGGTTAAAATGCCTTTTAAGAACAAATTCGGACAGGTGGTGGGTAACTCCGTGAATGTTTTATTATATTGCAGCGACTACGAATACTGCGCCAAATTGGAATCAAGGCTTTACTCATCGAGGATATCCAGGGAGCTTGAATGCAAGATCCTGCGCAATCCGGATTTTCTCTATCAGGATCTCGCCGGCTTTATTCCGGATGTTATGATCTGCTGCGCCGAGCCGTTTGAGGAACATGCCAAAGAAATAATAAGCGCCGTTTCTCGTATATCCCCTCTGTGCAAATTTCTGGTAATCTGCGAAATGCCTGACGTTGCGGTTTTCAGATGGGCAATGGACAACGGTATCTTCAAAATCATAGAGCGCAGGGAGGATTTTCGCGCCATTATCGATTTTACCGATTCCGCCTTCAATCTGGTTTCCGAGCAGCGCCGCATGAACGAATTGAACAGAGAGCAGGACAGGTTTATCTCATATGCGACGCAGAAGGTCAAAAACAACCTGCTGTACTACGTTTTATTCAACCGGAAGCTGGACAAAAGGAACTGCGATTTCCCGGGGATAATAGAATATGAGGATTATATCACCGGAAGGTACATCTGCATAACCGTTTTGATCGATTGGGTCGATCTCGACGAATACGGCATATACCAGCAAATCTTCGAAATAGAAAAGAATATTGGCGATTCCTACCTGTCCAGACTGGACATCGCCTCGGTTTTCACCAGCAACGACACCATGTGCCTCTTCGTAAAAGAAGCCATCATGGGAAACGGCGGATTTTCCATGAAATATTTCCGCGAGCTTTTTCACCGCTTGCTGAAGGGGAAATACAGCTTCGTTATGGGCGTCAGCGAGCCCTTTGCGATCAAAGACGCGCACAGCGGCTTTGTGCAGGCCATCAACGCGTCCTTCATGAGCTTCTACCGCGGCTGGAACAAAATATACCGCTATGAGTCAAATCTTATCCATTTGGACCATGACATGTTTTCCTTCGGTGAAAAGGTCCTGGAGGATTTAAAGGAAAATGACTTTGACTCGGCGTTGGGCGCGGTGAATGATATGAACGCAAAATTTCTCAGAAGCTGCTGCTATTACCCGAGAGAGGTAATAGTATATCTTTTCAATCTCGCCCTAAGCATCTGCGTCTACAGGAAGATAAAATATTCGGCCCTGTTCCACACCTATTCGACAAGAAAGTTTTTTTCGCTGCAGGAGCTTTGCGACAATATCAGGAGGCTTATCGAAACAGCGCGCGGCATGTTCGAGAGCGAAAGCTCCGCCGGCTTTGCAAGCAACAGGATAAATGTTATTATCAAATACATAACGGACAACTTCTGCAACCGCAATATCTCGGTCGCAACGATAGCCGACAGCAACGGTCTCAGCCGCAACTATCTATGCACCCTGTTCAAGCAGAAAACCGGGATGACCGTCAACGCGTTTATTATAAAGCTGCGTATGGAAAAATCCTGTCAGCTCCTGGCAGACAAGAGCAAAAAGCTTTATGACATCGCGTATGAATCGGGCTTTTCCGATCCCAACTATTTTTCAACCGTATTCAAAAAGCAGACGGGTCTGTCCCCAACCGAATACAGAAACCTGCTGAATAAGAAGCAATAGCCCGTATACCGCGAATCGCCTTTCACAGCAAACACAAACCCGGCAAAGATTATCTGCCGGGTTTTGTCATGCGGGCAAAAAGCAAATTATCACAAAAATGCATCGGAATTAATTTTTCTTTTATAGAGAAAAGGTATTGGCAATCCGCGTTAAATATTATATAATATAAGCTGAAAGTATTTGTGGTCAGATGCTCTTTTTTATCGCTCGAAGCGCCGATATTTACGCTCGAAAGGGTTGAACTGTTATATGCGTTTTACAAAAATGCACGGCATAGGCAATGATTATATCTATATTAACTGCTTTGAGGAAAAAATCGAGGATGCAGGCAGCTGCTCTGTCAGATTAAGCAACCGTCACACCGGTATCGGTTCGGACGGTCTTGTTTTGATCAAGCCTTCCGAAAAGGCTGATTTCTGTATGGAGATATATAATTCCGACGGCTCAAGAGCGCAGATGTGCGGCAACGCCATTCGCTGCGTCGGAAAGTATGTTTATGAAAAGGGCATGACCGAAAAAACAGAGCTCGATATAGAAACCGACGCCGGTATAAGACATATTCAGCTGACGACCGAAAACGGCATCGTTGCGCTTGTCAGGGTGGATATGGGCGAGCCTGTTATGGAGTGCAGCGGTATCCCGATGAACTGTGATACCGAAAAGGCAATCAAAATTCCCATTTCGGTGGGCGGCAAGGTATACCTTGTCACCTGCGTCTCAATGGGCAATCCGCATGCCGTCGTTTTTATGAATGACGTGGATAATCTTTCAATAGACAAAATAGGACCGCTTTTTGAAAATCATGAACTTTTCCCCGAACGCATAAACACCGAATTCTGCGTGGTCGAATCGCCCAACCGCATTCGTATGAGAGTATGGGAGCGCGGAGTGGGAGAAACAATGGCATGCGGCACAGGTGCATGCGCTTCGCTTGTGGCGGCGGTCTGCTGCGGACTGACCGAGAGAAAGGCCGAAATCGTCGTAAACGGCGGCTCGCTCTCCATAGAGTGGAGCAGCAACAATCATGTATTTCTTGAGGGTCCCGCCGAATTTGTATTCACCGGAGAAACAGACGAATAGCATGGTTTGGGTTGAATGATTTATTCAGTCAACCCAATTTTTAATGACCATTTTCGTATATTAAGGCCAATTATGCCGCCTGGCAGCGGCAACCGGCGAACAACTGACGCATTTTATCAGAAAGGAAATATAAAAATGCAAAAAACTCAACAGCTCTACGAGGGCAAGGCAAAAAAAGTATTCAGAACAGATGATCCCGATCTTTACATCGTCGATTACAAGGACGATGCAACCGCGTTCGACGGCAAGAAAAAGGGTCAGATAGCAGGCAAGGGCGTTGTCAACAACCGCATGTCCAATCTGCTTATGCAGTACCTTTCCAGACAGTACGGCATTCCCACCCATTTTGTCGAGGAACTGAGCGACAGAGAGACCGTCGTAAAGAGGGTCGAGATAGTGCCGCTCGAGGTCATTGTCAGAAATGTTGCCGCCGGAAGCTTTTCCAAACGCTTCGGAGTCGAGGAAGGTACAAAGCTGCTTCAGCCGACGCTGGAATTCTGTCTCAAGGACGACGCTCTGGGCGATCCCATGATAAACGAAAGCCATATCTTAGCTCTCGGCAAGGCGACAAAGCAGGAGCTTGACACCATTGCCGACATCACAATGAAGGTCAACGAGGGTCTTATCGCCTTCTTTAAGGAAATAGGCATCGACCTCATAGACTTCAAAATCGAGTTCGGCCGTCTGCCCGACGGCAGTATAATACTTGCCGACGAGATCTCTCCCGACACCTGCCGTCTCTGGGACAGTGAAACCCACGAAAAGCTGGACAAAGACCGCTTCCGCAGAGATATGGGCAATGTCGAGGAGGCCTACGCAGAGGTATTCAAGAGACTGGGACTTTAATTACCGGTCGGGAGAACGGATCAAATGGACTGCCTGCGGCGCGCAGCTTTTGATTTTTGCCCGGCGGGAACCGCGGCGATTTGCCGTTCCCGCATTCTCAGAGAAAACGCCGCCCCTCCTTACCGTTTTTTACTGTTGCGGTATCACAATCGGATTAACGTCCCGTGCAGACTCTGCCGATTTTGACTGCCGCGCCATCGGGTGCATGCTCCGCCGTCCGTGTGACGCGCCTTAATTTGATGCACTCAACTTCCACTCTTTAAAAAAGGAGTTATAAAATGACAGAAACTTTTAAAAAATCACTTCCCATTGATGATTCTCTGCATGAGGAATGCGGCGTGTTCGGAGTATACGGATGCAGCAGCGACGAGACCGCCGAAATGATTTATCACGGACTTTTCGCCCTTCAGCACAGGGGTCAGGAAAGCTGCGGCATTGCCGTTAATGACAACGGCACCGTTTCATATGAGCGAGGCATGGGTCTTGTCAGCGAGGTTTTCCACGGCGACAAGCTTTCTAAGCTTAATGGACAAATGGGCATCGGCCATGTCAGATATTCCAGCCTGAGCGATTCCATTCCGACAAATACTCAGCCGCTTGTCATCCGCTACAGCAAGGGCAGCCTTTCCATAGCGAACAACGGCAGCCTTGTCAACGCAAACCGGCTCCGTGATGAGCTGTCGCAAAACGGCGCAATATTCCAGACGACGGTCGACAGCGAGGTCATCGCATACACCATTGCGCGCGAACGTCTGAACTGCGGCAAGGTCGAGGATGCCGTCATCCGCGCCATGAAAAAGCTCGAGGGTGCCTACAGCCTGCTGGTAATGTCTCCGAAAAAGCTCATCGCCGCCAGGGATCCCAAGGGTTTTCACCCTCTCTGCATTGGTCAGCGCGACGACGGAGCGTATGTCTTCGCCAGCGAATCGTGCGCCCTTTATGCCGCCGACGCTAAATTTATCCGCGACGTGAAGCCCGGCGAGGTCGTTGTGGCGAGCGAAAATGGTCTTGAAAGCCACGAGGATATGTGTACCGGAAAACCCGCCCACTGCATATTTGAATGGATCTATTTCGCACGTCCCGACTCGGTCATTGAGGGAGTCGGCGTTCATGAATCGAGGCTCGAGGCGGGAAAGCTTTTGGCGCAGCAGTATCCTGTTGACGCGGATATCGTTATAGGAGTGCCCGAATCGGGCAATGACGCGGCCATGGGCTACGCAAGAGAGTCCGGACTTCAGTACAGCAAAGGTTTTGTTAAAAATAACTACATAGGTCGCACGTTCATCCGCCCCAGACAGTCGCAGCGTGAAAACGCGGTAAAGATAAAGCTGCACGTCTGTGAAAGCACCGTCAAAGGCAAGAGGGTCGTAATGCTGGACGACAGCATCGTCAGAGGCACCACCTGCGCCAGACTGGTGCGTATGCTCAAGGACGCCGGCGCTAAGGAAGTGCATGTGCGCATAAGCTCGCCGCCGTTTTTGTGGCCCTGCTATTTCGGAACAGACGTTCATACCAAGGATTCGCTCAGCGCGGTAAAGTATTCCATAGAGGAGATAAGGCAGCAGCTTGACGCGGACAGTCTCGGCTATCTGGACATAGATTCGCTGCACAAGATCCTCTGCGGCAAGGAACTGAGCTACTGCGACGCCTGCTTCACGGGTAATTACCCCGTTGACGTCGCGGGCTGGAGTGAGGACGCTCAGGACTTTATAAAGTAATAATATCCGGATATGGTATTGCAGCCCGCCGCACGCATCACACCTGCGGCGGGTGTTTGTATTGCAAAGAAGCTGAATGCGGTTGCCGCATAACGCCGCGGATGCTATAATATGATTGCGGCGCGGAAAACGCCGCATCACTTTTTGCCGGTGCTGTTTTTGCAGATTCGCTCGACCCGGCATGTGCAATTCTAAAAATTAAACCCGAAATGTTGTGATGAATTGACAGATAAATTAAAGCGACCGACCGTTATATGCACGCTGACCATCTTTCTGTGCTTTTTGCTGACATCCACGGGCCACCTTTCGTGGATGTATCATCTGCTGCGGTTTGTGCCGGAGAAAACTTCCGATTTGCTTACCACGGTGGCAGGATATTTTCTTCAGGCCGGCGGAATGGCCGTTTTCGCTCTGCTTGCGCATACGCGCCGGATAAAGCTGCGCGCAGTATTTGTTTTCTCGCTGATACTCTATTACGTTTGTCTGATTCCTGCCGTATTGAGTACCTCCGCCGTCGGAACGGCAGCATTCGGACTGCTCTCCAGTCTGCTTTGCGGAGTCATCGCCGGATACTACCTGTATTTTCTCGCTGAAAAGGCTTCCGGCAACCGGCGCGCGGTTTGTTTCAGCGTCGGCTACGGCGCGGCTGCCGTAGGCTCATGGCTGCTTTCTCTGATAGACGGCGGCGCGCTCTATTACGGCAGCGGCGTGCTTGTCATATGCTTTGCCCTGTCCGCTCTTTCCCTTGCCGCGGCCTTTATAAAGCTTCCGGAAGGCGATCGGATACCGGCGGAAAAGCCAAAGCCGCAAAAGCGCCTTTCAAGGCTGCTGCCTCTGGCATGCGCGGCGGTTTTTGTTTTCAGCGTAGTAAACAATATCGGCTTTTCCCTCTTTTCTCCGAATGATCAAAACGGGTTCAGCCTGGAGTTTTCCCGTCTGTTCTACGCCGTCGGACTTGTTTCCGCGGGCTTTGTAAATGAAAAAAACAGGAGATACGGCGGTATCTGCGCTTTATCCGCGCTTATAATTCCCTTTATCGTTCTGGCGCTCAGAGGCGAGCCGGTCTCCTCCTCCATCTTTCTTGCGCTGAGCTACTTTGCCTTCGGCTTTTTCTCTGTCTTTCGGGTCATCCTTTTCTCCGACATTGCAAGGCAGCAGCGGCAGATATATCTTTCCGGCATGGGCCTTCTTGTCGGGCGTTTGGGCGACGCCGCCGGTATGGGTATTTTTGCATCGGTTTTTTCAAACGAATCGGCGGCGGTCATAGCGGCTGCGGCTCTTTTTGTGGCGGCGGTTTTTCTGTTTTTTATGCTTTACCAGACGCTGCACGCCGCACCCGACACAAGGCAAAAATCCGAGCGGCAGATTTTCGAGGAATTTGCGGCAGCGCACGATCTATCCGGCAGAGAGCGCGAGGTGCTGAGGCTGGTGCTTCAGGACAGATCCAACAAGGAGATATCCGAGGCGCTTTACGTTTCGGAAAGCACGGTAAAATTCCACATCCATAATCTTCTGCAGAAGACCGGCTGCAAAAGCCGGCTGGCCCTCAAATCAACATACGGAACGATGCATCTTCACGAATAATATAACGGCAGTCCTGCGAAAAACTGCGAGGCTGCCTTATTTTTTGCCCACCTAACCGAAAACTAACTCTTTTTTTCGGGCAAATCGAGCCCGGCTGGCATTTTTCTGATTGAAATTCCTCTGGAAATAATGCTAAAATATACTTGTGCAATTGCGCAGAATTTTTGAAAGGAAGTAAAAGAGAATGAAGAAAAAGATACTCAGTCTGCTGCTCGTTATGGTTCTGGTCGTCGCGGCTCTGCCCCTGAGCGCAACGACTGCGGTAGCCGAAAACGATCGACCAACGCCCACAACAGGTCCTTGGGAAGGATATTATTGGATGACCGGCGGTCCGATGATATCATTTTCCGGCGGCAGTGAAGAACATCTTATATATTACCGCAAAAACATGATGAACGAATCAAGCCCGATGATCATTGATAACGAGGCGGTTTCCGGCGCGACCTATGATAAGGCGACAAATACCCTGACCCTTGATAATGTCAAATTGACCGATAATCTCGGCGTCTATTACATGGGCGATGACTTTAAGCTCCGCATCGAGGGTGAATGTGAATTGAAAAAGATCTCTGTGTTCAACTTTTCCGGCAAGTACAGCACAAGCCTGAACATCACCGGTACCGGTACCCTGACCCTCAATAAAGAAAAGACTTATAATGAAGCGATCGAGTTTTACAGCGAAGGAGAAAGCCTGACGCATCTCGATATCGCGTCTTCCGTTACGGTTCATCTGTACGCTTCGGAGTATGCGGACGAGGAATTTCCCCAGAATGTCGTGAATATCAATTCGACCTATGCCGACCCTGCGATAACAGTCGGCGGCAAGGCGATTCCCGAGGCGAAGTCCGAGCGCAGAGTGGAAACGGTATCCGAAACGGTCAACGCGTTATGGCTCGAAAACACGGAACACGTATATCAGCGCGGCAAGCGCGTCATATCAAAAAACGACCCCGACGGTATCTACGCGGTAGAGGAAATCGAGTTTAATACCGGCAGCGGCTATGAACCCCGCTTGTGCGTTACCAAATATATTCAATCTCCGTTCGGTATTGATATGCCTGATCCTGAGTTTACCGAAGAATACGGTGACAGTATCATTTTGACGCAGGAGGAATTCGATGCGGAATATGATTATGTAACGGAGCCGCAGCCAAAAAAGATCCGCTATACGACGGAATACCGTGAACGAAATCGCGGCTACCGCGGCGTTAAGTTCATCAAAGACGGCGATCCCGACGTCGTCTATATCGGCACGCCCGGCTGGACTACTCCGTACGGCAATAAGCTGGACGAAATCAACAGCTACATTCTTTACAGCGCATACTGGGACGATAATGAACAGCTTTATGTCGCGGAACGCACCGCGATAGAGAGATATAAAACTGCGGAAGAACTGGAAGCCAAGGGCTATACCGTCGTGACAGAAGGCGACCGGAGAGTAGAAGTGCAGTATATCGACTCCAGCTACACCTATAACGATTACAGCAGCGAAGAGATCGCGTTGACTAAAGACGGCGAGCCCGGCGCCTATTACATGACGCAACTTGCTAAAGATGCGGACGGGAGTGAAAAGTACTTTGTCCCGAGTTTTTCGCTCCGCTGGAACGAGGCCACCGGACATTACTATTCGCCCTTTGACAGCGGATGGGTTTTCGGCAGCGTATATGACAGTGTGGAAGAAATGGCGGCAGATGGTTATCATATGATACTCGAGGATCAGCCCGTTGATTACACCATTACCGGTTCTGTTCAAGCGCTGCCGAGACCTTTGTATCGGGATCAGGCGGGCAACAGGTACTTCTATAACTTTGATTATAACTTATACAGTATCAGCAATGAAAACACCTTCACCTACGGCGACAAGGAATATTATATCGGTACGCTTGCCGAGGGTGTGAACGAGGATGAGCTGCAAGCGGTCGGGCACGACGAGATCCGCGACGATTATAAGTGGTGGATCGAGGGTACCGAGTATCATCATACCGGTTCCGAAGCCTCAGACGTTCTCATAGGCGATCTCGACGGCAACGGCATTGTCAATACAAACGACGCGCTCATGGCTCTGCGCGCGGCCGTCGGCATAACAAAGCTTGACGCAAATCAGATTCTTGCCGGCGATGTAACCGGCGACAGAAAGGTTACAACAGAGGACGCGCTGCTTATCCTCAAGCACGCCGTCGGTATTATCAAATTGTTCCCTGTCGAAGCATAAAAAGATAACTCCTTCCTAAATTATTTTATTTAAGCAAAACGCCGCTCTTTTTTCGGGCGGCGTTTTGCTTTTGCGGTTATGCGGTTATGATTCGGAAAACGCAGCTAATCCTGCGGGCAAAAACAAACCCGCCCAGATGCTGCAGTCCTGTGGAAAAACTGCGAGGCTGCCTTATTTTTTGCCCACCTAACCGAAAACTAACCCTTTTTTTCGGGCAAATCGAGCCCGGCTGGCATTTTTCTGATTGAAATTCCTCTGGAAATAATGCTAAAATATACTTGTGCGATTGCGCAGTATTTTTGAAAGGAAGTAAAAGAGAATGAAGAAAAAGATACTCAGTCTGCTGCTCGTTATGGTTCTGGTCGTCGCGGCTCTGCCCCTCAACGGGATGACCGCCGGAGCCGAAGGCGGAATTATAAGCAACATCAAGCTGACCGTCGAGCCGCCGGTGGAGGGAAGCATCAGGGAATGGCCTAACGTATACGCCACCGAAGACGGCTGCGGCTACTATGTCGAGTTCTCCAACTGGTGCGACGCAGACGGAAATATGATATTTGAAGATATCTCCTATGTTGCGGGCCAGACCTATTATATCTCCGTTACGATTGAGGCCGATGAGGGCTACTGGTGGAATCAGCTCGGGCCGAGTGATCCTCAGTATTCACAGTACGGCCCGTTAACCGTCACCGTAGACGGCGGAACCGTCAAGGGTCAGTTCAGCACCACCAACTCCTCCGAAGGAAGCTGGGCCACCGGCATTGTCGAGGTCAAGGCGGTAGCGCCGCCGGCAAATACCATATTTGACATAGACCTCGGCTTTACGGTTCCCAAGGTCGGCGACGAGATCGGCATCAGCGTCAGTCAGGCCGACGGCGCAATAATCCAGTCTGTCAAGCCCGCGGTGACGATACCCGACGGTGCTCATTTCGGCTTCTCCGAATACTGGGACTGCGCATGGGTCCAATATATCGACAGCATAGACGACTATGCATGGGTCGAGGATCCCTTCACCATCGAGGAGGATGAAACATACTATGTCGGCGTATTCCTTCAGGCTGATGAGGGTTATCACTTCGACATCGACACAATGAGGGTGGAAAACGCTATCCCTATGACATACGAAACAGAGGAGGACAACACGCTGCTCTTCCTCGTCTTTGAGTTTACCGCATATGCAGAAGGCGGAGATGATTTCAGCGGCACAATGTTCCACGTATTGATTTCCAATGCCGAGGGTAATAAATACAACACCGGCGGCGGCTTCACCGTCAGATATAACGCCGACCCGGAATTTTATGAACTGATAGGCGAGCAGCCCCTCGAAGGCTGCGACGGCTCGAAGGTATTCAAAAATCTTATCCAGCCGGTTGTTCCCTATCCCACCGAGGTTACCGTTACGGCGGTGCCGGACGAGGGCTGGCATTTTGCGGGCTGGTATGCGCCCGACTGGTGGTATCCCGATGAGTCCGACTGCATTTACCGCAAGGATCAGCTCATCAGCAAGAATTCGACCTACACCTTTGAAGCGGGTCCGCCGCTCGCCAGCGCAATGACATATCTCTGCGCCGTGTTCGAGGAAGACTCCGACATAATGTACGGCGACGTCAACGGTGACGGCAAGGTAAACACCGAGGATGCTCTGCTTGCGCTCAAGGCGGCCGTCGGCATTACAAAGCTCAGCGAAGCCCAGACTCTGGCAGGCGACGTTTCGGGCGACGGCAGGGTAACGACGGAGGACGCTCTGCTTATCCTCAAGCATGCCGTCGGAATTATCAAGATTTTCCCTGTCGAACAATAAAGCCGACAATTTCCGACCGAATCATTTTATAAAAAAACGCCGCCCGAAAGGCGGCGTTTTGTTTTGTCCGTTTTCGCGCGGCGACAGACAAACGGGCGGCCTTTTCGGTCTGCCGTCTGTCGAACCCCGCTGCGCGTCGATCCGGCAGAACATCCAATTCAACAGCCGCATGCCGTTTGTCGGCGGGACCGGCATTAAAGGCGTGGCCCGAAGCAGGGAAAGATGCGTCAGACTCGATCAGCCGTCAACGGAAAATCCAGCCGTTGGCTTATAAACGGCAGGCTGCTCACGCGGCCTGCCGTTTCTGCCTGTTATCTGTTTTCTTTTACTCGTAGTCCACCACTTGGACCCATCTCGACAGCAGCTCCTTTTCCTCCGGCTTGCCCTTGACCGACTGCGACGCGGCAACGATCGGCAGCCACTTCTGAACATACTGCTTGGGAGTATCGCTCCTTTTGCAGAAAAGGTTCAGGTATTCGTCGGCCGTCTTTACGTCGCCCGAAAGCCAGAACAGCAGGTATGTCCGCGCGGCGTCGGCGGAAGCGTTGCCCTGCGTGACGTGCGCCCAGTCAATGACATAGGGCGTGCCGTCGGCGGTAATGATGACGTTGGACGGATTGAAGTCGCCGTGGCACACCTTGTCGTGCTTTGGCATGGACTCAAGCCTCATGTGAAGATCGTAACGGGTCGTCGCGTCAAAATGAGTCGCGCTTATCTTGCGGTTCATCTTGTCCTTTAGTTTGTTGAGCATGGGAGCCTTTTCACGGTGAATGGAGAGCTGAAGATCGACAAACATCTCCAGGTATTCCTGCTTTTTGCCGGGGTTTTCCTCCATAAGCTGCGCCAGCGTTTTGCCCTCGATAAAATCGGTGACTATCGCCCATTTGCCGTCTATCATACCGACCTCAATCAGTTTCGGTATCCTGATGTCGGTCTCCTCTACCCTCGCGTGGTTCAAGGCCTCGTTGAGAATATCAGCCTTCGAATAGTCGCGCTCAAATACCTTTATTGCTAAATCGCCGTCGCGGTATACAGTCTTGTTCGGTCTTGTCGCTATAACCTTATCCAGCTTCATTTTCGCTTCCTCCTTACCTTTTTTCGCCGTAGTAGGCGTTGAGATACATCTGCTTTATCTCGCTGATGAGCGGATACCTCGGATTTGCGCCCGTGCACTGGTCGTCAAACGCCGCCTCGGACATCTCGTCAAGGGTGTCGAGGAATGTCTGCTCGTCTATACCGTATTCAGCGATGGTCTTCTTTATGCCGATCTTTTTCTTCAGCTCTTCAAGCGCGGCAATAAGGTTTTCCACCTTCTGCTTGTCGCTGTCGCCGCCCAGCTTGAGGAAATCGGCTATCTCAGCGTAACGCTCAAGCGTCTTGGGATGGTCATACTGCGGGAAGGTGCCCATTTTTGTCGGGTTGTTTTCGGCGTTGAAGCGGATGACTTCAACGATCAGCAGCGCGTTGGCGACGCCGTGGGCGATATGGTGATAAGCGCCCAGCTTATGCGCCATGGAATGGCACACGCCCAAAAACGCGTTTGCAAACGCCATGCCCGCCATGGTTGCGGCGTTTGCCATCTTTTCTCTTGCGACCGGATCGCCCGCTCCGTTGTCATATGCCGACGGCAGATAGTCGAATATCGTGCGGATTGCTTTCAGTGCAAGGCCGTCGGTATAATCGGAAGCCATAACGGATGCGTATGCTTCCAGCGCATGGGTCATGGCGTCTATGCCGGACGCGCTTGTCAGGCCCTTTGGCGCGTTCATCATCATGTCAGCGTCAACTATCGCCATGTCGGGCATCAGCTCGTAATCGGCAAGCGGATACTTTATTCCGGTTTTTTCGTCGGTGATTACGGCGAAGGGCGTTACCTCGCTTCCGGTGCCGGCGCTTGTCGGAACGGCAATGAAATATGCCTTTTCGCCCATCTTCGGGAATGTGTAGACTCGCTTTCTTATATCCATAAAGCGCATTGCCATGTCTTCAAAATCAACCTCGGGATGTTCATACAGCACCCACATTATCTTGGCCGCATCCATGGGCGAGCCGCCGCCGACAGCAATGATGCAATCCGGCTCAAATGCCGACATCTGCTTTGTGCCCTCTTTCGCGCATTCCAAAGTAGGATCGGGCGCGACATCGGAGAAGGTTGTGTGCTCTATGCCCAGCTCGTCTAATTTTCGGGTAACGGCCTTGGTGCAGCCGTTTTTGAAAAGGAAGCTGTCGGTGACGATAAAGGCGCGTTTTTTGCCCATGGCTTTGAGCTCGTCCAAAGCGACAGGCAGACAGCCCTTTTTGATATATACCTTCTGCGGCGCTCTGAACCAAAGCATGTTCTCTCTCCTTTCAGCGACCGTTTTGATATTAAGAAGGTGCTTGACTCCGACGTTTTCGGAAACGCTGTTGCCGCCCCACGATCCGCAGCCCAGTGTCAGCGACGGAGCCAGCTTAAAGTTATACAGATCGCCTATGCCGCCGTGGGAGGACGGTGTATTGACGAGTATGCGGCAGGTTTTCATTCGCAGGGCAAATTTTTCTGTTTTTGCTTTTTCGGTCACAGCGTTGAGATATACCGAGGAAGTGTGTCCGTATCCGCCGTCAGCAATAAGGCGGTCGGCCTTGTCCATTGCTTCCTCAAAGCTGTTCGCTCTGTACATGGCAAGCACGGGAGACAGCTTTTCATGTGCGAATTCCTCCGAAAGCTCCACACTCTCAACCTCACCGATGAGTATCTTTGTCTTGGGATCGACTGTAACGCCAGCCATTTCGGCTATCCTTGCGGCAGGCTGACCGACTATTCTGGCGTTGAGAGCGCCGTTTATGATGATGGTCTTGCGTACCTTTTCGGTCTCGTCCGGCTTCAGGATACAGCAGCCAAGAGCCTCAAACTCAGCCTTGACCCTGTCGTAAATGTCGTCGAGTACGATGACCGACTGCTCGGAGGCGCAGATCATGCCGTTGTCGAAGGTTTTGGAATGAACTATCGAACCGACAGCCAGTTTAATGTCGGCCGTGGAGTCGATTATCGCGGGCGTGTTGCCCGCGCCCACGCCGATTGCCGGCTTGCCGCTGGAATAGGCCGCGCGTACCATGCCGGGGCCGCCCGTCGCGAGTATGATATCCGCCTCCTTCATGACAGTGTTTGTCATGTCGAGCGACGGCGCGTCTATCCAGTCGATTATGCCTTCCGGCGCGCCGGCTTTTACGGCGGCCTCAAGCACTATACGCGCCGCTTCGTTTGTGCATTTCTTTGCACGCGGATGGGGGCTGATGATTATGGCGTTGCGCGTTTTAAGCGCAAGCAGCGTCTTGAAAATGGCCGTGGAGGTCGGGTTCGTCGTCGGGATGACGGCGGCGATGACGCCGATGGGCTCGGCTATGGTAACCGTACCGAAGATCTCGTCCCTTTCGATGATTCCGCAGGTCTTGGCATCCCTGTACTTATTGTAAATGTATTCGCTGGCGTAGTGGTTTTTGATAACCTTATCTTCCACAAGGCCCATTCCGGTCTCCTCTACCGCCATCTTCGCGAGCGGGATCCTTGCGCGGTTCGCCGCGGTTGCCGCCGCAAAAAAGATTTTATCCACCTGTTCCTGAGAATAGGCGGCAAACCGCTTTTGAGCCGATTTAAGCCTCTTCAATGCCTTTTCCAACTTTTCGACACTGTCGACAGGCTGTCTGGCTTTGATTTTATCCATTGTAATTCTCTCCTTTTTTGCTGAATGATCGGATTGCTCCGTTTTTTTCGCTTTTGCTTCGCGGGCAATTGCCGGCCGGAGTCTGGGAGAGCCGGCCTTCCTCTTTGTTAAAATTATAACAAACTTTTCATTGATTGTAAAGCCCCTGACGGAAAAGATTGATAATTATTTAACAATTCTGCTTTTTTACCGGTTTTATTCTCCCGGTATAGATTATAACGTCAATTAATGCCAATAATTCATGGAAACAGGGATATTCGGCCGCTTCTTTTTTGCAGGATCCGCCTGCAAAAACCGTTCGGATCGGTCTTTTCATGCCCGGCTGGACTACTCTTGCGCGTTTTTTGGGAATCGCAGCCAATCGTAAATGCGGCCCGGCATACTGTTCCGGTCAGCTGCCAAAACCATTCCTGATTTTTCCGACGATTGACCGGGTAATATTCCCGCCTAAAGCAGTCAATACTATTTCGGGTGATGTACGGTGCTTATCTTGTTCGTAAGGACGGTCATAACATATCTTCTGGTCGTTCTTGCCCTGCGTATTACCGGAAAAAGACAGATAGGACAGCTTCAGCCGAGCGAGCTTGTGCTGATGCTGATGATATCCAACATAGCCACAATGCCGCTTGAAGAGGCAGGGGTACCGCTGCTGAGCTCGATGGTGCCCATAGCCACGCTGGTGCTGCTGGAGATTTCCATTTCCGCTGTCATGCTGAAGCTCCCCGCTGTGCGCAAGCTGGTTTCGGGCAGCTCGGTGCAGGTGATACGCAACGGAAAAATTATCGAGAAAAACCTGAAAAAGCTACGGCTGACGGTGGACGAGCTTTATGAGGAGCTGCGGCTGGCAGGCAATTTCAGGATAGATGAGATAGTCTGCTGCACCGTCGAAACAAACGGCAGACTGAGCGTACTCAAAAGGTTTGAAAGCGATCCGGTTACACCGTCCGCGCTCGGCCTTGAACCGCAGAGCGCCCCGATGACCTATCTTATAATATCCGACGGAAAAATATTGAACGACAACCTGAAGATGTGCGGCTTCGATACCGCCTGGCTTGACAAAAGGCTCAGGGAACAGAAGGTCAGATCAAAGGATGTCCTGATGATGTCGGCGGATACAGACGGCGGCTGCTACGTTTTAAAAAAGGAGAAACGCATATGAAGCGGCTTTGGATTTGCCCTGTGCTGCTGGTCGTTATAATTGCCGTGTGTCTGACGAGCGTCCACGCCACCGAGAGCATGACCGGCAGGCTGATGCAGCTGGCGGAGGATGTAAAAACAGCCGCCGTGCAGGAAAACCGCGAGGGCGCGCTTGAAAAATATGAGGAGCTTAGCGGCACATGGGAGAAACACGAGCAGATGTTCGCGCTTTATCTGAGACACGCCGACTACGACAGACTGGTGGAATCTATTGCGGCCCTCGGCTCTTATGTAAGGTTTGCCGAGAAACCGGAGCTTGTGGCCGAGTGTGAGATGATACTGGCAGAGCTGAAGCATCTGGACAGGTCGCAGCGGCTGACGTGGGAAAATCTGATGTGACAATCATTCGTCACAGCGTATTCGGCAGGTCGGCGCCGAAATTTGCCGGGTGCGTTTCTCCGGCTCCGTTCGGGCGTTATTGCGCATCTGCCCCGGGCGGCAGATCTCTTGCGCAGCCTGATTGATCGCAGCGGCAATCGGGATCCTGTCTCTTCTTTCCCGGCCGGATATTCACTCAAAAAAGCCACCGCCGAAGCGGTGGCTTATGTTTGCCTACTGATGATTCACGGTGTCCTTTACGACGACGTCATGCGCGCCGCCCTCAATGATGGAAACGCTGCTGACCAGCGTCAGCTTGGCCTTTTCCTGAAGCTCGTTAATGCTGAGCGCGCCGCAGTTGCACATGGTGGATTTTATCTTGCTCAATGTGGTTGCAAGATTGTCGTGCAGCGAGCCGGCGTAGGGAACATAACAGTCAACGCCTTCCACGAAGGAGAGCTTTTCCGCGCCTCCCATGTCGTAACGCTGCCAGTTTCTCGCTCTCGCGCTGCCCTCGCCCCAGTATTCCTTCATGTAGTTGCCGTTGACCATTATCTTGTTGGTCGGACTTTCGTCGAAGCGCGCGAAATAGCGGCCGAGCATGCAGAAATCGCAGCCCATTGCCAGCGCAAGCGTAAGGTGATAATCGTGAACGATGCCGCCGTCGGAGCAGATGGGTACATAAACGCCGGTTTCATCGAAATACTCGTCGCGCGCTTTGGCAACCTCGATAACGGCCGTTGCCTGGCCGCGTCCGATGCCCTTTGTTTCGCGGGTTATGCAGATGGATCCGCCGCCGATACCGACCTTTACGAAATCCGCCCCCGCGTCGGCGAGGAACCGGAAGCCGTCTCTGTCGACGACGTTGCCCGCGCCCACCTTTACCGAATCGCCGTATTTGGCGCGGATGAACTTGATCGTGCGGCTTTGCCATTCGGTAAAGCCTTCACTGGAATCTATGCAGAGAACGTCGGCTCCCGCTTCGACAAGAGCAGGAACTCTCAGCTCGTAATCTCTCGTGTTGATACCTGCGCCGACAACAAATCTCTTGTGGCTGTCAAGCAGCTCGAGCGGGTTTTCCTTGTGCTGCTCATAGTCCTTACGGAAAACAAAGGCGACAAGGTGCTGATTTTTATCTATAATGGGAAGCGAATTGAGCTTGTGATCCCATATAATATTGTTTGCCTCTCTTAGCGACGTGCCCTCAATGGCAGTTATCAGCTTGTCAAACGGGGTCATGAATCCGGAGACCTTTTCGCTCAGCGACATACGGCTTATGCGGTAATCCCTGCCGGTGACAATGCCGAGCAGCCTGCCGTTTGCCGTTCCGTCTTCGGTGACAGCTATGGTGGAATGTCCGTATTCCTCCTTGAGCGCGAGTACGTCGGCAAGGGTCTGGTCAGGCCTGATATTTGAATCGGAGGTAACAAATCCGGCTTTATACTCCTTGACGCGCTTTATCATTTTCGCCTGATCCTCAATGGGCTGCGAGCCGTATATAAAGGAAACGCCGCCTTCCTTGGCAAGAGCAATCGCCATGGTATCATTGGAGACCGACTGCATTATAGCCGAAACCAGCGGTATATTCATGGTGATTTCCGGTTCCTCGCCCCTTTTATACTTCGTCAGCGGAGTTTTCAGCGTGACGTTGGCAGGCATGCATCGGGCGTCGGAATAACCCGGAATGAGCAGATACTCGCTGAAGGTATGCGAGGGTTCCTTGTAGTAATAAGCCATATTAATCCTCCTTGCATCATGATCGCTGCGTTCTCGCAGCCGTTAAATAATATCTGAGTGTTTAATATAATATTATAACATACTTTGATAAAAAAACAAGTGCGGTTTTGTTTTTCCGGAAGTCGGAAATATTTCACGCCGGATTCCTGCGTTCTTTGCACGCCCTTTGACTCAGGCGCGAAAAAGCAGCCTGAGGCTTCAGGGTGTTTTGCCGTATTAAAAAGCGGACCCTGATTTCTCCGGGTCCGCTGCCGTAAAACAATATTGCTTTGCACGGTTATTATTTCCTTTTTTGATGATCCCGTGCGGGAGGAGCGTAACGCCTCCATAAAGCCCGCGATGGCGCACGGTTTGTATGCCGGCCTGTCAGAAGGCGCGAAAAAAATCTTATCATACTATGAGGCATGTTTTCCCGCGGATTTAACGCATCTGTTTTTGCGTCCGGATCGTTCTCCGTTAAACTTGCCAAGGCGAGATGATCGGTTTGTCATCGTCCGTTTTACCTGTTTTCGGTTTGCCCGGAACAACAATTATTATTGTTATTCACACTTTTCAGCTGTCTGTCAAGAAGGTATTTTTCTCTCGTTGCCATCCCGCCTCTTATGTGACGCTCGGCTTTGTTCTTTTCCAGAACGCTTTTGACGCACGCGGCAAGCGACGGATTGCACGCTGTCAGCCTCCGGGTGACGTCCTTGTGAACGGTGGATTTGCTCACTCCGTATCTTTTGGCGCAGCTTCTCACGGTTGCGTTGTTTTCGGCAATGTAAAGCCCAAGTATCTCGCACCTCTCCAATTTTTCACCCTCCCGAATCAGGCTTCAATAAAGGATATGCCGGCGTCGGCAGGGATATGATCTGAGGGCGGATAACAAAAGCGCCTTTGACGTGCGAGATCAAAAGCGCTGTGAATAATGTTTATTGTCGGGGAAATCAGGACGCCGGTTTTTCAGCGGCGCTGTTTATTTCCTTGTGCCGTCTGGCCTTTATTCCGTTGAAGGCGAAAACGCCGAGACCGAGGATAAGGAAGATATAATAGCAGAAGAACCTCCACACAAGCATTGCCCAGAACAGATAGCTGCTGGTCAGTGTGGAAAAGAGCGCGTAGAACGAGCCCTCAGCCGCGCCGGCATTTCCCGGAGTCGGGATCAGCGTGATGGCCGCGTATATGAAGACACAGATGGACAGAGACTCGATCCATGTTGCCGCGCCTCCGAATGCTCTTAGTACAAAAAAGGGCAGCGAACACATGGACACCTGATATACCAGCGATAAAAGCAGCAGCGATATCAGCAGCCCGCGCTTTGACGACATGGAAATTATGGTGCTTCTGTATTCTTCAATGGAATCGAGGGTGCTTTCGATGGTCTTTGCGGGATCCTTTATTATCTTTATGCGTCCAAGCAGCCTGATCAAAAAGGACATGATCCTTCCGGAGGTCTTTGGCGCGATGGTAAAAAGCAATATTGCCGCGGGCAGGAAAAGATAAAAACCCACGCCGATATAGGCGAGAATGCGCATTTCCACGGGAACGGCCTCAGGCTTGAAGAATATCATAATAAACAGCGCGAGCAGCGCAAAGCCAACCTGCATGCTCATAAATCCCGCTATGGGCATCGAGGCGGAAGCGCCCTTCGGCAGGCCCTGCTTGTTGAGATAATAGATCTGGAACGGCTGTCCGCCTGCACCGAGCGGGGTAATATTGTCATAATACTTTCCGATTACAACCACCTGGAAGGCGGTTTTAAGGTCGGCCTTCCCGATCGTCTTTTTCATCATCAGCATATATTTTGTGGTCTCCGCCCCGAGAATAACCACAAGGCAGCCTATTGCTGCGAAGATAAAGCGGAAATTTAACCCCAGAAACGGGATTCGCTCCGCCTTGGAAGCGTCCTTGGAAAACTCAAGGATGGCCGTAGCTGCTATTATTCCTACATTGACAACAGCAAAAAGCAGGGTACCGAGCAGCTTTCTTTTCTTCGACTTCTTCGAGCGTCTCGGGGTTTCCAGACCCAGCTCCACTCTCTCTTCTTCAAACTTGCCTGCCAAAATGCTTCTCTCCTGTCATAGCTGCCGCGCAACAGCCTGTAATCATACCTCTTTTGCTGATAGAATTGATAAGGCGCGGTTTGCATTTCAATCTTTTCCGAACAGATGCGGAAAAAGCACACACTTTTTCATTATGATTTTACAGTATACCATAAAAGACGAGGATTGGCAACTAAAATTATTTTCCTCATTGCGGATTCTATTATCCGTGAAGCGTTAATACTGTCCCCGGTCTGTTCGGATTCGGGCCGTTTTTACAGTAAATCCCGTTGTATGTTATGTGTTATTACCAAAAACTCTGCATTGCCTCAGAAATAATTATTTACTTTTTCGATAAAAGAATATATAATAATTATAGGAATACGGGAGCTATGCAAAAACCGGTTTTTGAAGCAAACAGAAAGGCAAGGTGAATTCCATGAATAATTATGTTATCACAATAAGCCGCGAATATGCTTCCGGAGGCAGGCTGATAGGCAAGGAGGTAGCAGAAAAGCTCGGAATAGAATATTACGACAAAACGGTGACCGAGCTTGTTTCACAGCAAAGCGGACTGAGCGAGCAGTTTATCGACAACGCGGAAACAAACGCGCGCAGCAGCCTTCTTTTCGGTATGAGTCTGGCCTCTGTGGCTCCGCTTCAGGACAGCGTCTTTCTTACGCAGGCCCGCACGATCCGCAATCTTGCCGAAAAGGGTCCGTGCGTTTTTGTCGGAAGATGCGCCGATTATATCCTGCATGATTATGAAAATCTGCTCAGCGTGTTCATCTATGCTCCTCTTCTTTCCCGGATAAAGCGCGCCAAGGAGCTTTACGGCCTTACCGGCGGCAATATAAAATCTCAGGTTTTGAAAAAAGACAAGGCGCGTAATGTTTATCACAGCCTTTATTCGGACAATGACTGGGGCGATCCGCACAGCTATGATCTGTGTCTTAACAGTGAAATCGGCATAGAGGCCGCCGCCAGAATAATAATCGCCGCGCTCAATGAAAAGCTTTCACACAAACAATAGCAGAATGTATGATTTTTCATTATTTTGAATTGGTTTTCATCATTTAGCTTGACTCATCGACACTGCTTTGATATAATAGTTTAAATAATTAACTATTTAAATTTGAAGGAAGTGTTGAAATGCCATTTCTCAGTTCAATATTACAGCTGAGTTACCACTCGTCGGTGCTTCTTGACAGATTGAGCCGGGATGTGATGAAAGAATACGACATATCCCTCTATGAAAGAGATGTTCTGCTCTTCCTCAGCAGTAATCGCATTGACACCGCAAGCGACATCGTCAAATACCGCATGATCTCCAAATCGCTCGTCTGCAAGGCTGTCGGCTCGCTTATCGCCAGGGAATATCTTGTCGGTGAGCGCGACGAGAATGACAGGAGATGCATTCATCTTAGAATAACCGACGCCGGACGTAAGGTCGCAGACGCTCTCATCGAAACGGTCAGGCAATACTATAGCATAATAACCGAATCTGTGCCTGAAAAGGAGATAGAGGGATTTATAGCCACCGCAGACCGTCTGCGCGCAAACGCCAGCAACTATTTAAGCAAAAGGTCGAGATAGCTTTGCCTGTCGCCCGACACCACAGGCGAAATGGTTTGTCTCTCCTTAAATAATTCAGCCCGCTGATTTTTCAGCGGGCTTTTTTTGATGATGCATTGTAACCGGATCAGTCTTCCCCGGCGTCGTTGTCTTCGGCTTCCTCTGTCTCGGCTGCGCCGACGTCGCCGGAGTCCTCGTCCTCTTCTATCTCGTGCTCGTCGATTTCGTTTTCATCGTGAGCCACCTTGGTCAGGGAGACAAGCCTGACCGGCTCGCCGTCGGGGTCGTCCACGAGGCGCATCACGCGCACGCCCTTTGCCGGACGCATGTGCGTGGCGATCTCGCTGACGGGAATCCTTATGACTATGCCGTTTGAAGATATCATAATTATATCGTCGCTGTCGTCTACGACGCGGATTGCCGCAACGTCGCCGTAGACCGACGTTCTGTAGTTGAGAAGGCCCTTGCCTCCTCTTGTCTGTACTCTGTAGTCAGACAGGTTGGAGCGTCTTCCGAAGCCGGTTTCTGTGACCGTCAGGACGGTTCCGCCCTCCACCATTCTCGCCATGCCGACGACCTCGTCGCCGTCATCCATCTTAATGGCGCGCACGCCTCTCGCCGTTCTGCCCATGGGACGCACGTCGTTTTCATTAAAGCAAATGGCTTTGCCTCGTCTGGTCGCGACAAGAAGATTTTCATCTCCCGACGTCATCTTGACCCATGCAAGCTCGTCGCCCTCCATCAGGTCAAGGGCAATAAGTCCGCTGCGCGACCTGTTGGAATTGAACAGCGACAGATCGCACCGTTTGATAAAGCCCTTTCTGGTCACCATGCACAGATAAGCCTCCTCGTTTATATCGGGGACCTTTATCATGGCGGTTATTTTTTCGCCCGGCATAATGGGCAGTATATTTGCGGCGTTAAGCCCCTTTGAGGTGCGCGAGCCCTCGGGGATCTGATAGCACTTTATCCTGTATACCTTGCCCAGATTGCTGAAGAACATGACGTGGTCATGGCTGGAGCACATGAACATTTCCTCCGCGACGTCCTCGTCGCGGCGTGTCATGCCGGAAACTCCTCTGCCTCCCCTGCGCTGGCTCTGGAAGGTATCGACCGGCAGCCGCTTCATATATCCGAAGCGCGTAAGCGTCAGAACGCAGTCCTCCTGCTCTATTAGATCCTCAATATCCATTTCTCCCGAAATGGCTTCGATGGAGGTTCTTCTGTCGTCGCCGTATTTGTCCGCGATCTCTTTGGCCTCGGTCTTGACTGTTTTGCGCTGGCGTCCTTCGTTCACGACGTAATCGCTGAGATCCTCTATCTTTTCTATAAGCGAATCGTATTCGGTCTCTATCTTTATTCCCTCGAGCGAGGTCAGCTGTCCAAGCCTCATGGAAACTATCGCCTGAGCCTGAACATCGTCAAAGCCGAAGCGTTCGGACAGCCTTTCTTTTGCGACGGCGACGTTTTCGCTCGATCTGATTATCGCGATGACCTCGTCGGTGTAGTCGATGACTACCTTGAGGGCTTCGATGATGTGGGCTCTCTCCTTTGCCTTTTTCAGGTCAAACTCAGCCCTGCGGCGAACTACCTCAAGCTGGAAGGCAAGGTATTCCTCCAGCATTTCCTTCAGGGTCATAACCTTGGGAATGCCGTGGGACAGAGCGAGCATTATCGCGCCGAAGGTTATCTGCATCTGGGTGTTTTTGTAGAGGTGGTTGAGCGCTACCTGGGCGTTTGCGTCGCGCTTGAGCTCGACGACTATGCGTATGCCCTCCCTGTCGGAGTAGTCGTCCACCGAGCTGAGACCCTCTACTCTTTTATCCTTAATGAGATTGGCTATCTGCACGACGAGATTCGTCTTGTTGACCTGATAGGGAATCTCGGTGATGACTATATTGGAGTGATTCTTTTCCTCGACGATCTCGGCTCTGGCGCGCAGAATAATTCTGCCGCGTCCCGTGCCGTATGCCGCTCTTATTCCGGAGCGGCCCATTATGACCCCGCCTGTCGGAAAGTCCGGGCCCTTGATGTGATCCATCAGCTCCTCAAGGGTTGCGTCCGGATTGTCGATGAGGCAGACCAGAGCGTCGACAGTCTCTCTGAGATTGTGCGGAGGGACATTTGTCGCCATGCCGACCGCAATGCCCGACGAGCCGTTTACAAGAAGATTGGGGAAGCGCGACGGAAGGACGGTCGGCTCCTGAAGACGGTCGTCATAGTTAGGGGCGAAATCGACCGTTTCCCTGTCGATATCAGACAGCATGTGTACGGACATGCGGCTCATTTTGGCCTCTGTATATCTGTAAGCCGCGGCGGGATGTCCGTCGACCGAGCCGAAGTTTCCCTGACCCTCGACCAGCGGATAGCGCAGCGAAAAATCCTGAGCCATTCGCACAAGCGCGTCGTAGACCGAGGCGTCGCCGTGCGGATGATAGGAGCCCAGAACCTTGCCCACGATGTCGGCGCATTTGCGGGTTTCCTTGTCCGGAGTCAGTCCGCTTTCATGGAGCGTGTACAGTATTCTTCTGTGTACCGGTTTGAGTCCGTCTCTGACGTCCGGCAGGGCTCGTCCGACAATTACCGACATTGAATAGGCAAGGTACGCGTCCTTCAGCTCCTTTTCTATGTCGACCGGTATTATTTTTTGGTTTTCGTAATCCATTTGATGCTCTTCTTTCTAATCAGTTTGTCGGATGGTCTTCGTTTGCCGGCAGTTGTCCGGAGCCTTACAGCTCACCGTCGGGCATTTCAAAATCCTCATCTGTTCTGAATTCTTCAAAATTTCTTCTGTGGCGGTGCTTATACGGTCTTTTGACCAGCTTTACTATGCATACGATAAGAGCGACGGTTGCGATTGCCCATACGGCGAGGGAGATTGGGAAGATGAAATCAAGTATATAGTCGGCGATGTTTTTGATTATGTGCCGGATGCCCGTATCGGAGATCGGCAGCCTTGACGTAAACTTTCCCGCCGCAGCCACAAGCGACGGTATGAAGACAAAAGATGTTCCGATCCACACGGAGCCGGTCATGCGGTATATCTTTCTGAGGCTGCTTCTTTTGGAAGAGATATAATAGACAAGCATGAGCGCCAGCGTCGCCAAAGCGAAAGCGCCGAACTTTCCGAACATGTTCATAAAGGGGTGGATCCTGCTGTAAATATTGAATAATTCCTGATTAAGCTCGGCTGTGTCGGTCATATATACCGATCTGTTCACGCAGTCGGCAAGAGCTTTTGCAGACCGGGAAATCTTTTCTGCGTCGTTTCCGAACGTCACGGAAAGCGCGTCTTTAAAATCTTCTTCCGGATAGAGAGCAAATTCGTCGGCGCTTCCCGAAAACAGCATGTGCCCGCCGTCGACAACCAGCTGCTCGGCCATTGATTTGATTCTGACGCTGTCAAGGGAAGCGGCAACGGTCTTTTCATCGGCGCCGAGGACAGCGCACTGCCGCCCGACGTCATTTCTGACCTGCGAATCAACCGCGCTGTAATATTCCGGGGTCAGCACGGCGCTTGACAGATCCTCCTTCCTTTGCAGCCTGAAGCATACGGCTGCGCTTAAAAATGTAAGAATGACCGAGATCACTATAATCAGACACAAAAACAGCCTCATCAATGATTCAATTGTATCAATCACAGACTGCCGTCTGCCCTGTCTGCTTTTTGCGCGGCTTGATCTGTGTCCTGAGCTTTTCATTCGTGAATGTTCCTTCCTTTAAAACGGAGATTTGACGCCCGGCGGGAAATTGTCCATGGCGGTTGTCCGCAATTATTCATTCCGCGCTAGACTGCTGCTCAGCGGCGCGTTCGGGTTGTTTGCCGGATTTATCCGCTCAAAATAAGACGCCTTTCTGAGCGCGTAATTGAAAACAAGCAGCGAGGCTATCGCGATCACGAGCGCGCTGACAACAAACGGGAGCAGCATTTTTAAAGCTTTTTTTGTCATTTTCAGACGTCTTCTCCTGTTTTTGCTTCTTCTGTTCAAGCATCTCTCTCCTTCAGACATGATTCTTTATGCCGCTTTCAAAAAGGCCAACTTGATTACACCCAAGTTGGCCACAACCATTTAACATTGCTGTTTGATGAAAAGTCGGTTCGCGTAAGCTGAAATCCGGCCGCGTCCGCCGGAACAACTCGTTCCTGTTTCGGTTATGCCGGCGCGTAAAATCAAACCCGGAGCATCGTAACACGCTTCGTTTTCCCGGCAGAAAGGCAGTATAAATCTTTACCTATATTTTACCTTATTCAGCCCTATAAGTCAATAAAAAATTGCTCATTCCGGGCGCCTGGCAGGGGTTGGCGGAATCTTCCGCGCCGGGAAAAACCGCGGGTTCAATAAACTCCGTGCGAATGTCAGGACTCTTCGTCAACGCTTTACGGTACAAACCTTCATATCCTCGTCGGTATAGAAAATGTAGTCTCCGGCGACGCAGAGATAATCGGACACGGCTCTGTTTACTCTCGATAGACCGGTTTTGTCCGTGTTGAGGCGGTGTATGCTGAAATTGTCGTCGCGGCGGATGAAGTACATGGTTCCTTCGGCAACGTTCAGGCGAAGAGTTTTGTAGTTGCAGAATCTCTTGACGTCTTTTCCATCGGTTGTCATTGTGTAGACTCTGTCGGCGTTGTCGTGATTGAGATAATATATTATTCCGTCGTAAACGTCAATAAATCCGGCGGCGCATCCGAGGTCGGTCCTCTTTGCGGTTTCCGTCTCCAGTTTCACTATGCTGCCGTAATCGTCCGATTCGGTGTGCGATACATAGTAAATACAGCCGTCTGCGACATTCAGCATACTGCATCTGTCGTCTGTCAGTTTTTCGGAATCATTGCCCGACAGATCGCAGGAATAGATGGCGCTTTTGTCTCCGACATTGACGTAATACAGCCTTTTTCCGTCTGCCGTAAGGTTTGCCGCCGGACCGTCGGCAATCCTTCTGTGTCCCTTTCCGTTCATATCTATACGGCAAACAGAAGCGCCGTCAAGATAGTCGATGAAATAAATATATCCGCCGGCGCGGCAGAGACTGTCGGCCTTGCCGGAATAAATCATGGTTTGCCCGGAAAGGTCGGCGTCGCACCGGTAGATGCCCTCGGCCAGATCGGTGTAATAGATGCTGTCCGAACAGTAAAAGGCAAGTCCTCCGTTGAGCATGTTTCCGGTTTTTTGTCCGGTATCCGAAACGGCAGGGAATTCCTTTATGATTCCGGCGGCGAATTTAAGAACGGCAAGGGCGTCGTTGGTAGTAATTATTCCGTCGCCGTCAACATCGGCATAAAGCGGGTTTTCGATCTTGAGTATACCCACGCAGTGCTTTAGGATCGTCAGGGAATCGGCGGTGGTCACCCTGCCGTCGCCGTCGGCGTCTCCCGGCAGCGAAACGGCGGTTCTTGCCGCGGCTGTCTGCGCGGATTCGGTCTGGGCGAGATAATCGGCCGTTACGGCGACCTCTTCCGCTCTGTTTGCTTTCAGCGCAGCCGTGACGCACAGCGCTGCCGCTGCCGCCGCGAGCAATACGCTCAATACTTTTAACAGCGTTTTCATGATGGTTCTCCAAAAATCAGCGGTGATCAGTGTCTTGCGGGAAACATTCCGTCATTCTCCAGTTTTTCCCAGTCGGTGCGGATGACATTTATCATCTTGTTGTTTCTGGTACGCTCGCGCTTTTGAAGGATATATCCCTTCTGTATGAGTTTTTCCAGTGCCGTCCGGACCAGTTCCTCGTCGGCATTGTTTCTCTGCGCTACCATTGTTACGGTTTTAGAGAAGGTTGCGCGCGCATGGCGGTGAGAATTTTCTATCCTTTTGAGATTGTCCAGTATCATCTCATAATACTCAGCCATGTAGTCCTCTTTCGGCAGTTCCTCATACCAGCTTGCGCTTGTCCTGAGCTGATTGCTCAGCGCGTTTTTGACGGCGTAGATGCCGACTTCCTTATTGCAGCGGTCAACTATGAACTGCACGACCGAATTGAAATGTCCGTCGCCGGTAAAGATGATGAAAGCGTCGACATTATCGCCCGATATAGCCTTGCGGTAAATATGATCAAGCATGATGAAGTCGGTAAAATCTTTTTTGTGGTGCGGAGAAGTATTCTGCGTATCTACTATAAAATTTGTAACCTCTCTGATGTGCGATATCTCGTTTCTGAGGCTCTGGTTCGAAAAATCACCGAAAAACATTATTTCGGTAACGTCGTATTTTTCCGCAAGACTGTCGCGCCACTCCCTTATCTTAGGCTTTACGTGATACATTTTGTCGAGCGAAATATACCAATGCTCGAAGTCGACAAAGGCAACGGCTCTCGGCTTTGACGACGGCGCGATGCCGTTTTCGTTATGTACGTCGTTTCTTTTGAAAAATTTTTCAAATATCATAATCCGCGGTTTCTTCACCTCCTTTCGGGTGTTTTATACGGAGCTTTATTGAAAGAAAGCCTTCCTGCCGCTTAAAAAAGCAGGAAGGCTGACGTCGGTTTATCAGTAAAGACGATCGTCGTCAAACAGGTCGTCGTCCTCATTGTCGTCGTGATAATGATCGATAATCTCGTTTGCGCGCATGCGGTTGCGCTTGCGCTCCAGCTCAACATACTCGGAAAGGTATTCCTTGAAGCGTCTGACGTTTTTAATATTTTTTATGGTCAGGTCGGGCGTCGTTTTATCGGACGATATGACCTTGAGCGAACCCATGCCGAACATTTTCTGGCCAAACGAACGGGTCATGGAAACATCCAGAACTCGGTAGAGTCTTATCTCGTTCTCGGTGGTCGTAAAAAGACCGGTTTTTATAACAAGGGTTTTTGGGTCGAGCCTGTATACCGTAAAGGTAAACGGCAGCCCGAAAAGGCCCCAGCGCTTTCTTTCCTTCAATACACCGCCGGCATTTGAGCCTTCGCTGTAGGTTCTGGCTTCAGTCATTAATAGCACCTCACGTAATGTTAGTAAAAAAGTGCGAAGGGTAGTCGCTGACCGTTATCGCATTACAGGGAGCCGGGATTTACGATATTTCTCCAGTCGAGGTCTCCGCGCTCAAGACCGTGGATGAGCACCTCGCCGGTTGCGATGTTTGTGGCAACCGGGATGTTGTGCATATCGCACAGACGCAGAAGATCCATCTCCTTGGCCTCGTGCGGCTTGGGGTTGAGAGGATCGCGGAAGAACATGAGAAGATCTATCTCGTTATAGCCTATCCTCGCCATGATCTGCTGGTCTCCGCCCTGTTCTCCGCTGAGAAAACGCGTTATCTTCAGGCCGGTAGCTTCAGCGACCATTTTGCCGGTTGTCCCAGTTGCACAAATATTGTGACGGCTCAATATGCCGCAGTATGCAATGCAAAACTGTACCATCAGCTCTTTTTTTGCGTCGTGAGCAATTAAAGCAATATTCATTAACAAATACCCCCCTGACTTTAGTAATCATGTATTGCGATAAATACGGTATCTCATGATAGTGCCGTCAATAAAATACCGGTAATGTCATCTGTATTAATCTGTGGAAAAAGATCAGAGCGATCTGGGTATCAGCACGTCTTCGCCCTCGATCCTGGCGGCAATGCGGTTTATCGCGGCGCAGGCCCTTCCTTTTTGCAGCGGGATTCCCCGAACCGCGGAATGCTGTACGTTTTTGTCCTCCGGAATTATCCCGATAAGCTGCATGGACACGCCGTCTATTACCTTATCCAGATCGGCGGTACCGTCGAAGCGAAAGACGGATTTTTTCAGCTTGTTGATAACCAGCCTGTGCTCGCGCACACCGTATTCCTTCAGCATCTCTCCGACCCTTTCGGCGTCTCTTATGCAGACCGGGTCAGGCGTGACCACAACAAGAGCAAGCTGAGCCGGAGAAACCGCAACGCGAAAGCCGTTTTCTATACCTGCCGGCGAATCTATAAAAATATAGTCGAAATTGTTATAAAGGGCGCGGCACAGCCTTTTCAGGTTGTCGCCTGCCGAATCGGCGTCGGTGAATGTGGGGGCGGGTATCAGAAAAAGGCCCTCCACGCTGTCAACGCTGTAAATAGCTTTGGATATTTCACAGTCGCTGTTCAGAATGTCGCCCAGGTCGAACACCATTTCTCCGGACACTCCGAGAATAAGATCAAGGCAGCGCAGTCCCCAGTCGCAGTCGATCAGCAGCACCTTTTTGCCTCTTTTTGCGAGAGCCGTTCCGAGAGCCGCGGCAACGGAGGATTTTCCTGTTCCGCCCTTTCCGGAGGTTACAACGATAATTCTGCTCATGATGCTACACTCCCACGAATAATAATACCACAAGTGTGTTGACAATGTCAAAGGTTTTTTGAATTTTACTCTCCAAAAACAGGTTCAAAATACTGTTGTTTTAGCCAAAAGACCGGATTGCTGTCGTTTTATATATGTGCTATTTATAAAAAACGATTAATTGTTCTCCTTGCCGTCCCGGTCGGAATGAATGAGACCGAGCTGAAGGAGTCTCTTTTCAAGACCCGCAACCGGCAGTCCGATCACATTGTCGGCATCGCCGGAAATGGTTTTGACCAGTCTTCCTCCTTTGCCCTGATAGCCGTAAGAACCGGCCTTGTCCATCGGTTCGCCGGTTTTTATATATCTTTTGATCCTGAATCTGCCAAGGCGCTTGAAAACAACGGACGTGCATTGGGCAAATATGTGCTCAACCGAATCGCAGCCGATGTAAACCCCTGTGATGACTGTATGCTCTCTGCCCGACAGCATGGAGAGCATACGCGCCGCGTCATCCTCGTCGGATGGCTTTCCCAATATGACGCCGTCGCATACTACTATCGTATCGGCAGCAATAACAACGTCGTCTTTGTTGCTCTGCGCAACGCAGCGTCCCTTTCGCGCCGCAAGCTGCATGACCGCGTTCATGGGGTCGCTGCCGTTTTCGATGGTCTCGTCCACATCGGCCGGGATCACTTCAAAATTGTCGATTATCCTTTTGAGCAGCACCCTTCTGCGCGGAGAGCCTGAAGCGAGAATGAAGCCTTTGTCTGATTTGTACGGCATGACGTCACCTTTTCCCCGTCGAGCCGAATCCGCCTGAGCCTCTTTCGGTTTCGTCGAGCTCATCGGACTGTTCGGTTTCCATGCGGACCACCGGAGTTATCACCATTTGCGCTATACGCTCGCCCGGTTGAACGGTATAGCTTCTGTCCGATACGTTGCACAGCGCGACTATGATCTCGCCCCTGTAATCGCTGTCGACAACCCCCACACAGTTGGAAAGAGTAATGCCGTGCTTTGCGGCCAGCCCGCTTCTTGCGTAGATAAGAGCAGCGAGATCTTCGCCGGGGAGCTGAATGGCTATGCCGGTCGGTATGCGGTGCAGACTGCCGGGCAGGATCTCAACGGGAGAATCAATGCAGGCGGTCAGATCGAATCCGGCCGCTCCGTGTGACATTCTTCTCGGAAGTATCGCGTTCTCCCTGAGTTTTTTTATTTTCAGCTTCTGCATTTTCCGCGCTCCGTTTTTTCAGAATAAAGTCGGCTTGCCAGCAGGGTAAAAAATGCCTTCGCCGCTTATGATCTCCGGCGTTGATCTATTGTCTATTCGGCTCCCTTATAGTAAAGCCCTCTTGTCATATCGGCGTCGAAGGGCTTTCCCTGCGATACCATTTCTATTATTTCCGCTGCTCTGTTTTTGTCCTCCACGGTAAAAAGGAGCAAATGATAATCCTGCCGCAGTTCGCTTCTTCTGTCGCCCATATAAAGAGGAACGGGATTGAGTATCTCACTGCAGCCTCCTTTGCATATGACCGGCATTTTCATGCCCTTGCGGTCGGTCAGCGCCGCGCCGCCGCAATTGACGCATTTTCCGTACGCGGGACAGGTTCTGGTCAGCATGAGCGGAAGGTGTCCGTAAATGACGGCGCCCGAAGGCATATCCCCGCTTATCATGTTCATGCGCTTTGCGGTCAGCTCAAAGGAAAGCAGCGCGGAAGAAAGTCCCCCGTAGGAATAATCCTCGAAGGCATGATTGTTGGTTATATTCATGCCTATTCCGCCGTGAACCGTCATTTTTTCGTCAAGACATATCTGCATAGCGCCGACATTTCCGACCATGCAGTCGAAGACCTCCGCCTGCCTGACCCGCCGCAAAAGGCGCGAATAGTATTCGTCCATGCCGAAAATGCCTCTCGGCATGGCAACGCCGAGCTTTGTGCCCGTTCCTTTAAGGCGGTCGCTGAGCTTCAGCAGCGAGGCGTGTCCGGTCTGAACCGGAACAAAAACAAAATCAAGCCCCGACAGGTCGTCCGGCATATTTTTTTCATCGCTGAAGCAGGCCCACAGCTGCGGTCTTTTCGGCTCGTTCAGCGCCGGAACCCTCAGCTCGGGCACGGCAAAATCAATCGGCCCGGCATAACTTAGCTTTTTCTCAAGCTGCTCAAGCGCGCTGCGGCGCATGGAATTGATCTGGGAAACGGGCAGCAGCAGTCCGTCGTCGATATCAACGCTGATCTTTCCCGTATAGAAAACCGTGCCTCCGGTCTTTTTCAGCTGCGATATGCACCGGGCTTCATCCAGCGGCTTGTTGACAGCCTCGATCGGCTCGCCGGCCTGAGCAAAAACCGAATGTTTCTTGCATCGCGCCTGAAGCTCCGCTTTTTGTCCTCTTTTTATCGAAAGGTCAAAATCCACCCGGTATATGGGCATGTCCTTTTCATACAGCCTGGAAAGCTCACGCAAAAGGTCGCCTGTCGCGCCTACAACGTCATCCCTTGTGCGGGTTCCGAACATGCCGCGGGATATCTCGCCCTTATAGTAGCCGTCGGTAAAACCGCTGCGCGAAAACACCTTTTTGAGCTTCAGCAGAGCTTCTTCGCCGTCATAGTCCCCGTAAAGCCGCTGACGGCAGGCGGCGACGGCGGCCGCCACATATTCCGGCCGCTTTAGTCTGCCTTCGATCTTGACCGAAGCAATGCCCAGAGAGGATATCTCGCCCAGATGCTCGATGAGAGACATATCCTTGAGGCTGAGCGCAAACTCGCAGCCGTCAGGAGCATTTGTCGGCAGACGGCACGGCTGGGCGCACAGTCCCCTGTTGCCGCTTCGCCCTCCGAAAAGGGACGACATATAGCACTGACCGGAAACCGACATGCAGTAGGCTCCGTGAATAAAAATCTCCAGTTCCACATCGCTGTTTACGGCGATCTTGGATATTTCCGCGCGGCTGAGCTCGCGCGCCAGAATGACTCTGGAAAAACCGGCGTCGGCAAGAAAACGCACCGCCGAGAGGGTATGCGCCGAAAGCTGGGTCGAGGCGTGCAGCGGCATATCCGGACAGCACTGCCTTAAGAGCGAAGCCAGACCGACATCCTGCACGATCAGCGCGTCAACGCCGACGGCGCACGCATACTCCGCTATTTTCAGCGCCTCGGGCAGCTCGCTGTCATACAGCAGCGTGTTTAGCGCAAGATGTACCTTTACCTTGTGAAGATGACAGTATTCAACGGCCTCCTTCAGCTCTTCAAGGGTAAAATTCTGCGCCCCCTGCCGGGCATTGAAGCAGTCCGTGCCCAGATACACGGCGTCCGCTCCGCAGCACACGGCAGCCCGAAGCTGTTCAAAGCTTCCAGCCGGAGCCAATATTTCCATGCTCATAGAAAAACCTCCGGTTTTAGTTCATAGTGAGGGGTTCGGGACCGTCATATGCACCGGTGCCGACCGCAGGCGGCCAATGCGCCGGCGTCATCTCTTAAACAAATATTTCTTTTTCTTTATCGAATCCAGCTCGGTCTGCAGCTCCTCTACCCTGCGGGTCAGCTCGTCAATCGTTTCGTGGCTGCGGGTCAGCTCGGTCTGCGCCTGATCGTTTTGCGCCGATACCGATTCAAGCTGCTCGGTCTTGGCGACAAGCAAAGACGACAGTTCATCTATTTTCTTTGAGGCATTCTGCACCTCACTGCTCGCGGCGCCCATCATTTTGACCTGTTTTTCAATCTGTTCTTCTTTGAATATCTCAAGCTCCAGCGTAACGTCCTCGAGCTGATCCCTGAGGTGGGCCGCTTCGCTGCGCGCGGTATCCACGTCGTTCTGAAGCTGGGTATTTCTGCGGTTGGCGGAATTGAGCTTTTCCTGAGAAATAATCAGCTCGGCGCGCGCCTTGTCCACTTCCTCTCTGGCAATACGTATGCGCTCGGTATAAACGCTTATCTGCTCATTCGCGTCGGAGGAATCCTTCATTGTATACCGCATATTCTGGCAGTAGCTCAGCGCGGTCATGACCGCCGCCATATAGTCGCTTGTGCCGGGAGTCAGGCGCTTCATCCTTTCGATATGTTCCCTTACCTCGTTGCTCAGCGAAGCTATCTCCGCCTCGGAAAGCTCGGTCACGACCCAGAAAACCGCGCCCTCTATATTTACCTTTACTCTGTTTTTCCTTGCCATTTTCATCCCTCCGAATCATTTTTTCAGGCGCAAAAGCCAAATTTACGGATTATGAATCAATCGGGTTTTATTATCCGAATGTAATATAGCTATACCTATACATAATGTATTATACAATACGGGAGTGGTTTTGTAAAATAGTTTTGGCAAATATTTTTGCGATTTTTTGAAGGAACGGCGGCGGCTCAGGCGCTTTGCCTTCCGATTGCCGGCGGGAAACGGCATTATGCTCTTCGTGCGCAAAATTCACCTTAATTTGACCGATATCTGTTGAAATTTTGACAGATATTGTGTAGAATTAATTTGATTATGTCGGTATGTAAAGCAGTACCGTCGCATGAAAGTTTTTGCGGACATGTTCCGCGGAGAGCGTTTAATGCTGATAACCGTTTGCCGGTTTTCCCGGACGGTTGCCAATCACCGCAAACACGGAGAAAGAGCATGGATATTACAAATATTTTCGGTCTTTTGGGAGGAATGGGATTATTCCTGTTCGGCATGAAGCTGCTGAGCGACGGTCTTGAACTTGTCGCCGGTTCCAAAATGAAAAGGGTCCTGGGCGTGCTTACCAAAAACAGGGTACTTGCCGCTTTGGCCGGTATCGTCGTTACGGCGCTCATCCAATCCTCCGCCACGACCTGCGTTATGACGGTCGGCTTCGTCAACGCCGGTCTTATAAACCTTTCACAGGCCATCGGCATCATTATGGGCGCCAATATCGGTACAACGATAACCGGTCAGCTCATTACATTCAAAATGAGCGCCATCGCTCCGATTTTCATAGGCATCGGCGTATTCCTGACACTGTTCGTCAAGAAGACCATAATCAAGCAATGGGGCCAGATAATCACCGGCCTCGGTATGCTTTTTGTCGGTCTGTCCACAATGAGCACCGCCATGAGTCCGCTCGGAGATATCCCGGAATTCAAAAACCTGCTGATGTCCTTCTCCAATCCGCTGCTGGGCATCGTTTTCGGTATCGTCTTTACCGTCGTGCTCCAAAGCTCGGCGGCCGTGACCGGTATCCTTATAGCTCTGGCGAGCGCAGGCTCGCTGACGACCCTAGACAACGCGATATATATCCTTCTGGGTATGAATATAGGCACATGTCTTACAACCATAGTCGCTTCCATCGGCGCTTCGAAGGCGGCGAGAAGAACGGCTGTGGTCCATCTGCTTTTCAACCTGATCGGTACGGCAATCTTCATCCCGATAGTCATGTTCCTGCCATATACCGACTGGATAGCCTCATTCAGCGGCTCGATCGAGCGCCAGATAGCAAACGCGCATACCATTTTCAATGTCGCCACGACCCTTGTGCTGCTGCCGCTCGGCACTCCTCTTGCGAAGCTGACTTATCTCATAATCCCCGGCGAAGACAAGAAGTCGGAGGATATGAAGATGAAATATATCGACGAGCGTCTTCTCAGAACTCCTCCTATCGCCGTCGGCTATGTCAAAAAAGAGGTCGAGCGCCTGGGCGTGCTGGCAAGAAATACGATTCATGACGCCTTCGACGTTATGCTGAAAAACACCAAAGACAGTATAGACGTGGTCCTCAACAACGAAAATACGATAGACTACATCGAAAACGAACTTACGAAATATATGATAAGGCTGTCGGCGTGCGAGCTGTCGGCAAGGGACTCACGGCTGATCAGCAAATATCTGCACGTCGTCAACGACCTCGAGCGCGTTGGGGATCACGCCGAAAACGTGGTTGAGGCAATGCAGAAGATGCAGGCCGGCAACCTGACATTTTCTCCGTCGGCAAACGAAGAGCTTAGCCGTCTGGTGGAAAAGATCGAGTTTTTGTTTGATGAATCGCTTATCGTGCTGCGCAGTCAGACCTTCGACAAGGAGCTTGATTTCAGAATAAGGATCACCGAGCAGAACATCGACGACCTGACAAGAGAATTCAGAGACAATCACGTCGAGCGTCTTGCAAAGGGAAAATGCTCTCCCGAGCAGGGTGTGGTTTTTGTAGACCTGCTTATCAATCTCGAAAGAGTTGCGGACCACGCGTGCAACATCGCCCTGAACATGGAGGAAATATAAACCGGAAATATCCCGGCGCCGCAGCAAAAACGGCGCCGGGATTTAAAAAGTAACGCGGAGGAACGACATAATGATTGAAATGAAAATAGCCGGGGGCGAGGCCTTAAAGGAGGTTTTCGCGCTGAGAAAGGAAGTATTCTGCGATGAGCAGGGCTATCCGGAGGATCTGGAATTTGATCAAAAGGACGAAAATGCCGTACATCTTTACATGATTATATCGGGCGAAACGGTCGCCGCCGCGCGCATTGTCACCGAGGGTGCCGACAGCGTCATAGGCAGGATATGCGTCAAAAGAGACAGACGCGGCGAAGGACTCGGCAGAGCAATGGTGCTCTATGCCGTAGACAAATGCCGCAAAATGGGCGTTTCGTCCATTTCGGTAATGTCCGAAATTGACGCCGTCGGTTTTTACGAGGGGCTCGGCTTTTCCAAAAGCGGCGAAAGATATTTTGACGGGCATCTCGACCGTCAGCCCATGTCGTTTGACATGAAGCACAGCTTCGGATGCTGCTGAACTACGCTCGTTGCCGAACAAAAATCCACCCCCAAAAAATCCGCGGTAAATATGTTATATTTGTACCGTTTTATCTTGAAAAAAACTGTAAACTATGCTACAATCAAATAGGATCGGAAAACGGTCAGATTTTAGCAAAGGGGAAACCGGATATGAAAAAAAGATTTTTTTCCGCAATAGCGGCGTTTTTGTGCGTCGCTCTTGTCGTTGCCAGCCTTTCGGGCTGCCGTATCAATCTGAGCGATCTGCTCAGAAGCAGGCCTGAGCCGTCCAGCGAAGCAGGGCCGTCCGAAGAGCCCTCTTCCGAGCCTTCGTCGGAGGAGCCGTCGCCCGCGTCTTCGAGCGAACCTTCGTCCGAGCCTTCGTCCGAGCCTTCGTCGGAGCCTTCGTCGGAGGAGCCTTCGAGCAAGCCGGAGGAATCCTCGAGCAAGCCAAAATACAAGGCGGGGCCCCTCGCATGGGAGGATGTAACAAAATATGAGGAAATGCTCAGTCCGAGCAACAAGGATTATAACAATTCGTTCCTGACCTGCATTTACAACAAGCCTACCGACATCGACCTTTATATGGTGCTCTATGTCGGCGCGGGAATCGAATCCGACGTCAGCGACAGCGAGCGTCAGAAACTGATCGACGTCTACGGAGTTGATGAGGGTAATTTTGAATACACCCACACGACCAAGCTGAAAGCAAAGGACATTGACAAATTCCTCAAAAAGAAGATCGGCATGAAACTCAGCAAGACCAAGAAAAAAGGCGTCGACAAGATGTTCTACTGCAAGGAGTTCGATTCCTATTACATTTGGCACGGCGACACGAATATGAGAGAAATCTCGGTCTTGTCGGGCAGCATCGACGAGGACGGCGTAATAACCCTTATCTATCAGTGCGACGACGGATACCCCGGGCAGAATCTCAAGGTGGAGCAAGGCGACGACACGATAAGCATAGTAAAATTCACCGACAACAACGGTACGCTGCAATTCATATCCAATACGCTTTATGGCAGTTAATGCAAAAGCGGCTCATGTCAATGAGCCGCTTTTTCCGTCCTTCCGAAAGGCCGCAAAAAAGGAGCCGCGCAAGCGGCTCCTTAAAAAACTGTACTTTAAACTACGCTATTTTCAGCGTATGTCCGTCGCTCTCGAAGGAGTAACCCGTCGAATCGAGGGCTTCTTTTTTATCTCCGAGGTTGGCGCAAATATCATAAATGGCCTTTGCAATTTTTGCGGAATCGCTCTTATCGTTCGCGATGAGGATGACTCCGTCGTATTTATTGACAATATCGGAGGATGGCGCGCTGCCGAAGAGAATGACGGGGATCTCCTTTTCGGCCGCTGCGGACAAATACTTTTCAGCCGAGGAAGGATCGATAAAATCTATGCAAAGGACGTCGGGCTTTTGCTCTATAATAACGTCGAGCTGATCGCTCTGGATGGCATTGTCGCCCTTGCCGTCGTTAAACTTGGGGAAAATCGCTATGCTGTTGAGCGCCTTGGCGTTGTCCTCGTTTTCAACCAGCTTTTTGAACTCGTCATATACTGCGGCCGTGTTTTTATCACTGTAATCGGACAGTGCCATTCCCACAAAAGCCGGCCTTTTGGAAGAACAGCCGGTTAGAAGTGCGATAACAGCTAAAACAGTGAGCAGTAAAGCAGTAAATCTTTTCATGCTATATACCTCCGCGATAAATAAACCGTAATTTCCAGTAATTAAAGAATACGGATAATATTATAATGGTTTTTTGCAGCGCTGTCAATAAAATAACGCCGGCGCTGCCGGCGTTATTTAAAATTATTGATTGATATGAGACCGGGCCCGGTCAGATTTTGTCCTTACAGCAGCTTTGAAAAATCCTCCGCCAGAGACTTCTGGATGTCTACGGCGTTTTCGCGGTCGGTACCCTTGGAGGTGTAGTAGGCCTTGAGCTTGGGTTCCGTGCCGGACGGTCTCGCTATAACCTGGTTTCCGCCTTCAAGGTCGTATGCCAGAACGTCCGACTTAGGCAGATCTATGACCGTCTTTTCGCCCGTCGCGACATCGGTCTTTTCACTGAGCTTGTAATCGGAAACCGACAGTACCTTGTAACCGGCTATCTCGCTTGGGGCGTTATCTCTCAGCGAAGCCATGATTCCGGCCAGCTGCGCCATGCCGTCCGCGCCCTCTTTGACTATTTCGGTTACGGCATTGTAGTAGTAGCCGAACTCGTTATAAAGCTCGTTCATGACGTCAACAAGAGTCCTACCCTTTATCTTGTAGTAGCCTGCCATTTCGGAAATTAGCATTGCGGCGACAACTGCATCCTTGTCTCGCACATAGCTGCCTGCCAGATAGCCGTAGCTCTCCTCAAAACCTAAGAGGTATCTCTCGGTCTGACCCTGCTGCTCAAGATGCAGGATCTGCTCGCCTATATATTTGAAGCCGGTCAGCACCTGACGCAGCTGAACGCCGTACTTTTTGCAGATGGCGTCGGCTATGTTGGTGGTGACAATGGTCTTGACGGCTACAGGATCCTTGGGCATAGTGCCGTTGGCAAGTCTCGCGTTGATGATATAATTGAGCAGCAGCGCGCCGACCTCGTTTCCGGTCATGTGGACAAATTCGCCGTTCTGGTTGACCTCGATGCCTATTCTGTCGCTGTCGGGGTCTGTGCCCATGAGCAGATCGGGCTTTATTGTCTTTGCCATCTCTCTGGCTATCTCAAAGCACTGAGGCTTTTCGGGATTGGGGAACGGGGTCGTCGGGAAATCGCCGTCCGGCTTTTCCTGCTCGGCAACAACAGCGATGTTTTTGAGTCCGCAAAGCCTCAGCACCTCGCGGACAGGACGGTTGCCCGCACCGTTGAGGGGGGTGTAGATGATGGAAAGATCGGATTCCGCTATTGCGCCGGGGTTTATCGCCTGCGCCATAACATTCTCATAGTAGCTTACGAAAACATCGTTGTTTATCCACTCTATTCTGCCGCTCACAAGAGCTTCGTCAAAATCGCACAGCTTGACGCCGTCAAAGCAGTCGATCCCCTTCATCTTGTTGTAAACCGCGTCCGCTCCCTCGCTGGTCATCTGGCATCCGTCCCAGCCGTAGCACTTGTAGCCGTTGTATTTTGCCGGATTGTGCGAAGCAGTGACCATGATGCCGGCTTTGCAGCCGAGATGTCTGATCGCGAAGGAAACCATGGGCGTCGGCACAAGCTCGGGATAGATATAGGTCTTTATGCCGTTCGCCGCCAGGACTCTTGCCGCCTCGACGGAAAACTCACGGGATTTGTGGCGCGAATCGTAGCCGATGGCGACAGCGGGATTTTCGTAATTTTCGTTGAGGTATTCGGAAAGACCCTGCGTTGCCCAGCGGACGGTGTATATGTTCATATAATACGAGCCTGCGCCCAGTATTCCGCGAAGTCCGGCGGTGCCGAACTGAATATCGGCAAAAAACCGGTTCTTTATTTCGGTATCGTTGTTTTCGATCTCCTTCAGGTCTGCGACAAGGTCGGGATCGTCGGTGGCTTTTTTGCACCAGATTTCATATAATTCTCTGTCAGTCATGGTCAACAGCTTCCTTTCTTTATTGCAGCGCAAATTCGTTTGTCGAACTCAGCTTTGCTTTATACGGGTTATTATACTAAGATAACTATACAATTATTATGCTGATTTGTCAATCAGATTTTGGAAGACTGCGGCTTTGCGGCATAAGGCAGAACACGGTTCTTTGACGATCCGGATGTAAAGCGTTCATACGGTCATCTTTGCATTTATGCCGGACGGTTTGCCGTACCGGAAGGCATGATCCTGCCATTTTGCAATAATACGCTTTCCGGCGCGCGGCGGTCGGCATCTTGACTTTTTGCCTTCAATGTACTATATTTAGAATGATGTATTATGAATATCAAAAGGAGGCGATAGCTTGAGAAGGATATATGTGCTGGACACAACTCTGCGCGACGGCGCGCAGCGTGAGGGCATTTCCCTTTCCGTGGAGGACAGCATATCCATTGCGCGCAGGCTGGATGATCTCGGCGTCGCCTTCATTGAAAACGGAAGTCCCGGCTTTAATCCCAAAAATGAGGAATACTTCAGGCGAACAGCAAAGTCCGGATTCAAAAACTCCGCTTCGGCGGTATTCGGCGCAACCTGCCGCAAAAATACTGCCGCCTGTGACGATGAGGGGCTGAAGGCTCTCGTTTCCTCAAAGGCCCATGTCGCCGTCATCTTCGGCAAGTCGTCCGTCTTTCACGTCAGGGAAATCCTTGAAACTACCAGGGAAGAAAACCTGCGCATGATTTCCGACAGCGTCGCCTGTCTTAAAGAGCACGGCATGAGGGTGATATTCGACGCGGAGCATTTCTTTGACGGATACCGGGAGGATCCTGAATATGCCCTCGAAACCCTGCGCGCGGCGTTCGATTCCGGCTGCGAATGTCTCACCCTGTGCGATACAAACGGGGGCGGCATGCCGGACGAGATTTTTGACGCAACAAAAACCGTATGTGATATTTTCGGCAGCGCCGTGACAGGAATACACTGCCACGACGACTGCGGCATGGCGGTCGCGAACACCGTAGCAGCCGTTAAGGCCGGGGCGCGCCATGTCCAGGGCACCTTTTTAGGGATCGGGGAACGCTGCGGCAACACTCCCCTTTGCGCCGTTATCCCGGTTTTGCAGCTCAAGCTCGGTTACAAATGCATTCCCGACGACAAAATGCAGCACCTGACCGAAACCGCGAACGCCCTTTCGGAAATATGCAACATAAGGCTACGCCCGGAAATGCCCTTCGTCGGAAAGAGCGCATTCGCTCACAAGGCCGGCACCCACGCGCACGGCGTGCTGCGCAGTCACGCTTCGTTTGAACATATCGACCCGGAAAGGGTCGGAAACGAGCGTCGCATACTGCTCAGCGAGCATACCGGCAGGGCCGCCGTTCTGTACAAGCTGAGAATGATCTCGCCTGAGCTTGATAAGGATTCTCCTCAGCTTTCCGCCATCCTGGACCGGCTCAAGCAGCTTGAGCAGGAAGGCTATAAATTTGAGAGCGCCGAGGCCTCGTTTGAGCTTATGGTCATGCGCATGCTGGGCATCGCGGCACCCTTTTTCGAGCTGGTCAGCTACAAGATACTTGACGAGCAGCCGAGCGAAACCGAGCACTGCGCAACGGCCACCATAAAAATAAAGGTTGGGGGAAGGCTCCAGATATCGGCCGCAGAGGGCGACGGTCCCGTAAACGCGCTTGACCTTGCTCTGCGCGAAGCCCTTGAAATTTTTTATCCGTCGCTGTCATGCGTGCGTCTGGTCGACTATAAGGTTCGAGTCATAGATTCCGGCGCGGCAACCGCCGCAAGGGTCAGGGTACTCATCACGTCCGCCGATGAAAAGCGCAGCTGGTCTACCGTCGGAGCCGGTCAGGACGTTATCGAAGCCAGCTGGAAGGCGCTGGTCGATTCTCTGGAATACAAGCTGATCAAGGAACAGCAGAGGCGCTGAAGAATTATTCCGCCGGAGACGCGGCGCGCAAAATAGGAGCAGCTTATAATTGATCCGGGCGTCGGCATACCGTCGGCAAACGGAAAGCGCAATAAGGAGTGAAACGATATGTCAATGACAATGTCGCAAAAGATTCTCGCTTTTCACGCAGGGCTTGATTTCGTGAAGCCCGGACAGCTCGTCATGGCAAAGCTGGATATGACCCTCGCCAACGACATAACGGCGCCGGTCTCCATCGAGCAGTTTGAGAAAACCGGCGCAGACCGGGTTTTCAACAGGGATAAAATTGCGCTTGTGCTGGATCATTTCGCGCCCTGCAAGGATATAAAATCGGCGCAGCTTTGCAGAAGGGTACGCGATTTTGCCAATAAATACGAAATAACCAACTTTTTCGACGTGGGAAGGGCAGGCATAGAGCATGCCCTTTTGCCCGAGCAGGGACTTGTCTGCGCCGGCGATCTCGTCATAGGCGCCGATTCACACACCTGCACCTACGGCGCGCTCGGAGCTTTTTCCACCGGAGTAGGCTCGACCGATCTCGCCGCCGCAATGGTCACCGGTCAAAGCTGGTTCAAGGTCCCCGATGCGATAAAGGTCGTTTTGAAGGGCTCCTGCAAGCCGCCCGTCAGCGGCAAGGACGTAATACTTCATCTCATCGGCCTGCTCGGCGTCGACGGCGCCCTGTATAAGTCGCTGGAGTTTTGCGGCGAGGGTGTCGGCAGCCTTTCTATGGACGACCGCTTCTGCATATGCAATATGGCCATAGAGGCGGGAGCAAAAAACGGCATTTTCCCGGTTGATGAAAAAACTCTGGAATTCTGCTCATCGCACGGGCATAGAAAGCCGGTCGTATACGCCGCAGACGAAGACGCCCGCTACTGTCAGGAGATCGTTATCGACCTGTCAGAATTAAAGCAGACGGTCGCGCTGCCTCATCTCCCCGAAAACACCGTCGAGCTTGACAGTATGTCTCCGGTCAAAATAGATCAGGTCGTCATCGGCTCATGTACAAACGGGTACCTCAGCGATCTGAGAGCCGCCGCCGGAATTTTAAACGGCAAACGCATTGCCGATTCGGTGCGCTGTCTGATATTCCCCGCGACGCGCAAAATATACCTCGACGCGCTGCATGAGGGTCTGATAGATATATTCATAAACGCGGGAGCCGCCGTATCCACTCCGACCTGCGGGCCCTGTCTCGGCGGACACATGGGCGTTCTGGCAAAGGGAGAACGCTGTGTATCCACAACAAACAGGAATTTTGTCGGAAGAATGGGCGAGGTCGGAAGCGAAGTCTATCTGGCGTCTGCTGCAACGGCAGCCGAATGCGCGCTGACCGGATATTGCGGCAGAGGAACAGACTGACGCCTCAAACAGTCTTCAGCGAATAATAAACCGGGTCTGAAACTAAAATCCGTTTCAGACCCGGTTTGTCATTATATATCCTTATGCGGTTATGTCGCAGTACATGGCCTGCGTGTAATCCCTCAGATCGTCCGGAGACAGCATGAGCTGAAGTCCTCTCATGCCCGCGGACACGGCTATCATGTCAAAGAGGACGGCCGTTTCATCAATAAAGGTGGGGTATTTTTTCTTCATTCCGATGGGCGAACAGCCGCCTCTGATGTACCCGGTGAGCGAAAGCAGCTCCTTGACGTGAATCATCTCTATGCTCTTTTCCCGACTGACCTTCGCCGCCTTTTTTAGATCCAGCTCTCCCCCGACCGGAACGCAGAAAACATACAGCGCTCCGGAGGCTCCTCTGGTCACAAGGGTCTTGAATACCTGCATGTAATCCAGCCCGAGAAAATCGGCTGCATGCCGTCCGTCCAGGTCGTTTTCGTCAAATTCGTACTGTTTTGCCTCATATATGATATTTGCCTTGTCAAGAAGGCGCATCGCATTTGTCTTTGTCATTTCATCTCTCCATGGATTAAAGATTTTATAGTATTATATCACATTGCGCAAAAATAATAAAACAGCAAAAAGTATGGAAGGCCGGGCCATTATATGGTATAATGAAAATCAGCCGTTTTTAATATTAGGCAGAAAGCGAAACCGGAGGGCGTCGTAATCTTTGGGCCGAAACAATCAAAACGGATTTTTGCATAACAGATCAAATAATGCCGGCAAATCGTTGCTTTAAGCGGATGTGCCGGTACAATCTGACGGTATGGAGGAAAGAAAAGTTGAACGATCAATTTCTGAGCGAAAAAAACAGGTGCGTCATCATAAGCGGCTCTCCGAGATTCTGGGTCGGAGAAATAAAGAATACCGACTATATAATAGCCTGCGATTCCGGCTACCGTCACGCACAGAAGGCGAACATAGTCCCCGATCTGGTGGTCGGCGATTTTGATTCCTATTACGGGCAGATACCAAAGGGCATCGAGGTATATGCCGCTCCGAGAGAAAAGGATGACACCGACACAATGCTGGCGGTCAAGCTCGCGTTCAAGAAGGGCATGACCGACATTTTGCTGCTGGGCGCGACAGGCGGAAGAATAGACCACCAGCTCGCCAATGTCGCAACCGCGGCATATATCGCAGAGCACGGAGGAAGATGTCTGATCGCCGACTATCATAACGAGATCTACGCGCTCAAAAACAGCAAGGTAACAATAGAAAAACGCACAAGCTGGGCGGCCTCGGTTCTCTCTTTTTCCGATGAGTGCAAAGGCGTCAGTTATTCGGGACTCAAGTATAATCTCACCGACGCGACCCTGTGCAACACTTTCCCGCTCGGAGTGAGCAACGAGATAATCGCCGACGAAGCAACCGTCGAGGTAAGGGAAGGGATACTGCTGGTCATACTCAGCAGTCTCAATGCGGATTGAGCCCTTGCTTTTGCTCCGAAGCAAAGGCAGGAGGCCGCAGCAGCCGGCTTTTTTTCAAAGGCCCATTTGTGAAAGCATCACGCGATCTGACGATAATATAAATCTTCGCCGCTCAGGACGGCGCTGAGAAAAAAAGCCTGCCGAATTCTTCGGCAGGCTTTTTTATCCGTACAGCTGCGATTTGCAGTAATATGTGACCGTTGTAAAAGGGCGCGTCTGTAATATACGGCATTAAAAAGCGCAAAAGATTTCCCGCGGTTTAATAAGCCTTGCCCCAGATGACAGTCGCCTTTGCCTTTTTGCCGCAACAGACGCATCTGTCGCTGACGCTCTCACCGTCAAACGGTATGCAGCGCGACGTTACGCCAGCCTCCTCCTTGAGCTTTTCCTCGCAGGCGAGATCGCCGCACCATGCCGCCTTGATGAAACCGGGCTTCTCGGCGGCCATCTTCTTCATATCCTCAAAATCACCGTCGCAGACGTGAGTCATGCGCTTGCGGCGCTCAAGGGCGATATTATAAATTCCGTCGTGCACCGCTTTGAGAAGCTCGGGAATCTTTGCCTCAAGCTCGTCGAGCGAAACGACAGTCTTTTCACGGTTGTCGCGGCGGACAAGAACGCACTGGTTGTTCTCGATATCGCGCGGGCCTATCTCCAGACGGAGCGGAACGCCCTTCATCTCATACTCGGCAAATTTCCATCCCGGCGAATTGTCGCTGTCGTCCATCTTGACGCGGCAAACGCTTTGCAGCCTGTCGCGCAGCTCAGAGGCCTTTTCCAGAACGCCCGGCTTGTGCTGGGCTATCGGCAGAATGACGAGCTGGATGGGAGCTATCGCGGGCGGCAGGACGAGGCCGTTGTCGTCGCCGTGGGTCATTATTATCGCGCCGATTATCCTTGTGGACATGCCCCATGAGGTCTGGTGCGGATACTGCAGCTTATTCTGACGGTCGGTGAAGGTTATGTCAAAGGCTCTTGCAAAGCCGTCGCCGAAATAGTGGCTGGTTCCGCTTTGCAGCGCCTTGCCGTCGTGCATGAGGGCCTCAATCGTGTATGTGGCCTGCGCGCCGGCAAATTTTTCCTTGTCGGTCTTCTGACCCTTTATAACCGGAATGGCAAGCGACTGCTCACAGAAATCGGCGTAGACGTTGAGCATGCGCTCGGTCTCCTCTATCGCGTCCTCGGCCGTTTCGTGCATGGTGTGTCCTTCCTGCCACCAGAATTCCATCGTGCGCAAAAACGGTCTGGTCGTTTTTTCCCATCGCACGACGCTGCACCACTGATTGTAGAGCTTAGGCAGATCGCGGTAGGAATGGATTATGTTCTTGTAGTGGTCACAGAAGAGGGTCTCGGAGGTCGGGCGCACGCAAAGGCGCTCGGTCAGCTCCTCGCTGCCGCCCATTGTTACCCATGCCACCTCGGGAGCAAAGCCTTCGACGTGATCCTTTTCTCTTTGCAGCAGGCTTTCGGGGATGAACAGCGGCATTGCCACGTTTTCATGGCCGGTCGCCTTAAAGCGCGCGTCCAGATCCTTCTGTATATTCTCCCAGATGGCGTAGCCGTAAGGGCGCATGATCATGCAGCCGCGCACGCCCGAATAATCGACCAGCTCGGCCTTTTTTACAACGTCGGTGTACCATTTCGCGAAATCGACCTCCATGGAGGTGATTTCCTCAACCATTTTTTTCTTGTCGTTTGCCATTTATTGTTTTACATTCCTTTCAACGCGGGGTTTCCCAGCGTGGGTTTGGTTTTAATAATACGGAGAGGCGTCTCCCTAAGTCGGCAGCGCTGGCGGTTCCCTTCGGGAAAGAGCCCTGCCGGCAGCGCCGGGCTGCCGGGTTTTCCTGTCAGGGGAAGGCCGATTACTAAGCCGCCGCGGAAGGTTTTTCAGCCGAGAGCAGTTCTTTGTCCCTGCGGCGCCCGAAATTCTCTTAACGCGCCTGGCGGTGCTGATTATTATGACCGCGGCGCCATTCGGATACCCGCTTTATCGTCCGACGGACGCGCTTGCATGCTACTCTTTCTTATCTTCCTTGTCCTTCTTTTCGCCCTTGTCAGGTATCTTTCCCAGCAGCAGTATGACGACGAATATCAGCCCCATGACAATAAATATGCCCAGCATGCCGAGACCCATGATTTTGAGCGACTCAATAAAGCTGTCGGAAAAGACCGACGACAGCAGCGTCATTAAAAATTGCATGTTCAGCCTCCTATCTCATCATCATGGTGAGTATGATTCCGCCTGCGACAACAGAACCGATCTGTCCGGCCACGTTCGCTCCGATGGCATGCATGAGCAGATGGTTCTGATTGTCCGCCTCAAGTCCCAGCTTCTGAACGACGCGCGCCGACATGGGAAATGCGGATATTCCCGCGCCGCCGACCATGGGATTGATTCGGTTTTCCTTCTTGCAGAACAGGTTTATGAGCTTTGCGAACAGCACGCCGCCGATGGTGTCAAACACGAATGCCACAAGACCCAGGCCCATTATCATGAGGGTCTCCCATCTGACGAAGTTCTCGGCCTTCATGGAGAAGGATATGGTTATGCCAAGGAAAATCGTGATAAGGTTTGCGAGCGCAGTCTGCGCGGTCTGAGCAAGTGAATCGAGACACAGGCACTCGCGCAGCAGGTTTCCGAACATCAGCATGCCTACCAGCGCCACCGAGCTGGGCGCTATCAGTCCGGCGATTATCGTTACGATTATCGGGAAAAGTATCCTCGCGAGGCGGGAAACCTTTTTGGGGTTGTAGGGCATTCTGATCTTGCGTTCTTCCTTGGTTGTGACCAGCTTTATCGCAAAGGGCTGTATTATCGGCACCAGCGCCATGTATGAATAGGCCGCGACGGCTATCGCTCCGATGTATTGGCTTTTGAGCACCTGCGAAACAAGTATCGAGGTCGGACCGTCGGCCGCGCCGATTATGCCTATCGAGGCGGCGTCCTGAAGGCTGAAGCCGCAGAGCACCGCAACCGACAGCGTGAAGAATATGCCGAACTGCGCGGCCGCGCCGAATAGCAGCATTTTGGGATTTGTCAGCAGCGGTCCGAAATCTATCATTGCGCCTATGCCGACAAAAAGCAGCACCGGCATGGCCTCGCTGGCTTCTATGCCTATTTTGTAAAGCCATTCGATTATGCCGTTTACGTTGCCCACTCCGGGCATTTCCCAGTTGAGAACGCCTGTGTTGGGCAGATTGACGAGAATGGCGCCGAAGCCCATCGGCAGAAGAAGCGCGGGCTCCAGCCCCTTTTTGATGGCAAGGAAAATAAGCAGACCGCCTATCAGATACATTACCGCCTGCTGCGGCGTTATCTGCAGGACGTTGTCCCAGAGAAATTTAAAATTATCGTACCATGGCATATGGCTGTATCAGCTCCTTTTTTTGGAGAGTGAAAAGTGAAAAAGTCGCCGCGACAGGAAGTATTTTTTCTATTCAGCGGCAGGCCGGGGTTTTAATATCGCTTTATAATTTTTCGGTCGGAACCGGTCCTTCTTTTGCCGGAAAGGATTCGTTTGGAGCCCACGGCAACTTTATACCGTAGATCCCGATTATAAAATACGGCCCGGATTGATTGTTCGGAATATTGCCGGAAGGATCTCCCGGCCTGATAAAGTCAACGCAAAGATCCCCGATCTCAAACTGTTCGCCGCCTTTGGTTTCGATCCTTCCCGCTGCAGTGTAATAAGGAAAATATTCTATATGATCTTCGGCTTCAAACCACGGAGTCTCATCGGGTTTTAAGACGTCGGCTCCGAATTGCTCCAAAAGCGCTGCAAGCTGCGGATATTTTTCTTTTATCTGAAAATAAAAATTGCGGCATCCGCTGCAGCCGCAAGGCGACTGTTTTTTATAATACCGCGCGGTTTTTTCCGGATCCGCCGCAAGGACATTGCCGCCGCAAACGATTCTTTCCATTGCTTTGCCCTTAAATCAATCGCGTAACCGCCGATATTATCGGCGGTTACGAACACGCTTGGTTATTGCCTGTGTTTTTTATTATCAGTCACCGAAGGCTATACCGATATCCTTGGCGTTTTTGACCATCTGATTATCCTTGGGAACAAATTTTGTCTTGCCGGCGACGTCCATCAGCATATTGTGCACGACCCTGTCGCCCTTCATGGCGACGGTCACGCCGTATTTGCCCTCTTTGATGAGGCGCGCGGCATAAACTCCGAAGCGTGTGGCAAGCACCCTGTCATAAGCCGACGGGCTGCCGCCTCTCTGGAAATGACCGGGTACGACGACCCTTGTCTCAAAGCCGGTCTTTTCCTCTATCTGAGAAGCAAGGCGATAGGAAATGGACTGATATCCCTCTTCCTGGCGTCTGGCAAGCCTCTCCTTGCCCTTCATCTTGGATTCTTCCTTGGTCATCGCGCCCTCAGCGACGGCTATGATCGAAAATGAACGCTTTTTCCTTCTGGCACGCTTTTCGACCGCCGAAACGACCTTGTCCAGATCATAGGGGATCTCCGGCAGCAGAACAACGTCCGCGCCGCCCGCAACGCCCGAATAAAGCGTGAGCCATCCGGCCTTGTTGCCCATTATCTCTATTACCATTACTCTGCCGTGGCTGTTCGCCGTAGTGTGTATGCGGTCGATTACCTCTGTCGCCAGATCCATCGCCGTGTGAAAACCAAAGGTCACCTCGGTATCCCAGATGTCGTTGTCTATGGTCTTGGGCAGACCGATAACATTCAGGCCCTCCTGCGAAAGCAGGTTTGCCGTCTTGTGGGTACCGTTGCCGCCCAGAGTGATGAGGCAGTCCAGCTTCATCTTTTTGTAGTTTTCCTTCATGGCGGCAACCTTATCAACATTATCCTCGCCGATGACCCTCATATAGCGGTAGGGCTGACGGGATGTGCCCAGAATGGTTCCGCCGAGGGTCAGTATGCCGGAAAAATCATCATAGCTCAACTCATTCCAGTCGCCCTCGATAAGTCCTCTGTAGCCGTCGGCTATTCCGACAAACTCAGCGTCAAAAAGCTCATATGAGGCTCTTGCGACTCCGCGTATCGCCGCGTTGAGTCCCGGGCAGTCTCCGCCGCTGGTTAATATGCCTATCCTTCTTTTCATAATTGCACCCCGCAGTTTTTAACAGATTTGTCCTGCCGTACCGCAGATTCGGCCGGCTGTATGTATCTTACTGAAAAATGCCGGTCAGACATTTTTTTCGCTTATTTTATATTATATACTAAAAACAAGCATATTTCTATATCCGGCGGTATTTTTTTATATATTTTTGTCAGCCTGGCATCGGTCCGCGTTTTTGCTTGATAATAAGCCGTCTTTATTATATAATATCTTTAAATATGCTGTCAAAGTATATATCGGAGGCTTGGCCGGTATGAGTTCAAAGGACACTCCTCAAATCACAACGCAGCGGCTGCTGCTGCGCGGAAAATTCCGCAAGGACGCCGCCGGAATACTCAACTATTACACCGACCCCAAGGTTCGTCCGTGGCTCGGCGGCTTTCCCTATGACAGCATGCCGGAGATCCGCCGCGCGGTGTCAGGCGACAAATCCAAAAGCTCCTTCGTGATAATCGAAAGGGCGACGAACCGTGTTATCGGGGAAATAGACATATACAACATCATTCAGAACAGGATAGCCAACATAGGATATATCCTTCTGTCCGAATGCTGGGGCAGAGGCTATATGCTCGAGGCCGCAGCGCCCGTTCTGCGCATGGCCTTTGTTGATATGCGCCTGAGCCGTCTGCGCGCGTGTATTATGCAGGATAACACGCGCTCCAGAAAGCTCGTCGAGCGGCTGGGCTTCGACTTTGAGTGCAGCATGAAGGAGGCCGATTTCGGAGGCAGGGTCGAAGACGTCTGCTATTATTCCCTGAGCCGGGAAAAATATCTTCGGGATACCGCCGGAACCGCGCAGCCGGCGAAAAAGAGGTGAACAAAATGCCGCCGCTCATTTCGGCAATAGTCCCAGTATATAACTCATCAGAGCATTTGAAAAAATGTCTGGACAGCCTGTCCGGCCAGTCCTTCGGCGATTTTGAAATAATCCTCATAAACGACGGCTCTACCGACAACAGCGGCGATATTTGCAGGCAATACGCCCAAAGGGACAAAAGGATAAAATACTGTGAGCAGCAAAACGCCGGACCGTCCGCCGCGCGAAACCGCGGAATTGAGCTTTCGTCGGGCCAATACCTTATATTCGTGGACAGCGACGACTGGATAGAAGGCGATACATTTGAAAAGCTGTTTCATACAATCGGTAAAAACAGCTTCAAAATGATATTTTTTGAGCACAGCATAGACGACGAAAAGGGCGCGGAACCTCATTCGCTGCCCGACGAATGGTATGGCGAAACAGACCGTGAGAAGGCCGTCCGGCTGCTTATGCTCAATCCCTTCCTCGGCAACAAGCTGGTTTCGCGGCAGACGGTCGGTAAGATCCGCTTCAACGAAGGCTATTACCGCGCGGAGGACACCCTCTTCTGGCTGCGGTGCGTTTTATCCTGCGACAGCTTTTGCTCGCTTAAAAACCCGTTTTACCACTATGTCCAGTCCCGGGACAGCATCTGCCGCACCGATCAATTCAACCCCAGGCAGCTTACCGGACTTGACGCATACGGCGAAATGCTTGAGCTTGCCGAAAGCCGGCTGCCGAATACGGCCGGGGTCGTGCGCGAAAGGTTCCTCAACTTCTGCCTTGTGCTTTGGGGGCAGATGTGCGATACCGGCTTTGACGACGGAGAGAACCGCGAAAGGATCAGGAAAACCTTTCTTTCGGCATACAGAAGCGCTGATAAATCGGCTCTCAGCCGAAAGACACGCTTAAAATACAAAATATTCTGCATAAGTCCGGCAGCCTATATGCTGCTGCGGAGATTTGGCTGACATAAAAACGGCTGACGTTTTCCGTCAGCCGTTTTTTATTATAAAACTTGGTTATTGCTTTGTATGAGCCTGCGGGGTCTGGCTTACCGGCAGGACTGCCGTTATCGACAGTATTCCGTCTTCGGACAGCGCGGCTCCGATTTTTCCTTTGTGCGCGGTCACGATCGCCTTGGCCAGCGACAGCCCGATACCGTGTCCGCCCGTTTCTGAGTTTCTCGATCTGTCGGTACGGTAGAATCTGTCGAAAAGCCGCGCGGTGTCCTCCCGCGTAACGGAATCGGCCGCGTTGGACACGGTAAGATTCGCCGTCCTGCCCTGTCTTCTGAGCGACAGTCTTACCGGCTCGCCGCCGCGCGAATACTTCATGGCGTTGTCCATCAGTATGGAAACAAGCTGACGTATCGCCTTTTCGTCGCCTTCCATGGAAAGCATGGGCTCTATGACCGTTTCAAGCTCCCTTCCCTTTGTCCTGGCGACCGACAAAAACGGCTGCGCCGTTTCCTGAACAACGTCGGACAGCGGAAACTCTATCGACCGGATGGTTATGCGTTCTTCGTCCATCTTTGACAGAAAGACAAGGTCTCCCGTCAGCTCGGAAAGCCGCCTGGCCTGCTTCTGGATATCCTTGAGCCATTCGTTATCGCCCAGATCCATTTCCAGAATCTCCGCGTCCGCGTTTATTATGGTCAGCGGAGTTTTGAGCTCGTGTCCGGCGTCTGTAATGAACTGCTTCTGCTTTTCGTAGCTTTCAGCGACAGGTTTTACTATCCTGCCCGACAGCAGCACGATTATCAGCACGACGGCAACCCATCCGGCAAGAGAAATGGCGCAGCTTGCAAGAAGGAACATCCTGAACGTGCTGAGACTTCTGCCGCAGTCGAGAAAGATTACCTTTTGTTCGCTTTCGCTGTCGCCGTTCATGCGGATATAGCGGTAATCGCCGACGAATCCGGACATTTCGCCGCTTTTCCACACCTGCTGAGCGTAGTCTATGGCTTCAGACGATCCGACGGCTGCAATTTTGCCGGTATCCACCGAACCGACGCTGCCGTCTGAATTTAGCGAAACGGTAAAATAACGCGATTCAAACGGAAGCTCCGGCGAAAACTGCCGGTCAAATCGTCTGTCTTTCATCATTATGCCGGCGTCCATATCATTGAAATCGCCTTGCATATCTTCCGGCTTCTGACGGTGCTGATCCATGGGAAAACGTCCGCCGTTTTCCTGCAGGATGGAAAGGGTCCTGTCGGCGTCGCTGACAATATTTCTGTAGTTTATTATATTTATTCCGCCGATTATTATGATCAGCACCAGCAGCAGCGTGACAGCCGCCAGCGCAATGAATTTTATCCGAAGTTTTTTAATCATTTGTCCCAACCCCAATCGGCTGAAGCGCCGCTACGCTTCCTCAAGTGAATAGCCCGCGTTTCTCGTCGCCTTTATTTTTATGTCCGCGTCAAGAGCGGTCAGCTTCTTTCGCAGATATGAGATATATACCCACACGACATTTATCTCCGCTTCGCTGTCGTAACCCCATATGCGCTCCATGAGCCGCTCGGTAGAGATAAGGTTTTTCGGGTTGCTCATCAGCATTTCCATGAGCTGATACTCCTTGTTCGCCAGCTTGTAGCTTCCCGAGGGAGAGGACAGCTCAAAGGTGGCGCGGTCCAGCGAAATATTGCCCATACGCATGACCGAGTCGGTCTGAACCGTGCGGCTCCGGGTCATCGCCCTTATCCTCGCCAAAAGCTCCTTTGTGGAAAATGGCTTTGTCAGATAGTCGTTGGCTCCGCTGTCCAGCCCCAGCACCTTGTCGTCTATCTCGGATTTTGCCGTCAGCAGCAGCACCGGAACCGTATCGCCCTTGGCGCGAAGCCTTTTCAGTACCGAGATGCCGTCCAGCTTGGGCATCATTATATCCAGTATGACCCCGTCGTAATTTCCCGATTCGAGGTATTCGAGAGCCTCCTCTCCGTCATAAACGGCGTCGGCGGAATAGTTGTTCTTTTCCAGTATGGTAATAACCGCTCTGGACAGGGACTTTTCGTCCTCGGCAAGCAGCAGGCGCATTGCGGCCCCTCCTTTTCCGCGCTGATAACGGCGCGTCGTATTTGTTTATATCAATATTAACGCTTATACTTTAACTGGAGCTTAAATAATCAATATCATACCTTAATTATATCATAAAACCAGGCGCGGCACGAAAAACGTCCGCAAATATTTTTCAAAAAACTTCGGTTCCTTTAAGGTTCATTTATGTTTGACCGTTTATCATTGTAGTCACAGGAGGCGATAATACATGATCTTCACAACGATATTCAAAAGATATGAATTGAAATATATTCTCACGTTAAAACAGAAGGAGCAGCTTATAAAGCTCTCCGGACAATATGTCAGGCCCGATGAGTTCGGACGCTCAACGGTAAGGAATATCTACTTCGATACGGAAAATTACCGGTTGATCCGTAATTCGCTTGAAAGACCCGCCTATAAGGAAAAGCTGAGGGTACGCAGCTACAAAACCTCATCGGACGACGACACCGTTTTTGTCGAGCTGAAGAAAAAGTACCAGTCGGTGGTCTACAAACGCCGTCTGGCACTGCCCCATTCGCAGGCAATGTACAGCCTGTGCAGAGCGGGGCAGGTAGACACTCAAACGCTCGGCGGCTACGAAGACAGACAGATTGCAAACGAAATAAATTATTTTATGAGCTTTTATCAGACTCTGCGTCCGACCGCCTTCATCACTTATGAGCGGGAGGCCTTCTTCGCGGACGACCGGAGCGATCTGAGGCTGACCTTCGACGAAAACATTCTCCACCGCAGCGCGGAGATGTCGCTGGCAAAGGAGCCCTGGGGAAATCGGATCCTGAAGCCCGGCTTCTCGTTGCTTGAAATAAAATCATCCGGTTCGATGCCCCTGTGGCTGACAAGGTTCCTCACACAAAACAATCTTTACAAAACATCGTTCTCCAAATACGGAGCCGCATATCAGGACATGATGCTGAATAATAACGAGGAGGTACTGCTCTATGCTTGAAAATATATTTAAAGGATTGTTCGACACTTCGACGACGTCCGTGATCCCGGTCACAAACTTTCTCATATGCGTCGGCTCGGCGCTGGCAATAGGACTGATAATCGCACTGGCCTATATGTACCGCAACCGTTACACGAAAAGCTTTGTCGCAACCCTTGTGCTGCTTCCGGCGGTCGTGTGCGTAGTGATAATGATGGTCAACGGAAACATCGGCGCGGGCGTCGCGGTCGCGGGAGCATTCAGCCTCGTCCGGTTCCGTTCGGCAGCGGGAACGGCGAAGGAAATAAGCGTGCTGTTCCTCGCGATGGGAGCCGGCCTTATCGCCGGCATGGGATATCTTGCATACGCTTTGCTCTTCACCCTGATACTCTGTGCGATAATCATGATATGCAGCAGGCTCGATCTGGGCGCGCGAAGAAACAGGGGCATTTACAAAACGCTGCACATTACAATACCCGAAGACCTTGACTACACCGAAGTGTTTGACGATCTGCTGGGCGATTACACGTCCTCATATGAACTGACGCAGGTAAGAACAACCAACATGGGAAGTCTTTTCAGACTGACATATGATATAACCCTGCGCGAAGCCGCAAAGGAAAAACAGTTCATCGACCAGCTCAGATGCCGCAACGGCAATCTTGAGATAAGCATATCCAACCAGCAGACGGCAGTCGCCGAGCTGTAAAATCCGCCTCCCGACAGCAAAAGAAAAAATTCATATATTCTCTTTTTCCCTTTTCTCATCCCCCCTGATTCTCTTTTTATCCCCCTTTCTCACATTCCCCTTTCTCACAACGCCAAAGCAATCTCTTCTCTCTTCTCCCTTCTCACAACATAACCAATCAATTATTAACATAGATAATGCCGTAAAAGGAGGCAAATACAAATGAAAAAATCCATTCTGACAATATCCGTAATCCTGATAGTAATATCAGCCATGCTCTTTTCATCCTGCGCGGCGGCAAAAGGCGGCGGCACCGTAAACTCTGCAGGCGACCCGGCTGCCGTATCCGGCTCAACCGCGCAGACGTCAGACATAAACGTCGCTTCCAGCGCAAAGGATATGTTCACCGACAGGGATTTTGAAATAGGATATGACGCGTCGTCGGCCACCGCGATAACCCTTGCCGGCTCAACGGCGCAATGCGATGACGAAACTGTCGTGGTATCCGGAGGCACGGTAACGATAACTCAGACCGGCGTGTACATCATCTCCGGCACGCTGGATGACGGCATGATAATAGTTGACGTCGACAAGGCGGAAAAACCGCAGATCGTGCTCAACGGAGTCACTATCAACTCGGGCAGCTCAGCGGCGATATATGTAAAGCAGGCCGACAAGGTATTCATCACTCTTGCCGAGGGAACAACAAACACCCTGACAAATTCCGGCTCCTATACGGCAATAGACGAAAACAACATAGATTCGGTCATCTTCTCCAAGGACGATCTCACCATCAACGGAAGCGGCAGCCTTTCGATCAATTCCCCGGGAGGACACGGTATTGTCTGCAAGGACGACCTGACGGTAACCGGCGGAACCTATGATATAACCGCGGCAAATCACGCGTTATCGGCAAACGACAGCATAAGGGTTGCAGGCGGAAGCTTTAACCTCAGCGCCGGCAAGGACGGCGTACACGCCGAAAACGCCGACGATTCCTCTCTCGGCTTCATTTTTACCTCGGGCGGCAGCTTTGATATAACCAGCGCCGGCGACGGAATGTCCGCGAGCGGATATGTCCTGACCGAAGGCGGTCAGTTCAGCATCCTGTCCGGTAACGGCAGCAGCGCCGGAACAGGCTCCGACGAAAGCGCAAAGGGCGTCAAGGCGGACGGCGACATAACTCTTGTGAGCGGCAGCTTCAATATTAATTCCTCCGACGACGCGATTCACTCCGATTCCAATATAACAGTAAGCGGCGCAGCCCTTGAAATAGCCAGCGGAGACGACGGCATACACGCCAATTCCAATCTGTCCGTTTCCTCCGGAAGCATAAACATTTCCACCAGCTATGAAGGCATGGAGGGTCAGACCATAGATGTTTCCGGCGGCAGCATCAGTCTGAAGGCCTCAGACGACGGATTTAACGCGGCAGGAGGCAAAGACCAGAGCGGCTTCGGCGGCGGCTTCGGCGGCGATATGTTCGCAAACGACAGCAACGCTTACGTCAGCATTTCAGGCGGCGAAATCTATATAGACGCAAACGGCGACGGTCTGGATTCCAACGGCAGCCTGAAGATATCGGGCGGCGTCACCGTAGTCAACGGTCCGACCAACAACGGCAACGGCGCTCTCGATTACAACGGCGAGGCGACCGTAACAGGCGGTACAGTTATAGCCATAGGCCCCTCCGGCATGGCGCAGAATTTCGGCTCATCCTCCACGCAGGGCTCCATGCTTGTATCGACAGGCTCTCAGCAGGCAGGAAGCAGGATCACGCTCACCGATTCGAACGGCAGCGAGATAATCTCGGTCACATCCGCAAAGAACTTTGACTCGGTCGTCATCAGCAGCCCCGAAATAAAGCAGGGCGAAACCTATAAGCTGACTGCGGGCAGCTACAGCGCGGACATCACCATGGACAGCCTTATCTACGGAAACGGCGGCGGCATGGGAATGGGCGGCATGCGCGGGGGTTCCGGCATGGGAGGCCAGCAGGGAGACCCCCGTATGATCGGCCAGACTCCTCCGGACGGCCAGACTCCTCCGGACGGCCAGACTCCTCCGGACGGCCAGACTCCTCCGGACGGCCAGACTCCCGACATGGGAGGCATGCAGAGACCCTTTAAAGGAGGCAAGGGCGGTCAGCGTCCGCAAAAGCCGAATGAAGCGCCCTCCGAAGAAAGCGCCGCCGACAGCACCGACGGCGGCAACCTCAAAAGCGTCTGATTATCAGCACACAACGATTTTCCCGAAAGAATAAAGCAGCTCAATTAAGCAAGGCGGTCTGAGATCTTTTCTCCCCGACACGTTCACCTTTTACCTGACATCCGAATTATTTGCATATCACTTTTTTCTTTATCAATTCTCTCCTTTGGTATGAAGGTCGACGACCGCAGGACGCCGCGTTGAAATAACGCGGCGTTTTCATGTATAATAGTAGTATTCTACCGCGCAGGGTATTGCTCATTACGCTGCGTTATGATGTATACTGCGGCCAAAGGAGGCGAAGGCTATGCCGAAATATACAACTGGAGAGATCGCAAAGCTGTGCGGAGTATCGGTCAGGACGGTGCAGTATTACGATTCGAGAGGCATATTGGTCCCGAGCGGACTGAGCGAAGGAGGCAGACGGCTTTATTCCGAGGACGATCTGAGCCGGATGAAGATAATCTGTTTTCTCCGCGATCTGGGCCTGCCAATAAAGAGCATCGGTCAGCTTTTGAATGAGGAAAGCCCCGAAAGAGTCATATCCCTTTTGCTCGATCAGCAGGTTCAGACTCTCAGAAGCGAAATGGACGACCGTCGGAAAAAGCTGGACTCTCTGGAGCGGCTCAGACGGGAGCTGAAGGCTGTCGGCGATTTTTCCGTTGAATCCATAGGCGACATAGCGTTGGTCATGAAAAACAAAAACGGTCTCAAAAGGCTGCACGCCGCAATGCTGCTCATCGGTATTCCTGTGGGCCTTATCCAGTGGACGGCGATAATCCTGCTCATCGTCAAGGGCATATGGTGGCCGCTCATCGTCTGGGCGGCGATAGCGATCCCCTGCTGCGTATGGCTATCGGTTTATTACTATAAAAAGGTATCCTATATATGCCCGCAGTGCCATGAGGTATTCAGGCCGACCTTCAGGCAGATGTTTTTCGCGCCGCATACGCCGAAAACAAGAAAACTGACCTGCACAAAATGCGGACACAGAGGCTTCTGCGTGGAGATATGCGCCGATGCCGATGAAGATCGCAGCGGCAGCGAAGCACAATAGCCTGAAAAGGACAGGACGCCGCGTTTACATGCGCAGCGTCTTGTCCCCTGTTTTTGTTATTACGCAATCCGCTCTGATGACAAACCGTACCCTGCTCAGTTCGCCTTTCCAGTTTTTTCTGACGGCGCGGTAATAATTCTTATCGGCGTATCGAAGTCTCTGTGCTATTTTGAAAAGGTCGCATCCGTATTTCGCCGCGCTTTCAGCCGTTTGTCTCGCCCTTTTTTCAAGCTGAGCCGTGATCAGACTCCCGATCCTGTCGATTTCGGCGTGAGAGGCCGATTGGGTAACCGCGCCTTTTGCCGATATGTCAAGCCGGCAGATCACGGCCGGGCCTTCGTCTGCGTATTCGACCGACACATCTGTGACGGTCTTTATTTTTGTCAGCTCGACAGCGGTCTGTTCTGTGCCGCCAAGCGAAATCTCAACCGAGCTCGCCCTGTTCCTAAGCATGAGAAGGGTCTGGGACTGCTCGGCCGTAAGCTCCCCGACCGGCCTTAAGCCGGCGAACAGCAGCGACGACACGCACTCGAGATGCTCGTTGTCCTCGCCCCTGTTTTGCAGTCTCATTACCGGTATCGCCAGTCCCAGCGTATCGTCAGCCGACGCCTTGACAATATCCAGCAGCGTGCATATGCCGCTTGAGCCGCCTGTCCGTTCGCCCTCCGCCGCAAGACGCAGCCGCTCGGAGGGGTTGACGACGCCGCCGAAGTCCGCGTTTATTATGGTCGCGGCGTCGCCGTCGGCAATCATCAGCCTTGTGTTGAGACCGCTTTCCCAGTCCCGCAAAAAGAAGTCAAGCGACTGCTCCGGCACACTCAGCGCGCTCTGTCCCAAAACGATGACCTTGTTCTGCGAATAGAAAACGCGCCGGCTCAGCTTCTGCGGTATTTGAGAGAGCGCGCCGGCGACAGAATCGCCCGCGGCTCCTATGACAGTTGTCATTGACTCCTGCTGTTCCTGATAGGTAACGGCGCCGGTATCCGGATCAAAAACCTGAACGGTGCAGACAAAACCGCCGTCCTCATAATCTATGCCGACGCTCTCGGCGTAAAGCTCGCTGCCGGTAATTTTGCCGGAGCCGGAGCAGCCGGCGAAAAAAAGGCAGCAGAGAAGCGCAATGAAAAATCCCTTCACGGTTTTTTTATCTTTCATGTCTCCGGTCCGGCCTCCCTCTGTTTTTTCCTTTTTTGTACACGAATCAGCGCCGCAAGCGGTACAGCTGCCGCGCATATGCCGGTCAATACCTGCTCGATTACGTTTAGCGCAGGCGAGGATACAAGTCCGATGTCCCGCGAAAGACGCCACGCGGCAAACGCCGTGACCGCGGCGAAAAAAACTGCTGCCGGCCTTTTTTTCACATTGCCGTTCGCCTGCCGTACGCTTATGACCGCCGACGCAAGAAAGAGCGACGCTTTTACGAAGGCGCCGCCTATCCACAGGCTGACAATGATCGGATCCAGCCGTCCGAGCGAGCCGAAATCGGCAACCGTGGCGCACTGGAAAAGGGCAAAAAGGCGGGTATCCGCCGCCTGCCCGAAAACCGCCGCGGGGATGAAGGCGACCGCACATACTGCGGCTGCGGAAAACGCCAGAAATGCAAAGTATTTTTTGCCGACACCGCCCCTCGTGCTGTCGGAAAGCACGGCGGCAACCGCCGTTTCCGGCATTAAAAACGATGAATGGATCAGATTGTCCGACATTTCTCCGGCAGAATAAGAAAAAGGCGGCTCCATGGAAAGCACATCGTATTTCTGCCACAGAGCAGCCGACAGAGCAGTCAATGATAACGCCATGAGAAAGCCGATGACGCAGCCTGCCCGCGAAAGCGCTGTCAGCCCCAGCAGGGCGGCATAGCAGGCCGCGGCGCTGAGCAGCAGGGAAAAGGGTATGGCCAGCGGCCGCGAAGACATGCTCAGCGTGGCGAAAAAGTCGAAACGCGCGATCGTCTGCACGGCGGCAAAAACAAATAAGACCGCGTAAAACGAGGCGGAAAGCCGCCTGGCGGCAGGGCTTTTCGCGCTGCGTATCACTCCGCCGCCCGATTTTTCAAGAAAAAGAGCAGGCAAAAACAAAAGAGCGTTAGCGGCAAAGGAAACGATCGTCAGCAATATTTCATCCCAACCGCCTCCGGGTCCTGCGCGCGGCGGGATATAAATCAGCCGGGACATGAGCCTGCTGATAAACAGCAGAGCAAGCAGCGAGAACGAAGATATTTTATCCCTGCGCAATGCGGCACCTCCGAAAGATGGATATGGTTATTATTGCCGGAGGATTATGGGAATATGCCGGGGTGAATTATTCAGCAACTATGATCGGAACAGGCAAAAACGCTATCCGTCCCGAAAATCTTTTAAGCCTGTGCCGCTGCCTGAATGTCAGCAGCGACTATATCCTCACGGGCGAGCGCAGCGACCGCGACATTTCGGCTATCGCAGAAAAGCTCAGATCGGCCGCGCCTGATAAATTGCAGAGCATCGAGCAGATTATCGACCTGTGCGTTAAGATAAGCGAATGAAAAACATCTTCAGCAGAACGGATTAAATGTCCGTTCTGCTTTTTTGACATATCCCGAAATAACAGGTATAATATATTTTTGCGATAGTATTATTCTCTTACCAAACCTCCGAAAGGAATCAACTCCGCCATGGTCATTTTAAGCTGCTCACAAATCTGCAAGAGCTTCGACGAAAAGCCGGTCCTCACCGACGTCAGCTTTCATGTCGAAGAGCGCGACAAAATAGGGCTGATCGGCGTCAACGGAAGCGGCAAGACCACCCTTTTCAAAATCCTCACAGGTCTTTTGCAGGCCGACAACGGCAGCGCGCATTTTTCCAAAAACATAAGCTACAGCTATGTAGAGCAGCACATCAGCTTAGACGAAAAAAAGACCCTGCTCGACGAAGCGTTGGGTCAGTTCAGCGATCTTATTGAAACCGAAAAGGAATTGGAAGAGATAAACAAAAGACTGTCCGGCAGCTATTCCGGGCGCGATGAGCTGATAGCCCGTCAGCATGCGCTGATGGAGAAATTCACCTCAAACGACGGTCTCACATACAGAAGCCGCACAAAAGCCGCTATTTTGGGCCTGGGCTTTTCCGAGGAGGACATGCAGCGTCCGCTTTCCACATTTTCGGGCGGACAGCGCTCAAGGGTCGCACTGCTTAAAATGCTGCTGGGCAGACCGTCGCTGCTTCTCCTGGACGAGCCGACCAACCATCTCGATATCAAGGCTCTCAGCTGGCTGGAGGAATACCTGATAAATTATCAGGGCGCGTTTATCGTAATCTCGCATGACCGCTATTTTCTGGACCGCGTCACAAACCGTACCTTCGAGCTGGACGGCTGCCGCCTGCGCATGTTCGATCAGAGCTATTCGGGCTATGTCAAAAACCGCGATAAGGACAGAGAGATTCAGGCGCGTCATTATGAAAACACCATGCGTGAAATAAAGCGCATCGAGGGTATAATAGAACAGCAAAAACGCTGGAACCGCGAGCGGAACATACGCACGGCGGAAAGCAAGCAGAAGATGATAGACCGCCTGAAAAAGACCCTTGTAAGGCCTGACAGACCTACCGACGGCATCTCGTTTTCCTTCCCCGTCAAAATCGAAAGCGGCTTTGATGTGATTACCGTGCGCGAGCTTTCCAAGAGCTTCGGCGGCAAAATGATCTTCGACAACGCCGAGGCTGTCATACAGAAAAACGAACGTGTCTTTCTGCTGGGTGAAAACGGCTGCGGCAAGACCACCTTCATGAAGCTGATAAAGGGCGATTACGTCCCCGATTCGGGATACATCGGGCGCGGAGCCAATCTGACGATCGGCTACTACGATCAGGATCTGAGCGGACTTGATCAGAACAAGGACGTTATAAGCGAGATCTGGGACAGCTATCCCAAAATGACCCAGACCGAGGTGCGCAGCGCTTTAGCCGTTTTTCTTTTTAAAGGCGACGACGTTTTCAAGCGCGTCGGCGATTTAAGCGGCGGGGAAAAGGCGCGCGTCGCGCTCTTAAAATTGATGCTGTCCGGCTGCAACTTCCTTATGCTCGACGAGCCGACCAACCATCTCGATCTGCGCTCGCGCGAGGCGCTGGAGCAGGCGCTGCTGGACTACACCGGCACGCTGCTTATAGTGTCGCACGACCGCTATTTTATAAATAAACTGGCCGACAGGATTCTTTATATGACGCCGCATGCGCTTCTTGACTTCGACGGCGATTATGATTATTTCAACGAGCATTTTGAACGCATTGCGCCCGAAGAAAAGCAGGAGAAAAAACCTGCCGGAAAGGCGCAGAAACAAAATCTTTATCTTTTGCGCCGCGAGGCCCACAGCGAGACGGTACGTCTGTCCGGCGCGCTCAAGCGGCTGGAAAGCCGTATATCCGACAGCGAACGGCTCATCGGTGAACTGCAGAACAAGCTGTCCGACCCTGAAAACGCCGCCGACTATCAGCTCATCATGGAATCTACCGGGCAGCTTGAAAATGAGACGGCACGGTTGAACGGAATGTATGAGGAATGGGAAAGCATCTCCGGCGAGCTGGAAAAGGCCGAACAGAATGAGAAGGAATTATCAGAATAGTGCGTACCGAAGAGCCGCCCGAGCATGGTCCGGATATTGCGGAAAAAACTTACCGGCTCTGTCTCAGCCGTTATTGCCTTCGGTCTGGCGCTCCGGCAGATTCCTCTTGGCGGGAAGCCGTGATCTCGCGCAAAAACGCCTCCCTGTCTGAGGAAGGCGTCGAAACCGGCATTATATCCGGAGGAGCCGACAACGCTCCGCAAGAGATAACCCAGCGGCTCGGATTCTTCATCCTCCCGCTTTCCTTTCCGCCAGATCGAACACCGCGGCCGAAAGCACCGCCACAAACGCAAGCGCAGGGGTAATATCAAGCAGTCCCGCAATATCGGTCATACGTTCGGCAAGCCCTCCGTGGACAGAATAATACAGTCTGAATATGTACGACATCGCGATTAAAGCTGAAATGAACGCAGCCGAAATCGCCAGAATACGCAGCGATATATCGGATATCCCGGACATTCCCGTCCAAACCGCTCTTATCCTCTTTTTCATAACGGATTCACCCCCTGTCAATACTGATACATCCGTCATTATCTTAACACGCGACGCCAATGCATATCAACGGCAAATGTTTTCCTCTTTTGCCGTAAATTCCCGCGGCGGCTACGAAAGGAAAAAATCATGAACATCGGCATATCAACCGCCTGCCTCTACCCCGCAATAACAGAAAACTCCCTCAGGACCCTGCTCGGGCTCGGCTTTCGTAAATTTGAAATCTTTTTCAACTGCAGCTACGAAATGCAGCCGCCCTTTCTGCGCGGGATAAAAGCCATGCTCGACGAATACGGCGCAAAGGTCGTGTCGGTGCATCCCTACACCGCCGCGTTTGAAAGCATGATCGTTTTTACCGATTACCCGCGAAGGCTGGACGAGGGCAGGGAGCTTTACAGGCGCTATTCGCACGCCGCCGCCTTTTTGGGAGCGAAATATATCGTCATGCACGGCGACAAAAGCTGCGTTCTTCCCGATGAAGCATACTATGAACGATTTCACGAGCTTGATCTGCTCTGCCGCGAAAACGGCGCGATACTCACGCAGGAGAATGTCAACGCGTTCCGCTCGCATGATCCGGGATTTATCGGAAGGATGCGGGAATATCTCGGCGACGTAAAATTCACCCTCGATATAAAGCAGTGCGTAAGAGCGGGAGTCGATCCGTTTGATATGCTGGACGCGATGGGTGAAAACATAGTGCATTTTCACGTAAACGACAACGACGGGCGTAATTCCTGCCTGCTCCCCGGGCTCGGCAGGACCGATTACTCCGAAATAAGGAAAAGGCTGGACGCCTTCGGCTTTGCCGGAAGCTGGATCCTTGAGGTCTACAGCAAAAACTTCACCGAAGAGCGTCAGCTCAGGCAGAGCGCCGACTACCTGGAGCAGTTTATCGGTTAAACACAACGTCATGTGGCGCAAAGCTCTGCAATTACTATATATTGCGTAAAATTGAGATTTTTTTATGATAATCGCTTGCATAACCCAACGGCTTGTGATATTATATTGTCTGTAACCCGAATGTATTTATTTTCTTGTGCTTCTGCTTTTGCGGCAGAAAAAGGAGTACGCCGATGAAATGTCCCTTTTGCTCCTTCAGGGAGAGCAAGGTAATAGATTCCAGACCGACCGATGAGGATACCAAGATCAGACGCAGACGCGAGTGTCTCAACTGCCAGAAGCGCTTCACCACATATGAAATGGTGGAAAGCGTACCCATCATCATCGTCAAGAAAGACAAGTCCAGAGAGCTTTTTGACAGGCAGAAACTGCTCAACGGAATGCTGAGAGCCTGCGAAAAACGTCCGGTCCCGCTGGAAAAATTAGAATCTGCGGTCGACGCCATAGAGGCCCAGCTTCAGAATTCTCTTGAAGGCGAGATAACCTCCATGCAGATAGGCGAGCTTGTTATGGAACAGCTTCGCACGCTTGACGAGGTGGCGTATGTGCGCTTTGCTTCGGTCTACAGACAGTTTAAAGATATAAATACCTTCATGGACGAGCTTAATAAGCTCCTTCAGGAAAAATAAATCTCCCGATTCATTAAAACGCCCGGTCACAGACCGGGCGTTTTAATATCTCAATATTCCGAAACCAGCTGCCGCAGGCAGATTCTTTTCGCGCTCTCAGCGCGGGTTTCCATGCTTTTTATTCTATCGGTTCAAAATCCGCGACGCCATGCTTGCACAGCGGGCAGATGAAGTCCTCGGGCAGCTCGTCGCCCTCATAGACATATCCGCAAACCTTGCAGACCCAACCCTTTTTGCCCTCGGTCTGCGGCTTGGGCTTGACATTGTTCTGATAGTATGTGTAGGTCATTGTCTCCCTGTCGGAAATGACCCGCGCTTCGGTTATTTCACAGATGAACATGCCGTGGGTATCCAGGTCGATATACTGCTCCACCTTGAGCGACATGAAGGAATTGATGTATCTGGGCAAAAATACAAGTCCGTTGTCCGAGCGCAGCTTTTCGATTCCGACAAATTTATCGGCAACTCTGCCGCTCTGGAAGCCGAAATTCTCAAATACGGAAAACGGCGCGTCGGTGGACAGGCAGTTTACGTTCATTATTCCGGTCTGCCTGATGATGTGATGAGAATAGTTCTGCTTGTTTATCGTGACGGCAACCCTGTTCGGAGTATTAGTTACCTGCGTTACCGTATTCACGATCAGTCCGTTGTCCTTTTTGCCGTCGTTGGAGGTGACGACATAAAGGCCGTATCCGATGTTGAACAAAGCCGTCAGATCGTGCTTGTCGGCCTTGTCGCTGCTCTGGGCGATGTAATCCCTGCAAAGCTCATCGGCGAGAGCTTCGATCTGCGCCTTGTTGTCGTCGTTCATGGCGGACATTATCCTGACGGTCGTGTCGGTGTAGGTGATGTTTTTGCAGGGCTCCAGCAGCTTCTTCATGGTCTTTGCAGCCAGCGGAGCCCACGAGCCGTTTTCTATCAGGCCGACAGTGCGGTTTTTGTAGCCGCGTTCAACAAGATGATTTATGAATTCGCGCATGAAGGGGAATATTTCGGCGTTGTACGTTGTGGTCGCCAGCACGATTTTGCCGTAACGGAAGGCGTCCTCGACACACTCAGCCATATCCTCGCGCGCCAGATCATTGACGGCGACCTTGGGGCAGCCCTTGTCGCGCAGTTTTTGCGCCAGCAGCTCGACGGCCTTCTTTGTGTTGCCGTAAACCGAGGTGTAGCAGATGACGATGCCCTCGGTCTCTACCGAATAGCTCGACCATGTATTGTAAAGGCCGAGATAGTAGCCGAGATCCTCCGAGAGAACGGGACCGTGAAGCGGGCAGATGATCCGGATATCAAGGTTCGCCGCTTTTTTCAAAAGCGCCTGCACCTGAGCGCCGTATTTGCCGACAATGCCTATGTAATAGCGTCTGGCTTCGCATGCCCAGTCCTCCTCAACATCCAGCGCGCCGAACTTGCCGAAGCCGTCTGCCGAGAACAGGATCCCGTCGACGTCGTCATATGTTACGATGACCTCCGGCCAGTGCACCATGGGGGCGGTGACAAAGGTCAGCGTGTGTTTTCCCAGATTCAGCGTGTCGCCCTCTCCGACGACTATCTGACGGTCGGCAAAATCGGTGCCGAAAAACTGCTTCATCATGGCAAACGCTTTTGCGCTGGAGACTATCCTTGCCTCGGGATAGGTCTGCATAAAGTTGGCGATGTTTGCCGAATGATCCGGCTCCATGTGCTGAACCACAAGATAGTCGGGCTTTCTGCCCCCGAGAGCATCGGAGATGTTATCCAGCCATTCGTGGGTAAAGCGTGCGTCCACCGTATCCATTACGGCGGTCTTTTCATCAATAACGGCGTAGGAATTATAGGCCATTCCGTTTTCAACGACATACTGCCCCTCAAAAAGGTCTATGTCGTGATCGTTCACGCCGATGTATTTGACGTCGTTGGATATAAACATATGCTTCCTCCTCTTTTTCGTGAAGTATAGGATTATTATACCATTTATCGGATGGCAAAACAATATTTCGGCCGGGTTTATTTGCCCGGAGAGGGAGATTGTTCCGATCACGGTGAAAGATATGCGATGTGTTTTGACGCGATTGCAGATTGCTCCTGTTTTTTTGAGATAATAATTGAAAAAATCCGAAAAAATTGTAAAATTTTTATTCAGGGGTAGTGATTTTTTTATTTAATTAATATATAATGATAAATAGATAAAATCTAACCGGAGACTGATATGAAAACCCCAAAAAGAACCGTCGGCTTTTTAACCGGAGTGCTGCTCAATATGTTCATCAACTGGCAGTGGCTTACGGTTCCCGCTCTTTTGCTGATTCTGCATTTCTGGCTCAAAATCAGCATATGGTGGTTTGTCGGGGCGATCTCGCTTTGGGCGGTAATGATAATAATCGTGACTCTTATCCTGAATTACGGCATGAGCTATTACTCCGTCGATCCGGAAAGGCCAAACAAAAACCCTTATTCCTACAAGGCTCCGAAGGATGATAAAGACAGTTAAAAACAGAGGAACAGCTCTGTAAAATATATTTCCAAAACAAAATCATTCCCTTGAAAGGAGAAAATTTTATGGGACTTATTAAAGCCGGCTTAGGCGCCGTCGGCGGTGTTCTCGCCGACCAGTGGAAGGAATTTTTCTATTGCGAAGCAATCCCCAACGACGTAATGATGGTCAGGGGCAAAAAGCAGATCACCGGTCGTTCCTCCAACACAAAGGGCAACGACAACATCATCTCCAACGGTTCCGGCATCGCCGTTGCCGACGGTCAGTGCATGATCATCGTCGAGCAGGGCAAGATCGTCGAGGTCTGTGCCGAGCCCGGACAGTTTACCTGGAACAGCTCGACCGAGCCCAGTATCTTCACAGGCAATCTCGGTCAAAGCATCAAGGAGACCTTCAAGCTCATCGGCAAGCGCTTTACATACGGCGGCGACACCGGAAAGGACCAGCGCGTTTACTATTTCAACACCAAGGAGCTGCTTGACAACAAATTCGGCACGGCAAATCCCGTTCCCTTCAGAGTCGTCGACTCCAAGATAGGTCTTGACATAGACGTATCCATTCGCTGCTCCGGCGTCTATTCCTACAGGATAGCCGATCCGCTTCTTTTCTACACAAACGTATGCGGCAACGTCACCGAGGAATACCGCAGAGAAACCCTCGACGGCCAGCTCAAGACGGAATTTATCAGCGCTCTGCAGCCGGCATTCGGCAAGCTGTCCGATCTTGAGCTGCGTCCCAATCAGATAGTTTCCCACAATACCGACCTTGAAAACGCCATGAATGAAGCTCTTTCCCAGAAATGGGGAGAGACAAGAGGCCTGAAGGTCGTATCGGTCGCTCTCGGCTCGGTCACGCTGCCCGAGGAGGACGCCGAGCTTATCAAGAAGGCACAGCGCGCGGCAATGCTCAAAGATCCGACAATGGCGGCTGCAACAATCGCCGGAGCTCAGGCCGACGCAATGGGCGCCGCGGCTTCCAACACAGGCGGCGCGATGGCCGGCTTCATGGGTATGGGTATGGCTATGAACGCAGGCGGAATGAACACTCAGAATCTGTTCGCGATCGGTCAGCAGCAGCAGGCTCAGCAGGCGGCGCAGCAGCAGACGGCTCCGGCGGCTCCGGCGGCTCCGGCAGCAAACGGCTGGACATGCGCAAAGTGCGGCGCGACGGCAACAGGCAAATTCTGCCCCGACTGCGGATCGCCCAAGCCGGCAGACCCGGCAGGCTGGACATGCACAAAGTGCGGCGCCGTCAACAAGGGCAAATTCTGCCCCGAGTGCGGATCTCCGAAACCCGCAGGAGCGCCTCTCTATAAGTGCGACAAATGCGGATGGGAGCCCGCAGACCCCAAGAATCCTCCCAAATTCTGCCCCGAGTGCGGCGATATATTCGACGACAACGATATTCGGAAATAACAGGCAATCAGCTTTCGGCCGGCATTTTAATGCCGGCCGATTGCGGCATAAGGCTTTTTAAAATGCAGACCCCGATCAAAGGAGAAAAACCATGGCTTTATTTGAGAAAAAATTCTGCGATATATGCGGAGAAAAAATCGGACTTCTCGGCAACCGCAAGCTGGAGGACGGCAATATCTGCAAAAACTGTGCAGGCAAGCTGTCGCCTTTTTTCAGCGACAGAAAAAGGTCTACGCTTGAGGAGATTAAACAGCAGCTGGCCTACAGAGAACAAAACGAGCAAAACCTTAATTCTTTTCATCCGACCATGACCCTCGGCAATTCTACGAAGGTTTATATCGACCAGCAGCAGGGGAAATTCATCGTGTCTTCCTCATCCGACTGGCGCAAAAAGAACCCCGATATCATTGATATTTCTCAGGTCACAGGATGCGAGACCAGGATAGAGGAACATAAAACCGAGATATTCTACAAATCTCCCGACGGCAAAAATACCAGCTTCAATCCCAGACGTTATGAATACAGCTACGAGTTTGAAACGGTGATCTATGTAAATTCGCCGTGGTTCAATGAAATAAAGTTTGAGCTGAGCAGCTTTTCCAACCGTCCGAAGAGCCAGTACGACTTTCTCTATTCAGAACTGCAAAGACAGGGCGAGACCATCAGGGCCGCTCTTATGCCCGGCGCCTGCGGCGTACAACAGAGCTTCGGCTATCAGCCCGGCTTTCAGCAGCCCGGTTTTAATCAGCCCGGCTTTCAGCAGGGCGCAATGGGCTTCTCTCAGCCTGTAAACATGAATCAGGGCTATCCCCAACAGGGCTTCCAGCAAAATTACGGCCAGCCTGTGAACATGAATCAGGGCTACCCTCAGCAGGGCTTCCAGCAGCAGTATCAGCAAGCCCCCGGTCAGCAGCAGGGCTTTAACCAGGGCTATCCCCAACAGGGCTTCAATCAGGGCGGCGGATTCAATCAGCCTCAGGGGTTTCAGCAGCAGTATCAGCAAGCCCCCGGTCAGCAGCAGGGCTTTAACCAGGGCTATCCCCAACAGGGCTTCAATCAGGGCGGCGGATTCAATCAGCCTCAGGGGTTTCAGCAGCAGTATCAGCAGACTCCCGGTCAGCAGCAGTTTACCTCTCCCGTCCAGCAGGACGGTCCGTGGACCTGTCCGAGCTGCGGCGCCGTGAACAACACAAAGTTCTGCCAGAGCTGCGGAACACCGAGAAGCTGAAAAAGCCGCCTTCGGCGGCTCGACGGCTTCAAGCCCGACCTTTTTCCTTAAGCCCACCATCCCCTCCAAGAAAAGGAGCTGATAAAAAACAATGGCATTGCAGGAATACAAATGCCCGAGCTGCGGCGGCGCTCTGGAATTCGACAGCGGGCTGCAGAAGATGAAATGCCCCTTCTGCGAGTCGCAGTATGAAATGAGCGAGCTGGAAAAGCTCGACGAGGCTCTCGATGCCCCCCAGGGCGACAATATGCAGTGGGACACCTCCGGCGCCGAATGGCAGGAGGGTGAAACCGAGGGCATGAGGGTCTATGTCTGCAAATCGTGCGGCGGCGAAATAATAGGCGACCAGAGCCTCGCGGCAACGTCATGCCCTTACTGCGGCAATCCAATCGTTATGATGGGGCAGTTTTCCGGCACGCTGAAGCCCGATTATATAATCCCCTTCAAGCTGGACAAGGAAGCCGCAAAAAAGGGCCTCATGCAGCACATGCAAGGCAAACGTCTTCTGCCCAAAATATTCAGGGATCAAAACCACATCGACGAAATAAAGGGCATATATGTCCCGTTCTGGCTGTTTACCGCCGAGGCCAACGCCCGAATGTTCTACAAAGGAACTAAGATCCGCACATGGACAGACGGTAAATTCAGCTATACCGAAACAAACTTCTACGATATAATCAGAGGGGGAACCCTCGGATTTGAGCGCGTGCCGGTGGACGGCTCTTCAAAAATGGACGATACCCTTATGGAATCGCTCGAGCCGTATAATTTCAGTGAGGCGGTCGATTTTCAAACGGCATATCTGGCAGGCTATCTCGCCGACAAATATGACGTGACGGCCGAACAAAGCATCGAGCGCGCCAATGAAAGAATAAAGCGCACCACCGAGCAGGTCTTTGCCCAGACTGTGCAGGGCTATAACGCCGTTATGCCACAGCAGAGCATGATCTCTCTAAACAACGCCAGAGCAAGCTATGCCCTCTATCCGGTGTGGCTGCTGAACACAACATGGAACGGACAGAAATATACCTTCGCCATGAACGGCCAGACAGGAAAATTCGTAGGCGATCTGCCGACCGACAAGGGAGCCTACTGGAAATGGTTCCTCGGTCTAGCCTCAATCGTCGGCGCTGCCGTTTTTGCTCTGTCCTATCTGTTCTGGCTGCTTTAAGGAGGTGCGGGCAATATGAAAAAACTGATTTGCGTCCTTCTGGCGCTCTGCCTGTGCCTGTCGCTCGCTTTTGCCGTGTCGGCTCAGGAGGGAAACAAAGAGATCAGCTATGAGCAGCTTATGGAAATGCTCTCCCAAATCGGAGAGGACGGCTCGATAAGCGAAGATCAGCTTGATCAGATCATCGGCGAGGACTACAACGCGGACGGATATGACTACAACCAGATTTATGAGCTTTATTTTGACGAAAACGATGCCGGCGAAACCGACGACATCAATGCCGAAATCTTTGATTACGGTCAGATTTACGATCTGAATGCAAAAACGGAAAAACGCCCCTTCAATTTTGCTCTCGCCATCGTGATTTCTCTCGGCATAGGGCTTCTTGTCGCTCTGATTGCGACGTCGGTCATGTCGTCCAAAATGAAAACCGTACACGCGCAGACCACCGCGGAAAAATATTCCGTACACGGAAGTCTGAACCTTATTGAAAAGGCAGACGCATTCATGAACAAAAGCGTCGACAGGATGATGCTTCCCCAAAACATGCAGCCGCCGAGACCAAACGGCCCCGGACGGTAATGTCTGCCTGCAAAGGAGAAAAAATGCCAAACACATATACTTTTTCTTTTTCCTCACTGCCCAAAACCGTTGACGAGCTGAGATCCGTACCCGAGGCCTCGCTTTCAACCCCCTTTATGACGGCGGCTCTGACCGTCGCGGTGCTTTGCAATTACGAAAACGATCCGCAGGAAACATTCAATATGCTCAACTTCCTCAAGGGTCCGCAGCCGTTGTCCCCGTTTGAGCAGCAGTTCATCAGGGACAGGCTGAGAGGAAAAATGTATGTGGCCCGCTCCTATTTCGCCGGAACCGGTCCGCAGAATAATTATGAGCCTTCGCTGCCTTATACCGTGACGGTATTCGACAATCCCTACTCCTATCAGAACGAGGGCTATGCGACACTGTATATCCGCTCGTCGGGAGCCGATACCGAGCGCCAGGTCAAGCTGCGCCGAAAGGGAAACCAATGGTTCTTGTGGGAAAACTTCCTGCTGCCCGATATTCGCCTGCCCGCAGAACTCGATCCCTGGGCATAAAACCATGCCGGCGTTCAAAACCCCTGCAAACGGGAACGCCCGGCCGAAAACGCAAAGAGGATCGAAAGCCCTATAAAGCTCACGGGCTTCGAATTGCAGCAGCAGGATTATTATTCCTCCGGTCGGCTTCTCTGACAGCGGTTTTGCGCAGGAAGTCCTGCAATATAATTTAAAGGCGGCTGAAAATGCTTCAGTCGCCTTTTTGTATGGTTTTTTGCCTTTGCTTGGATAAATCGGTTATTGTTCCGTTTGCTGCCCGCCGCACAAAAGGGTTATCCCCTCGCCGTTTTCCGCCGCGGAAATATAGTTTGCCTGCTTTGAAAAGCTCCTGGCTCCGTCGCTCTCCTGGCTCCGGCATTTGGCTTTCAGCGTGATCCACCAGTTTCCGTCTTCGCCGTTCAGATCGGCGTCCAGAGACAGCTTGACGACATTCCACCAGTTGTCGCTGTAATAAACAAACCGCACCGGAGTATACTGCGGAAAATCATTAAAGCTGTCGTCGCCCGTCAGCCGGGCTATCTCCGCATTGTCAAAGAAATACTCAATGGCATATTCGCCCTGTCTGCCGCCTTCCAGCCTGAACACGTTCTTTTTTAGGACGAGCGGCTGTTTCTCTTCCTCGGTCTGCCCGTTGCCGAAAGCCGAATACTTTTCAACCGGAGAATACTTCACTCCGTTTATCCTTATATCCGATACGCCGGTTATCCTCGTCCCGCGGTAGAGCTTGAGCCTCATCTCGGGCGTGCTGATAAAAAGCGCGAGGGCAAGGGCAAGGGCAAGCATTATAACGACAGCCGCAATTTTAAGCGGCTTTTTTTCGCTGCTTTTTACTTCTGTATCCATGGCGCTTCTCACATTTCGTTTCTGCGGCTGAATTTTATATGCGGGTTTTCCTCGCTGCTGTCCCTGAAAACCCTGACCAGCCTGGGATAATATCCGCCCAGCCTCTGCTTCATTTGCTTTTTCTTTATGAAAACAATCCTGACGTCCTCATGTATGTCGGTCAGGCAGTCATGAAGGGCGTCGAGATTTTTGCCGTACCACTCGGGAAAAAACAATTCGCGTGCGAGAAACTCATGAACATCCTCCATATTTGTCAGAACGGCTCCGTCGAGCACAACCTTTTTCATTTTCTATTCCTCCCCGTACAGCAGCGTAAAGGTTTTGTAATGGTCTCCGGTATAATAGATAAGCCCGTCATTGGAATAAACTATGCGCTTTGCTCCGCGGCTTTTCCTGCCCAGCGTGTCAATGTCGCACTCCCAGTATTTGCGCCCTTTTTTATCGGGCAGCGCTCCCTCATAGTTGCCGAAGCGTCCGCCTCCTATACATTTTCCCGGGGCATAAGGCTCGAGACTGCCGCCGGTCCAGCCGAGCGCTTCGGCCTCCCTTTTGGTGATAAAGTTTTCGGGAAGAGTGTTGTAAAGGCGGATATACAGCGCTACATCGTCGCGGCTTGTATATGTTCCGTTTTTATCGAGCGTCTTCCTGCCGCCCTGCGGTTCGGACGAGGCATTGCTGCTCTGCGGTTCGGAATCCGGGCTGCCGCCTTCACTTTTCTGCGGGCTTTGGCTGCTGCCTTTTTCCGCCCTGCCGCTCGGGGAGGACGGTTTTTCCGACCGGTCGGGCGCGGATGAATCCTCGATGAGCTTTAATTCGTTTGAAGTTCCCTGGTCGGGCACATAAATATTCTGGTCGGATGAATTATCGTATCTGCCGCAGCAAAGAAGCGACAGCGCAACGGCGGCGGCAAGCAGAACACAAAGCAGTTTTTTCACGCGGCGAGCTTCCTTTCGGTAAAAATGTCCGGGTCGAAAAACGACCCGATTTGATTTTATCACGCAAAATGCCGGTTGTCAATCGGACGTATACCGCATTGATTTACCCGTCGGTAAATATGTATTGCTTTTTGACTGAAAGTCTGTTAAAATATATAAAGGATTATTATATCGTGGGTATTTATGTAAAAATGCAGATTTGCCGCCCGCTTTTTTCTCTGCGGCAGATAAGTATAAATCCGATCCGAAAGCTAAACGGAGGCAGATATAAATGTCTATACCTAACAATTTATGCGCGAGATGCATGAAGCCTGACGAAGGCTTTTCCCAGTGCCCCCACTGCGGATATACCCCGCAGCAGAATCCCGAGCCTTTTTTGCCTGTAGGCACCGGTATCCAGGAAAGATATACCGTCGGCTGCCTGCTGCTCGCGAACGGCGACGGCGCCTCTTATTCCGGCTGGGACAACAAGATGAACGCTCCCGTGCAGATCAGAGAGTTTTTCCCCGTAAATATTTCCGCAAGAAATACCGGCGACAACAGCCTGAGAATAATCAACGGATGCGAAACAGCCTTTTACGAATACTACAAGGATTTTATCGGCATGGCAAGAATGCTCGCAAAGCTGCGCGATATTCCCATGCTTGTTCCCATTTACGATATATTTGAGACAAACGGCACCGTCTACTGTGTCGGCGAGCTTGTCGACGGCTGCACCCTCTCCGAGGCTCTCGAGCGCCATTCCAGACCGCTCGAATGGAAGCAGGTGCGCACTCTGTTCGTACCGGTGATCAACGGACTCGCCGCGCTTCACGCCGCCGGGATAAACCACTATGCGGTAAATCCCGACAATCTCATACTCGACGCTTCTGGCAAGCTCCGCCTGACCAACTTTTCCATTGAGGCCGCCAACAGCTCGGGAACATACCTCAATCCGCAGATATTCGACGGTTATTCCGCGCTTGAACAATACCGCTCGGACGGAAGGCTCGGACATCATACCGACGTATACGGCCTTGCTTCGACTATATATACCGCGCTGACGGGAACCGTCCTGCCGGACGTTTTGCAGCGCATGAACAACGAGACCTTAAATTTCCCGCTTGAGGTCAGCTCCCAGCTTCCTCCGAACGTTCTCTCGGCGCTCAACAAAGCTTTAAAGGTACACCCCGAAATGAGAACAAACTCGGTGGATGTGTTCAAGCAGGAGCTTACTTCCTCTACGGCGGTGAACGGCGTCGTCAAGGAATATGAAAAGGAACAGGCCCAATTGGACAGAGAATCGGCGCGCAGAAGAATGGTCGAGGAGGAACAGGACTACTACGATGAATCGCCGGTCGGAAGAAAAAGCAATATCGGTCTGTATATAGCCTGCGGGGTTCTCGGTCTGCTGCTGCTCATCGCAATAGCTGTGCTTGCAGTCGTCCTCGGCGGGCGCTCAAGAGAAAATCCGTCGTCGGTCGAGCCGGTCTCCATTGAAATGTCGTCGGAATTGTCAAGCGAGCCGGAGTCCTCATCCGAAAGCGCCCCCGAATTCAATTTTGCCGTTCCGTATGATATTATGGGCGTCAATTACAGCGACCTGACCGACAATATGCAATGGGCATACATGCGGTTTGTATTTGACGGATATGTTTTCAGCGATACCTTTGACGAGGGCAGGGTCGTTGAGACGACTCCCTCGCCGGGCACTCTCATCGAGGAGGGCGAAACGGTGCATATCAAGGTCTCGCTCGGACCCAGGATGAGAGAGATGCCCAAGGTGGTCGGCAAAAAGGCCTATCAGGCGGCAGCGACCCTGTCGCAGCTCGGCTTTGTCGTTGTTATCGAGGAAGACGCCGCGCAGGGCAATTACGGCGAGGTCATTGGTTCGGATCTGACCGCTGGCAGAGAATATGAATACGGCACACATGTTACGCTGACAGTCAGCACATATGAAAAGCCGGTTTCCTCCTCTCAGCAGCCGTCGTCATCGTCGCAGCAGCCTCCGTCATCGCAGCAGCCCGAACCTTCCTCTGAAACTCCGCCGGAAACAAGCCCGACTGCCGAAGAATAGAAGGCCGGGGAAAGCTCCTTTTGCGGCATGCACATATTAAAACCGCCTGAGCGGTTTATGCTTGTATTTAAAAACAGCAGACTTTCGTCTGCTGTTTTTTTGATAGGCGCCTTTATTCTTCCGCTTGATCAGCCGGTATATCGGCAAAAATCCCCGCGCCGGTTTTGCGTAGCGCGGGGATAATACCTTTTTGAGTCAGCTCGCCTGCATTTTGCCGTTGAGCTTCTTTACGCCCGGTCTGATGCGGGATATACACATATCCGGACGATGAAATATCCCCGGAAAGATCGCGGCGAAGACAGGCGCCGGCTTCAATGAGGGTTCAGGCCGGCCGTATATAAAGCGGATGAGATATAGTCGTGGTGCGGCGCGCTGATATGAATAAGCGTCGCGGCAGACATGAAGGGTTTTTCAGCGCTGTGTGCCGCCGTGATACCACTGCAGACAAATACGGCAAGCCCCGATGTGACGGCTCCGGGAAAGATCCCGCCGGGTGAAAAGCGCGCTCAAGGATCGTTTGCGCAAAGAATCCTTAAACGGTGACCGGGATTTTCGGGCCGCTATCCGGCGAGAACCGCCCGAAAGCCGCTTTGCTTGTCGCCGCTTATCGTGACGCGATATTCCCTGCCGTACTGCGCTTCGATCTTTATTTCTCCGTCGACCGGTATTACGCGCTCCTCCTCGTCCAGACTCTGGCGCAGGCGGTCGTACAGGCCGAATGACAGCGAAAGCTCGCCAAGCTCTGGGTTATCTTCAAAATTTTTTTCGTCAAATTCGAAATAAACCCCGTCGGTAATCTTCGTTTCGTCGGCATTTGACGCGCCCTGTAAGCCCAACGATTTGCCGTCAAGGGAATAATCGCAGGTCACGGCGTAGATGTCATCGGGCGTATCAAGGGTCACCGCAACGTCAAAGCGCTTGAAGCTCTCGCGGTAATTATAGCCGCAGCCTGATATAAGGCACATAATCAAAAAAACCGGCAGCAGAACGGATATGAGCTTTTTCATTTTCATCTCTCCTTGAATATTACATGAGATATACCGCAATAGAAGGTGCAAAGCCCTTTACTGTTGTGATTATTATAAACCCCTATCTGCTGTTTGTCAACTATTATTTATTGATATTCAGTATTTATTAATCATTTATCGTTATTTCTTTTTCTTTCTCGGCTCGGGCAGCCCGTCATATACTTTTTCGATAAGCTCTTTTAGAAGCTGTCTGTCGTCCACCTCTTCAACGAGCAGCATCGGCTTTGCACCGTCGTATGGCAATTCATAATGAGCCGACGGCATCATTTCCTCCGCGGATTTTGTCGGCTTTACAAGAAAACGGTCGTCATAAACGCCGCCGATCACCTTGCCGCGGTAATAGATGATGTATTCGCCCATCATAGGTCTGTATGTCACACCGTCCGAACCGGACAGCTGATCGAGGACATATTCGAGATATGCTTTTGTCGAGGGCATATGAGGCTCCTTTCATGCGTGAAATATGAAGCGCGCGGCAATTCCCGCGCGTCTTGCGATTGTCTCCGCTAAGCGTCGGCGGTTTCTACTGTCACATGCACCGTGTCGCCCGGCTGCTTTGCGATTTTCTTTCGGATGTCCCGGCGCACGCCGATAATATAGCAGATCGAGCCGTCGTCGTTTTTAAGTCCCATGTTGACTATGCTGCCGGAATATGGCTCGCCGTCAAAGGCGGCGCGCACCTTGATTCTGCCTCTGCCGAATTCGCGGCGTATATCGTGCGGAAAAACCACATATGCCGCGTCCTGATCGGGCGCCTTTTGTATGACGGCGTCAAAGGTATATTTCATGCTGCTCCCTTCTTACGGCTCTATGATCCCCTGCTTCAGCTTGACCCGCAGGATCCTTCCGACGCTTTCATTTATGCGCTGTTCGTCGATGTCGCCCTTTTCCACCGCTTCAACCAGACCGTTGACCGCCTTGTCAAGATCCTCCGGCATGAGGATTATATCCGCTCCGGCATTGACGGCGGCTTCCGCTGCTTCGCCTGGTGAAAAATAATCGGTTATGGCCTGCATCTGCATGGAATCGGTAATTACTATACCGTCAAAGCCCATCTTATCGCGCAGTATGCCTGTTATTATATCGTGCGAAAGGGTCGCGGGTACCTTTTCATCGGTCAGCTCCGGGGCCGTGATATGCCCCGCCATGACAAAATCCGCGCCTGCCTCTATTCCCGCTTCAAACGGCAATAGCTCGCACTGCTCTAACTGCTCGAGGGTTTTTTTGGTCTTCGCCGCGCCGTAATGGCTGTCGGTTGATGTGTCGCCGTGGCCGGGAAAATGCTTCAGTGTACATAGCATTCCGCTGTCGCAAAAGCCGTTTACGCATGCGGCGACATATTCAGCGGCGGTTTCGGCGTCCCGGCTGAACGCTCTTGTGCCGATTACGGGGTTTTTGGGGTTGGAGTTTACGTCGGCAACAGGCGCGAAATCCAGATTGAAGCCGAACTCCGAAAGCTCGCTGCCTATGGTAAAGCCTACGTTGTAGGCCTCGTCCGCGCTTTTGGTTTTACCCATGGGCTTAAACTTTGTCGTGCCCATTTTGCGGTTGTTTCCCACCCGCGCGACGATTCCGCCTTCCTCGTCGGTCGATATGAACAGTTTTGTTTTTGAGAAGGCTTGGAGATCCTCCGCCAGCTTTGTGACCTGCTCCGGGTTTTTGATGTTCGAGGCGAACAGTATCACTCCGCCTACCGGATTTTCTCTCAGCGCCTCTTTCATTTTTTCTCCTGCCTCGGTCACGAGTCCGGAATCTGCAAGCTGCTCCGGCTCAACTATAAACATCTGACAGACCTTTTCCCTAAGCGTCATTGAAGACATAAGCTCTCTGACCGCTTTATCGATTCTTTGTTTTTCCTGTTCCTCGGGCGACAGCTGCGGCTGGCTCGGCGGCTCGGGCAATGAGTTTTGCTGAGTGTCAGCGGCAGGAGCGTATGAAACGGCCTCAGACGAATGCCCGGCCGATCCCGACCGGTTGTCCCTGACTGCCGATGAGCACCCGCCAAAGCAAAGCGCAATAACCAGCAGCAACGATAATAATCTTGTTTTTTTCAAAAATTCACCGCCTTTTTCTTACGGTTATGAGATGCCCGAAAATAATCATCCCAGTTCTCCCAGCATCTGCGCCGGATTGTCCGCCGCCCTGACCTTGTCGAACGCCTTTATTATCATTCCGTCCTCGTCTATCAGGTAGGTGGTGCGCACAACGCCCATTGATACCTTGCCGTAGTTCTTTTTTTCCTTCCACACGTCGTAGGCCATAATGACCGTCTTTTCAACGTCGGAAAGAAGTGTAAAGGGCAGGTCGTATTTTTCCTCAAACCGCTTGTGTGAAGCGACCGGATCCTTGCTTACGCCCAGAACAACGGCGCCTTTTTCGCGGAACCGGGGATAAAGTTCTCCGAAGGCGAGGGCCTGCTTTGTGCAGCCGGCTGTATTGTCCTTGGGGTAAAAATACAAAATCACCTTTTGTCCGCGATAGTCGGAAAGAGAATGTTCTTTGCCGTTCTGGTCTGGCAATGTAAAATCGGGGGCTTTTGTTCCTGTGCTCAGCATGGTTTTACCTCCTTGCGCGTTTGCGCTTATTTATTATGGTTGTTGTCCGCTCTCACCGCAAACTGCGGCATTGCTCTTGTCTCTCAGCGGTATAACCGGGCCTTGCCAATCGTCGACCGCTGCGCCGTTTTTTTCTCGCTTCATCGTCCGCAGGACGCGCTCGCAAAAAATGCCCGAAATTTTATTAACGCACCTGTCGGTGCTAAAAATTTCGACCGCTGCGCTTCGTCACAGCAAGCTCCATATCGTTCGCTTTCGCGCACGGCGCAAAGGCTCATTCATTTTGCCGCTGCTCCTCTTCCCAAAAAATCTGACGATTTTCCGG
>JAFYGK010000011.1 GCA_017543285.1 Clostridia bacterium | reverse complement strand
TAGTAACCGGAATCATCAACAAGAACCTGTACGAGGTTATCCTTTGTGATGGAAATAGGTGTGCAGAGGTAAGAAGGTACAGTAATTACGTTGTTGTTGTATGTGGTTGTGTCGTTGATTTCGGGCTCGGAGCCTTCGAGAACGGCCTGTACCATTGTGACGCACTTCTCAGCAAGAACTCTTGTGTCCTTGAAGATGGTCTGTGTCTGCTTGCCGGAGAGGATGTTCTTTGCAGCCATGAGCTCAGCGTCCTGACCGGAGATGATGGGCCACTGATCTCCTACCTTGTAGCCTGCGCCCTCGAGAGCTGCGGCAATACCGTAGGAAAGACCGTCGAATGCACTGGCGACGATGTCAAGATGCTCGCCTGTGGAATAGTAAGCGCTCATGATGTTTTCGCATCTCTTCTGAGCTTCTTCCTGAGACCAGCGGAGTGTGCAGTTTGTGTCGAAGTCGATCTGACCGGACTGGCAAACCAGCTGCTTGCTGTCGAAGTAGGGCTGGATGGTCTTCATGAGACCGTTGTTGAGCATGTGAGCGTTGTTGTCATCGGGAGAACCGTTGAATATCTCGATGTTGAAGGGGCCAGCGCCGTTTGCAAGACCCATTGTGTCGATGATGTAGTTGCCGATGATGACGCCGAGGCCTTCGTTATCGAAGGTTGCGTAGTAGGAAACAGCGTCGGTGTCCATGAGGAGACGGTCGTAAGCGATAACGGGGATGTTGTTCTGCTTAGCCTGATTAAGAACGTTGACAAGAGCGCCGGAGTCAACAGCCGCGATAACGAGGCAGTTTGCGCCGCTGGTGATCATGTTCTCGATCTGGGAAACCTGAGCCTGAACATCGTCCTCAGCGTACTGAAGGTCTACTTCATAACCGAGAGCTTCGAGCTTTTCCTTCATGTTGCCGCCGTCCTGGATCCATCTCTGGGAGGACTGTGTGGGCATTGCAACGCCGACTCTCTTGCCAGCGCCTGTGGGCTCAGCCTGAGAAGCGGGTTCTGCGGATGTGTCTGCTGTGGATGCGGGTTCAGCCTGGGAAGCGGGTTCCTGGCTGCCTTCGTTGTTGTTCTGGCAGCTTGCGAGTGCAAAGATCATAAGTGCAGCCAGAAGCAGGGCAATTACTTTTTTCATGTCAATACTCCTTAAAAAAATTTAAATATATTTAAAAAAATATATTTTACCAATTAATGCTTCATTCTTGCCGGCGCGGATCAAAAACCCGCGCCGGCAATATGAAAGAGAAGAACAAAAAACAAATTTATCACAACGGCTTAATTACCGCTTGGCTGTGCATGCCGTAAATCAAGAGGCGTTGTGCGTTTGTTAAGGCTTTGGGTCAACCGACGCCTATCCTTTAAACAGGCCAAAGCCGGTAAATATCAAAAGCAGCCGGGCCTTCGGCAAATCAGGCAGACGGATAATAACGGCGCAATTACGGCTTGCGGGAGAATATTGCTCCGGGCGTTCTCTTTATCGTTTTTCTGCGAAAATGATACGAAACGCTGAATATCAATCCGTTAGATTTATTATATTATTTAATACAGCTTAATCCAATAGTCAGTTTATCATAAAGTGCCGCATATTTGTTAGTTTGTCGTGTCTAATTAGTGTACATTTTTTCGATTTTTGTCTCTTGATCGTGTTTCATCCCAAAATTTACTGGTTATTCTGTTATTATTTGCCTATTTTCCTCTAAGCTTTTACCGATCGGCATCACATTTCAGGCAGTAAACGGTTTTCCTTCATACGCGCCGCAAGCCGGATGGATTGCTCTTCCCGCTGTGCGCGAGGTGCCGTACCGGCTTTAAGGATATCGGAAAAAACGGGCTGTTCTTAATCGTCTGCGCGGTTTGACTCCCGTCTTTGCCGGATAAAAAACAGCGGGAAGACATACGTCCTCCCGCTGCAAAAAATTTCATCCGGTTTTAAGCTCCGGCTCTTTTTTACGCGTCACAGAGCCTTCCAATGCGCGTAAAGGGTGACCGTATCGTTTTTGCCCCAGTCATAGCCGGTGAAGTTGCCGTTTTCATCGCGGAGCGCCGGCACAAAGGAGAAATAGCAAACCAGCATATCCACGCGGTTGCCGTCCTTGTCGTACCAGCCGTCAAAGGCATATCCCTCGCGCTCGGGCACGGGATAGCTGCACAGATACAGATAGCCCTCGGAGGCAAGCGGAACATCCATGGAGTAGCCCTCGGCGTTGCCGCTGCCGTCGTCAAGATAGAGACGAATGTCGGAAGGATTCTGCTGGATCCAGCAGGCGTGTACATTGACGTAGCGGTTTCCGTCTGCCGACGGCGGAATGCGCTCGACGTCCTTTTTGGTAAGGGTCGTCTCAACAGTAAAGACGCTTCCGTCGAGCAGAATATCCACCGGGGGATCTCCGTTGAATTCCGCGAAAACATCCCTGTCGGAACCGTTGTCAAACGGGTTGCCGACATGCACGACCCATCCGGCAAAGCCGTAGCCGTCGGGAGCTGTCGGTTCGGGAAGCTGATAGCCGGCGAAATCCGCCTCGGGTATGGTCTCGGACGCAAGAACGGTAATCCAGCCGTCGGTGGAAACGGGAGATGCAACGTCGTATATGGTGGTGTCGTTGTAGACGGTCAGCACAATATTTCCGTTCCCGATAGGATAGGCCGCCTCATGCGAATAGGCAACGGGTTCTGTCTCGGCGGTAAAGATCCGGCCGGTTGCGGCGTCGCGCAGGGAAATGCGGCCGACCGCGGATTCTATGCCGTCGAAGGTATTTATCTCGTCCGTGCTTCCGGTGCAGACAAACCGCATTCCCGCTTCGCCCTGTCCGGACGCTTCCTCGGCCGCCAGGTCGCTGACGGTGACAATCTGTCCGTCTGCATCGAGCCAATCGGTCCGGCAGGATTCGACCGCCATATCGTATACCGTACGGTCGTCGGCAGCCGGCTTGAAGTCCGCCGTCAGCTTTACAACGGAATCGGAAATCTCAAGCTGTGCGGACAGCGTCGGGGGAGGCGTCTGAACAGCGGCGCCGGGCGCTGCGTCTGACGCCGCGGAGCCCCCGGGCGGTTCGGGAGAAACGTCGGAAGCGGTCGGAGCGGCAGGCCTGACGATATGAAAGCACAGAAAACTCAGCAGCAAAAGCGCGGGGACCGCGAGGATTTTTCTCAGGCGGCGTTTTTTCTCCGGCTCCCCGTCCTGAGCCGTCGTCCTCTGTCCGTATTCCGGCGGAAGAGGAGCAAATTCAAAATTTTGTCCGACGCGAAACTCCCGGCCGACAGGCAGCGCCTCAGGCGGCGGAAGGGAATACTCCGCGTCCATATATCTTCTGTCCATATTACTTGCTGTGTACGTCCACCTGCTGGAACGGGCACTCTACGCCCAGCTTCCTGAAGCCGATGAACAGGTCATGGTTGAGCTTGCGAGCGCCGGAGTAAATGTCTGATTCTCCGACCTCCACAACAAAGCGGAGCACTACCGCGCTGTCGCCCAGCTCCTGAACGCCGAGATACTTCGGAGCCGATTTGAATGTCTCGGTGTTGCTGTTATAAATCTCCTCCAGCAAAGACGGGATCTTCTCCTCCAGCTTTTCCAGATCGGTCTCATAGGGAATCGAGAAATCAGCGACAGCCTTTGAGCTGTTGTCCGAACGGTTGAGTATGTTTTTCATGTCGGAGTTGTTGATTATCTTGACGTTGCCGCCGGTGTCGGTGAGGCTGGTTGTGCGGATGCCGATTTCGGAAACCGTTCCGCGGAATCCGCCGACCTCGATGATGTCTCCGACGTTATACTGATTGTCCATTAGTATGAAAAAGCCGGTGACAACGTCGGTGATCAGGCTTTCCGCGCCGAAGCCGATGATCAGCGCGATGATCCCCAATCCGGCGAGAATGGTCGGCATATCGACCTGAAGCAGCGAAAGCACTCCGATGACGATGGCGATGACGGCTATGTATCTGATGGCGCTGGCCAAAAGGGTTACTACCGTGCGGGCTCTGTGACTCTTGAAGTTAAACAGGCTGAGCAGCAGGATTATCAGATGCTCGACGGCCAGAATAGCAAAGATGACCAGCAGTATTCTGCCGACGCTTTCCCATGTCAGGGACAGGCCGTTGTCGGCGAACAGGTTCTTGCCCGTTCCCAGCACAAACAGCAGAACGGCAAGAGCGGCAAAGACGAGGAATTTAACAATGTGCTTGATACGGTTCATAATGCTTCTCCTTTTGTTTTCTCTTTTTTATGCGGCGGTCTTGCTCGCTTGATCGGCAGATGTTTAAATCGGTATGCAATCCGCCTTCTCTAGCATTTATGATACACTAATTGTAATATTTTTTCAATAAGATTTCCGATTATTTGCAGTTCGACTTTTTGTCTTCCCGTTCAATATACGAAGGCTGCTTTCATAAGTATCGTATCGGGCGATCCGGCTCTGGTTTGCACAAATCGCGAAAATAATATATTAATAATGTGTATGGATTTCCGGAGCAAAAACGCCCGGACGACTCCGGTGCGCGTTCAAAAGCCGCATCACGGATCGGCAAAGCCGTCCGGCGGCATACGGTATCGCTTCATCGGTTTCCGACGCCGAAAGCGTGAAGACAGGAAAAGCCCCGCCGGTCTGCCGGCAGGGCTTTTTGCGTATTGCGGAATCGGCGCCCGGACGGGAGCCGGAATGTTTAAACAAAGCCGGATAATGTTCTGTAACCGCACAAAGCAGAGGTTCACCTGTTATTGATCTTATCAAACAACTGCTCGCGCGTAAGGTTAGCGTTCCGTGAGATGTCATCGTTTGGTATGACGCGAAGGACTTTTCCGTCATAGCGCGACACGAGGACGCAGGCTTTCTGCCCGTCTATTTCTACCCGTTCTTCGGTATACCGCTCATCCAGCGGGACCTGCTTTGACAGAGCGGATTTCTCGGTCAGCGCGCCTGTCGGACAGAGCTGTACGCACAGTCCGCAGTTGTTGCAGGCGGTCTGATCGAGAGGCAAAGCGAATGCCGCCGAAGGCTGGGTTGTGAATCCGCGTCCCATGAGACCGAGAGCGTTAATATTCATGACCTCGCGGCATGAGCGCACGCACAGCCCGCAGAGAATGCACTTTGCCGCATTGCGCTCGATAAAGGCGTTCTCGTCGCGTGTGTATTTCTGCGGCATTTCTCCTGCCCAGCGCTCGGGGCGGATGTCGTACCGCTGAGCGACGTTGAGCAGCCTGCACCTGTAATACTCCCGGCAGCCGCATTCCAGACAGCGGTCGGCCTCTTTCTTTGCCTGCTCCGCGGTAAATCCGAGAGAAACTTCATCAAAGCTCCTGTTTCTTATTTCGGGAGCGAGAACGTCCGGGTTTATCCTCGGAGCTTTCTTCCGGTCGGAATAATCTATTGTATCCTCGTCGCGTTTGCTGATATACGGGACCCTTGTGTCCAATGCCTGACCGTTCAGATAGGCGTCTACCGCTTTCGCGCAGCGGTCGGCCTCGCCGATGGCTTCGATGGCTATGGAAGCGCCCTTGTTTGTCGCGTCTCCTATGGCGAACACGCCTTCCACGGAGGTGGTAAAGAAATCTGGGTCGGCCTGGATATTGCCTCTGTCGTTGAGGGTCAGTTCACCGACGTCATTCTGAACCAGTTTCTGGCCTATTGCGAGGATGACGCTGTCCACGGCTATCTCCTCGGTCATGCCCTCGACCGGCACGGGTCTGCGCCGTCCGGAGGCGTCAGGCTCGCCCAGCTCCATTATTTGCAGCGTTATGGATTTTACCCTGCCGTTTTCGCCGTTGAAGGAGAGCGGATTGGTCAGGAATCTGTAGACGACTCCCTCCTCCTCGGTTTCGTTTATTTCCAGCTCGTCGGCAGGCATTTCATTTCTTGTTCTGCGGTATATTACATATACTTCCTTTGCGCCAAGCCTTACTGCTGTGCGGCATGCGTCCATTGCGGTGTTGCCGCCGCCGCAGACGGCTACCCTGTCGCCTGTGTCGGGAGCGTTGCCCTGAATGACCGCTCTGAGAAAGTCTATTCCGCCGTAAACGCCGTCAAGATCCTCTCCCTGAACGCGCATTGACGAGCTTTTCCATGCGCCGACGGCGACAATGACCGCGTCGTTTTGGGCTTTGAGGGATTCTATTGTGAAATCCCTGCCCAGTTTAGCGTTGTTGATCAGCTTTACGCCTGTTTTTTCGATTATTGCAATTTCCCTGTCGAGCACATCCTTGGGCAGCCTGTACTGAGGGATCCCGTAGCGGAGCATGCCGCCCATTTTGTCCATCATGTCGTACACGGCGACCTCATGTCCCATTACGGCAAGATAATAGGCTGCGGACAGGCCGGCGGGTCCGCCGCCGATGACGGCAACCTTTTTGCCGGAGGATTCTTTGCATTCGGGTATATAGCTGTCGCTGTTTAAATCCATATCGGCGGCAAAGGCCTTGAGCCGGGCGATATTTATCGGCTCGTCCACATTTTTGCGGCGGCAGGCCTTCTCGCACGGATGGGGGCATACCCTGCCTATGGACGCGGGAAGAGGTATTTTGTTCTTGATTATTTTAAGCGCGCTGCCGTATTCGCCGTTTGCTATCATGCCGACATAGCCCTGGCAGTCGGTATGCGCCGGGCAGTTGAGCTGGCAGGGGGCCACGCAGTCGCCGTCGTGAGCCGACATCAAAAGTTCCATGGCTATCTTTCTCGACTGTATGACGCGCTTGCTCTCGGTATTTATCACCATTCCCTCGGTGCATTTGGCCGAGCATGAGCGAAGCAGCTTGGGGATCCCCTCGGCTTCAACCACGCACAGACCGCACGCGCCGTATATCTCCACCGCCTTGTCGTAACAAAGGGTCGGTATGTCTATACCGTTTAAGCGGGCCGCTTCCAGTATTGTCGAGCCGTCGGGGGCTGTTATTTCTTTTCCGTTTATCGTCAGGTTTATCATTTTCAGCCCTCCTTACGCCTTTACTACCGCGCCGAATCTGCATACCGTATAGCACTTGCCGCACTTTATGCATTTATCGGCGCTGATGATATGCGGCTGCTTAACGCCGCCCGAAATTGCGCTGACCGGACAGTTTTTCGCACAAAGGGTGCGGCCCCTGCATTTGCCGGCGTCAATGCTGTATGTGATAAGCTCGCTGCACTCGCCCGCCGGACATTTTTTATCTCTGATATGCGCTTCATATTCGTCGCGGAAGTATTTTATCGTCGTCAGCACGGGGTTGGGAGCCGTCTGACCCAATCCGCACAGCGCGCCGTCCTTGACCGAGAGGCACAGCTCCTCCAGGAGCTCAACGTCGCCTTCCCTGCCCTCGCCCTTCGTTATGCGCTCGAGCATTTCCAGCATGCGCTTTGTGCCTATACGGCAGTGGATGCATTTGCCGCAGCTCTCCTTTGCGGTGAAGTCGAGGAAGAATTTCGCCATTCCGACCATGCATGTGCTTTCATCCATGACGACCATTCCGCCCGAACCCATTATGGCTCCCGTTGCTCCGAGAGCCTTGTAGTCTATGACAGTGTCGATAAGCTCTGCCGGAATACATCCGCCGGAGGGTCCGCCCATCTGGACCGCCTTAAAGGCCTTTGTGCCCTTCATGCCGCCGCCGATATCAAAGATAACGTCGCGCAGGGTCCTGCCCATTGGTATCTCGACAAGTCCCGAGCGTTTTACCTTGCCGGTAACGGCAAAGACCTTGGTGCCCTTTGAGTTTTCGGTGCCCATGGCGGCGAAAGCTTCTCCGCCGTTATCAATTATCCACGCGACATTCGCGAAGGTTTCGACATTGTTGATGTTGGAGGGCTTGCGCCAGAAACCGGACTGCGCCGGGAAAGGAGGCTTTAGCCTCGGCATACCCCTGTGTCCCTCAAGGCTCTCTATCAGAGCCGTTTCCTCGCCGCAGACGAACGCGCCGGCGCCCGCCTTTATCGTAAAGTCGCAGGAGAAGTCCGAGCCGAAGATATTGTTTCCGATAATACCCCTTTCCTTTGCCTGCCCGATGGCCTTTTTCAGACGCTTTATCGCAAGAGGATACTCTGCGCGGACATAGACGACCGCGTGCTTTGCGCCGATGGCGTAGGCCCCTATCAGCATGCCTTCGATAAGGTTGTGCGGATCGCTTTCGATAACCGCCCTGTCCATGAACGCGCCGGGGTCGCCTTCGTCGGCATTGCAGATGAGATATTTTTCGTCGCCTTCGGCGTTTCGCGCCGCGTTCCATTTAAACCATGTCGGAAAACCCGCTCCGCCGCGCCCGGCAAGCCCGGAGGTCTTTATGATTCCGATGACCTCTTCGGGACGGACCGAGAGCGCCTTTTTCAGCGCGCCGTAGCCGCCTTTTTCTATGTATTCGTCAATGATCTCAGGATTGATTATGCCGCAGTTGCGCAGAGCTATGCGGGTCTGCCTGCTTAAAAATTCACTGTCCTCATCGGAAACGATCAGCTTTTCGACAAGCGAGCGGTCGCCCATTCTGACATATCCGGCGATTGCGTCGGCGTCCTTTTCACCGACCTTTACCAGTCTGGTCAGGCTGTCGCCGTCATATATATCGACTATCGGCTCAAGCCAGCACATTCCTATGCATCCGGTTATGGAAATTGATCCGGCGTCTATATCTGTATTAAGGAGAGCGCGGCGCACCTTTTCGGCGCCGGCGGCGATACCGCAGGAGCCCTGTCCAATCACTATTCTCATAATGCCGCCTCCCTTAACTCCCTGAGTATTTTTTTGGTTTTGTCCGGCGTAAGGCTGCCGTATG